>NZ_JBHSIS010000003.1:0-762886 GCF_042653545.1 Actinophytocola glycyrrhizae
CCGCAACTCGCGGTTACCGGCCTCAGCCAGCTTCGCGACCTTCGGCCGCCGCGCCCGCTCCCGCGCCGCCACCTCCGCCCGATACGCCCGATACCCATCCCGGCCACCGTTGTTCCTGACCTCACGACTGACCGTCGAGGGCTCACGACCCAACTTCCCGGCGATCTCCCGAAACGGACGCTTCGCGGACAGACCACGCGAGATCTCCTCCCGCTCAGCCAACGACAGATAGCGCTCGCCCAACGGGCGCGGTGCGTTCCCGATCACCCCACCAGCCTCACGAAACCACCGCCGCCCCGTCTCGTGCGACACGCCCGCCGCCAACGAGGCAGGCCTCACAGCCCGACCAGCACGAACCTCCTCCCAAAACCGCACCCGCACCACACGCGGCAACACCAACCCAGCAGCCATCACAAACTCCCAGCTCACAGAGGGTGTTGCAACGACCGAGTGAATCCACCCGTCTTTCGGGACGTCGGCGGGTGTCTCACCGGCGCGACATGACGGTTTGCCAGGGAACGACGCGACCAGGTCGGAGACCCTGGATTGCGGGCCGCCGGTACCCCCGGAACCGGCGGTCCGCCGTCTCGAAGGGCACCTTCGAGACAACGGGGTGCCGTGCGGGAGCAGGGCTCCTGCTTGGCACCGGTCACGTCCCGAGGGTGCCCTTCGGGACGTGCCTCCCCGGACTACAGGCGGGCCTGCGCGTAGGCGGCCATGGCCTTGCGCATGAACTCCGCCAGCCGTGGGTCCGTCTTGTCGAAGTTCGCGCGGAACCTCGGGTCGTCGGCGTACAGGTCGCCCAGACCGGTGTAGGACTCGCGGTTCGGCGTCCAGTGCCCGGACGACAGCCAGCGGTAGTGCCCGTCGACCACGTCGAGCACCTCGGTGTCAGCCGGCTCGTGGCCCGCGTCGATCAGTGCGACGAGTGCGGCGAGCTGCTCTGCCCACAGCTTGCCCTGGGACTGCCACCATTCCTTGGACTTGTCCTTGACGTGCGCGTTCGCGGCGTCCACCTGTTCGGCGCCCCACCGCTGTCGCGCCTCCTCCTGCAGTTCCTCCTGCTTCGTGGAGTCGAACCCCTCGAACCAGTGCTCCATCGATGTCACGTTGTCACCTCCTTCCAGTTCCTCGATCGTGCGTGTGACGGTGCGCGCGAGCCGTGCGAAGCGGTCCTGCTCGGCCAGCAGCCAACGCCGGTGCATCCGCAGCACCTCGACCGGGTCCCGGCCCTGCTGGACGATCTCCCTGATCGCGTCCAGTCCGACGCCCAGCTCCCGCATCACGAGGATCTGCTGCAGCCGCAGCAGTTGTTCCTGCTCGTAGTAGCGGTAGCCGTTGCCGCCGACCCACGCCGGCGGCAGCAACCCGATCTCGTCGTAGTGCCGCAGGGTGCGGGACGTCACCTTCGACATCTTCGCGACCTGCGCGATCGACCACGCCATGTGAACGACGATAGAAGTTGACGCAACGTCAAAGTCAAGCGTGCGTGTGGTAGAAGCACGACGTGCGCGAACACGCTTACGCGAGCCTGGTTGGCACCGCCGTCGGGGACGCTCTCGGCGAGGGCCTGTACCTGCGGGACAACGCGGTCCGCCGCCGCCTCCCGGCCGCCCCGTGGCGCTGGACCGACGACACGGAGATGGCCTGCTCGGTCTTCCGGGTGCTCGACACCCACGGCCGCGCCGACCCGGAGGCCCTCGCGGCGAGCTTCGTCGCGCACCACGACGTCGACCGCGGCTACGGCGCGGGCATCGACGCGATGATGCGGGAGGTCAGCCGCGGCGGGGACCTGCGTGCGCTGGCGATGTCGGCGTTCGGCGGCACCGGTTCGTGGGGCAACGGCGCGGCCATGCGGGTGGCGCCGCTCGGCGCGTGGTTCGCCGGTGACCCGCTCCGGGCGGCGGCGGAGGCCGCGGTGTCCGCGGCGGTCACGCACACGCACCCCGAGGGTGTCGCGGGAGCGGTGGCGGTGGCGGTCGCCGCCGCGGTGCCGCCGGGGCACATGTTCGCCGAGGTCCTGCGCCACACGCCGCCGGGCGAGGTGCGTGCCGGGATCTCGAAGGCCGCCGCGCTGGCCGCCACCCCGGAGGAGGCCGCGACCGAGCTGGGCACCGGCGGCCGGGTGAGCGCCCCGGACACGGTGCCGCTCGCGCTGTGGGTGATCGCCCGCCACCCCCACGACTACGAGGAAGCCGTGTGGGAGGTCGCCGCGCTGGCCGAGGACGTCGACACGCTGTGCGCGATCGTCGGCGGCGTCATCGCGACCCGCGTCGGTCAGGAGGGGATCCCGGCCGGGTGGCGCCGGTCCGTGGAGCCGCTCCCCGGCTGGCTGATGCCCTGACCGACGCTTTTCAGGGCGTCGGGGCCGCGGCCGACCAGTCGAGGGTCACCTCGCCGAGGCGCCACCGTTTGCGGCGGTCGCGCACCGGCCAGTCCCGCGCCAGCAACGCCACCGCCTCCGTCCACCTGGCGCGGGGCCCGAAGTTCGCGAACGGCGCGGCACGGGCCCAGCAACGGTCGAGCGCGGTGAACAGGGCGTGCACCCGCTCACCAGGCACGTTGCGGTGGATCAACGCCTTCGGCAGCCGTTCCGCCAGGTCGGAGGGCTGCTCCAGATCGTTCGGCAGGCAGGCGAGCGTCAGTGTGCGGGGACCGGCCGCGTCGAGCGTGACCCAGCAGCAGCGGCGGCCGAGCTCGTCACAGGTGCCCTCGACGATCAGCCCGCCCGGCGCGAGCCGCTCCCGCATCGCGGTCCAGGCGGCGGCGACCTCCGCCTCGTCGTACTGGCGCAGCACGTTGAACGCCCGCACCAGCACCGGCCGCGTGCCGGCCAGCTCGAACCCGCCCCGCCGGAACTCCAGCCTGGGCGGGTCGGCGGCGGGTGCCGCGGCCGCGACCCGCTCGGGGTCGATCTCCAGCCCGAGCACCCGGACGTCCGCGCGGACCGTCGCGGCACGGCGGGCCAGCTCGACGGTCGTGACCGGGGTGGCGCCGTAGCCGAGGTCGACGACCAGCGGGTCGGCGGCGTCGGCGATGGCGGCACGGACCCGGTGCGTGCCCGCGACCCAGCGGTCGCAGCGCCGCAGCCGGTTGGGGTTGGTGGTGCCGCGGGTCAGGGTGCCGAGCGGCTTCGCGGACCGGGCAGCCGGTCCGGTCAGGCGCGCTCGGCCAGCCACTTCTCTGCGTACTCCGCTTCGGCGGCGAGCAGCTTCGTGACCTGCTCGGCGACCACCTTCTCGATCTTCCCGCCGACCAGCGGGATGGCGACCTTCACCTCGGCGCTGATCACCAGCTCGGTGCCGCCGCCGCGTTCGGTCAGCCGCCCGCGCGAGGTGATGTCGGCAGGCACCCCGTTGATCGTCGCCCGGCCCGCCGACTCGTACCCGCGCCAGCGCTCCTCCCGCTCCACCACGAGGTCGCCGTTGACGATCGACCGCACGACACTCGGCAGCTTGCTCCCGTCGACGCCCTGGCGGAGGCGGAACGCGGCGCTCTCGCCCGTGCTGTGGTGGTCGAGCAGCGCGGCGGACTTGCCGCCGAGGTCGCGCAGGCGCGCGGTGAGGAACATCTCGTCCACCAGGGTCGAGAAGACGTCGCCGGCCTGCGCGGCGAAGGTGGCGCGGTGCTCGAAGCGGCTGGGCATGAACGGGAGGTTACCGTTGGAGCCCATGACGAGCCTCCCCCTCGCCGCCGTACCGCTGTCCGGCTACACGACGCTGCGTGTCGGCGGCCCCGCCGCCCGGTTCGTCTGCGCCGAGTCGGCGGAAGAGGTGGTCGCCGCCGTCCGCGCGGCCTCCGACCGGCTTCTGGTCCTCGGCGGCGGCTCCAACCTGGTGGTCTCCGACGACGGTTTCGACGGGACGGTCGTGCGCGTCGCCAACACCGGCAGCAAGATCGACTCCCTCGGCGACGGCCGGGTCGCGCTCACCGTCGAGGCGGGCGAGGACTGGGACACCGTCGTGTGCCGCACCGTCGAGGCGGGACTGGGTGGCCTGGAGTGCCTGTCGGGCATCCCCGGTTCGGTCGGCGCGACCCCGGTGCAGAACGTGGGCGCGTACGGCGTGGAGATCGCGCAGCTGCTGATCTCGGTCGACCTGCTCGACCGCGCGTCCGGCGAGGTCCGCACCCTGTCGACCGCCGAGCTCGGCCTCGGCTACCGCACCAGCATGCTCAAGAACACCGAACGTGCGGTGGTGCTGCGCGTCCGCTTCGAACTCGCCGACGGCGGCATGTCCGCCCCGATCCGCTACACCGAGCTGGCCAGGGTCCTCGGTGTCCGGCAGGGCCGCCAGGTCCCGGCGGCGGACGCCAGGGCGGCGGTGCTGGAGCTGCGGCGCGGCAAGGGCATGGTCCTCGACGCCGACGACCACGACACGTGGAGCGTCGGGTCGTTCTTCACCAACCCGGTGGTCGCGGACGGCGAGCTGCCCGGGGTCCTGTCCCGCATCGCGTCGGTCCTCGGCGCCGACACCCCGGTGCCGAGGTACCCGGCGGGTGTCGGCACCTCGAAGCTGTCGGCGGCGTGGCTGATCGAACGCGCTGGCTTCGCGAAGGGCTACCCGGGGGAGACGAGCCCGGTCACGCTGTCGACCAAGCACACGCTGGCCCTGACCAACCGGGGCGCGGCGAAGGCGGCCGACGTGGTGGCACTGGCACGGGAGATCCGCGACGGCGTCGACACGCGGTTCGGGGTGTCCCTGCACCCGGAGCCGGTGCTGGTTGGCTGCTCGCTCTAACCGCGGGACGCGCGGGTGGCCGATGCCTGCGCGCGTGGCTTCATGACGATCTGGTCCAGGTTGACGTGCGCGGGGCGGGTCACCGCGAACGTGACCACCTCCGCGACGTCGTCGGCGGTCAGCGGCACCAGCCCGTCGTACACCGCGGCCGCCCGCGAGGTGTCGCCGTCGAAGCGGACCAGTGAGAACTCCGTCTCCACCATCCCCGGCAGCACCTCGGTGAACCGCACCGGCTGCCCGAGCAGCTCACCGCGCAACGTCCGGTGCAGTGCCGACTGCGCGTGCTTGGCGCTCGTGTAACCGGCGCCGTTGTCGTACACCTCGGTCGCCGCGATCGACGTGATCGTCACCACGTGGCCGTCGCCCGACGACACCAGCGACGGCAGCAGCGCCTTGGTCATCCGCAGCGTGCCGAGGACGTTCGTCTCCCACATCCAGCGCCAGTGGTCCTCGTCGGCGTCGGCGACCGGCGCCATGCCCCTGGCGCCGCCCGCGTTGTTGACCAGCACCCGGCACGGCCCGGCGGCGGCCACGAACGACTCGATCGACGAGGGCTCCGTCACATCCAGCGGCAGCGCCACCCCGCCGACCGAGTCGGCCAGTTCGGTGAGCCGGTCGAGCCGCCGTGCGCCGAGGACCACCCGGAAACCCGCGTCGGCCAGGTGCCGGGCGGTGGCGGCGCCGATGCCCGAGCTGGCTCCGGTAACAATCGCTGTGCCGAGGTTGTTCACGTTGACGATCCTGCACACGCGGGTAACCCGATCAGTGGGAGGGTGTCGGGTGACGACTGTCACACCCCGTACTCGCGCACCAGGACGGCACTGGGGCGTCACTACAAAGAGGGACCCAAGCAAGGCGGAGGTTGGAAACGGTGAGATCCGGACGGCGGTTACTCGGCACGGTCGCGGCCCTGGTCGCCGCGCTCACGTTGCTCGCATCGTGCACGTCGGCGGTCGAGGGGAAGGGCAGTGGGCCGGCCGAGAAACCGGCGCCCGCCGCCAAGCTCGCGTTCGCGCCGGAGATCGGCGCCGTCGACGTGCCGCCGACCACGCCGGTGAAGATCACCGTCGCGGACGGCGAGCTGACCGAGGCCACCGTCACCAACCCGGAGGGCCAGCCCGTCGCGGGGGAGATCGCTCCCGACAAGAAGAGCTGGACCAGCGGTGAGGCCCTCGGCTACGCCAAGGCGTACACGTACACGGTCAAGGCGGAGAACGCCGACGGCGAGGTGACCGAGAAGACGGGCGCCTTCAACACCCTCGCGCCCGCCGCGACCCCGCGCGCCACGATCAACCCCGGCGACGACGCGACCGTCGGCGTGGGCATGCCGGTCAGCATCAAGTTCCCCGAGGGCGGTCCCGAGGACAAGGCGGCCGTGGAGAAGGCGCTGACCGTGGAGACCTCCGAGCCCGTCGAGGGCTCGTGGGCGTGGATCAGCGACAGCCAGGTCGACTGGCGGCCCAAGGAGTACTGGCCCGCGAACACGCAGGTCACGGTGAACGCGAAGCTGTACGGCCTGGCCTACGGCGGCGGCGCGTACGGCAAGGCGGACCTGTCGACGAAGTTCACGATCGGCCGCAACCAGGTCGTGAAGATCCACACCCCGGACCACGTGATGAACGTCTACCGCAACGGTGAGCTGTACGCGAGCTACCCGTCGAGCAACGGCGACGACAACGACCCGAACCTGAACACGCCGAATGGCACCGTCATCGTCATGGCGAAGGAGCCGGTCGGCGACTTCTCCAACCCGGAGTACGGGTACACGAACGTGATGAAGAAGTGGGCCGTGCGCATCTCCAACCACGGCGAGTTCATCCACGAGAACAACGACAACGCCGCCAACATCGGCAAGAAGAACAGCTCGCACGGCTGCGTCAACCTGCTCGAGGCCGACGCGAAGGCGTACTTCGACAGCGCGCTGATCGGCGACCCGGTGGAGATCACCGGGTCGAAGGTGAACTTCCCGACGACCTCCGACGTGTTCGACTGGCTGATCCCGTGGGACCAGTGGCAGTCGATGTCGGCGCTGAGCTGAATGGGGCGCGTCACCGGTGCGGGCGGCTCTCGCCTCGCCTTCCGCACCGCCGGTGATCCACAGGGGCCACCGATCGTGTTCGTGCACGGCTGGGCCGCGTCCGGTGCGGCGTGGTCCGGCCAGCTGAGTGATCCTGCTCTCGCCGGGCACCGGCTGGTCGCCGTCGACCTGCGCGGCCACGGCGCGTCCGACGTGCCCGCCGACGGCTACGACCGGCCCGAGGTGTGGGCCGGTGACCTCGCCGCCGTGCTCGACCACTGCCGCGCCGCCACCGGGCTCCCCCCGGTGCTCGTCGGCTGGTCCTACGGCGGCCTCGTCGTCACCGACTACCTGCGGGAACGCGGCACAGCCGGGATCGCGGGCGTCGTGTACGCGGGCGCGCTGACCGAGGTGGGCCGCGACCGGCCGGGCGGGGTGATCGGCCCGGCGTGGGACGGGATCATGCGGCCCGCCCTGTCCGACGACCCCGAGGATGCGATCCCGGCGCTGACCACGCTCGCCAGGCGGATGACCGCGGCGCCGCTGCCGGGCGCCGACGTCCAGCGGTACGTCGGTGACATGCTCCGCGTGCCGCCCTCGGTCAGGAAGGCGCTGTTCCGGCGGGACGTCGGCAGCGCCGAGGTGCTCGCGGCGATCGACGTGCCGGTGCTGGTGGCGCACGGCACCGCCGACACGGTCGTCGCCCCGGCGAGTGCCGAGTACACGGCCGGGAAGATTTCGACCGCCGTCGTGCGTTGGTTCGAAGAAGTGGGACACATGCCGTTCGTGGAACGCCGTGCGGAGTTCAACGCGGCCCTGCTCGAGTTCGCGGGGCCGGTCGCCAACCACTAGTCGGGAGTGGATGTGACGGTCCGAGCGGATCAAGAGGATTCCGAGGGGTCGGTACTGCGCATGCGGCGGCTGCCGCGCAGGGTGGCGGTGCTGTCGCTGCACACCTCGCCGCTCGAACAGCCGGGCACCGGCGACGCGGGCGGCATGAACGTCTACGTCACCCAGACCGCGACCCGCATGGCGAGCCGGGGCATCGAGGTCGAGGTGTTCACGCGGGCCACCTCGTCGGATCTGCCGCCGGTCGCCGAGCTGGCGCCCGGGGTGCTGGTCCGGCACGTCAACGCCGGGCCGTACGAGGGGCTCGGCAAGGACGAGCTGCCGGCCCAGCTGTGCTCGTTCACCGCGGGCGTGCTGCGGGCCGAGGCCCGGCACGAACCCGGCCACTACGACCTCGTGCACTCGCACTACTGGCTGTCCGGCCAGGTCGGCTACCTGGTGCGGGACCGGTGGGGCGTGCCGCTCGTGCACTCCGCGCACACGCTCGCGAAGGTCAAGAACGCCGCGCTCGCCCACGGCGACACCCCGGAGCCGCGCACCCGCGAGATCGGCGAGCAGCAGGTCGTCGACGAGGCCGACCAGCTCATCGCCAACACCGACGTCGAGGCCGCGCAGCTCGTCGACCTCTACGGCGCCGCGCAGGACAAGGTGCACACGGTCGCGCCCGGCGTCGACCTGGACCTGTTCCGGCCGGGTGACCGGGCCGCGGCCCGTGCCGCGCTCGGCATCGCGCAGGACGCCACGGTCCTCGCGTTCGTCGGCCGCATCCAGCCGCTGAAGGCACCCGACGTGCTGCTGCGCGCGGCCGCCGAGCTGCTGGCCGGCGGCGCGGTGAGCCGGGACCGGCTGGTCGTGGTGGTCGCCGGCGGGCCGTCGGGGTCCGGGCTGGAGGCGCCGACCGCGCTGCAGGAGCTGGCCGCGACGCTGCGCATCACCGACGTCGTGCGGTTCCTGCCGCCGCGCAGGGGTGCCGCGCTGCGGGACGTGTACCTGGCCGCGGACGTGGTCGCCGTGCCGAGCCACAACGAGTCGTTCGGGCTGGTCGCGCTGGAGGCGCAGGCGTGCGGAACGCCGGTGGTCGCGGCGGCGGTCGGCGGGCTGCCGGTCGCGGTGTCGAACCGCGAGTCCGGGCTGCTCGTGACCGGGCACCACGCGGGCAGGTGGGCCTCCGCGCTCGCGCACGTGGCGCTGCGGCCGGACGTGCGCGCCCGGCTGTCGGTCGGCGCCGTCGAGCACGCCACCCGGTTCTCGTGGGACCGTACGACTGACGCGCTGGTCGCCGGGTACGTCGACGCCGCGACCGCGTTCCGGCGCGCGTTGTTCGAGACCGAGGTGGCGGTGTGAACGGAGCTTGCGGAGTGGGCCGATGCCGTTGAGTGAGCTGAACGAGGTCATCGAGGAGACCCTCGCCGAGCGGGAGCTGAAGTATTCCAGTCCCGCGGCGGGGCGGTACTTCGTCACGCTGCCGGGCACCAAGAAGCTGCAGACCAACGTGTGGCTGCGGGTGAACCCGCACGCGCTGGTGCTGGAGGCGTTCGTGTGCAGGCGCCCGGACGAGGCGTTCGAGGACGTGTACCGGTTCATGCTGCGGCGCAACGCGAAGCTCTACGGCGTCGCGTACACGATCGACCAGCTCGGCGACATCTACCTGGTGGGGCGGGTCGCGCACGACGCGGTGACGCCGGACGAGCTGGACCGGCTGCTCGGCCAGGTGCTCGAGGCGGCCGACGGCGACTTCAACACGCTGCTGGAGCTCGGGTTCGCGTCGTCGATCCGGCGGGAGTACGAGTGGCGGGTGTCCCGAGGTGAGTCACTCGCGAACCTCAAGGCGTTCGAGCACCTGCTGACGCCGTCGAGCCCGCCGGTTTGAGATTTTGTATGCAGGTTCGCGGAGCGGCTCGGGCGAGGGGGGAGTCGCGATCCCGAGCCGCCCCGCGTTAGGTCCCGCCGCGTCGGAGCCCTGAGCGGGGGGCACCCATGGGAATCCGGGCGGGGTACGGCTCGGCAGGGGAGACGAGCCGTACTACTGCCCTTTCGGATCAGGGAGTGCGTGGGAGCTGATCCGCAAGGGCGGTGTCAACCTGTCAGAAGTCGGGCGGTTACACAAGGCCACTAACCGCGCCGCGATGGGGTAATCGCGTTCCGTAGGTAACAATTTGGCCACGACCCTCAGGGGAAACCTCGACGCAGTGTTGATCGGAGCACTCAGGTTGGCCCGAATGGGTGGCCCGAACCGGGTTGTTCCGATTTCTTCTGGGGAGGGACGCCCAGACCCCCGGTTGCGTCTGGCAGGCTGCTGGGCATGTCTGGATCGATGCACGAATCCTCGGTCGGAACGCTGATTCTGCTCCGCCACGGCGAGAGTCTCTGGAACGCGGAGAACCTGTTCACCGGCTGGGTGGACGTGGAGCTTTCGGAGAAGGGCAAGGTCGAGGCGGAACGCGGCGGCGTGCTGATGCGCGACATGGACCTGCTCCCGGACGTGGTGCACACGTCGTTGCTGCGCAGGGCCATCTCGACGGCGAACATCGCGCTGGACGTGGCGGACCGCCACTGGATCCCGGTGAAGCGCGACTGGCGGCTGAACGAGCGGCACTACGGCGCGCTGCAGGGCAAGAACAAGAAGCAGACCCTGGAGGAGTTCGGCGAGGAGCAGTTCATGCTCTGGCGCCGGTCCTACGACACCCCGCCCCCGCCGATCGAGCCGGGCGCGGAGTACAGCCAGGACGGCGACGTGCGCTACGCGGGCATCGACGCGCCACGCGCCGAGTGCCTGAAGGACGTGGTCGCCCGCATGCTCCCGTACTGGGAGGCGGAGATCGTCCCGGACCTGCGCGAAGGCAAGACGGTCCTGCTGGCCGCGCACGGCAACTCGCTGCGCGCACTGGTCAAGTACCTGGACCGCATCTCCGACGACGCGATCGCCGCACTGAACATCCCCACCGGCATCCCCCTCCGCTACGACCTGACACCAACCCTGGAACCAGTAACCCCAGGCGGCACCTACCTGGACCCCAACGCAGCAGAAGCAGCCGCAACAGCAGTAGCCAACCAAGGCCGCTAACCCCCCACCCACCCACCCCCGCGAGCCCCCGTCCAAAACCCGCGAGTCCCCCGTTCAGGACTCGCGAGTCCCCCGTTCGGAACCCGCGAGTCCCCGTTTCGGAACCCGCGAGTCCCCCGTTCGGAACCGGCGAGTCCCCGTTTCGGGACTCGCGAGTCCCCGATTCCGGACTCGCGAGTCCCTGGTTCGGGAGCGCCGAGTTGACGGTTCGTGTCTGTCGCTGTTCGACGCGAACCGACAACTCGCGAGTCCCGAACGGGGGACTCGCGGGTTTTGAACGGGGGACTCGCGGGTTCTGAACGGGGGACTCGCGGTTATAGCAGGCCTAGTTCGTGGGCTCTTGCGCCTGCTTGGAAGCGGGAGTTGGCGTCCAGGGTTGTCATCAGTTCCGCCACTCGGCGGCGGTAGGTGCGGACGCCGAGGCCGAGGGCTCTCGCCGCGGTCTCGTCCTTGCAGCCCGACGCCAGCAGCTCCAGCACCCGTGGCGCGAGCGCGGTCAGGTCGGCGTGCTGCGCGTCGTACACCGCCAGGTCCGTCGCCGACCGCCACGCGGCGTCGAACAGCGACTGGACGTTCTGCACCACCGCGGGCTCGGTCACCACGCCGTAGCTGCGCTGCCCGTCGCACAGGTCACCGGCGAGGATCGCGAAGCGGCGGTCGATGATGATCGTCTCGTTGATGTCGTCGCGCGTGACGCGGACCTGGGCGCCGTGTGCGGCGACCGCGCGCACGTGCTGGGCACTCGACGGGTTCAGCAGCATCGCGGGCCGGTACAGCTTCCGCACCTTCGGCTTCGTCTCCTGGACCATCCCGCTCGACGGGTGCCTCGGCGCCGCGAACGTGTTCAGGTCCCGCGCGGCGCACGTGACCTCACTCGCCGTCGCGAACAGGTGCGCCGTGCGCGCGAACAGTTCCTCTTCGCCGCGGACCGTGGTCACCGCACTCATACCGCCAGTCTCCACGCACGCGCCACCGCCCGTCGAACTCGGCAAGAAGTTGCCATTCGCGGCGCCGGGAACCCGCCGTGCACAAGGTGGAGCCATGACCACATCGATCGACGCCACCGCTGCCGGCACGTGGCAGCTGGGCGACCGCACCGTCAACCGCATGGGCTTCGGGGCCATGCGCCTCGTCATGAAGGCCGACGGCTCCCCCGCCGACCGGGAGCGGTCGAAGACCGTCCTGCGCAGGGCCGTCGAGCTGGGTGTCAACCACATCGACACCGCCGCCTTCTACGCCAGGGGCCCCCGCGCCGCCAACGAGCTGATCAACTCCGCCCTCGCGCCCTACCCCGACGACCTGGTGATCACCACCAAGGTCGGCCCCGGGCTCGACGTCGCAGGCGAGTTCCACACCGCGCGCACGAGGCAGGAGCTGCGCGAACAGGTCGAGGTGAACCTTCGCCAGCTCGGCCTCGACCACCTCGACGTGGTCAACCTCCGCATCGGCGAGACCCTCGACCGGGGTGAGGGCCCGCTCGCCGAACAGTTCGGCGTGCTCGCCGAGCTCCGCCAGGAAGGTCTCATCCGGCACCTCGGCATCTCCAACGTGACCGCGGAGCACCTGAAGGAGGCACTCGACATCGCGCCGGTCGTGTGCGTCCAGAACCAGTACGGACTCACCACCCGCCGCGAGGACGACGCGCTGGTCGAGCTCTGCGCCGGGCACGGCATCGCGTTCGTCCCGTTCTTCGCGATCGCGAGCGGCACCGACCAGACCGCGGTCACCGAGGTCGCGAAGGCGCACGGCGTCACCTCGGCGCAGGTCCGGCTCGCCTGGACGCTCCACAAGGGACCGAACGTGCTCGCCATCCCCGGCACCGGCGACCCGGCGCACCTCGAGGAGAACGTCGCCGCCGCGGGGTTGCGCCTGAGTGACGAGGAGCTGTCCCGGTTGGACACGATCGGGTGAACGCGGGCTTGCGGCCGGGCGAACAACGCCGATCTGGGTGTCAGGACAATCACCTAACCCCACACCGCACTGGTCCACACCACCCCTGACCTGCTTACGATTCGCCCGTGACCGACGTGGTCTGGATCGTCCTGACAGCCGGTGCGCTCGTCGTCGGCCTCGTCGTCGGCGCGGCGATCACCAGAGCGAGACATCGGTCGGCGGCGCAGCCGCCGGCCGGCCCGACCATTTCCGTCCTCCTGCAGCGGCTGGTGCAGTCCTCGCACAACGCGGTCGTCATCCTCAACGAGTTCGGCGACGTCGTGCAGCACAACCCGCGCGCAGAGGAGCTGGGCGTGGTCCGCAACCGGCGGGTCGACACCCACACCAAGATGGCCGCCGAGCTGGCCAAGGAGACCGGTGAGCCGGTCGAGATCGAGCTGCGCCCGCAGGAGCGTTCCCTCGGGCGTGGCCCGGAGGCCGTCCGCGGCGAGCTCCGTCCCCTCGGCGACGGGTTCCTCGCCGTGGACGCGGCCGACGAGTCCGAGGCGGTCCGCCTGGAGGCCACCCGCCGCGACTTCGTCGCCAACGTCAGCCACGAGCTCAAGACCCCGGTCGGCGCCATGGCGCTGCTGGCCGAGGCGGTACTGGACTCGGCGGACGACCCGGAGTCGGTCCGCCGGTTCACCGCCAAGATCCTGCACGAGGCCACCCGCCTCGGCACGCTGGTCACGGAGCTGATCGCGCTGTCGCGCCTGCAGGGCGCCGAGCGGCTGCCGGAGCTGAACGCGGTCGAGATCGACGCCGTCGTGCGCGACGCGCTGTCCCGCGCGAAGCTCTCCGCCGAGAACACCGGCATCGACATCGCGGCCGACGCCGACAGCTGCCTGCTCGTCGAGGGTGACCGGACACTGCTGGTCACGGCGCTGGCCAACCTCCTGGAGAACGCCATCGCCTACTCGCAGCCGGGCAGCCCGGTCTCGATCAGCCGCCGCCGTGTCGGCGAGTTCGTCGAGATCGCGGTCACCGACCGCGGCATCGGCATCCCCGAGGAGGAACAGCAGCGCGTGTTCGAGCGCTTCTACCGCCTGGACAAGGCCCGGTCCCGGGCCACCGGCGGCACCGGCCTCGGGCTCGCCATCGTCAAGCACGTCGCCGCCAACCACGGCGGTGAGGTCAAGCTGTGGAGCCGTCCGGGCACCGGCTCCACGTTCACGCTGCGCATACCGGCCCACCCCAACTCCACCAGCGTCAACGGCTCAGGAGGCAAGCAGTGACCAGGGTGCTGATCGTCGAGGACGAGGAGTCGTTCGCCGACCCGCTCGCCTTCCTGCTGCGCAAGGAGGGCTTCACGGCCGCCGTCGCGAGCACCGGCCAGCAGGCGCTGGAGGAGTTCGACCGCAACGGCGCCGACATCGTCCTCCTCGACCTGATGCTGCCCGGCATGAGCGGCACGGACGTGTGCAAGGCGCTGCGCCAGCGCTCCACCGTGCCGGTGATCATGGTGACCGCGCGGGACAGCGAGATCGACAAGGTCGTCGGCCTGGAGATCGGCGCGGACGACTATGTGACGAAGCCGTACTCGGCCCGCGAGCTGATCGCGCGGGTGCGTGCCGTGCTGCGCAGGGGCGGCGACTCGCCGGAGGGCGAGCTGCTGCCGCAGGTGCTGGCGGCGGGCCCGGTCCGGATGGACGTGGAGCGGCACGTGGTGACCGTCGACGGCGGCGAGGTCCCGCTCCCGCTGAAGGAGTTCGACCTGCTCGAGTACCTTCTGCGCAACGTGGGGCGGGTGCTCACCCGCGGTCAGCTGATCGACCGGGTGTGGGGCGCGGACTACGTCGGCGACACCAAGACGCTCGACGTCCACGTGAAGCGGCTGCGGTCCAAGATCGAACCGGACCCGGCGTCGCCGAGGCACCTGGTCACCGTGCGTGGCCTTGGCTACAAGTTCGAATCGTGAGCAGAAATTTCTGGGGAGCGATCCCCCAGACCCCCGAACCCCCTTCCCATAACGCGACCGCCCGGTAACCTTTCGCCCCGTGCGCCTTGGGGTTCTCGACGTGGGCTCGAACACGGTCCACCTGCTCGTCGTTGACGCGCATCGGGGCGCGCACCCGATGCCCGCCAGCTCGCAGCGGTCCGTGCTGCGCCTCGCCGAGCGCCTCACCGACGACGGCGACCTGTCCGAGGCGGGCGTCGACGACCTGGTCGGCACGGTCGCGCAGGCCAAGAAGTCGGCGCGCAAGCTGGGCTGCGCCGACCTGATGGCCTTCGCGACCTCGGCGGTCCGCGACTGCGGCAACGTCGCCGAGGTCCTGGCCAGGGTCCTGGCCGAGACCGGCGTCGAGCTGAAGGTGCTGACCGGCACCGACGAGGCGAAGCTGACCTTCCTCGCCGCGCGCCGCTGGCTCGGCTGGTCGGCGGGCAAGCTGCTGGTGCTCGACATCGGCGGCGGCTCGCTGGAGCTGGCCATCGGCATGGACGAGGCACCCGACTACGCGAAGTCCGTCCCGTTCGGTGCGGGCAGGCTGACCAGGGAACGCTTCTCCAGCGACCCCCCGAGCAGGGCCGAGGTGGCCGAGACCACGGAGTGGCTGACCGGGCAGCTCGCGCCGGTAGCGAAGAAGGTCGCCAAACGGGGGGAACCCGACCGGGTGGTCGCCACCTCGAAGACGTTCCGCACGCTCGCCCGCCTGACCGGCGCCGCGCCGTCGTCGGCGGGCCCGAGGGTGCGGCGGGTGCTGACCGAGCCGGGGTTGCGGCAGCTCATCGCGTTCATCTCGCGGATGAGCGCGGCCGACCTGGCCGAGCTGGAGGGTGTGAGCGCGAGCCGGTCGCACCAGCTGGTCGCGGGGGCGCTCGTGGCGCAGGCCACGATGCGTGCTCTGTCACGGCAGGAACTCGAGATCTGCCCGTGGGCGTTGCGTGAGGGAGTCATCCTGCGCCGCCTTGACCAGGTCAATGGGGAGGAGTCGTGATGCTCGCCGAAGACCCCGCCGGACGGCCGTTCATAATGGGGGTCGATCCCTGCGAGCATGAAGGGCAGACACGCGTCGCCGCTGGACGATTTGGCCGACGCCGGGCACGGTGGAGTCGATGAGTCACGAAGGCGGACCCGAGCAGCCGCAGCGCACGGTCGCGGAGCTGCTCGCCAAGTACGGTGCCGAGTCGGGCGAACGCGCCCCCCGGCGCCGCCGCCGGCGTGCGGACGACGTGAGTGACACCGGCGCGCAGGCGATCATCGACCGGGTCCTTTCGGAGTCGGGCGAGATGCAGGCCATCCGCGACGACATGCCGCCCCCGGAGCGCACCTCGCACCGCAGGGGCACCTCGACCGGCCAGTTCCCGCGCCCGCAGCAGCCGCCGCCGCCGGAGCCGCCGCCGCGCCGCCAGCCGCCGCAACCGTCGCAGCAGCTGCCCAGGCCGCTGCCGCCGCAACCGCCACCGCCGTCCCAGCCGCTGCCGTCCCAGCCGCCGCCGAGGCCGGTGCCGCAGCCCGGCCAGCAGTCGTCGAACCACCTCCCGGCCATGGCCCGGCCCGCCGAACCGACCACTCCCGTCCGCGGCGCCCCGCGTCCGGTGCCGGGCCCGGACCGGCAGCCGCCGCGCCCGCAGCCGTCGCAGCGCGTGCCGCTGCCCCCGCCGCAGGGCGGCACCCGGGAACGCAGCGGCATCCAGCCGTCCCTGCGGTCCCGGCTCGACGCGCCCGACGTGGCCCCGCCACCACCGCCGCCGCCGATGCCGGTCGCGCCGCCGGAGCCGACGACGGAGGAGCTGCCGAGGGTCCCCGGCCGCATCCCGGTCGACGGTTCGATGACCGGCCGCAGGCCCATCCCGGGCGCCGACAGCCGCACCCGCATCTCGCCGCCCGCGTACCCGCCGCCGCACGACCCGTACGCCGACCCGCCCGCCGAGGACGAGGACTACCGGTCCCCGTACCCCGCCGCGGACCAGGACGACCGCTACGACTCGGCCGAGTACGACGTTCTCGTCGACGAGGACGCCGACGACCGCGACTTCGACCGCGACCTCGACGAGCTGGCGGACGACGACCTCGACGACCTCGACGACGATGACGACCGCGTCCGCTCGCCGGCCAAGGAGTGGGCGATCATGGGCGGCCAGCTCGCGCTCGGCGTCATCGGCGGTGCCGGGATCTGGCTCGGGTTCAACTGGCTGTGGGGCTTCATGCCGCAGGCGGCGCTGGTCGCCGCACTGGCCGTGATCGTCGGTCTCGTGCTGATCGTCAGGAAGATCCGCCGGGCCGAGGACCTGCAGACGACGTTCCTCGCGGTGCTGGTCGGGCTGGTCGTGACGGTGTCCCCCGCGGCGTTGCTGCTGCTGAACAAGTGATCCGCGTCGGCGTCTCGACCGCGTCGGTGTGGCCGCAGACGGCGACCACCGCCTTCGAGCTGGCCGCCACACTGGGCTACGACGGCGTCGAGGTGATGGTGTGGGCCGACCCGATCAGCCAGGACCCGGCCGCGTTGCGGCGGCGGTCCCGGCAGTACGGGGTGCCGGTGCTGGCCGTGCACGCGCCGTGTCTGCTGATCACGCAACGGGTGTGGTCACCGCGGCCTGAGGAACGGTTGCGGCGTTCTGTACAGGCGGCACAGGACCTGGACGCCTCCACCGTGGTGATCCATCCGCCGTTCCGGTGGCAGCGGAAGTACGCCGAGGGGTTCGCGGACCTCGTGTGGGAGCTGGAGGAGTCCTCCGGGATCGCGATCGCGGTCGAGAACATGTTCCCGGTGCGCAGGTGGGGCGGGCAGGTCTCGGCGTTCGACCCGTCCATCGACCCGACTGACGTGGGGTACCGGAACTACACGCTGGACCTGTCGCACACGTCGGCCGCCGGTGCGGACGCGGTGGCGCTCCGGGCCCGGATGGGGGCGGGGCTCACGCACGTTCATCTCGCGGACGGCACCGGCGTGCCCCGCGACGAGCATCTGGTGCCCGGGCGCGGCACCCAGCCCTGCGCTGAGGTGTGCGAGTCGCTGAGCAGGGACGGGTTCGCCGGGCAGGTGGTGTTGGAGATCAACACCCGGCGCGTGCGCACCGCCGCCGAGCGGGCGAAGGATCTGGCCGAGGCGTTGCTCTTCGCTCGGCTGCACCTGGGGCAGTAGGCGCTCGCGCTCCGTTCGGTGACCTGAAGCGCCTTTTGGGACACTCGGCGTCCCGGGAGCGTCTTTTTTGGACACGGCGGCCGCGGTGACCGGCACAACCTCGCCGTCACCAGTCGGAACCGACCCATGGATGACCGGCGGGCCGTAAAGTCCCGCACGTGCACCCGCTTCGTAGCCTGATCCTGGCCGCGGCCGGCAACGACGTGATCCGTCGGCTGGTCGCGACCGCCCCGGTGAGCCGGGACGTCGTACGTCGATTCGTGGCAGGTGAGACCACCGCCGACGCGATCGAGGTCACCAAGAGCCTCGTGGACAAGGGGCTGACCGTCACCCTCGACTATCTCGGCGAGGACACCACCGACTCGGGCCTCGCCGAGCAGACCGTGCAGGCCTACCTCGAACTGCTCGACGGGCTCCGTCGCGACGGGCTCGCCAGGAGTGCCGAGGTGAGCGTGAAGCTCTCGGCTGTCGGGCAGGCGCTCGACGAAGGGCTCGCCATCGAGAACGCCGCCCGCATCTGTGCCAGGGCGCAGGAGTGCGGCACGACGGTCACCCTCGACATGGAGGACCACACCACCACCGACTCCACGTTGCGGGTGCTCGCGCAGTTGCGTGCCTCGTGGCCGTGGGTCGGGGCGGTGGTGCAGGCCTACCTGCGCCGCACCGAGGAGGACTGTTCCCGGCTCGCCACCGAGGGGTCGCGGGTGCGCCTGTGCAAGGGCGCGTACGCGGAACCGGCGCAGGTCGCGTTCCCCGACCCGCACGACGTGGACCGCAGCTATGTCCGCTGCGCCAACGCGCTCCTGCGTGGTGAGGGTTTCCCGATGTTCGCCACGCACGACCCCAGCCTGGTCGAGATCGTCGAGGCGCGTGCCGAGGTGCTGGACCGCAAGCCGGGCAGCTTCGAGTTCCAGATGCTCTACGGCATCCGCCCGGACGAACAGCTGCGGCTCGCGGGGCTCGGGCACACCGTCCGCGTCTACGTCCCTTACGGCGTGCAGTGGTACGGCTACCTGATGCGCAGACTCGCGGAGCGGCCCGCGAACACCGCGTTCTTCTTGCGCGCCTTGGTATCCCGCAAGTAGTCGCGTTTCGGGTACCGCGATCTGATCAAGCTCCCCCGGACGTGGCAGGGTAATAATCATGAGCAGTCTTGCGGGCCAGGGCGACACGCGCCCGGGACACGGTGGCGCCGGTCCCTTCACGACCGCGTCGCGCGTGCGGTCCCTGGGTGACGGCACGTTCGCCGCCACCCTCTCGGGCCCGTGGACGATCGGGGGCAAACCACACGGCGGGTTCCTCGTCGCCCTGCTGGCCCGTGCGGCCGTCGCGGCGGCGGGCAGCGGTTCCCCGGTGGCCGATCCGCTGTCGGTCAGCGCCCAGTTCCTCCGCGCGCCCGAGATGGGGCCGGTGCTGCTGCGCACGGAGGTGCGCAAGACCGGCCGCCAGGCGACGATCGTGGCCGTGCACCTCGTACAGCGCGGCCAGTCGTGCGTGGAGGGGGTGGTGACCACCGGCAGGCTGCCGCGTGACCGGGCGGCCTGGTCGGACCTGCCCAACCAGCCCGCCGAGCCGCCGGGCAACGCACTGGACCTGTCGACGCTGCCCATGGCGTCGGTGTTCCGCCTGACCGAGGGCTGCGACGTCCGCCTCGACCCCAACGGCGCCGGGTTCCTGCACGGCCAGACCAACGACCCGCCGCGCCTGCGGCTGTGGGCACGGCCGCGCAGCGAACAGGTCGACCCGATGTTCGCGCTGATGGCGGGGGACATCTCGATGCCGGTCACGTTCAACCTCGGCCGCTTCGGCTGGACCCCGACGGTGCAGCTCACCGCGCTGCTCCGGTCCCGCCCTGCCCCTGGCTGGCTGCGCATCCAGGTCGACTGCCGCGCGGTCCACGGCCCGTGGTTCGACGCCGACGCGACCGTCGTGGACTCCACCGGCCGCCTCATCTGCCAGGCCCGCCAGCTGGCCCTGTCGGCGAAGGCCTAGACGATCGAACCCGCTATCAGGCACGACCCCACACCCACGCGGTCGCCCGACGGGGCTGGGCCGATGCCGTGAAAGGCGCGTTCACGGCACAACCGGTGCCGTCAATGGCACATTGACGGCGTTGAGCGCTGTGAACGGCCCATTGACGGCATCCCGGATGCCGTGAACGCGCCTTTCACAGCACCAAAGCCCGGCCGCTACGCGCCCCGGGCCCGCGAAGCGGGCCCCAGCCCACGCAACCCTGACGGTGGCGCAAGCCCACCCATAGGGGCTCCCTGCCATCCCGTCGACCTGGCAGGGAGACCCGAACCCAACCGCAGCCGACCCTCCCCTCCGCCACCCCCGAGACCTGCCCGTCCGGCGAGGACAAACCCACCACAACGTGAACCGGAGCCACGCGACCAGCACACGAGAACCGACCGCCCACTCACACCGACTTCACGGAATCAACCATCTAGAGCGCGGGACACTAGCGCCCCCGCTGGATCCCGTCCACGACGTCCTTGGCGTGCTTGAGGCCCCAGCCGGTCGCCGCGCCAGCTTCACCGCCCGCACGGTCTCGCCCGCCGCGACCAGCTCACGGGCCCTGGCCATGGTCTCCTCGTCGACCTCGGCGGGCCGCGGTGCGGGCGGCTCGCCGGCCGACTCCATGGCGTCGACGTAGTCCTTGGCCTCGCGCAGGCCCATGCCGGTCTGCTCGCGCAGCTCCTTGATCGCCTGGATCTTCCTGCCGTCCGCGAGCAGGGCGCCCACCCGGTCGGTGACGCGCCTGCGTGGTTGCGGGGTCAGGCCCAGCACGTGCTCCTTCGCCTCGCGCAGGCCCATGCCGGTCTCCCGGCGGAGCTCCCTGATCGCCAGGACCGTCTTGCCGTCGGCGACCAGCTCGGCGAGGCGGGCGTCGAGGTCCCCGGACGCCGGGCGGCGCTCGGCCGGGGTGCGGCGGCGCAGGGCCAGCCAGCCGCTGAAGAGCACGACGGCGGCGGCGACGCCGAGCAGGATCTGCGTACCGGTGGACATACCGCGTCACGCTAGCGTGGGACGCTGTCCGCCATGACCAACGCCATCGCGGTGCTCGGCGCCGGCAAGATCGGGGAGGCGCTCCTCTCCGGGCTGCTCACGGGCGGTCGCCGGGTCGACGACCTCATGTTCACCGAACGCCACCCGGAGCGGGCCGCGGAGCTGACCACCCGGTACGGCTTCCGTGCCGTGGACGTCCCCACCGCGGCCAGGGCGGCCGACGTCATCGTCGTGGCCGTCAAGCCGCAGGACATCGAGCCGCTGCTGGACGACCTGGCGCCCAACCTCGACAGGGGCACGCTCGTCGTCTCGCTGTGCGCCGGGCTGCCGACCGCGCTGTACGAGCGCAGGCTGCCCGAGGGGGTGCCGGTGGTGCGGGTCATGCCGAACACGCCGATGGTCGTCGGCGAGGCCATGTCGGCGATCTCACCCGGCCGCCACGCCACCGGCGACCACCTGTCGATCGTCGAGGAGCTGCTGTCGGTCGTCGGGATGGTCGTGCGGGTGCCGGAGTCGCAGCAGGACGCCGTGACCGCGTTGTCCGGCTCCGGACCGGCCTACTTCTTCTACCTGGTCGAGGCCATGATCGACGCCGGGATCCTGCTCGGGCTGCCGCGTGCGGTGGCCGAGAAGCTGATCATCCAGTCCGCGGTCGGCGCCGCCACGATGCTCGCGAAGACCGGGGAGCACCCGGTGACGTTGCGCGAAGCGGTCACCTCGCCTGCCGGGACGACCATCATGGCCATCCGTGAGCTGGAGAAACACGGGGTCCGGGCCGCGCTGCTCGCGGCCATCGAGGCGGCCAGGGACCGTTCGCAGGAGCTGGGCCGCCAGCACGAGGACGGGTGATCTTTTGCGGGCGAATATCGCCCGCGGCATCGCAATCGTCACACCAGTCCCGCTAGTCTCGGGAGTAGCACGTGCGTGTCGATACCGTCGGTGGGGAAGCCGACGGCGCGACACGTGTCGAAGGACGCGGTGAGCATGCCGGCGAACAAGAAGGACCCGGAGCCGCCTGGCCTCGCACAGGTGCGGTTCCTCACCGTGGCCGAGGTGGCCACGATGATGCGGGTATCGAAGATGACGGTGTACCGGTTGGTGCACAACGGAGAACTGCCCGCGGTGCGGGTGGGCAAATCGTTCCGGGTACCGGAACAGGCAGTGCACGACTACCTGCGAAGTGCGTATTTCGACGCGGGCTAGGGGCACCGGTGCCGAGCGTCCCATGACCCCCAGGTAATCTTGACGCTCGTTGCCTGGTGTCATGGGGCGCGTCCGTGGCCGGATCTTGGTCGTGTGGTCGTTGCCGTTCCAGGTTGTACCGACTACCGACTGAAGCAGAGGTTCCGCATGGGCTCGGTCATCAAGAAGCGCCGCAAGCGCATGTCCAAGAAGAAGCACCGCAAGCTCCTTCGGAAGACGCGCGTTCAGCGTCGCAAGCTGAAGAAGTAGTACGCGGGTGCCGGGGTGGATGCCGCCAAAAGGGTGACATCCACCAATACGGCATGTGACCTGCGTTAATTACTCGTTGCCAGCGACAACTCGATCACGATTCGGATGTAAAGTCGCGGTTGGTCCGCCACTGTGCTAGCCGGATCGCTTCCCACTCGTGATCGGTCATCGGAGTCGTATGGCGCCCCAAGTCGTCCTTGTCACCGGCGTCGCCGACCAGCTCGGCGGCCGCCTGGCCGCGCGGTTGGCCGAAGACCCGGACATCGAACGGGTCCTGGGCGTCGACACGGCGCCACCGGCGGCGAAGCACTCGAAGGAATCGACGCAGGCAGGGCGCGTCGAGTTCGTGCACGCGGACATCCGCGACCCGAGGATCGCCAAGGTGCTCGGCTCGGCGGGGGTGGACACGGTCGTGCACGCCGCACCGCGTCCCGGTCCGGGGGCCAAGGAACGCAACGTCATCGGCACGATGCAGCTCATGGCCGCCTGCCAGCGTTCGAGCACGGTGCGCAAGCTCGTCGTCAGGTCGACGGCCGAGGTGTACGGCGGTGGCGCGAGCGCGCCCGCCGTCTTCACCGAGCAGGACACGCCCCGCAAAGGTGACGCCGCCGAGGTCGAGGGCTACGCCCTGGGGCTCGCACGCAGGCGACCCGACGTCGTGCTGACCGTCGTCCGGCTCGCCGAGATCATCGGGCCGCACGTGGACAACGCTCTGACCAGGTACTTCTCGCTGCCTGTCGTGCCGACCGTGCTCGGGTTCGACGCCCGCGTGCAGTTCGTGCACATCAGTGACGCGCTCGCGGTGTTCGAGCGCGCCGTCGCCAACGACCTGCCCGGGGTGTTCAACGTGGGCGGGGACGGGGTGCTGATGCTGTCCCAGGCCATCCGCCGCGCCGGCCGTGTCCCGCTGCCGGTGCCGAGGGCCGCCATCGGACCCGCCACCCGGCTCGCCGGTGGCCGGGCCGACCTGTCGCCGGGCCTGTCCCGGCTGCTCAGCCACGGCCGTGTCATCGACACGACCCGGCTGAAGACGACGTTCGGGTTCACACCGAAGTGGACCACCACCGCCGCGTTCGACGACTACGTCCGCGGCCGCTGAGCAGCGGGCAGCCACCGCGCAGCGAAACCACAACCGAACACCATCGCTGAGGGGAAGCTGAGAAAGTGCAGGTCAAGGAAGCCGACGTCATCCCGTTGCGGCCCGCGCCGAGCGACGACGCGCCGACACCACCTGCCCGCGACCTGGCGACCGTCACCGAGCTGCGCCCGCGCCGCGCGCCGGAGTCGTTCGCCGACCGGCTCGCCGGGTTCGTGCGCGGTCGGCTGACCGGGGACTACCCGGTCGACGAGTTCGGCTTCGACCCGCAGCTCACCGACACGGTGGTGCTGCCGCCGCTGCGGATGATCTACGAGAACTGGTTCCGCGTCGAGGTCACCGGCGCGAACAACCTGCCCGTCGACGGCGGTGCGCTGATCGTCGCGAACCACTCCGGCACGCTGCCGTGGGACGCGGTGATGACCTCGGTCGCCGTCCACGACAACCACCCGCGCGGCAAGCACCTGCGGATGCTTGGCGCCGACCTGGTGTTCAGGCTGCCGGTGCTCGGCACGCTCGCCCGCCGCACCGGCCAGACCGTCGCGTGCGGCGCGGACGCGCAGCGGCTGCTGCGGGCCGGTGAGCTGGTCGGCGTGTGGCCGGAGGGCTTCAAGGGCATCGGCAAGCCGTTCAGCGAGCGGTACCGGCTGCAGCGCTTCGGCCGCGGCGGGTTCGTCGCGACGGCGGCGAAGGCGGGGGTGCCGATCATCCCGTGCTCGATCATGGGCGCGGAGGAGATCCACCCGAAGATCGGTGACCTCAAGCCGCTCGCGAAGCTGCTCGGCCTGCCCTACTTCCCGGTCACGCCGTTCTTCCCGCTGCTCGGCCCGCTCGGCGCGATCCCGCTGCCCACCAAGTGGCGCATCGACTTCGGCGCGCCCGTCCGCACCGACCTCGCGTCCGCCGACGCCGCCGACGACAACGCGTTCGTGCTGGAGATGGCGGCCGAGGTGCGCGAGACGATCCAGCGGACGCTCGACAGCATGGTCGCCGAACGGGAGTCCGTCTTCCGCGGTTAGGTCTGGCCGTACCGTTCCGCCAGTTCGCGGAGGCGGCGCACCGCCGTGGCCGCGTCCTCGGCGCTGACCGGCGCGCCGGGCAGCCTGCTCAGGTTCGCCACCTGCTCGGCGAACGCCAGGTACTCGCGCCGCGCGTGCTCGCGGCACGGCAGGCAGGTGACGCGTTCCGGGTGCGGCGAGGTCGTCGCGTACGGGACCTGGAGCCCGCACCCGGTGGTGACCTCGGCAGGCGCGTCGGGCACGGCGCCGAACGTGGCCGCGATCAGGTTGCGGTAGTCGGCGCCCGCCTGCGCCACCCGGGTCTCGACGTGGATGTGCGGGTCGGCCATGGCGTCAGTAGTCGTCGCGTCCGCGCAGCTGCCTGCGGATCTCCGACTCGATGCCGTGACGGCGACCCATGGCGAACCCGACGCCGAGGCACACCACCGCCACGATCAGCACCAGCAACGCGATCATGTGCCCCGCTTCCGGTAGGCGAGGCCAGCGGCGACGGCCCCGGCGACCGCACCCGCACCAAGCACAGAGGGAACCCCGATCTTCGCAGCCTTGCGGCCGGTACGGAAGTCGCGGATCTCCCAGCCCCGCTTGCGTGCGGCCTCCCGCAGGCTGCCGTCGGGGTTGACGGCGACGGCGGTGCCGACGACCGACAGCATCGGCACGTCGTTCGCGGAGTCCGAGTAGGCGGTGCACCGGCGCAGGTTGAGTCCCTCGCGGGCGGCGAGCGCGCGGACGGCGTGCGCCTTGGCCGGCCCGTGCAGCATCTCGCCGACGAGCCTGCCCGTGTACACGCCGTTCTCGCTCTCGAGCACCGTGCCCAGCGCCCCGGTGAGCCCGAGACGGCGGGCGATGATCGTGGCCAGGTCGACGGGGGTCGCGGTGACCAGCCAGACCCGCTGCCCCGCGTCGAGGTGCATCTGCGCGAGCGAACGGGTGCCGGGCCAGATCTTGTCGGCCATCAGCTCGTCGTAGATCTCCTCGCCCAGCGCCATCAGCTCGGCCACCGAGTGCCCGGCGACGAACGACAGCCCCGACTCGCGCGCGTTGCGGATCCCGTCGTGGGTCTCCCGCCCACCGATCCGGAACACCACCTGCTGCAGCGCGAACCTGGCCAGGTCGGAGCTGGTGAAGAACTTCCGCGCGGCCATCCCACGGGCGAAGTGGAAGATCGACGCGCCCATCATCATCGTGTTGTCGACGTCGAAGAACGCCGCGGCGGTCAGGTCGACCGGCGGCGCGGGCCGGACCGTCGTCCGGTCGGCGTGCTCCAGCGCGACGGCCGCCTCGGCGGACGCCTCGCCCGCGATGGTGGCGATCTGCTCGCGCGCGGGCTCCTTCTCACGGCCACGCCACAGGGACACGGCATCGCCTCCGCGGTCGATCGGACACCAGGTACTCCATCCAACAGCGTAGCGAGCGCGCCAGCCTGGAATTCGCCTGATCCACGGCCCGCCCACCCACACCGGGCGGCGGGGTGGCTCAGCCGATGCTCAGTCCGGGCAGTCCGGGCAGCAGCGGAGGAAGCTCGAGCAGCGGCGGCTGATCCGGCGTGCTCTCGGCAGGCGGTGTGGCCGGCGCGTCCTTCGGTGCGGGGACGGACGCCGTCGCGCCGGGGACCGGGACCAGGGGCAGGCCCGGGGTCGGCGTCGCGGGCGGCAGTTCGGGGCTGGGGGCCTGGGGGCCGGTCGGCGGCGCGGAACCGCCGGTGGGCGCGGGCACACTCGGGGCCCGCGTGCCGGAGGTGGGGGTGAGTGGCGGTCGCTCGCAGGTGCCGGTGGCGGGGAGCGCGCCGATGTCGTCGTGGGAGCCGGAGGTGATCTGGAAGCAGTCCATGCGGGCGGAGAGTGCTTCGGCCCTGGCCGTGATCTTGTCGAGGAGTGCGTGGGTGGCGCTCTCCCGGCTGCGGGCGGCCTCGGGCAGCCGGGGGGCGACGCCGGTCAGCCGGGCGGCCTGCTGGGCCGACCAGTCGCGGAGCGAACCGAGCAGGCGGCCGTCGGTGCCGGTGGCCAGTGCGATCAGCTGGCGGGAGCCCGCGGTGGCGTCGTTCTCGAAGTCGGTGAGTGCGGTGAGGTAGGCCCCGACGGGTGCGTCGCCGGGGTCGGGGTAGCGGCGGGCGAGCGTCTCGATCTCGCTGATCCTGGCGGCGGCGAACTCCAGGTGCTTGAGCGCCTTGGGCTCGTCGCCGAAGGTGAGGCCCAGTTCCGCGGCCTCCGCGCTGCGCTTGACGCCGTACAGCGCGTCGCCGGGCAGTGCGTCCCTCGCCATCAGCAGGCTCATCCCGGCAAGCGACCCGACCAGCGCGAGCACGGCCACCGCCGCGACGGCGAACCGGCCGCGCACCCCCGACAACGCCGCACGGCGGGACGCGCGGCCGGTCGCTCGGCTGTGGGGGCTGGACGGCCCCGGCCTGGACGCCGGTCTCCCGTCGCCGGGTCTGTCCCCGGCTCTGGCGGACCGTCCGGGTCTTGGTCTGTCCGCCCGCTCAGCGGGCACCACCGGTGCGGGTGGTGCCGTGACCTCGTCGTCCAGCGCGAGCAGGACGCGGTCGCGCATGCGCCTGCGTTCCTCGCCGGTCGGCGCGGTCAGTGGCACGAGCGAGTTCATGGCACGCACGACGGTGCGGTCGTGGTCGTCCCAGTTCTCGCCGTTCACGTCTGGAAAACGATTCTCGGGTGCCAGAAGTTACGGTTCACCGGACCTCCGGGGGCAGGAGCTGCGCGAGCCTGCGCACCGCGCGGTGCTGCAGGGCCTTCACCGCGCCCTCGTTGCGGGCCATCACCGCCGCCGTCTCGGCGACCGACAGGCCCTGCAGGAACCGCAGCACGATGCATTCCCGCTGGTCGTCGCCCAGCTGGCGGACGCACTCGAGCAGCGCGTCCCTGGTCGCGCCCGCGAGCACCTGCTGCTCGGGGCCACCCTCTACCGGCCGCGAGTCGTCGATCTCCGCGGTGGTCACCTCGAGGCGGTAGCGGCTCGACTTCACGTGGTCGAGCACCAGGTTGCGGGCGATCGTCACGAACCAGGCGCCGACGTCGCGGCCCTGGTAGGTGACCGTCGCGATCTTGCGCAGCGCGCGCAGGAACGTCTCGCTGGTGACGTCCTCGGCCAGCTCCCGGTCGCCGACCCGGAACAGGACGTAGCGGAACACCACGTCGACGTACTTGTCGTAGAGCAGCGCGAACGCGGACCGGTCGCCTTCCTGGGCGGCGTGCACGAGCTCCCACGTCCCACCGGCCTCCGGTGGTTCCACGGCGGACTCCTGTCGCGAGATCCGGGCATCCCGCGCCCCCACTGCGTCCCGTTGAACTGGGCGCACGGACGGCATGCTCGACTCCCTCGGCCGGGTCCTCCGCCGGGCCGCACCGCCCGGGGAGACCACAGCAGCATACGTGTGGTTACTGAATAGTAGGTAGTTCTCGCACCCTAGGGACGCATGACGGGGTCGACCATGACGTGAGTGAGTCGTGCCACACTGCCCCAAAGGCTGGTCGGAGGAGAGGTTTCCCATGGTCGACACGCAGCGTGGCAACGTCGCCGACCTGGTGGCGGAGGCAGCGAGGAAGGCGCCCGGCCGGGTCGCCGTCGTCGACACCGCGTCGGGCCGCACCCTCACGTGGGAGCAGACGGACCGCGCGGTCGGCGCGTTCGCCGCACGGCTCGCCGCCGAGGGCGTCGAGGACGGCGACCGGGTGGCCATCGTGCTCGGCAACAGTGCCGAGTTCTGCGTCGCGCTGTTCGGGGTGTTGCGGGCCGGTGGCATCGCGGTCCCCGCGGCCGCGCGGTCCCCGGAGCTGCCCCGGCTGCTCGGCGACAGCGGCGCGCGGTTCGTGGTCGGCGACGACTTCCCGGCCCCCGACCTGGACGCCACCGCCGACGAGCCGCACACCACCACGCGGGGCGGCGAGGACATCGCCGTCCTCTGCTACACCTCCGGCACGGCGGGCGTGCCCCGCGGCGTGATGCTCTCGCACCGCGCGCTGCTGTCCAACGTCGACCAGTGCGCCCGGCTGCAGCCGGCACCGGTGACCGCGAACGACCGCGTGCTGCTGGTGGTCCCGCTGTTCCACCTCTACGGCCTGGGCCCCGGCCTGCTGCAGGTCGCCGCCGCCGGCGCGACGGCCGTGCTGCTGGAGACCTTCGGCACGGAACGCGCGCTGACCGTGTGCGCGCAGCACCGGGTGACCGCGCTGGTCGGGGTGCCCGCGATGTACCAGGCGCTGTCCGTGGCCAGCCCGGACCGGCTCGCGGAGGGCCTGTCCACGGTCCGGCTGTTCACCTCGGGCGCCGCGCCGCTCGCCCCCGCGGTGCTCGCCGCGATCACGCAGGCGACCGGCCTGCCCGTGTACGAGGGCTACGGCCTCACCGAGACCGGCCCGGTGCTCACGTCGACGCTGGTCGGCGGGGTCGCGAAGCCGGGGTCGGTCGGCCGCCCGCTGCCCGGCGTCGAGCTGGTGCTGGTCGACAGCGACGGCCGCCCGGTCGGCGCGCCGGCGGACCCGGACGAGACCGAGTGGTTCGACGGCGACGAGTTCGAGACCGGCCGCGTCGCCGCCCGCGGCCCGAACCTGTTCAGCGGCTACTGGCCCGACGGCGCGCACGGGCCGGACGAGGACGGCTGGTTCCGCACCGGCGACGTCGGCTACCTCGACGCCGAGGGTGACCTGCACCTCGTCGACCGCGCGAACGACCTGATCATCGTGAACGGCTTCAACGTGTACCCGAAGGAAGTCGAGCAGGTGCTCGACGAGCTGCCGCAGGTGGCCGAGGCCGCCGCGGTCGGCGTCCCGGACGAGCGCACGGGCGAGCAGGTGATCGCGGTCGTCGTGCTGCGCGAGGGCGCGACGCTGAGCGAGGAGGAGGTCCGCGACCACTGCGCGGAGCGGCTCGCGCGGTTCAAGGTGCCAAGGGCCGTGCGGATCGTCGACGAGCTGCCCCACTCGGCGACGGGGAAGGTCCGCCGCGCGTCGCTGCGGGGTAGCGTCGCGTGACGTGGTGACTGTGGTTTCCAGGCAGGGCTGCCACCTGTGCGAGGTGGCCGAGGCCGAGGTGGCGCGCATCTGCGCCGAGCTGGACGTGCCGTGGGAGGTCACGGACGTGGACGCCGACCCGGAGCTGCGTGCCGAGTACGGCGACCAGGTCCCGGTGATCCTGATCGACGGCCGGGAGCACGGCTACTGGCGCGTCGAGGAGGACCGCTTCCGCGCCGCGCTGAAGGGGTAAGAAGCCCGTAACCGGTTTTGGGTTGAACCGGGTGGCCCTCGGCGACGAACGTGGGGGTGTGCAGCTCGATACCCGCCCGGCCGCGGCGCCGACGCCCGCGAGCCGGCTGCCGAGAGGACGCGCGATCTCCGTCGCGGTCGTCTCGCTCCTCGCCGCGCTCGCCGCCGGGCACCTGGTCGCCGGGTTCGTCGGGGCCGGTGCGTCCCCGTTCCTCGCGGTCGGCAACTGGGTGCGGGACAACTCGCCGCACGCCGTGGTCGAGTGGGCCAAGGCCACGTTCGGCACCGCGGACAAGACCGTCCTGTTCATCGGCGTCGCGGTCGTCGTGCTCGGGGTGACCGCCGTGGCCGGGCTGCTGTCCCGCGACCGGCCGACACCCGGTCTCGTCGTCGCCGCGGTGCTCGGCGTGCTCGGGTTCCTCGCCGTCCTCACCCGCGCCGACCTCGGGCAGCTGGCCATCGCCGCGCCCGCGGCCGCCATGGTCGCCGGCCTCGTCGTCTTCAACTGGCTGCACGGCAAGGCCCAGCCGGCCGAGCAGGACCGGGAGAGCCGCAGGTCGTTCCTGCGGGCGGGGGCGGGGGTGGTGCTCGGCGCCGGGGTGCTCGGCACGGTCGGTCAGCTGACCGGCAGCCGCGTCGACGTCGAGGCGTCGCGGGCGGCCGTCGGCAGGCTCACCCCGGCCAGCCCCGCGCCGAAGCTCCCGCCGCGCGCCGACTTCGCCGCCGACGGCACGGCCAGGTTCATCACGGGCAACCGCGACTTCTACCGCATCGACACCGCGCTGACGCTGCCCCGGCTCACCGCGCGGGACTGGCGGCTGCGGATCCACGGCCTGGTCGACGAGCCCGTCGAGTTCACGTTCGCCGACATCCGGGGGCGGCGCCTGATCGAACGCCCGGTCACGCTGGCCTGCGTGTCCAACGAGGTCGGCGGCGGCCTGATCTCCACCGCGAACTGGATCGGGGTGCCGCTGCGCGAGCTGCTGCTCGAAGCCGGCGTCAAACCGGGCGCCGACCAGCTGTTCTCCACCAGCACCGACGGCTTCACCGCGGGCACGCCCGTCGACGCGCTGCTGGACCCCGACCGCGGCGCCATGCTCGCCATCGGCATGAACGGCGAACCGCTGCCGCAGGAGCACGGCTTCCCGGCCCGCATGGTCGTCCCCGGCCTGTACGGCTACGTCTCGGCCACCAAGTGGGTCGTGGACATGGAGCTGACCACCTTCGCCGACAAGCAGGGCTACTGGATCCCGCGTGGCTGGTCGGCCAGGGGGCCGATCAAGACCCAGTCCCGCATCGACAGCCCGCGCGACGGCTTCGACCTGCCCCGGGGCGCGAACACGGTCGCGGGGGTCGCGTGGGCGCAGACGATCGGCGTCCGCCAGGTGGCGGTCCGCGTCGACGACGGCGAGTGGCACCGCGCCGAGCTGGGCGCCGAGGTCGGCCTCAACACGTGGCGCATGTGGCGGGTCACGCTCGACCTGGAGCCGGGAGAGCGCACCATCCAGGTCCGCGCCACCGACAACCGGGGCCACACGCAGACCGACGCGGAGGCGCCGCCCGCACCGGATGGCGCCACCGGGTGGCACACCGTCCGCGTGGCGGTCCACTGACGGTCCAGGGTCGCGTTACCCGCGGTTGCCAGACTCGGAGACAGGCGCGAAACCGCCGCTCACCGGCGACTTTGTGCCTGCGTTCACAAGCGGCTACCGTATGAATGATCCCAGGGGCGAGTCTTTCGAGGAGTATCAGCGTGGCGCAGCGTGGCCAGACTGGCGCGAACGGTAGAAAGCCAGTTCCCGCTGAGAACGCTGCGGAGGTCACCGCCCCCATGCCACCCCTGGCCAACGGTCAGGGAGCGCTCTCCCCGCGGGCGATCCCCGAGGCGGCCGTCGCGCGCCTCGCGGTCTACCTGCGCGTTCTGTCCGGCATGAAGGAGCAGGGCATCACCACGGTGTCCAGCGAGGAGCTGTCGGTCGCGGCAGGCGTGAACTCCGCGAAGCTCCGCAAGGACCTCTCCTACATCGGCACCTACGGCACCCGTGGCGTCGGTTACGAGGTCGAGGTCCTCATCGACCAGATCGAACGTGTTCTCGGCCTCACCCGTGAGCAGAGCGTGGCAGTAGTCGGCATCGGTAACCTCGGACACGCACTCGCCAACTACGGCGGGTTCCCTGGCAGAGGTTTCCCGGTGACCGCACTCTTCGACGTCGACCCCGACCTGATGGGCGTGCCCGTCGGTGGGATCCCGGTCCACCACATCGACGACATCTCGTCGGTGTGCGCGGCCAAGGAGATCACCATCGGCGTCATCGCCACCCCGCCGGCCGCCGCGCAGGTCGTGTGCGACCGGCTGGTGCAGGCCGGTGTCGAGTGCATCCTGAACTTCGCCCCGGTGGTGCTGCAGGTGCCCGAGACGGTGGAGGTCCGCAAGGTGGACCTGGCCGTCGAGCTGCAGATCCTGTCGTTCCACCAGGCCAGGCGCGCGGACAGCGCTCCCTCCGGGGAGACCGCACCGCAGCCCAGGGGCAACGGTCGGGTCACCGGTTCGCCGCGCCACAGTGTCGAGAACAGGCCGAACGGGGCGGTGGTCAGACGATGAGTGTGCTGGCGGTCGGTGTCTCACACCGGTCGGCGGACGTGCGGGTGCTCGAGCGCGCGACGGTTCCGCCCGGCGAGGTCACCAAGGTGCTCGACGAGCTGATGCGCTGCCAGCACGTCGTCGAGGCCACATTGGTCACGACCTGCAACCGGGTCGAGGTCTACACGGTCGTGGACGCGTTCCACGCCGGTCTCTCCGACGTCGTCGGCGTCCTGGGCAGGCACTCCGGCCTCGACGTGACCGAACTGTACGAGCACCTCTACGTGCACTACGCGGCGGCCGCCGCCGAGCACCTGTTCCGGGTGAGCGCGGGCCTCGACTCGATGGTCGTCGGCGAGGCGCAGATCCTCGGCCAGGTCCGCACGGCGTACAACACCGCACGCGAGGCGGGCACCGCTGGCCGCACGCTCCACGAGCTCTTCCAGCGCGCGCTGCGGGTCGGCAAGCGCGTCCACGCCGAGACGGGTCTGGACGCGGCCGGTGGCTCCGTGGTGTCCGAGGCGCTGGCCGACGCCGACCGCGTGCTTGGCGGGCTCGACGGCCGCCGCGCGCTGATCGTCGGCGCGGGTTCGATGGGCGGGCTGTCCGCCGCCGCGCTGCGCCGCGCGGGCATCGGCGAGATCGTGATCGCCAACCGCACGGTCGGCACCGGCGCCCGGCTCGCGCAGCTGCAGCTGGAGCAGGGCACCCCGGCCCGCGCGGTGGGTCTCGACGACCTGCCCGCGCACCTCGCGGCAGCCGACGTCGTGGTGGCGTGCACCGGCGCGACCGACACGGTGGTCGACGCGAGCATGGTGGCCGACCGGGTCCGCCCGCTGGTCGTGTGCGACCTCGGCCTGCCGAGGGACGTGGCCGCGGACGTGGCCGACGTGCGTGGCGTGACGATCGTCGACCTGGAGAGCCTGCAGCGGCGGCTGGTCGCCGCGCCAAGCGGCCTGGACACCCGGCGGGCTGGCGAGATCGTCGCCGACGAGGTCGCCGCCTACCTCGCGACCCAGCGGTCCGCGGCGGTCACGCCGACCGTCACCGCGCTGCGCCGCCGCGCCGCCGAGGTGGTCGACGCCGAGCTGCTGCGCCTGGACTCCCGGCTCGAGATGGGCGCCTCGGCGCGCGCCGAGGTCGCGCAGACCGTGCGCCGCGTGGTGGACAAGCTCCTGCACGCGCCGACCGTGCGCGTGAAGGAGCTGGCCTCGGGCCCCAACGGCGTCGAGTACGCGGAGGCGCTGCGCGAGCTGTTCCTGCTCGACCCGGCCGCGCCGACCGCCATCAGCCGAGTGGATGGTGAGACACGGTGAGCCGCACGATCCGCATCGGCACGCGCGGCAGCGCGCTCGCGCTCGCCCAGACCGGCACCGTCGCCGCCCTGCTCGAGGCCGCGGGCGCCACGGTCGAGATCGTCACGGTGGTGACGCCCGGCGACAAGTCGTCGGCGCCCATCGCCGAGATCGGTGTCGGCGTGTTCACCTCGGCGCTGCGCGACGCGCTCGCCGACGGCACGGTGGACGTCGCCGTGCACTCCTACAAGGACCTGCCGACCGCACCCGATCCCCGTCTCTCCCTCGCCGCGGTGCCGCCGCGGCAGGACCCGAGGGACGCGCTGATCGCACGGGACTCGCTCACACTCGGCGAGCTCCCGGCCGGTTCCCGTGTCGGCACGGGGGCGCCCCGCAGGGCGTCACAGATCCAGGCGCTCGGCCTGGGCCTCGAGATCGTGCCCATCAGGGGCAACGTCGACACCAGGATCCGCAAGGTCCACGACGGTGAGCTGGACGCCGTCGTGCTCGCCCGCGCCGGGCTCGCCCGGCTCGGCAGGCTAGACGTGATCACCGAGGTGCTCGACCCGATCCAGGTGCTTCCCGCGCCCGCCCAGGGGGCGCTGGCCGTGGAGTGCCGGGTCGACGACGTGGACACAGAGCACCTCCTCCAGTCCATTGTGGATGATGAAGCCACCAGGGCGGCGGTCGCCGCCGAGCGGGCCCTCCTGGCCGCGCTCGAGGCGGGATGCCAGGCCCCGGTTGGCGCACTGGCCGACGTGGTCGAGGACCTCGACGCGGACGACAGGGTCGTGCACCGCCTGTCGTTGCGTGGGGTCGCGGCCGCGAACTGGACGGCCGGCAGCCAGGCCGAGGGGCCCGCTGTCGACCTGATCCGCGCGTCGGCCACCGGTGACCTGACCGAAGGTGAGCAGCTCGGGCGTGCGTTGGCCGCCGAACTGCTCGAGCTCGGCGCCGGCGCGCTCGCCGGTGACGAGCAATAAGTAATCAAGAGGGAAGTGGCCCAGGAATGACCACCCGTACCCGTAAGTCCTCCGGACGCATCGCGTTCGTGGGCTCGGGGCCCGGCGATGCCGGGCTTCTCACCGTCCGGGCACAGGAGCTCATCGCGCGCGCTGAGCTCGTGGTGATCGACCCGGACGTACCGGCAGGCGTGCTCGAGCTCGCCGGCCGTGACATCGAGGGCGAGGCCGAGGTCCGGCCCGCCGTCGGCGAGCCGGCCGACGTCGCGAAGGACCTCGTCAACGAGGCAAGGGCGGGCCGCGTCGTGATCCGCCTGGTCTCGGGCGACCCGCTCACGCACTCCGGTCTCGTGGCCGAGGCGCAGGCGGTCGCCAAGACCAGTGCCGTGTTCGACGTCGTGCCCGGCGTGCCAGCCGCGACCGCGGTCCCCGCCTACGCGGGCATCGCGCTCGGTGGCACCCACACCGAGGTCGACGTCCGGGGTGAGGTCGACTGGGCTGGGCTCGCGAAGACGCCCGGCCCGCTCGTGCTGCTCGCCGGCTCCAGCCACCTCGCCGAGGCCGCGTCCGCGCTCGTCGAGCACGGCCTCGCGCCCCAGACACCCGTCGCGGTCACCGCCGACGGCACCGGCGCCGGTCAGCGCACGCTCGACAGCACCCTCGCCACGCTCGCGCAGGACGCGGGCGAGATCGCGGGCAACCTCGTCGTCACCGTCGGCCAGGCCGTCGCCGCCAGGACCAAGCTGTCCTGGTGGGAGTCCCGCGCCCTCTACGGGTGGCGCGTGCTCGTGCCCCGCACCAAGGACCAGGCCGGTGAGATGTCCGAGCGGCTGCGGCTGCACGGCGCCATCCCGTCCGAGGTGCCGACGATCTCCGTCGAGCCGCCGCGCAGCCCCGCCCAGATGGAGCGCTCGGTCAAGGGCCTCGTCGACGGCCGCTACCAGTGGATCGTGTTCACCTCCACCAACGCGGTCCGCGCGGTGTGGGAGAAGTTCGAGGAGTTCGGCCTGGACGCCCGCGCGTTCTCCGGTGTGAAGATCGCCTGCGTCGGCGAGGCCACCGCGGAGAAGGTGCGCGGCTTCGGCATCATCCCCGAGCTGGTGCCCTCCGGTGAGCAGTCGTCCGAGGGGCTTCTCGAGGAGTTCCCGCCCTACGACGACATCCTCGACCCGGTGGACCGCGTGCTGCTGCCGCGCGCCGACATCGCCACCGAGACCCTCGCCGCCGGTCTGCGCGACCGCGGCTGGGAGATCGACGACGTCACCGCCTACCGGACCGTGCGTGCCGCCCCGCCGCCGGCCGACACCCGCGAGATGATCAAGACCGGTGGCTTCGACGCGGTGTGCTTCACCTCGTCGTCGACCGTCCGGAACCTGGTCGGCATCGCGGGCAAGCCGCACACCCGCACGCTCGTCGCCTGCATCGGCCCGAAGACCGCCGAGACCGCGCGTGAGTTCGGGCTGCGGGTCGACGTCCAGCCGGAACTCGCCCAGGTCCCGGCACTCGTCGACGCGCTGGCCGAGCACGCCGCCCGCCTCCGTGCCGAGGGCGCGCTCCCGCCGCCCCGCAAGACGAAGCGGGCCCGCCGCTGATGCCGTGGAAGACGCTTTCGGGCCACCCCGAAAGCGTCTTCCACGACACGAAGGAGCCGACCATGTACCCAGCCCACCGGCCCCGCCGGTTGCGCGGCACCCCGGCCATGCGCCGGATGGTGGCCGAGACGACCGTGCGGCCCAGCCAGCTCGTGCTGCCCATGTTCGTCAAGGAGGGCGCGACCGAGCCGGTCCCGATCGCGACCATGCCCGGCGTGCTGCAGCACACCCGCGACAGCCTGCGCAAAGCCGCGGTCGAGGCGGTTACGGCCGGCGTCGGCGGGCTGATGCTGTTCGGCGTCCCGGAGCACAAGGACGCGGTCGGCTCGGGTGGTGTCGACCCCGACGGCGTGCTCAACGCGGCACTGCGGGACCTGCGGTCGGAACTGGGTGACGAGACGGTCCTCATGTCCGACCTGTGCCTCGACGAGTTCACCGACCACGGCCACTGCGGTGTGCTCGACGAACACGGCCGGGTCGACAACGACGCCACGCTGGCGATCTACGGGCAGATGGCCGTCGCGCAGGCCGAAGCGGGCGCCCACCTGCTCGGCCCCAGCGGCATGATGGACGGCCAGGTCGCCGCCATCCGGTCCGCGCTCGAACGCGAAGGGCTCGTCGACACCGGCATCCTGGCCTACTCGGCGAAGTACTCGTCGGCGTTCTACGGCCCGTTCCGCGACGCCGTCGAGTCGTCCCTGCAGGGCGACCGCCGCACCTACCAGCAGGACCCCGCGAACGTCCGCGAGGCGCTGCGCGAGGTGCGGCTCGACCTCGACGAGGGCGCCGACATGGTCATGGTCAAACCGGCCATGCTGTACCTCGACGTGCTCCGCGCGGTCGCCGACGAGTCCGACGTGCCGGTCGCCGCGTACCAGATCTCCGGCGAGTACGCGATGATCGAGGCCGCTGCCGCGAGCGGCTGGTGCGACCGCACGACCGCGATCCTCGAGTCGCTCACGTCCATCCGCCGTGCCGGCGCGGACGTCGTGCTGACCTACTGGGCGGTCGAGGCGGCGGGCTGGCTGCGCTGAGGCGAAAAGGCCCCGGTAACCTGCCCGCCGTGACGAAGCCTGGCAATTCGGACCCCGCGGAGCCCAACGCCGACAAGGCGGTGCCGGACGAGGACACCACGTCACCGGCCCCCGGACCCGCCGACCCCGGGCCGGCCAGGGCCGAGCCGAAACCGAAGGCCAGGCCGAAGGTGGCGAAGGCGCCCCGCCTCCGCGACGACGAGCCCATCATGCCCACCGCCGACGAGGCGGCCATGCGGGCACAGGCCAAGCGCCGCTTCGAGGAACCGGCCCCGAGGACGCTGCGCATCTCGGTGTACTTCTTCGTCGCGGCCGGCCTGATCTGGCTCGCCAGCATGGTCCTGTCGCTGTACTACAAGCAGGACCTGATCGACGCGCAGATCGACGCAAGCAAGGACACCGACCTCTCGCCGGAGCAGATCGCCGACGGCGTCACCCAGATCCTGTGGGTCGTCACCATCGCGGCGTTCACGTTCACCGTGTTCCTCGGCCTGTTCGGCTACAAGGCCACCGAGGGCACCCGCCGCGCACGCACGCTCGTCACGATCGTCGCCACCGTGCTCGTGCTGTTCCACCTGCTCCTCAACGGCACACCGCCCGGCATCCTGTCCGCCATGTTCGCGCTCGTCGGGCTGGGGCTGCTGTGGTCGCCGACGGCACGCAGGTACTTCCCGCAACGCGAGCGCCGATGACCGAGGGGCCGGTCCTCTACGCGGAACCGGGCTCGACCCGGTGGCCGCTGCTCTGGGGGCCGGCGTTCGCCGGGACCGGCGCCGGGGTCGAGGCGCTGTCCGGGCCGGTGCACACGGTCGCGTGGCTGATCGTCGGCATCACGCTGTTCGGCGTGTTCGCGTTGTGGGTCAACGTGCGCCGCAAGGTGTACCGCGTGGAGCTGACCCCGGCGACGCTGCGGCAGGGCCGCGAGGAGCTGCCCGTCGCCGACATCGCGCGGGTCACCGACGTCGGCGCCGCGCCGGGCGCGAAGGTCCTCGGCGGCGGCTGGACCGTGCCGCGCAAGACCTACGAGGTCCCGCTCCGCCTCGGCGACGACAGCACGGTCCTCGCATGGGCCCGCGACGACGAGGCCCTCAAAGCCGCCATCGCCCGCCTCGTAGAGGAAGAATGACATCGTGAGCATGCCGCCCCCGCCGCCCCTGCCGCCGTCGGAAGCCCCGATCACCCGGCCCAAGGCCGTCGACTCGGCGTTCCAGGCGGTCCTCGCGAGCATCGCCATCAGCGCGCTGGGCACCGTGTTCACCGTCATGCTCGACAAGGCGCTCCTGACCAGCATGGTCGAGGAGATGATCGCCGACCTGCCGCCGGAGTCGGCCGGTTCCCCCGACGTGCCCGGCTCGGTCTCCGTGGCCGGTTCGGTCGGCATGTTCCAGGTCATCCTCGGCTTCAGCATCGCGATCTTCGCCGGCCTCATGCTGCTGTTCGCGGTCAAGATGCGGGCAGGCCGCAACTGGGCGCGGATCCTGCTCACCGCCTACACCGGGGTGGGCGTGTGGAGCTTCCTGTCGGCCATGGCGAGCAGCGGCGCCGAGCTGGAGCTGATGTGGAGCCTCGCCGAGGTGGCGTTCGGTGTCACCGCCGTGATCTACATGTTCCGCCCGGAGTCGACCAGGTACTTCGCCGAGCACAAGCAGCGCCGCCTGCGGGCCCGGCAGCGACCGTGAGAAAGTAGACGGCGTGACCGCTGCCACCGACGAGCTCGTCGCCCCGCCGCCGACCGAACCGGGCAGGCTGAACCAGCCGTGGCGTGTGTTCGTCGCGCTGGCCGAGCTGGTCGTCGCCGGGGTCGCGGTGTGGTTCGCGTTCGACTTCTGGCCCCGCGGCATCGCGAAGATCGTCGAGCGCTACCCGGGCGGCATCGTGCTCGAGTCGACGCGCTGGATCGGCAGCTGGATGGCGCTCGCGATCCTGCTCGGCACCGTCGCGGCCGTGCTCGTCGTCGACGCCGTGCGGCAGGTCGCGCTCGCGGTCCGGGCCCGTCCCAAGCGCGGGGGACGGTGACATCTGGGGAGCGACCCCCAGACCCCCGATAAGCGATGTAAGACTGGGGCCGTGACGACTGAACAGTCCCGGGCCCTCTTCGAACGCGCCCAGTCGGTGACCCCCGGCGGCGTGAACTCCCCGGTCCGCGCGTTCCAGGCGGTCGGCGGCACCCCGCGGTTCATGGTCCGCGGCGAGGGCGCCTACCTGTGGGACGCCGACGGCAACCGCTACGTCGACCTCGTCTCCTCGTGGGGACCGATGATCCACGGGCACGCGCACCAGCCGGTCGTCGATGCCGTGCGGGCCGCCGCCGTGTCCGGGCTGTCGTTCGGCACCCCGACCGCGGGCGAGATCGACCTGGCCGAGGAGATCATCGCCCGCGTCGCCCCGGTCGCGCAGGTGCGCCTGGTGAACTCCGGCACCGAGGCCACCATGAGCGCGATCCGCCTCGCCCGCGGCTTCACCGGCCGGTCCAGGATCGTCAAGTTCGCGGGCTGCTACCACGGGCACGTCGACGCGCTGCTGGCGGAGGCGGGGTCCGGCGTCGCCACGTTCGCGGCCACGTCCGCACGGCCCAACTCGCCCGGCGTCACCGGTGCGCAGGCGGGCGACACCGTCGTCCTGCCCTACAACGACCTCGACGCCGTCCGCGCCGCGTTCGCCGAGCACGGCGACGAGATCGCCGCGGTGATCACCGAGGCCGCGCCGGGCAACATGGGTGCCGTCCCGCCGGAGCCCGGCTTCAACGAGGGGCTCCGCGAGCTCACCCGCCGTCACGGCGCGCTGCTCGTGATGGACGAGGTGATGACCGGTTTCCGCGTGTCGGAGGCAGGCTGGTTCGGCATCGACGCGGTGCCCGGCGACCTGTACACGTTCGGCAAGGTCATGTCCGGTGGGCTGCCGGCCGCGGCGTTCGGCGGCCGCGCGGACGTGATGGCCCACCTCGCCCCCGCCGGCCCGGTCTACCAGGCGGGCACGCTGTCCGGGAACCCCGTCGCCGTCGCGGCCGGGCTCGCCTCGCTGCGGGCGGCGACCCCGGCCACCTACCGCGCGCTCGACGCCAACGCCACCCAGCTCGGCGCGCTGATCGGCACCGAGCTGACCGCGGCCGGGGTGCCGCATCGCGTGCAGTTCGCGGGCAACCTGGTGAGCGTGTTCTTCAGCGAGACGCCGGTGCGGAACTTCGCCGAGGCCAAAGCGGCGGACACCGGCCGGTTCCCGGCGTTCTTCCACGCGCTGCTCGACAACGGGGTGTACGCGCCGCCGAGCGCGTTCGAGGCGTGGTTCGTCAACGCCGCCATGGACGACGACGCGTTCGAGATCATCCGGGCGGCACTACCGGTGGCCGCGCGAGCCGCAGCAGAGGGGGGCAAGTGAGTACCCGGACGGTGGTGCACCTGGTGCGGCACGGGGAGGTGGACAACCCGGCGGGCATCCTGTACGGCCGCCTCGAGGGCTTCAAGCTGTCCGAGCTGGGACAGCGGCAGGCGCTGACCGTGGCGGAGCACCTCGCGGGTGGCGACATCACGCACGTGGTCGCGTCGCCGCTGTTGCGCGCGCAGGAGACCGCGCGGCCCATCGTCGACTCGCACCAGCTCGACCTCGCCACCGACGAGCAGCTGATCGAGGCCGACAACGTGTTCGAGGGCCAGCGGGTGTCCATCGGCGACGGCGCGCTGCGCTCGCCACGCCACTGGCCGCACATGCACAACCCGTTCCTGCCGTCGTGGGGCGAGCCGTACCTGCAGATCGCCCGCCGCATGCTCGGCGCCGTCTACCGCGCCCGCGCGGCGGCGGAGGGCCACGAGGCGGTGTGCGTGTCCCACCAGCTGCCGATCTGGACGCTGCGCCGCTTCATGGAGGGCAAGCGCCTGTGGCACGACCCGAGGCGGCGCCAGTGCTCACTGGCGTCGCTCACGAGCCTCATGTTCGACGACGAGAGCCTGGTGGCGATCCGGTACCGCGAACCGGCGGGCGCCAGCAGCCCGAAGGTGACCGGCGCATGAAACGCATCGCGCTGCTTCTTGCCGCCCTGTTCGTCGTCGCGGGCTGCTCCACGGGCTCGGACGCGGTCGCCACCGGCACGGAGTTCAACTTCGTCAGCCCCGGCGGGCAGACCGACATCACCTACGAGGGCGACGAACGCCAGCAGATCCCGGAGATGCGGGGCGACTCGCTGATGGAGGAGGGCACGGAGCTCAGGCTGTCCTCGTACCGGGGCGAGGTCGTGGTGCTGAACATCTGGGGCGCGTGGTGCCCGCCGTGCCGCGTGGAGGCGCCGCAGCTGCAGAAGGTGCAGGACGCCTACGCGGACAAGGGCGTGCAGGTCCTCGGCATCGACTTCCGCGACCCGCAGCGCAGCGCCCCCCAGGACTTCATGCGTGACACCGGCCTCACCTACCCGTCGATCTACGACCCGTCCGGCCGCTCGCTGCTGCCGCTGAAGGGCTACCCGAGGGCGGTCGTCCCGTCGACGATCGTGCTCGACAAGGAGCACCGGGTGGCCGCGGTCTTCCTGCGTGACCTGCTCGCCGAGGACCTCACCCCGCTGATCGACAGGCTGCTCGCCGAGAAGTCCTGACAGCCGCCGAGAGCACCGACCCCGTCGGGGGCGGGACCTAAGTCCCACGTTTACCCTGGTCGCCGTGGACCCGACCGCCATCGCCACCAGCGGGCCGCTCCTGCTGGCCGCTGGTGTCGCGCTGCTCGCGGGCATGGTGTCCTTCGCGTCCCCGTGCGTGGTCCCGCTGGTCCCCGGCTACCTGGCCTACCTGGCCGCGCTGGTCGGCGCCGACACCGGGGACGAGAACAACAGGAAGGCCAAGGTGCTCGGCGCCGTCGGCCTGTTCATCCTCGGGTTCACCCTGGTGTTCGCGGCCGGTGTCGGCGGCATCGTGTGGCTCGCCGACTCGCTGTTCGCCAACCAGGAGACGCTCCAGCGCTGGGGCGGGGTGGTGCTCATCGCGATGTCGTTCGTGTTCGTCGGCCTCATCCCCGGCCTGCAGCGCGACGTCCGCTTCCACAAGGTGCCCCGCATGGGCCTCGCCGGCGCACCCGTCCTCGGCGCGATCTTCGGGCTCGGCTGGACGCCGTGCATCGGCCCGACCCTGTCCGGTGTGATGGTCATCGCCGCGAGCACCGGAGAGGCCGCGGCCCGCGGTTTCCTGCTGGTTCTCGTCTACTGCCTCGGTCTGGGCATCCCGTTCCTGCTCATCGCCCTCGGCGCGCGGTGGACCGTCCGCGCCAACGGCTGGCTGCGCCGCCACGCCCGCGCCATCCAGCTCACCGGCGGTGCGCTGCTGTTCGTCGTCGGCGTGCTGCTGGTCACCGGCCTGTGGGCCGACCTCACGACCTGGCTCAAGTACACCGTGGTCACCAACACGGAGCTGCCACTGTGATCGCTTTCCTGCGCAACACGTGGCGCGGCCTCACGTCCATGCGCACGGCACTCGTGCTGCTGTTCCTCCTCGCCGTCGCGGCACTGCCCGGCGCGCTGCTGCCGCAGCGGTCACTGAACTCGCAGAAGGTCGACGAGTACATCGCCTCGCACGGCTGGTGGGGCGAGCTGCTCGGCAGGTTCGAGTTCTACAACGTCTACGGCAGCGTCTGGTTCTCCGCGATCTACCTGCTGCTGTTCGTCTCGCTCGTCGGCTGCCTGCTGCCCCGCACGCTGGAGTACGCCCGCGCGCTGCGCGGCAGGCCGGTGATCACCCCGCGCAACCTGGCCCGCCTGCCCCACCACCACGAGGCCACCACCACCGCCACCCCCGACGAGGTCATGGTGGCGGCGAAGGAGCGGCTCAGGGGCTGGCGGATGGTGGTGCGCGAGGAGGAGGACGGTGCCCGCAGCGTCTCCGCCGAGCGCGGCTACCTGCGCGAGACCGGCAACCTGCTCTTCCACTTCGCGATGCTCGGCCTGATCGTCGCGCTCGCCGTCGGCAAGATGTTCCAGTACGAGGGCCAGGTCATCGTGGCCGCCGACGGGGCGGAGTTCTGCAACATCGGCACCGCGGGCTACGACTCGTTCCGCCCCGGCCTGCGGGTCGACGGCACCGACCTGAACCCGTTCTGTGTCCGGGTCAACGGGTTCGACGCGCGTTTCCTGCCCACCGGCCAGGCCGACTACTACCGCGCCGACATCGAGTACCAGTCCGGCGCGGACCTCGACAGCGGCACGTGGCGGCCCTACCAGCTGGAGGTCAACTCCCCGCTGCGCACGGCAGGCGACCGGGTCTACCTGCTGAGCCACGGCTACGCGCCCACGTTCGAGGTCGAGTTCCCCGACGGCCAGGTCCGCACCCAGACCATCCAGTGGCGCCCGGTCGACCAGCTCACGTACCTGTCCGAGGGCGCGACCAAGTTCGACCCGCCCGGCGTGACCGACCCGGAGGAGCGGCGCGAGCGCCAGCTCGCGATCACCGGCCTGTTCGCGCCGACCGCGGTGCTGCACGACAACATCCTCACCTCCGGCTTCCCGGACCTGCGTGACCCGGCGGTCGCCGTCGACGTGCTGAAGGGCGACCTCGGCAACGACTCCGGCCGCGGCCAGTCGATCTACGAGGTCAACCAGGAGATGGTCGACTCGGGCCGGCTCACCAGGGTCGCGCGCGAGAACCTGCGGCCCGGCGACGACCCGATCGTCCTCGACGACGGCACGAAGATCAGTTTCGTCGGGGTCGAGCGCTGGGTGTACCTGCAGGTCTCGCACGACCCCGCGCAGGGCTGGGTGCTCGGCTTCGCCGTGCTCGTCATGGCCGGTCTCGGCCTGTCGCTGGTGGTCAAGCGGCGCAGGCTGTGGGTACGGGCCGTCCCCGGCGGTGACGACAGGACAGGCGGCGGTACCGTGCTGCTGTTCGGCGGTCTCGCCCGCACCGACCAGGCGGGATACGGCGAGGAGTTCGGTCGCGTGACCGAGGACCTGCTCGCGGAGCTGTCCCCGCACGACCAGGAACGTGAAGGCGCCACCGCTTCGAGGGAGTCCTGATGGACGTCAACGAGACGTTGTCCGGCTACAGCGACTGGTGCTACGGCATCGCCGTCGGCGCGTACGTGGTCGCGATGCTGTTCTACCTGTACGAGCAGGCATTCGGGTACCGCGAGCGCACGGCGGTCAAGGAGCTGGCCACGGTCGGCGGCGGGGACACCCTCGCCGAGGAGCGGCCCGGTGAGCCCGAGGGCTCCGCGCGGACCGCGCGGGCCGTGCGCATCGGCAAGCTGGCCGTGTCGCTCACCGCGTTCGGCGCTCTGCTGCACCTCGGCTCGCTCGTGCTGCGCGCCATGGCGACCAGCCGTGCGCCGTGGGGCAACATGTACGAGTACGGTGCCACCCTGTGCCTCGTGGCCGTGGCGACGTGGCTGGTGGTGCTGCGCAAGTACCCGGTCCGCCACCTCGGGGTGTGGGTGCTGCTGCCGGTCATCCTGCTGATGTTCCTCGGCGGCGTCCTCCTGTACACGACGGCCGCGCCGGTGCAGCCCGCGCTGCAGTCGTACTGGCTCGTGGTCCACGTGTTCGCGATCGTGCTCGGCAGCGGCATGGTGCTGGTGCCCGGCGTGGTCAGCGTGCTGTACCTGCTGAAGGTCAGGAAGCCGGAGTGGGCGACCCGGCTGCCCGCCGCCGACGTGCTGGACCAGGTCGCCTACCGCACGACCGTGTTCGCGTTCCCGATCTACACGGCCGGGGTGGTGTTCGGCGCGATCTGGGCAGAGCAGTCGTGGGGCCGGTTCTGGGGCTGGGACCCGAAGGAGACCGTGGCGTTCGTCGCGTGGGTCGTCTACGCGGCGTACCTGCACTCGCGGGCGACCGCGGGCTGGCGCGGCGGACGGGCCGCGGTGATCAACATCGTCGGGTTCGCGGCTATGATCTTCAACCTGTTCTTCATCAACTTGGTAACGGCGGGGTTGCATTCCTACGCGGGCGTGTGACCTCGGAAGTTGGACAACCCGCGTTGTGATCAGTACTCTCCGCTGCGGGGTTCGCCGAGTTTCACCCATATGGGTGATGCTGAAACTGGCCAGGAGGGCGTTGTGACGTATGCAGGTGCTTACGGTCGGGATGAACGGCTGCCGGTCGACCGGTTATTGCGCAGGGAGAACCACCCGCTGGGTGTCCGTCGCGAGGTAGCAACCAAGATCGCCACCGAGGAGGCCGAAGAGGCCGCCTCGTCGAACAAGCGCTGGACCTTCGGTGCCGCCGCGGGCGCGCTGCTCGTCGCGGGCACGTTCGCGGCCGGCGCGCTCGGCATCTCGGGTGGCGCCACCCCGGTCGCGGGCTCCGCGCCGGAGCACGCCCCCGCGTCGCCCGGCCACAGCCCCGTCAACGGCAGCCCGGTCGTCGGCGCCCCGGCGCCGGACAAGGACGACACCAAGCAGAAGCCGCGGGACCCGCGCGCCGAGCAGACCAGCCCCGCGTCGGCCGGTGGCCCGGCCACCGGCACGCAGGCCGTGCCCGGCACGGGCGTCGAGCAGGGCGGCAGTGGCAGCGGCGGTCAGGGCAGCGGCGGGGCCGTGGCGGGTGGCACGAGCGCCGAGACGCCCGCTCCCGCACCGCGGCAGCCCGCTCCGCCGCAGCAGTCGCCGGCTCCCGCGCCGGCTCCCGCACCGGCCCCCGAGCAGCCGCAGGGCGGCCTCGGTCAGGTGCTGACGCCGGTCACCGACACCGTGGGCGACGTGCTGACGCCCGTCACGGACCTCGTCGGCGGTGTCCTCTCCCCGCTGTCGGGCGGCGGCTCCTCTGCGACGACGCAGAGCGCCCCGGCCCCGTCCGGTCCCGCGCTCACGATGATCAATCCGCTGGGCGACCTGCTCGGTGGCTGACGCCACCGCTCACTGACCCACACCGGTTGCTGGTGCGAACACCCGAAGCCCCCGTGTCGACGGTGCCGAGCACCTGCGACTACCGTCGCGTGCGGAGGCGGTCCAGGTCGGTGCTTTTGGGAGGAATCCAGCGGTGAGTGCGCGCGAAGGAGAGCCGGAGGGGGGCGTTCCCCGCGCGGGTGTCGGGCAGGAACCCGCGCCCAGGAGCGACTTCGCCTGGGTGCCGCCGGAGGCAGCGGGGGACTCGGACCGGCCGACCCACGACTTCGGCCCCAACCCGCTGGTGCCCTCCTACGAGGAGGAGCGGACCGACTCGACCCCGTACCCGGACTCGTCGGGCCCGCACCAGGACCCCACCCCGTCGGGTTCGCAGCCGGTGCAGCCGCATTACATGGACCCCAACCCGTCGGGCTCCCAGCAGGTGCCGCAGCACTACATGGACCCCACCCCGTCCGGTTCGCAGCCGGTCCAGCCGCACTACATGGACCCCGGTTCGTCGGGTTCGCAGCGGGTGCCGCAGCACTACGTGGACCAGACCCCGTCCGGCTCCCAGCCGGTGGCCGGTGTCTCCGGTCCGCACCAGGTGCCGCAGGGCCAGTACCCGCCGCCGCACTACCAGCAGGGCTACCCCGGTCAGCCGGGCCCGCCGAGGCAGGGCCCGCCTGTGCACGGCGAGGACCTGTCCTCCGCGAAGCTCATCAAGCAGACGAAGCGCCCGCCCCAGTCCGGTTGGCGCAAGGCGGTCTTCGTGGCCAGCGGCCACCTGATCAACGTCGGCGAGAGCCCGGCCGAACAGCACCGCCGTGAACTGATCGCCAGGGTGAACCAGCCCCTGCGCGGGTGCTACAAGATCGCGATGTTGAGCCTCAAGGGCGGCGTGGGCAAGACCACGACGACAACGACCCTTGGCTCGACGTTCTCGTCGCTGCGCGGCGACCGGGTCATCGCGGTGGACGCCAACCCCGACCGCGGCACCCTGAGCCAGAAGATCCCGCTGGAAACCACCGCGACGGTCCGCCACCTCCTCCGGGACGCGGACCGGATCCACCGCTACAGCGACATCCGCGCGTACACGTCCCAGGGCCCGAGCCGTCTGGAAGTACTGGCGAGCGAGCAGGACCCGGCGGTGTCGGAGGCGTTCAGCGAAGACGACTACCGCCGCACGGTCGCGCTGCTGGAGCACTTCTACAACATCGTCCTGACCGACTGCGGCACCGGCCTGATGCACTCGGCCATGAAGGGTGTCCTGGACATAGCGGACGCCCTGGTGGTGGTCTCGTCGGGTTCGGTGGACGGCGCCCGCTCCGCGTCGGCCACCCTGGACTGGCTGGACGTCCACGGCTACCGCGACCTGGTCTCCCGCTCGGTGGCCGTCATCAACTCGGTCCGCCCCCGAGCGGGTTCGGTCGACCTGGACAAGCTGGCCCAGCACTTCGGGGCCCGCTGCCGGGCCGTCTGCCGCATTCCGTTCGACCCGCACCTGGAAGAGGGCGCGGAGATCGAGCTGGACCGCCTGGGCAGCGACACCCGCCTGGCCCTGCTGGAACTGGCAGCCACGGTGGCGGACGGTTTCCCCAGCGAGTTCTACTACATGCGCTGAGCGGGTCGGGCTGGCGAACCATCAGCCCGACCTGGCCTTCCTCGGCTCGTTGACGGACGAGGAAGCAATGCCTGGTGTGTCCCCCCGCAGCCGGGAGGCCGCGACGATCAGCGCCCACACACGATCCCGAGCAGGGACAGCATCGACGCGTCGCCTTCGCGAGGGTCGGCTGTGAAGGCGTTGCCCGGGCCGGCCGTCAGCGGGGTCGCGGACGGTGCCGTTCGTCAGGCGGGTGGCTGCGTGCCGTCCGCGTCCGGCGGGTTCTTCCGCTTGTTGAGGCTGCGCAGGAACTCCGGGTCGTCGTCAGGTGCGACGGGACCGGTGCGGCGGCTCGGCCGGCTCACGCGACGTTCTCCCACCGTGGTGGTGGGCTTCGCCACGAACGCCCGCCACAGCAGCACAACGACGCAAACCGCGCCGATTGCGGCGAGCAAGTACAGCATCTGCTACCTCCCGAGGTCCTGCCATCGAGGTTAGCCCTTTTGTACCGATTTAGGGCCCTCAGGGGGTTCAACGCTGGATCAGGCGTGCCCGTTCCCGAGATTGGCCTCGGTCGTCAGTTCGGCGAGCAGGGTCTTCACCTCGGACTCGCGGAAGCGGCGGTGCCCGCCTGGCGTGCGGATGGAACCGATGCGGCCTGCGGTCGCCCACCGCGTCACGGTCTTCGGGTCGACGCGGAACAACGCCGCGACCTCGCCGGGGGTCAGGAGCCGCTCGCCGACATGTGCCGCTGTCACGTGTCCTCCTCAGTAGTCTGAACTGGACACGCCAATCGTCGCATCTCGACCATCGGGTACTCGAACGGTTGTCTGATGGTAAAGAGGTAGTAAGGGACAAAACGGCGGGATCGGACACGATCAACAGCGATGTTCGCTCCGGCAAGCTCCGCTCAGCCACCCGCTAGAGTGCCGCCGTGGACGCCGTCGACCGCCGCATCATCGCCGCACTCCGTGAGCACGGCCGCGCGACCTACGCCGAACTCGGGCGTCAGGTCGGCCTGTCCGCGTCCGCGGTGCACGAGCGCGTCGGCAAGCTCGAGACCAGCGGCGTCATCACCGGCTACCACGCCGTGGTCAACCCCAGCTCGGTCGGTCTCGGCGTCACCTCGCTGATCGGCATCTACTCGACCGACACCGCGGACGACGAGGACGTGGCCGAAGCACTCGCCCGGCTCGACGAGGTCGAGTCCTGCTACCGCGTCGCGGGTGACGAGTCCTTCATCGTCAAGGTGCGGGTCGCGACCGTGGACGACCTCGAGCGCACGCTCGGGCGGCTGCGCCGCATCGAGGGCATCGCGCGCACGCGCACCACGCTGGTGCTCTCCACCCGGTTCGAGGGCAGGCCGAACACCTCGGAGGTCGACGACGGTGACGAGTAACGTCTTGCCCGTGGCGGAGCACAACCTCGGACGTGACCTGACGCTGTACACGTTGGGCAGGATCGCGCTGATCGCCGCGGTCACGGTCCTGCTGGTGGTGTTCGGCGTGCCGTTGCTGGTGGCCGTCGCCGTCGCCGTCGTGGTCGGCTTCCCGCTGGGTCTGCTGGTGTTCCGCGGTCTCAACGAGCGGGTCACCGCCGCCCTCGCCGAGCGCGGGAAGGACCGCACGAACACCCGCGAGCGCCTCCGTGCCGAGCTGCGTGGCGAGCAGCCCGACCGCGACGCGGACGCGTAGATGGCCGCGGTCGACCGCTGCAGCGAGCGGACACGGGACTGGGTGTGCGAGGCCGTCCGCATCATCGACGCGGACGCCAACCGCAGCGCGGACACGCATCTGCTGCCGTTCCCGCTGCCCCCCGAGTGGAACATCCAGCTCTACCTCAAGGACGAGTCGACCCACCCGACCGGCTCGCTGAAGCACCGGCTCGCGCGGTCGCTGTTCCTGTACGCGCTGTGCAACGGCTGGATCGTCGAGGGCACGCCCGTCATCGAGGCGTCGTCGGGTTCGACGGCGGTGTCGGAGGCGTACTTCGCGCGGCTGCTCGGCCTGCCGTTCATCGCGGTCATGCCGAGGACGACCAGCGCGGGCAAGGTGGCGCTGATCGAGCGCGAGGGTGGCCGATGCCACTTCGTCGACGAGCCGAGCCAGCTCTACGCGGAGTCCCACCGCCTCGCGGCCGAGCTGGACGGCCACTTCATCGACCAGTTCACGCACGCTGAGCGGGCCACCGACTGGCGCGGCAACAACAACATCGCCGAGTCGATCTTCGAGCAGATGGCGCTGGAGCCGCACCCGGACCCGGAGTGGGTGGTCGTCGGTGCCGGCACCGGCGGCACCAGCGCCACGATCGGCCGCTACATCCGCTTCCAGCGGCGCCGCACCCGCCTCGCGGTCGTCGACCCCGAGCACTCGGTGTTCTTCGAGGCGTGGCGGGACACCGTGCCGGACCTCACCGCGTGCCAGGGCTCACGGATCGAGGGCATCGGCCGCCCCAGGGTGGAGCCGTCGTTCGTGGGCCAGGTCATCGACCGCATGGTGAAGGTCCCGGACGCCGCGTCGCTGGCGACGATCCACGCGGTGGAGCCGATCCTGGGCCGCCGCGTCGGCGGCTCGACCGGCACCAACCTGTGGGGCGCCTTCCAGATCGTGGCCGAACTGCGCGCCGCCCGGCAGGAAGGCAGCGTCGTGACCCTCCTGTGCGACGGCGGCGAACGCTACGCGAACACCTACTACGACACCGACTGGCTCGCCGCGCACGACCTGGAACTGGAACCCCACAAGGAAACGGTCGCCAAGTTCCTGTCCACCGGCGAGTGGTCAGGACAGGGCTAGCGCCAGGCCGGTCAGTACGGCCCACGCGAGCATCGCCAGCGACGTGTCCCGCAGCACCGGGATCAGTGCCAGGCCGTCGCCGCCGCGGGTGACGGTGCGCACGGCGGGGGCCACCAGCGCCACCGCGAGCAGGCCGAGCAGCAGCCACGGGTGGGCGATCGCCGTGAGCGCGCTCACCACGAACGGCACCGCGACCAGCACGACGTACAGGATCCGGGTGCGCCGGTCGCCGAGCCGCACCGCCATGGTGATCTTGCCCGCGGTCCGGTCCGTCGGCAGGTCACGCAGGTTGTTCGCCACCAGCACGCCGGCCGAGATCGAGCCAAGTGCCACCGCGCCCGCCACCCCGGGCCACGTGACCTCGCCCGACTGCACGTACAGCGTGCCGAGCACCGCGACCGGGCCGAAGAACGCGAACACCGCGACCTCGCCCCAGCCCGCGTACCCGTACGGCTTCGGGCCGCCGGTGTAGAACCAGGCCGCGGCCACGGACACCACGCCGATGCTGAGCAACCACCAGTGGCCCGTCAGTGCCACCAGCAGCAGCCCGGCCGCGCCCGCGACGCCGAAGCACCCGAACGCCGCCAGCTTCACCGCCGACGCCGACGCGACCCCGGACGCCACCAGCCGCAACGGACCCACGCGTGTGTCGTCCGTGCCCCGGACGCCGTCTGAGTAGTCGTTGGCGTAGTTCACGCCGACCTGCAGCGCCAGCGACACCACCAGTGCGAGCAGCGCGGCCCACCAGGTGAACTCGCCGATCGCGCCCGCGGCGCCTGCCCCCACGATCACCGGAGCGACCGAGTTCGGCAGTGTCCGAACCCGCGCGCCGGCCACCCACTGTCCTGCGGTTGCGACCATGGGCCCCATCTAACTAGATGACTGATTCCGCGAAGTCGGTGTGAGTGGGCGGCCGGTCGACGGGATGGCAGGGAGCCCCTTCGTGGTGGGTTTGCGCCACCATCGGGGTTGCGTGGGTAGTGCCCTGAAAGGCGCGTTCAGGGCGCTGAGCGCCCTGAATGGCCCATTGACGGCACCTGTTGTGCCGTGGACGCGCCTTTCGCAGCACCGAAGCCGGGCACTACGCGGGGGCGGCGCGGCGCCGATCAGCAGGTCGGCACAGGCGCCGAGCCGGGTCCGGGCGCCACATGGGCGGCCGACACGAACATGCCCTTGGCGAGCCGGTACCACTGGTCCGTCGTGCCCTGCGAGCCTTTCACCTGCTCACCGGCCACCACGCACTCGATGCGCACCTGCGCGTGCTTCGCCGCGAGCCCGACGTTCGGCGACTGGCTGTCGGGCCCCGGCCGGACGTTCAGCACCGGGCCGGATGTGCGCACGATCCCGTGCGGGTGCGTACCGGTCCACTGGTAGGTCACCGTGACCCACGCGTTGGTCTTGAGCTTGAGCCCGTCCCAGAACGTGCCGTCGGCGAGGTCGATGCCCGCCGGGTTCTTCACCTTCCGCCCGAACTGGTCCTTTCCGCCGTTGTAGCCGTCCTCGTACGCCGCCTGCGCCGCGGGTTTGCCCTGCGGCAGGTCACCCCACTGCTGCCGCACCCCGGGCGCGGCCCAGTAGTCGTCCCGCGTGTTCCACGGCCCGACGTCCCACGTCGGCGCCCACTCGCACCGGCCGTTGCCCGCGCACACCCGCACGCTGTAGTCGCCGGTCCCCTTGGCCGACAGCCCGCGCCGCGACGGCAGTGCCACGAAGTGGTCCCGCTGCACGATCTTGTGCCCGTTGGCCGTGGTGTGGCCGACCAACCCCTCCCGGGTCGCGAACACCCGGTACGTCAGCCCCGGTGTGGCCGCCGTGGCCCGTTGCCCGGTCACGGGGGTGATCGTCAGCGCGTCGACGCTGGGTGCGGCCACCCCGTCCGGCGCGCTGAGCACGACCCGGACCTCGACGTCCCGCGCCGCGGCGGACAGCACACCGGGTGCGTCCGGCCGGATCTCCGCCCACTCGGTCCACCGCCCGGCGGTCCGCCCGCGCACGTCGACCGCGACCTCGGCGCCGTCGGGCACGGTGCTGGTGACCGTGGCCGTGAACGCGTTGGCCGGTGTGGCGAGCGTGTGCGGGTACGACGCCATGCCGGTGCGTGCCGCCGACTCGGCGCTCGCGGCACGGTTGTCGGCCGACCCGAGCCGCAACGGGCCGGTCTCGACGTTCGTGCTGCCCGCGCCCGGCTCGGCCAGGCCGACCTGCCAGCCGGTGGCGGCGGAAGCGGAGGGCACCGCGAGGAGTGAGCCGGTGAGCACAGTGCTGACCAGCAGGTAACGGCTCAGCTTCATCCATTGAGCCAAGACCGGTTTCGGTGATCTCGCAACCGGAAGGGTCAGTGCCCGGGTAATCGGTCCCGCGGAACGACCCGGTTGCCGTCCAGGTCGACCTTCATCGCGGGCGGCGCCCCGTCAGTGCTCGCGGCGCCACGGGAGCCAGTTGCGGCCGCGGCCAACAGCCCGAACCGTTCCAGGGCGGCCACCAGCACGAGCAGGAACACCAGCCCGGGTAGTGACATGGCCCACAGGACTCCCATGCGGTGTCAACGTGCGCCGCCGGAGTCAGGTTCCGCGAAGCAGGTCCTTTACCCCGATCCGGTCCACCTTTCCCGGTCCCAGCAACGGAAGGTGACCGACGACGCGGATGAGCTTCGGTGCGGCGGGGCCGCCGAGCCGTTCCCGCACGGCCGCCCGCAACGCGCCGACCTCCGGTGGGGCGGCGGGATCGGTGGGCACGACGGCCGCGGCCACGAGCTGGCCCCACTCCTCGCTCGGCAGGTCCACGACACACGCCTCGGCGACACCCGGTTGGGCGGTCAGCACCTCCTCGACCGCGGTGGGTGCCACCTTCACCCCGCCGGTATTGATCATGAAGTCGGTGCGGCCGAGCACCTTCAGGGTCCCGTCCGGCCGCAACTCGCCCGCGTCCGTGGTCCGGAACCAGCCCTCCGCGAACGCCGTCGCCGTCGCGGCCGGGTCGAGCCGGTACCCGGTGGCGAGCACCGGGCCCGCCAGGTGGATCACACCGTCGGCGAGCCGCACCCGCACGCCGTCCAGCGGTGTCCCGTCGTACACGCAGCCACCTGCGGTCTCGGACATCCCGTAGGTGGTGGCGACCGGCACCCCGGCCGCGCGTGCCCGCGCGAGCAGCGGCCCCGGTGTCGCCGCGCCGCCGAGGAGCACGGCGTCGAACGTCCGCAGCGCGTCGAGCCCCTCGGGGGTGTCGAGCAGCCGCAGCAGTTGCGTCGGCACGAGGGAGGTGTAGCGGCGTGGCCCGCTCATCGTGGCCGCCGCCTCGGCGAACGAGCGCGGGCCGCGGAGCACGGGCGGCAGACCCGCCAGCAGCGACCGGACGATGACCTGCACACCCGCGATGTGGTGTGCGGGCAGTGTCAGCAGCCACTGGCCCGGCCCGCCGAGCCGGGCGTGCGTCGCGGCCGCGGACGCGGACAGCGCGGCTGCCGACAGTTCCACCCCCTTGGCCTCGCCGGTCGACCCGGAGGTCGCGACCACCACGGCGGTCCCGGCAAGAACCGGTTTCTCCGGCGCCATGGCGGCACGCAGCGCCCGCGTGCGTGGTTCCTCGGCGGACAGCGGCAGAACCGCTGGTCCACCGGCCAGGGCGGCGGCGAGCGCGGTCACGATCCCGGAGTTGTCCACAGGCGTCAGCAACACGATCGAAATTGTCGGTCACCGGACATAGGCTCCGCGCCATGACATCGACCAGGCCGGCACTCGACGAGTCGCTCAGGGACGCGTACCTGCGCAGACTGGGCTTCGACGCGCCGCCGCCCGCCACCGTGGCGACGCTCCACGCGGTGCACAGGGCACAGGTCGAGCGCGTGCCGTACGAGTCGGTCTGGGTCTGGCTGGGCGAGCGCCGCACGATCGAGCCACTCGACTCGGTGCGCTACCTGGTGAGCGGCCGGGGCGGCTACTGCTACCACCAGAACGGCGCGCTGGCGACGCTGCTGGGCTGGCTCGGCTTCCGCGTGCACTGGCACGTCGGCGGTGTGCAGGGCCATCCGGACGCGAGGCCGAACGTGGACGGCAACCACCTCGCGCTGACCGTCAGCGGGCTGCCGGCCGAGGACAACCCGGGCGGCGAGTGGTTCGTCGACGCGGGTCTCGGCGACGGCCCGCACGAGCCGATGCCGTTGCGCACCGGCACCTGCACGCAGGGCCCGCACACCTACGGCTTACGCCCGTCCGGGGTCGCGCCCGGCGGCTGGCGGTTCGACGCCGACCCGGCCATGTCCTTGCACGGCATGGACTTCACGCCCGGCGAGACGACCCCGGACGACCTGGTCGCCGAGCACGAGCACCTCCAGTCGGCGCCCGAATCGAGCTTCGTGCGCACCCTGGTGGCGTTCCGCCGGGACGCGGACGGCGTCGACTTCTTACGCGGCCGCGTGCTCAACCGCCTCGACACCACCGGAGAGACCACCCGGGAGCTGACGAGCGCTCCCGAGTGGCACACCTGCCTCGCCGACGTGTTCGGCCTTCCCTTGTCCGATGTGGACGCAAAGAGAAAGACGTTGTTGTGGAACAGAGTCACGGCAGCCCACGAGAAAGGCTCGCCGGTTCACGTCAGTAGTAGTGGGGAAAGCGCGACCAGTCCGGTGGGCGCTTCTCCAGGAACGAGTCGCGGCCCTCGACCGCTTCGTCGGTCATGTACGCGAGGCGTGTCGTCTCGCCCGCGAAAAGCTGCTGCCCCACCAGTCCGTCGTCGATCAGGTTGAAGGCGTACTTCAGCATCCGCCGCGCCGTCGGCGACTTGCCGTTGATCTCCGTCGCCCATTCCAGGGCCGTCGACTCCAGCTCGGCGTGCGGCACGACCGCGTTGACCGCGCCCATGTGGTGCATGTCGGCGGCGGTGTAGGTGCGGCCGAGGAAGAAGATCTCCCGCGCGAACTTCTGGCCGACCTGCCGGGCGAGGTAGGCGGACCCGAAACCGCCGTCGAAGCTGCCGACGTCGGCGTCGGTCTGCTTGAAGCGGGCGTGCTCCTCGCTGGCGAGCGTGAGGTCACAGGTGACGTGCAGGCTGTGGCCGCCGCCCGCGGCCCAGCCGGGGACCACGGCGATCACCACCTTCGGCATGAACCGGATGAGCCGCTGGCACTCGAGGATGTGCAGCCGCCCGGCCCGCGCTGGGTCGACCGTCTCCGCCGTCTCGCCGGACGCGTACTGGTACCCCGTGCGGCCGCGGATCCGCTGGTCACCGCCGGAGCAGAACGCCCAGCCGCCGTCCCGCGGCGAGGGCCCGTTGCCGGTCAGCAGGACACAGCCGACGTCGGCGGTCATCCTGGCGTGGTCGAGGGCCCGGTACAGCTCGTCGACGGTGTGGGGCCGGAACGCGTTGCGCACCTCGGGGCGGTCGAACGCGATCCGCACGGCACCGGTCGAGACGGCGCGGTGGTAGGTGATGTCTGTGAAGTCGAACCCCTCGACGACCTGCCACGCGGTCGGGTCGAACAGCTCGGACACGGTCGGGGTAGCCACGCGCCCGAGCATATGGGTGGACAGAAATCGCGGGGCCTGCGACCGCCGTGTCAAGCTGGGGCAATGCGGGATGTCGAGGCCGTCGTCGAGGAGCTCGTGGACCGCGACGACGCCGGGCTGGTGGTCGCCGCCTGCTGGTACGACGTCTCGAACGACCGTCCGAACTACCTGATGTCGCAGTTCGACGTGCAGAACTTCCTGTGGCTCACGCTGCCGCAGCTGCTGCGCGAGCCGCCCGGCGACCTCAGCCCGATGCCGGACTGGCGCGCGGTCGTGGAGGAGGCGGCGTGGTTCTTCGAGCGGCTCGACCAGCCCCGGTACGCCGCGCTGTGCCGTGACGACCGGACCAGGCAGATCCTGGCGGCCGCCGACGACCCGCTGCACAGCTTCGAGCTGTACGCGGTGGCCACGCACGAGTCGGGCGTCATGCCGCCGCCGGGCCTGCGCATCACCTGGCTGGACCGGCCGGGCCCGCGCGAGGAGGCCCTGTACGACGCGATCACCAGGGCACTCGAACGGGCGATCGCGTCGGGTGAGCTGGACCCGGCCGACGAGTCGAAACGCCTGGCGGTGGCTGCCGGTGTGCTCGAACAGCCACCGGACGGGCACACGGAGACCATGCAGGAGCTGATGCTCGCCGAGCGCATCGCCCGGCTGTACGACATGAGCGGCAGTCAGATCCTCCGTGAGCTGCTGGTCAGGGTCGCTCCGGACGTCGCGAACCCGATGGACCTGACCCCGGAGATCCTGCTCGCCGGCACGCGGCCCCTCGCCCAGGTGGTGCACGCGGGCGAGGGCTCGCCGCCCATGACGGCGGTCGCGGAGAAGTTCGGGCTGCTGGACCACCTCGGTGAGCTGACCGACGACGGAGAGCGTGCGCTCACCCACCCGGTGCTGCTGTTCGAGGCGGTGGTGAACGGCATCGCGGCGCCGGCGGACCCGGTGGCGCGGCAGGCGGTGCTGCCGCTGCTGGCCATGCTGGTGCTCGGGGACGTCGTCGACGTCGACATGCTCGTCGACCGCCTCGGCGTGGTGTTCTTCGAGACAGGCGCGCACGACCTCCCCGGCCCGAGCGATACCGTGCGGGAGGTGGTGGCGGAGCTGCTGGCCGACATGCACACGGCCGGCGTGCTGACCGCCCCCGGCGAGCACCAGCGCCTGACCGACTACGGCAGGCGGGTGGCCCTCGCCGGGATCCGGGCGCGGGCGATGCAGGGAGCGGAGCAATGAGCGTGCGAACCGTGGAGGCGGGTGGCGTGTGAACCCCTCCACAGCCCAGGCCATGGTCATCGTCGACGAGCTGGTCCGCAACGACGTGCGGCACGTGGTCGTCTGCCCGGGGTCGCGCAACGCGGCCATCGCGATGGCGCTGCACGAGGCCGCCGGGGCGGGCAGGCTCACCATGCACGTCCGGATCGACGAACGGTCCGCGGGCTTCCTCGCGCTCGGGCTCGCCAAGGCGAGCGGGCGGCCCGCCGCGGTCGCCTGCACGTCCGGCACGGCCGTCGCCAACCTGCACCCGGCCGTGCTCGAGGCGTTCCACTCCGGTGTCGGCCTGCTGCTGCTCACCGCCGACCGCCCACCGGAGCTGCACGGCACCGGCGCCAACCAGACCATCGACCAGCGCGGCCTGTTCGGCCCGGCCGCGGTCCCGGTCGAGTTCCCCGTCGCCGAACGGCGCGAGGGCCAGAACCAGGTGTGGCGTGGTCTTGTCTGCCGCGCGGTCGCGCAGGCCGAGGCCGGGCGGCCGGTGCAGGTCAACATGCCGTTCCGGGAACCGCTGGTGCCCACGTTCGAGCCGCGCTGGCCAGAGCCGCTGGAGGGCAGGCCGGAGGGACTGCGCTGGACGACCTCCGCCGCGCCGGTCACGATGGCGGGCAGCCGCGTCGACTTCCCGTTGCCGGCACGGACCCTGATGGTCGTCGGCAGTGGGCGCGACGACCGGGCGCGGGCGGCGGCGGCGGTCGCCGCGAGTGCCGGGTGGCCCGCGGTCGCGGAGCCGTCCGGGCAGGCGGCGGCACTCGCGGGCGGCGCGGCTGTGCTCCGGTGCGGTGCGTTGCTGCTGGCGGCGGGCGAGCTGCCGGTGTCGTTACGGCCCGAGGCCGTGATCGTGGTCGGCCGTCCCACGCTGTCGCGCGGGGTGCGTGGACTGATGGGCCGCGCACCGGTGTACGGCATCGGCGACCATCCACAGTGGACGGATCCGCAGTATGTCGCCACGCACGTGCGCGGCTGGCTCGACCTCGACGACATGTCGCGTGTGGACGGTGTGGACCCGGGCTGGTTACCGGCGTGGCGGGACGCCGACGCGGCCGCGGTCGACGCCGTGGAGAAGCTGCTGGCCGAACAGGAATGGCCGACCGGGCTGCGGATCGCGGCCGAGGTGCTGGACGCGTTGCCCGCGGGCGCCGCGCTGTTCCTCGGCTCGTCGAACCCCGTTCGGGACGTGGACCTGGTCGCCGAACCGAGGTCGGACGTGGTGATCCACGCCAACCGCGGCGTGGCGGGCATCGACGGCAACGTGTCGACGGCCGCGGGCATGGCGCTGGCGGCCGATCGCCCGGCGTACGCGCTGATCGGTGACCTGACGTTGCTGCACGACCTCAACGGCCTGCTGGTCGGCCCGCCGGAACGGCGCCCCGACCTGACGATCGTCGTGCACAACGACGACGGTGGCGGCATCTTCACGCTGCTCGAACAGGGCGCGGCGGAGTACCAGCCGAGCTTCGAGCGGGTGTTCGGCACCCCGCACGGGGCCGACCTGGAGTCGCTGTGCCGCGGCTACCACGTGGCGTACACCCGTGCCGGCACCGCCGACGAGTTACGCGCGGCTCTCACGCCGCGGCGTGGGTTACGCGTCGTGGAGGTCCGGTCGGACCGCGCGCTGCTGCGCGACCTGCACGCCCGCCTCCGCGCCACGGTGGCGGACGCGGCACTGCGTTAGCGGCGGGTTGTTCGTCACCGGTCCGGGGGAGCGGTCGTCGCGGGCTAAGGTGATACGCCCAGCCGAACTGCCGGAGGAGCTCCACGATGATCGCAGCCGATTCGCCGAAGCTCGTGTGGCGCAGGAGCAGCCGGAGTGGTGCGGACGGCGACTGTGTCGAGGTCGCGTCGATCGAAGGGGTGCTCGCGATGGTCCGGGACTCCAAGGACCCCGCCGGGCCGGTGCTGGCCTTCCCGGCGGCCGCGTGGGTGTCGTTCCTGCCGAGGTGAGCACCTGGCTTCTCGGGGACCGGCTCGTCAACCGGGTCGGGTTCGGGGCGATGCGGCTGCCCCAGACCGGTGCCGCGTTCGAGCCGGGCAGCCCACCACGCGACCGCGACCAGGCCATCGCCGTGCTGCGCACGGCGGTCGAACTCGGCGTCAACCACATCGACACGGCGGCGTTCTACTTCTCGTCGCTGCGGTCGGCGAACGAGCTGATCAACTCCGCGTTGTCGCCGTACCCGGAGGATCTGGTCATCGCCACGAAGGTCGGGCCGAGCCGGGACCCGGCGGGCGGGTGGCGGCCCGCCGCCGGCCCCGGCGAGCTGCGTGGGCAGGTCGAGGAGAACCTCCGCCAGCTCGGGCGGGACCACCTCGACCTCGTGTACTTCCGCGCCGACGGGCCGGACGACCTCACGGACCGGTTCGCCGCGCTCGCCGAGCTGCGGCAGGCCGGGCTGATCCGGCACCTGGGCATCTCCGCGGTCGGGCCGCGGCAGCTCGCGCAGGCGCAGGCGGTCGCGCCGGTGGTGGCCGTGCAGAACTCGTACGGTCTCGGCTACCGCCCGCAGCAGGACGAGTTCATCCGGCTGTGCGGCGAGCAGGGGGTGGCGTTCGTGCCGTTCTTCTCCATCACGGGTGCCAACCGCGAGGCGGGCGGCGGCACCGACGCGGCGGTCCGTCTCGCGTGGACACTCGCACGCGGTCCGCACGTGCTCGTCATCCCGGGCACCGGGGACCCCGGGCACCTCGCGGAGAACGTCGCCGCGGGCCACCTGCGGCTCTCCGCCGAGGACATGGCGCGGCTCGACGCGCTGCACCGCGCAGGCGGCGCATGACCGACCGGCGCCACCCTCACAGCGCGGCGAGCCGGTCCAGCACCTCCTGCCGCACCGCGGGCGGCGCCCACGACGCCTCGATCGCGTTGCGCTGCAACGTGACCAGCTCGTCGCGGGTCAGGTCCAGCTCCTGCTGCACGGTGACCAGGTTCTCCAGCACGTACGCGGTGAAGTAGGCCGGGTCGTCGGAGTTCACGGTGACGCGCACACCCTCGTCGAGCAGCCGCCTCAGCTCGGCGGACTTGGTGCCGTCGGTGACGAACCGGTTCGACACCGGGCACAGCGTCAGGCCGATCCCCCTGCGCTTCACCTCGGCGACGAGCTCGGAGTCCTCGAGGATGTTGACGCCGTGGTCGACCCGGTCGACGCCGATGTCCATGACCGCCTGCCGGATGTGCTGGACCGCGTCCTGCTGGTCGACGTCGCAGTGCATGGTGAGCAGGTAGCCCTCCTGCCGTGCCCGCGCGAACACGGCGGCGAACTTCGACGGCGGGTTGCCGCGCTCGTCGGAGTCCAGGCCGACGCCGACGATCCAGTCCTTGTACGGCAGCGACTCCAGCAGCGTCGCCATCGCGTACTCCGCCTGGAAGTCCCGCAGGAAGCACATGATCAGCTGTGAGTGGAGGCCGAGGACGCGGCGGGCGTCGAGCTGCGCGCGGCGCAGCCCGCGGATCACCGTGCCGAACGGGATGCCGCGGGACGTGTGGCCCTGCGGGTCGAAGAAGATCTCCGCGTACACGACACCCTGGGCCGCCGCCTTCTCGAAGTAGGCGTAGGCCAGCTCGTAGAAGTCGGGTTCGTGCACCAGCACCGACATGCCCTCGTAGTAGCCGACGAGGAACGACGTGAGGTCGTGGAAGTCGTAGGCGGGGCGAGACGGCAGCGTGACACCGTTGCGTGCGGCGAGCCGGTCCCGCAGCCCGGGCTCCAAGGTGCCCTCGATGTGCAGGTGCAGCTCACTTTTCGGCATCCGCCGGATGAAGTCCTCCATGTGGTGAGCCTAGGCGCGTGGCCTGGCCGGGAGGTGCGCACGATCGTGGCGTGCCGAACAAGACCCCACGATCGTGCGTGCGGTGTGTGGACAGACGGAGGGCCCCGCACCTCGTGCGGGGCCCTCCGTTGCCGTGTTACTTCGTGCCGATCCGGATCTTCATGGTCGTGCCCTTCACCGAGACGACGCGGATGGTCGTGCCGGTGGCCGGGAGTTTCACGCCCGCGTTCGGCTGTTCGGCGTACCAGTACTTCCTGGTGTCGTCGAACAGCGGGACCGCTGCCTGGCCGCGGATGTAGCTCGGCTTGCCGTTCACGTGCAGGGTGAACGAGTCCGCCTTCTTCAGCGAGAACGGCGCGTCGTAACCGGCGATCCGCTCACGCCACGGCACCCCCTCCAGGTTGTAGATCGGCGCGGGGTGCGCGTCGACCGGCAGCGCGAGGCCGCCGCCGTGGTGCTGGCTGGTGTTGTTGTCGGTGTACGAGGTGTCCCAGTACCAGACGCCGAGGCCGGTCTGGTACGGGAAGTGCTCCACCCAGTCCGTGTTGGCCGGGTCGACCACGTTGTACGGCCCGGTCCTCATGTACTGGCCGTACGACTCGTACGTGCGGTGCGACGCGATGTAGAAGTTGTCGAACATGACGGTCTCGGTGGCCTGCGCGGCGCGGAAACCGTTCAGCGTCCAGCCGTTGGCGCCGCTCTCCGCGCCGTCGGTGAACACCGGCTGCCCGTCGGCGGTGATCGTGATCTCGTCGGCGAAGAAGCCGTCCTCGGCCACGGCGCCGTCGGTCTTGTACCGGAACCGCAGCTGTGCCGACGTGCCCGCGAGCGAGTCGAGCGACACGTGCATGTCGGCCCACTCGCCGCCGGTGGTGCCGGTCAGCGCGGGCTGGTTGTCGGCGTCACGCGTGAACGGCTGGCCGTCCACGGTGCCGTCGAGCGCCTGCCACGTCGCGCCGCCGTCCGTCGACGCCTGCACGTACAGGTAGTCGAAGTCCACCTCGATGCTGTAGCGGGTCTGCAGGTCGAGCGAAGCGCTCGTCTTGCCGGTCAGGTCGACCGTGCGGGTCATCGTGGTGTCGATGTCGTCGCCCTTGGTGCTCCACCACTGGTTGGCGCCGGCGGCGGGCTGGCCGTAGGCGAACTCGACCGGCTTGTCGGGCAGCACCACGACGACCGCCTGCGGCTTCGCCGAGTTGTACTCGTGCGGGCCGAGGTTGAGCGTTCGCGACTGGCCTGCCACCGCGACCTCGTAGTCCAGCCAGCCCATCTGCAGCTTCGACCACGGGTCCATGTCGTTGACCCGCGAGCCGAGCACCTCACCGGGGCCCGACACGCGCTGCTGCGCCATCAGCGACCACCAGTTGACGTGGTTCTGGCCGCCGCTGCCGGAGAAGTCGTACAGGTCCGGCAGGCCGAGGTCGTGGCCGTACTCGTGCGCGAACACGCCGATGCCGCCGTTCTCCGGCTGCACCGTGTAGTCGCCGACCCAGAGACCGGTGTCACCGATCTGCGCGCCGCCCTGGAGGTTGCCGTCGGGGCCGGAGGTGGTGTTGGAGTACACGAAGCTGCGGTGGCTCCACAGCGCGTCCTCACCCTGGATCGGGTCACCGTCGGCCTGGTCGCCGCCCGAGTGCACGATCTGGAAGTGGTCGATGTAGCCGTCGGGCTCGTCGAAGTTGCCGTCACCGTCGTGGTCGGTGCGGTCCCACACGTCGTACTCGGCGAGCTGGGCCTTGACCTCGGCCTCCGACTTGCCCGCCGCGAGCTGGTCGCTGTACCACTGGTTCACGCCGTCGGCGACGAGCGCGTAGGAGTTGCTGCAGACGTTGCCGCCGCACGGGTAGCCGTTGGAGCGGCCGTAGCGGGCCTCGTTGTAGCGGACCTTCACCCAGTCGGTGACGTGGCCCTCGACCGTGTACCGGCCGGAGGACTGCTTGTCGTAGTAGTTCGCGACCGAGTCGGCGCCGGGATCGGTGGAGAAGTACAGGTCCTGGTAGTGCTCGCGGCTGTAGTCGGGCTGCCAGATCGTCGAGTTGTCCCTGGAGCGGTCCGGCTCGGGGATCTCGTTGTGCAGCGGGCCGTCGAACTTGACCGGGCCGGGAGTCGTGGGGTCGGTGTCCTGGTCAGGGTAGTTCGGGTGCCGTTCGTTGCCGAACTCGGTGAGGACCACGAAGATTTTGTCGGTCTTCTCGCGGCTCAGTTCGACGTACTGGTCGACTTTGCCCTTCTTTGTCCTGTTCTTGGACTTGGGCGCGGCTTTCTCACCCATCTTGACAACGGTGCTGGAGCCGCGTTTCTCGGCCTTCTTCTCACCGCTGAGCACGTCGGCGAGGGCTTCCTGGCGCAGCGCGCGGCGCTTCTCCTCAGCGGGGCCTGGCAGGTCGTCCACCGGTGCGGCGACGGCCTTCGCCTTGTCCGCCGCGGGTGGCGCCGCCTGCGCGGTCGGTCCGAGTGCCGTCAGCCCGGCCGCCACCACGGCGGCGCTCGTCAGGCCGACGAGAATTCTTCGTTGCAACGCATCCTCCAGGATCGACTGAGCGCTGATCACCCGATGGGCTGACCTGGCGCGCAGCGCGATATTACGTACAGCGAATATGTTTGGGACCCGACGAAAGGAGTAATCCGAAAGGAGTAAACAGTTCGAGTTGGGCCAGGTGGTCGAAGGAAACGGTCCGAGACGGCTATCGCGTGGACGCCATGCCGCCGAACGGGTGATGCCGGGAGCTAGGCTCAGGGGCGTGACCCAGGTGAGGGACGGCCGGAAGCCGCTGGTGCTGCGGTGGGTGACGCGGGGCCTGCTGGCGTTCGGCGCGATCGTCACGTTCCTGGGCGTCGTGCTCGTGATCGCCGCGTGGACCGAGGACATCGCGATCGACGGCGACATCGGCTACGCCGACGCGGAGGTCGTCTCCGACGACTTCTCCCGCACCCTCGTCCGCTTCTACTCACCCGACGGCGCCGAGCACATCCCGCAGGTCGGCGTGCTGTACCCGGCGGGCCTGACGGCCGGCGACGTCGTCGAGGTCGAGTACAACCAGGAGAACCCCGAGCTGGTCCGCGTCGCGGGGCGCGGCGCCGTGGTCACGCTCCTGCCGGTCGGCGTCACGCTGCTCGTGATGTGGGCGGTGCTGATCCCCGCGGTGTGGTGGCTCCGCCGCCGGTTGTAACACTTCTCCTCAATTCGCGCGTTCGCGTGTAACATCGGGTCGTGGGTGAGGACGACTTCAAGCGGCTGGTCGAGGCCGAGCAGCGGATCGAGCCGCGGGACTGGATGCCCGACGGCTACCGCCGCACGCTGATCCGCCAGATCGCACAGCACGCGCACTCCGAGATCATCGGCATGCAGCCGGAGGCCAACTGGATCAGCCGGGCGCCGTCGCTGCGCCGCAAGGCGATCCTGCTGGCCAAGGTGCAGGACGAGGCCGGGCACGGCCTGTACCTGTACGCGGCGACCGAGACGCTCGGCGCCGACCGGGCGGACCTCACGGACAAGCTCGTCGAGGGCCGCCAGAAGTACTCGTCGATCTTCAACTACCCGACGCTGAACTTCGCGGACGTCGGCGTCATCGGCTGGCTGGTCGACGGCGCCGCGATCTGCAACCAGGTGCCGCTGTGCCGCACCTCGTACGGGCCGTACGCGCGCGCCATGATCCGCATCTGCAAGGAGGAGTCGTTCCACCAGCGGCAGGGCTACGAGCTGCTGATGACGATGATGCGGGGCACCGACGCGCAGCGGCGGATGGTGCAGGAGTCGGTGAACCGCTGGTGGTGGCCGTCGCTGATGATGTTCGGCCCCTCGGACGCGGAGTCGTCGAACACCGCGCAGTCGATGGCGTGGCGGATCAAGCGGCACACCAACGACGAGCTGCGGCAGAAGTTCGTCGACATGTCCGTGCCGCAGGCCGAGGCGCTCGGCGTGACGCTGCCGGACCCCGAGCTGAGGTGGAACGCCGAGCGTGGCCACCACGACTTCGGCGAGATCGACTGGGACGAGTTCTGGCGGGTGGTGAACGGGAACGGGCCGTGCAGCCGGCAGCGGGTCGAGCACCGGCGCAAGGCACACGAGGACGGCGAGTGGGTCCGGGCGGCCGCGACGGCGTACGCGGCCCGGACCGCGTCGTCGGAGGAGGTCGCATGACCGGCTCGGCCAGGTCCCGGTGGCCGCTGTACGAGGTGTTCGTGCGCGGCAAACGCGGGCTGAACCACGTGCACGTCGGCTCGCTGCACGCGCCGGACCCGGAGATGGCGCTGCGCAACGCCCGTGATCTGTACACGCGGCGCAACGAGGGCGTGTCGATCTGGGTCGTGCCCGCGGCGAAGATCACCGCGTCGTCGCCGGACGAGAAGGACTCGTTCTTCGCGCCCAGCGGCGACAAGGTGTACCGGCACCCCACGTTCTACGCGATCCCGGAGGACGTGCCGCACCTATGAGCTTCGACAACGCGTACGACGCCATCACCGATTCCGGCGACGACCAGCACTGGGCGTTCGGCACCGGCTTCGACGACCCGCTGTCCGGAGTGGACAGGGCGCTGCCCGCCGGTGTGTCCACCGAGGACCTGACGGCGTACTGCCTGATGCTGGCCGACGACGCGCTGATCCTGTCGCAGCGGCTGACGGAGTGGTGCTCGCGCGCGCCGGAGCTGGAGGAGGACGTCGCGCTGGCGAACATCGCGCTGGACCTGCTCGGGCAGGCGCGGCTGCTGCTGACGCGCGCCGGTGAGGTCGAGGGCGCGGGCCGCGACGAGGACGCGCTGGCGTACCTGCGCGACGAGCACGAGTTCCGCAACGTGCGCATGGTGGAGATCGACTGCGGCCCAGGCCCCGGCGGCGACTTCGCCGTGACGATCGCGCGGCTGCTGGTGTTCTCGACGTGGCGGCTCGCGGTGTTCGGGCGGCTGGTGTCGTCGAGGGACCCGGTGCTGGCGGCGATCGCCGAGAAGGGCGTGAAGGAGCTGGCATACCACCGCGACCACGCGGCGCAGTGGACGCTGCGGCTGGCGGGCGGCACGGAGCTCTCGCGGGAACGGATGGTCGCGGGGCTGGCGCTGGTGTGGCCGCTCCAGGACGAGCTGTTCACCACCCACGAGGTGGAGGCAGCGCTGCCGGGGGTGGCGGTGCCCTCGGCGGACGTGCGTGCCGAGGTCGACGGGGTGCTGGACCAGGTGTTCACCGCGGCGGCGCTGGACCGCCCGGACGTGGCCCCCATGTCAGCGGTGGCGGGCAGGACCGGCCGCGACGGCGTCCACACGGAGGCGATGGGCTACCTGCTGGCCGAAATGCAGCACCTGGCGCGCTCGCTACCAGGGGCGAAGTGGTGAACACCGCCCACGCGCGCCCGGTGCCCAACCCCCACCCTGTCCCGGGGGCGTCCCGCCTTGCCAGCTTACCGGTGCCCACCGACATTCGCGGGGGTGAAGTGCGTGCCTGTGGATAACCTGCCCACCTGTGGACAAGCTCGCGCCATCGCCGAGCAGGTGCTCGATCCCGAGCTGCCCGTCCTCACCCTCGCCGACCTCGGCGTGCTCCGCGACGTGCGGGAGGACGGTGAGGGCGTGACGGTCACCATCACGCCCACCTACTCCGGCTGTCCCGCGCTCGACGAGATGCGCGCCGACCTGCGCCGCGCGCTGCTCGCCGCCGGTTACGAGCGGGTCGAGATCCGCACCGCCCTCACACCAGCCTGGACCACCGACTGGATCAGCGAGGACGGCCGCCGCAAGCTCGTCGAGCACGGGATCGCGCCACCGCAACACAAAGCCGGGCCGGTCACGCTGAACCTCACGCCGCCGACGTCGAAGGTCCCCTGCCCCCGCTGCGGGTCCGTGCGCACCACCGAGCTGTCCCGTTTCTCGTCCACCGCCTGCAAGGCACTGCGCCGCTGCCAGGACTGCAGCGAGCCGTTCGAGCACGTCAAGGAGATCTGAATGGCCCGCCCCGCCTTCCACGAGCTGCCGGTCGCACGCGTCGACCGGCTGTGCGCGGACGCGGTCGCCGTCACCTTCGACGTCCCGCCGCACCTCGCCGCCACCTTCACGTTCCGGCCCGGCCAGTACCTCACCCTCCGCCAGGACGTCGACGGCACCGAGGAACGCCGCTCCTACTCCATCTGCGCACCCGAGGGCGCCGCGCCCCGCATCGGCGTCCGGCGCGTCGAGGACGGGCTGTTCTCCGCCCGCATCGTCGACCGGCTCACCCGGGGCGACACCCTCGAAGTCCTTCCCCCGCAAGGGAAGTTCACCCCCGACGAGACGACCGGGCACCACGGGTTCATCGTCGCGGGCTCCGGCATCACACCGGCACTGTCCATCATGGACAGCGTGCTGACCGCGGGCGGACAGGTGACCCTGCTGTACGGCAACCGCCGCACGGACACCGTGATGTTCGCCGACGACCTCGCCGACCTGAAAGACCGCTTCCCACAACGGTTCCAGCTCGTGCACGTCCTCTCCCGCGAGCCACGTGACGTCGAGCTGTTCTCCGGTCGTCTCGACGCCGACCGGCTCACCACGCTGCTCGGCACCATCGTCCCGACGTCCGATGTGGACCACTGGTGGCTGTGCGGCCCCTACGGCATGCTGCAGGACGCGGACGTCGCGCTCACCGCGCACGACGTGCCCCGGCAGCGGATCCACCGCGAGCTGTTCTACGTCGACGAGCCGCCGCCGGTGCCCAGGCGCGCCGACGAGTCCACGGTGGAAGGCCCGGTCGCCGAGGTGACCGTGGTGCTCGACGGCCGCGAGACCACGCTGAACCTGCCGGCCGACACCCCGATCCTCGACGCGGCACAACGCGTGCGGGCCGACCTGCCCTTCGCGTGCAAGGGCGGCGTGTGCGGCACCTGCCGCGCCAGGGTCACCGCGGGCGAGGTCGAGATGCGCCGCAACTACGCGCTCGAGGAACACGAGGTCGCGGCCGGATTCGTGCTCACCTGCCAGGCGCTGCCGCTGTCGGCCGGGGTCACCGTGGACTACGACGCCTAACTCTTGGCGCAACGTTCGCCAGGACGTCATGCCTGCGTTCCTCCCGCGGCAGTGCGGGTTTGCGACGGTCGTGCCGTGCGAGTCGCCATCGTCACTGAGAGCTTTCTGCCGCAGGTCAACGGTGTGACGAACTCGGTTCTCCGCGTCGTCGAGCACCTGCGGCTGCGAGGTCACGACGCACTGGTCGTGGCACCCGGACCGGGCCCGGAACGGTACCGGCACGCCGCGGTCCGCCGGGTCCGCGCGGTCGACCTGCCCGTCATCAGCTCGCTGCCGATCGGCGTGCCGTCGCCGAAGGTGCACGCCGCGCTGGCGGAGTTCGAACCGGACGTCGTGCACCTCGCGTCGCCGTTCGTGCTCGGCGCCGCCGGACTGAGATCCGCCCGGCGCCTCGGGGTGCCGACCGTCGCCGTGTACCAGACCGACGTTGCCGGTTTCGCCGCCGCGTACGGGCTCAGGCACGGCGCGCGGGCGGCGTGGCGGTGGATCCGCAAGCTGCACGCCGGAGCGGACCGCACGCTGGCGCCGTCGCACGCCTCGGTGCGCGCGCTGACCGACCACGGGGTGCCGCGTGTGCACCGCTGGGGGCGTGGCGTGGACACCGAGCTGTTCGCACCGCACCGCGCGGACCTGCGGCTGAAGTCGAGGCTGGCGCCGAACGATGAGCTGCTCGTCGGCTACGTCGGCAGGCTCGCGCCGGAGAAGCACGTGCACCGCCTCGCCACGCTGAACGGCCTGCCAGGCGTGCGGGTGGTCGTCGTCGGCGAGGGCCCGGAGGAGGAGAACCTGCGGCGGCTGCTGCCGGACGCGACGTTCCTCGGTTTCCGCACCGGCACGGAGCTGGCGACCGCGTACGCGTCGCTGGACGTGTTCGTGCACCCCGGCCCGTACGAGACGTTCTGCCAGGCAGCGCAGGAAGCGCTCGCGTCCGGACTTCCCGTGCTGGCACCGGACGCGGGCGGTCCGCGTGACCTGGTGACGCACGACCACACCGGTTACCTGCTGGAGCCGTACGACGACAACCGGTTCGCTGGTGAGCTGTGGTCCTACGTGGAGCTGCTGCGGGAACGCGGGCTGCGCAGACGACTCGGTGCGGCGGCGCGGGAGTCGGTGCTGGAGCGGACGTGGGAGGCCGTTTGCGACGAGCTGCTTGGGCACTACGAGCAGGTGAGCGCCAGCGTGCTGGCGGCGTAGCGGGTGTCGTAGGGTTCGGTCATGTCACGTGCCGGACTGGACAAGAACCCCCGCGACGTGGCCGAGATGTTCGACGGGGTGGCCAAGGGCTACGACCGGACCAACTCGGCGATGACGATGGGTTTCGACCGCCGCTGGCGCTGGTTGACCAGACGCGTGCTGGACGCGAGCCCCGACGAGCGCATCCTCGACCTGGCGGCGGGCACCGCGGTGTCGACGACCGAGTACGCGAAGTCCGGCGCGTGGTGCGTCGCCGCGGACTTCTCGCTGGGCATGCTGAAAAGCGGTGCGCACCGCGACGTGCCGAAGGTCGCCGCGGACGCGTTCCACCTGCCGTTCGCCAGTGACTCGTTCGACGCGGTCACGGTGTCCTTCGGGCTGCGGAACATGAGCCCCACCGTCGAGGCGCTGCGCGAGATGTGCCGCGTCGTGCGCCCCGGCGGGCGGCTGGTGATCTGCGAGGTGTCGCAGCCGCCGTTCCGGCCGATCCGTTGGCTGCACTACAACGTGGTGCTGCGGCTGCTGCCGATGATCACGCGGCCGTTCTCGTCGAACAAGGACGCCTACTCCTACCTGGCCGAGTCCATGCGCCACTGGCACGACCAGCGCGAGCTGGCGCTGCTGATCTCGGAGGCGGGCTTCGACGAGGTGGAGTGGCTCAACCTCACGTTCGGCGTGGTGGCGCTGCACAGGGCCGTCAAACCGGCCGCCCTCCCGCAGGCGTAGTTGTCCACAGCCGCACCAGTTGTCCACAGGCAAGATCGACATCCCCCCACCCGTCAGTGGGTACCGGTAAGCTGGCAAGGCGGGACGCCCCCGGGAACGGGTGGGGGTTTCGCTACGGTCCTGGGGGCTGCCGCGCGCGAGGGAAAGTGCTGGTCAGCGGTGTTCTCGGCGGATCGTGTGCCAGTGGGTGACCTGGCGGATCACCTGGCTCAGCAGGATCGCGGCGACCAGGAGCAGCAACGTGCTGACCGTGCCGTACAGCGCCGCCGACCTCAGGTCCTCGATCGTCACCGCACCGCGCGTCTCGATCCGCGGCAGCGCCACCACCAGCACGTCCGCGAGGATCGTGTACCACCACGCGCGCACCAGCGGGCTCTGGCCCAGCCCGTCCACGCGGTACGTGTCCGCGGGCACGCCCGGCTTGCTGGTCCGCCAGATGTCGTCCACGACCTGCCGGGGGAACCACAGGTTCACGACCGGCACGAACCAGGCGCCGATCGTCCAGCCGCGCGACCTGCGGTGCTCGGCACGGCAGAGGCGTTCGGCGTTCAGCCGCGCCCGCCACAGCCACGTCAGGAACACCGTCGCCGCCGCGGCCAGCGCCAGGAACGTCAGCCACGCCGCGCCCATCGCCAGGTTGTCCGCGCTCACCAGGTCCGCGACGCCCATCCCCGGCTCGCCGGCCACGTAGTCCGCCACGACCCGGTAGCGGCGCCAGTCGGTCCACGTCGCGAACAGGTTCGCCGCGCAGCTCACGAACAGCAGGGTCGTCGCCACTCTCGCGATCGACCCCAGTGGGCGCAGGTCCGGTGTCCGGGCGGGTGACAGCGGGTCCTGACGCGTCAACGGGCCCCCCAGGTGTGCGTTGTGACACTCTGAAATCGTTCGTCAAGATGTGTCTGTTTCGGCACACGGCTGGGTTGTTCTCGCCGGGATAAAATGCACACAGTTCGTGAACGTTTTCACAAGCACGAGGGAGCCGTCATGGGAACGCCCAGCCGACGCAAGCCGGCCGAGGACGCCGAGGTCATCGTGGTCGGCGCCGGGCCGGCAGGCTCGACAGCGGCGACCTACCTCGCCCGCGCGGGCCTCGACGTCCTGTTGCTGGAGAAGAGCTCCTTCCCCCGCGAGAAGGTCTGCGGCGACGGCCTCACGCCACGCGGTGTGAAACAACTCATCGACCTCGGCATCGACACGCGCGAGGAGGCGGGCTGGCTGCACAACAAGGGCCTGCGCGTCGTCGGCGGTGGCGTCACGCTCGAGCTGGACTGGCCGGACCTCGCGTCCTTCCCGCCCTACGGCGTGGTCCGCCCGCGCCAGGACTTCGACGAGATGCTCGCCCGCACCGCCCAGCGCGCGGGTGCCCGCCTTCTCGAGCAGACCAACGTCACCGGCGCCGTCACCGACGAGCGCGACGGCCGGGTCGTCGGCGTCACCGCCAAGGTCGGGCCGGAACGCGAGCCCGTCACCTACCGGGCGCCGATCGTCCTCGCGTGCGACGGCGTGTCCGCGCGGCTCGCGCTGTCCGTCGGCATCGAGAAGGTCGAGAGCCGCCCGATGGGCGTCGCGGTCCGCCGGTACTACGCGTCGCCGCGCAGCAAGGACGACTTCCTCGAGTCGCACCTGGAGCTGTGGGACCGCGCCAACCCCGACGAACCCCGGCTGCTGCCCGGCTACGGCTGGATCTTCGGCATGGGCGACGGCACCGTGAACGTCGGGCTCGGGATCCTGTCCACCTCCAAGGCGTTCGGCAAGACCGACTACCGCGCGCTCATGCGGTCCTGGCTCGACGGCACCCCGGAGGAGTGGGGTTTCCGCGAGCACAACGCGATCGGCAAGGTCGGCGGCGCCGCGCTGCCGATGGGTTTCAACCGCACCCCGCACTACTCGCGCGGGCTGCTGCTCGTCGGCGACGCCGGTGGCATGGTCAACCCGTTCAACGGTGAGGGCATCGGTTACGCCATGGAGTCCGCGAAGATCGCCGCCGAGGTGGTCGTGCAGGCGCTGGCGCGGGCGGAGGGACCGGCGCGGGAGAAGGCGCTGCACGGGTACCCGGTCGCGATGAAGCAGGCGCTGGGCAGCTACTACCGGCTGGGCAACATCTTCTCCAGGCTCATCGGCAACCCGCTCGTGATGCGCACCGCCACCAAGTACGGGCTGCCGCGCCAGACGCTCATGAAGCTCGTGCTGAAGCTGCTCGCCGGACTGTACGACCCGAAGGACGGCGACGCGTTCGACCGGATGATCACCGCGGCCACGAGGATGGCGCCCAGCGCGTGAGGACCCCCGGCACGGGGGCCATGCCCTGAAAGGCGCGTTCGGGACGCTCAACGCCCTGAAAGCGCCTTTCGGGACATCGGGGCGGTAGCCGGGGGCCGCGTCACGACGTGGTGGTCGGCGTGGTGGTGGTCGTCGTCGTGGTCGTTTCCGAGGTGGCCTCGGTTGTCGTGTGCCCGGGGCTGTCCGTCGTGGTCGGGACATCCGGGGTGGCCGGGACGTCGGTGGTCGTGATCTCGGGGGCGGGTGGGGTGCCCGGCTGCAGGTCCCGGTTCGCGGTCAGCGCGATCGTGGTCGTGATGGCCGCGGCGACGACGGCGCTCGCGGCGGCGCCCGCGCCCCAGCGGGCGAGGCGGATGCGGCGGCCGCGGCGGGCGATGCCGTCCGCGGTGAAACCCAGCGGTGGGCCCGGTTGTTCACCCACCGAGGTGAACAACGCCTTCAACCGGTCGTCCTCGTGGTCCACGACTCACCTCCCGCCCTTGGACAGCACGTCGAAGTGCGGGCCCAGCCGTTTGCGCAGCGTCGCGATGCCGCGGGCCGCCTGGCTCTTCACCGTCCCGGCCGAACAGTCGAGTGCCTCGGCGGTGTCCTCGACGGACAGGTCGTTCCAGTACCGCAGCACCAGCACGGCCCGCTGTCGTGGTGGGACGGTCGCCAGCGCCGCCTCCAGCAGCATGCGCTGGTCGGGGTCGCCGTCGGCCACCGGGGGCTCCGGCAGTGACTGCGTCAGGTGCTCCCGCCGTCGCCACAGCCGGCGGTTCTCCGCGAGGAAGGTGCGCACGACGACCTTGCGCGCGTAGGCGTCCATGCCGCTGTCGCGCAGCCGCGGCCACGCCAGGTACAGCTTCGTCATCGCCACCTGCGTGATGTCCTCCGCACGGTGCCAGTCGCCGCACAGCAGGTACGCCGTGGCGCGCAGCGCGTGCGCGCGCGCCGCGAAGTACTCGCTGAATTCCTCCTGGGTTCCCACCGCCGCCGAGTATGCCAGCGGAAACCGGTGCAACCCCCGCGCGTGCTCGCGGCATAGGTAGCCACGTGCAGAGAACTCTTGCCCCGCGCCTGACCGCGCACGTGCTGGCCCCCGCCGCGGTGTACCTCGCCGTGCGGCTGGCCGGGCTGGTCGTGCTCGCGATCATGGCCGGCGCCCACGACCGCACGCTGCTGGACGTGCTGACGTCGTGGGACGGCGACTGGTACCTGTCGATCGCCGAGCACGGGTACACCCACAACGATGGGCTCGTCGACGCGGCCGGCAACTTCACGCAGGACACCACGCTCGCCTTCTTCCCCGGATACCCCATGCTGATCAGCCTGTTCACCGTCGCACCGGTGCTCGCGGGGCTGCTGATCAGCCTCGCCGCCGGGTTGACCGCCGCATACGGCATCACGCGCCTGGCCGACGACCGGCGCACCGGGCTGGTCCTCGTCGCGTTGTTCGCGTCAACGCCGATGGCCGTGACGCTGTCGATGGTCTACTCCGAGGCGCTGTTCAGCGCGTGCGCCGCCTGGGCACTGGTCGGGGTGATGGAACGGAAGTGGTGGCTCGCCGCGCTGTGCTGTGTCGGCGCCGGGCTGGTGCGGCCCAGTGCGGGCGTGCTGATCCTCATCGTGATCGTCGCGGTGGTGCTGCACGGCCGCACGTCCCGAGGGGTGTTCGCGGCGATCGTGTGCCCGCTGGGACTTGGCGGGTTCCTGCTGTTCGTCGCGGACCGGACGGGCAACCTGTTCGGCTGGTTCGCACTGCAGGAAGCCGGGTGGGGCACGACGTTCGACGGCGGCGTGAACACCGGCGAGTTCGTCGGGCGCGTGCTGACCTCGGACGCGCCGCTGATGGAGACCGCGAACGTGCTGACGGTGCTGGGCGCGGTCGTGCTGTGCGTGGTCGTGGTGGTGCGCGGGCTGCCGTGGCCGCTGGTGGCGTACGGCATCGGGCTCGTCGTGATGACCGCCGGGTCCAGCGGGGTGACGTACTCGAAGATGCGCCTGCTCGTGCCCGCGTTCACGCTGCTGCTCCCGGTCGCGGCCGGGCTGGCGCGGCGGCGGACCGGCACCGTGCTCGCCGTGCTGTCCGCCACCGCGCTGCTGTCCGGCTGGTTCGGCGGCTACGCGCTCACCGCCTGGCCGTACGCCATCTAGGAAGGCGCGTCGACGGCGTTGGAATGCCCTGAAAGGCGCGTTCAGGGCGCTGGGCGCCCTGAACGGCCCATTGACGGCACTCGTTGTGGCCCAGCCCCGTCGGGCGGCCGCAGGGGTGTGTGGGGGCCGACCGGTTAGTTCAGGCGCTCCAGGACCATCGCCATGCCCTGCCCGCCGCCGACGCACATCGTCTCCAGGCCGAACTGCTTGTCGTGGTACTGCAGGGAGTTGATGAGCGTGGTGGCGATCCGGGCGCCGGTCATGCCGAACGGGTGGCCGACCGCGATGGCGCCGCCGTTGACGTTCAGCTTGTCGATGTCGATGCCGAGGTCCTGGTAGGACGGGATGACCTGCGCGGCGAACGCCTCGTTGATCTCGACGAGGTCGATGTCGTCGATCGTCATGCCCGCGCGGGCCAGCGCCTGCTTCGACGCCTCGACCGGGCCGAGGCCCATGATCTCGGGCGACAGCCCGGAAACCCCGGTCGACACGATGCGGGCCAGCGGGGTCAGTCCCAGCTCCGCCGCCCTGGTGTCGGACATGATCACCAGCGCGGCGGCGCCGTCGTTGAGCGGGCAGCAGTTGCCGGCCGTCACGCGGCCGTCCGGGCGGAACACCGGCTGCAGCGTCGCGGTCTTCTCGTAGGTGACCCCGGGCCGGGGGCCGTCGTCGGTGTCGACGACGCGCCCGTCGGGCAGCGTCACCGGCGTGATCTCCCGCGCCCAGAACCCGTCCTTGATGGCCTGCTCGGCCAGGTTCTGCGACCGGACACCGAACTCGTCCATCTCCTGGCGGGTCACGCCCTTCTGCAGCGCGAGGTTCTCGGCGGTCTGGCCCATCGCGATGTAGACGTCCGGGACGTTGCCGTCCCCGCGCGGGTCGTGCCACTCGCCCGCACCCTTCTCGGCGACCGACGCCGTGCGCGCGACCGCGTCGCCGAACACCGGGTTCTGCGTGTCGGGCCAGCTGTCCGAGCTGCCCTTCGCGAACCGCGACACGGTCTCCACGCCCGCGCTGACGAACACGTCACCCTCGCCGGCCTTGATCGCGTGGAACGCCATCCGCGTGGTCTGCAGGCTCGACGCGCAGTACCGCGTGACCGTGCAGCCGGGCAGGTGGTCGTAGCCGAGCAGCACGGCGAGCACGCGGCCCATGTTGAAACCCTGCTCGCCACCGGGCAGGCCGCAGCCGAGCATCAGGTCGTCGATGTCCGCCGGGTCGAGGGCCGGGACCTTGTCCAGCGCCGCGCGCACCATCTGCGCGGCCAGGTCGTCCGGCCGGATGTCGATCAGGGAACCTTTCCCGGCCCGCCCGATCGGCGAGCGGACCGCGGAAACGATGACGGCCTCTGGCATGCCAACTCCTTCGTCAGGTACCTGACGAGGAGGCTACGCGGCCCGGCCCCGCATGGCCTTGTGCTTGCCGCACAGCATCACACAACGGGGCGAGCAGGACGTTCGCCGCGAGCTCGTAGCCTGCGCCGTTGGGATGGAAGCGGTCGTCGCTGAACAGGTCGTGCGGGCGGACGAGGAACTCCGGCGACAGCAGCGCGGCGAGCGACACCGCACGCGCGCCGACCCGGTCCAGCTCGCGGCGCTGCGCACGGGCCAGCGACAGCCCGTACCGGCTCGCGATGGTTCGCAGCGGCTGCGGGATCGGCTGGATGATGCCCAGGTCGGGGCAGGTGCCCACGACCACCGTCGCGCCCGCCGCCAGCAGCCGGCCCACCTGCCCGGCCAGCAGTTCGGCGGACGTGCCGATGCTGATCCGCGAGGTCACGTCGTTGCCGCCGATGATCACCAGCGCCAGGTCCGGCGGGTCGATCAGCGCGCGGTCCACCTGCGGCTCCAGCTCCACCGTGCGGGAGCCGCTGATCGCGTGCGTCGCGAGCCGCACCGGGCGGTCCAGCTCCTCGGCGAGCGTCCGTGCGAGCCGCACGCCCGGCAGCCGGTCCGGGGACTCCGCACCGAGCCCGGCGGCGAGCGAGTCACCCAGAACGGCGAATGACAGAGCGTCACCGCTGGTGGGGACGAACGGCCCGGAACCGTCCGGAAGGTAGCGCCCGTCCGCGTTCAGCGGGAGGCCCCGCGCCTTGCCGATGATCGTCCGCGCACGCTTCGACTGGCCCGTGAGCAGGCCGTACACCGCGCCTGACAGCCCGCCGATCGAACCGGCGGCGAAGAGCAGTGCCTTGAGTGCTCGCGCTCCAGCCATCGCCGTCCTCCTGACTACCAGTGTCGCAGCCCGTAACCGCTTCTGCGATGGGTATCGCTCGGTCGTTATCGAGTGTGTGCCCGGTCACTGGGGGGTAACTCGAAGAAGGCTCGATTCCGCTAGGTGAACAAATGGCACCGTGGTAATGCGAGCTAGGCTCCCTGGCCGGGGGGAACTAGTTCTCACAAGGAGCGCAGGTGGAGTACGTCGAGCATGTGACCGACCTGGTGGGCAACACGCCCCTGGTCAAGCTGGGATCGCTGGCGGAGGGGGTGTCGGCGACAGTGCTCGCGAAAGTCGAGTACTTCAACCCCGGCGGCAGCGTCAAGGACCGTATCGCGCTGCGGATGGTCGAGGCGGCCGAGGCATCGGGCGAGCTGCGGCCGGGCGGCACGATCGTCGAGCCGACCTCCGGCAACACCGGCGTCGGACTCGCCATGATCGCGCAGCGCAAGGGCTACAAGTGCGTGTTCGTGTGCCCGGACAAGGTGTCCGAGGACAAGCGGAACACGCTGAAGGCCTACGGCGCGGAGGTCGTGGTCTGCCCGACCGCGGTCGCGCCGGAGCACCCGAACTCGTACTACAACGTGTCCGACCGGCTCGTGAAGGAGATCGAGGGCGCCTGGAAGCCCGACCAGTACTCCAACCCGCAGAACCCGGAGAGCCACTACCAGCAGACCGGACCCGAGATCTGGAAGCAGACCGATGGCCGGATCACGCACTTCGTCGCGGGTGTCGGCACCGGCGGCACGATCTCGGGCACCGGCCGCTACCTCAAGGAGGTGTCGGAGGGCCGGGTCAAGATCATCGGCGCGGACCCGGAGGGCTCGGTGTACTCCGGTGGCACCGGCCGCCCGTACCTGGTCGAGGGCGTCGGTGAGGACTTCTGGCCGTCCACGTACGACCGGGAGATCGCCGACCAGATCATCGCGATCTCCGACGCGGAGTCGTTCGAGGTCACCCGCCGTCTCGCCCGCGAGGAGGGCATGCTGGTCGGCGGCTCGTGCGGCATGGCGGCCGCCGCGGCGATCAAGCTCGCGCGCGGGCTCGGCCCGGACGACGTGGTGGTCGTGCTGCTGCCCGACGGGGGCCGCGGCTACCTGTCGAAGGTCTTCAACGACGACTGGATGGCCTCCTACGGTTTCCTGCCGCCGGAGCACTCCGGCGCGACCGTCGGCGACGTGCTGCGGCGCAAGGGGTCCGGCGGTGCCATGCCGGACCTGGTGCACGCGCACCCGACCGAGACCGTGGCCGACGCGGTGACCATCCTGCGTGAGTTCGGCGTGTCCCAGATGCCGGTCGTCAACGCGGAGCCGCCGGTGATGGCCGCCGAGGTCGTCGGAGCCGTCAACGAGCGGGACCTCCTCGACGCGCTGTTCACCGGGAAGGCGGCGCTCGCCGACCGGCTCGACCTGCACATGTCCCCGCCGCTGCCCACCATCGGAGCAGGTGAGCAGGTCACCGCCGCCATGGGTGCGCTGTCGTCGGCCGACGGCGCGCTGGTGCTGGTGGACGGCAAGCCCGCCGGGGTGGTGACCCGGCAGGACCTCCTCGGTTTTTTGGCGGGCCGGTGAATCGTCCGTGTCGTTCCGGGCGTTACACGCAAAGCCCCGGACCATGCACTAGCGTTGGCGCGCACGCAAGTCGACATCCGGTTGATGTGAAGTAGATGTGAAGAGGGGTTGTACCCGATGAGCGCTCCGCAGCCGCCGAACCAACCGTGGCAGGGCGGCCAGCCACCGCAGCATGGGGAAGGTGGGGAGTCGCAGGACTCCGGCCAGAACCCGGCCCTGACCAACGCGGGCCCGACGCAGGCCATCCAGCCTGGTCAGCCGCTGCCGCCCCCGGGCGGCCAGACCGGCGCTGACGGTGTGGAGCGCACGCAGCACATCCAGCCCGGCCAGCCGCTGCCTTCGGACCAGGGCGACTCCGGCGCGACGCAGGTCGTGCCGCCGGGCTCGTTCGGGCAGCAGACCCAGCCGGGCCAGGCACCGGACTCGGGCGCGACGCAGATGGTGCCGCCGGGGTCGCTTCCCCCTCAGCAGCCGCCATACGCCCCGCCGCCAGGGGCCGACGCGTCGCCTCCCGGCGGGTTCCCCGGGCAGCAGCCTCCGCATGGCTACGGCCAGCAGCCCCAGGGCTTCGGTCAGCAGCCGCCGCAGGGGTACGGCCAGCAGCAGGGCTTCGGGCAGCAGCAGGGCTTCCCTGGGCAGCAGCCGCCGCCCGGCTACCCGCAGCAGGGCGGGTTCGCGCAGCAGCAGGGCCTCGGCCAGGGCCCGAGTTTCGGTGGCCAGGGCCAGAACACCCAGATGATCTCGTGGGGCATCGCCGGTCTCGCCGCGCTGCTCGGCCTGCTCGTGGCGATCTTCGCGCTGGTCGACTTCGGTGACCTCGGTGACTACAGCGACATCTACGACACCCTGCCGGAGGAGCAGGTCGACGCGTTCGGCCTCCCGTCCCCCGGCCTGCTCACGCTCTGCACCGTGCTCGCGCTGGTCGGTGCCGTCGGCGCCATCGGCGGTGGCGTGCTGGTGTTCCTCAAGCACAAGCTGGCTCCGCTGGTGCTCGTGGTCAGCGGCGGCCTGATGCTGGTCTTCGGCATCTTCGAGCTGATCCTGTGGGGTGGCATCGAGGGTGACAGCGGCGACATGCCGAACGTGCCGGTGTGGGCGCTCATCGCGGGCATTCTGGTCGCCGGTGCCGGTGCACTGGGCTACTTCCCGCAGACCAAGAAGTTCCTCGGTGGCGAGTCCGCGCTGGGTGGTCCCGGTGGCGGTGGCGGCTTCGGTCCGCCGCCCGGTGGCGGGTTCGGCCAGCCCCCGCAGCAGCAGGGTTACGGTCAGCCCCAGCAGGGCTACGGCCAGCCGCCGCAGCAGGGCTACGGGCAGCAGCCGCCCCAGCAGGGTGGTTACGGCCAGCCGCCTCAGCAGGGTGGTCAGCCGCCGCAGTGGTGAGCGTGAACTGAACCGGATTCGCCGGTCGGCCCTCGGGCCGGCCGGCGTTTTGGTTTGATGGGGTCCGCACAGGGGGAAGGAGCAGGGGGATGGGCTATCCGGGGTATCCGCAACAGAACTGGCAGGGCGGCGGTCACCCGCGGCCACCCGGCTACGCCGGGCCCGTCCCGGACCGGTCCGGGCCCGGTCTCGCGATCACGTCCGGCATCCTCGGACTCGGCGCCGGCGGTGTGCTGCTCACCCAGACGATCATGCTGCTGTCCGACATCCCGTCCGGCGTGGAGGTACCGACCGGCTGGACGGTCATGAACGTCATGCACTTCGCGGTCGTCGGCATCGTGCTGCTCGGCGCGGTCCTGGTGTTCGCCAGGCAGCTGGCGGGCGCGTTCCTGCTCGTGGCCGGTGCGGTGCTCACCGTCGCCGTGCTGCTGCTCGACCCGGCGCTGGCGGAGGGCGTGTGGGGGTCGATGCTCGGCGCGCTGCCCGACTTCGAACCGTCCGGCGACTACGCCAACTACTTCAAGGCGATGTTCGAGTTCGGCAACGAGCAGGCCGTGCTGCGGTTCGTCGCGTTCGTGCTCGGCGTCATCCTGCTGACCATCGCCGTGCTGCCGCCGTCACTCGACTGGCTGCGTGGCCCCACCCGGAGCAACCACGACCCGTATCGACAGGGCTGGTAGATGTTCCCCCATCAGGGCTCCAGTCCCAGATGCTGGGCATTCGACCCGGGCGTCGTACGCTGGCGGCATGGCAGAGGACACGAGTCGATGGGGATTCGAGACACGCGCTATCCACGCTGGTCAGCGGCCTGACCCGCGGACCGGCTCGGTGATCGTCCCGATCTACGCGACGTCCACCTTCGCCCAGGACGGCGTCGGTGGGCTGCGCGAGGGCGGGTACGAGTACTCACGCACCGCGAACCCCACCCGCAGCGCACTCGAGGAGGCACTCGCCTCGCTCGAAGGCGGCAGACACGCGCTCGCGTTCGCCTCCGGCATGGCCGCCGCGGACATCGCGCTGCGGGCCATCACCCGTCCCGGCGACCACGTGATCCTCGGCGGCGACGCGTACGGCGGCACGTTCCGCCTGCTGGACAAGGTCATGACGCTGTGGGGCGTCGAGTACACGACCGTCGACCTGGCCGACGTCGAGGCCGCGCGGCACGCGGTCCGCCCCAACACCAAGGTCATCTGGACCGAGACGCCCACCAACCCGTTGCTGGGCATCGCCGACATCGCCGCGCTCGCGCAGGTCGCGGCCGACGCGGGTGCGCGCCTGGTCGTGGACAACACGTTCGCCACCCCGTACCTGCAGTCGCCGCTGGGCCTGGGCGCGGATGTGGTGCTGCACTCCACCACCAAGTACCTCGGCGGCCACTCCGACGTCGTCGGCGGCGCGCTCATCACCTCCGACGACACGCTGCAGGAGCAGTTCGCCTTCCTGCGCAACACGGTCGGCGCGGTGCCCGGCCCGTTCGACGCGTTCCTCACCCTGCGCGGCGCGAAGACCCTCGGCCTGCGGATGGAGCGGCACAGCGACAACGCGGAGCGGGTCGTCGAGGCGCTGCTCGGGCACCGGAAGGTCACGAAGGTCTACTACCCGGGCCTCGCCGACCACCCCGGCCACGAGATCGCGGCCAAGCAGATGCGCCGGTACGGCGGCATGGTGTCGTTCGAGGTCGCCGGTGGCGAGGAGGCGGCGCTCGCGGTCGCGGCCCGCACGGAGCTGTTCATCCTCGGCGAGTCGCTCGGCGGTGTCGAGTCGCTGATCGAGCACCCGGGGAAGATGACGCACGCCAGCACGGTCGGCTCGCCGCTGCAGGTGCCCAACGACCTGCTGCGCCTGTCGGTCGGCATCGAGGAGGGCACCGACCTGGTGCAGGACCTGCTGACCGCCCTCGACTGATCGGGCACCACGGTCGCGCGAAGGCCGGGTATTCTCGATTGCAACAAGAGTGCGAACGCGGGAGACGAGCATGGCGGTCGGGGCACGGGTCGCGGGTGCGCTTCCCTTGGCGGGGGCGACGCTGGCCGCTGTGACGCTGGCCGGGGTCGCGGTGTTCACCGTCCACCAGGCCGGTTGCGCGGACCCCGGCCGCTACATCCAGCGCGACGACGGTCAGGTCGAGCTGGTCGGCAGCTGTGTCGACCCCGAGCACCTGTCGCCAGCGCCGAACACCCCCGCCGAGGACGCCCCGGCCGTGAACAACCTGGGGAAGGTCGACAAGGCCCCGTAGAACGAACAGGTGGCGGCGGCCTGAACAGGCCGCCGCCACTGTGTTCGTCCTGCCCCGGCTCAGAGGTTGCCGCGGCGCTCCTGCTCACGCTCGATGGCCTCGAACAGCGCCTTGAAGTTGCCCTTGCCGAAGCCCAGCGAGCCGTGCCGCTCGATCAGCTCGTAGAACACGGTGGGCCGGTCGCCGACGGGGGCCGTGAAGATCTGCAGCAGGTAGCCGTCCTCGTCCCGGTCGACCAGGATCCGGTGGCGCTTCAGCTCCTCGATCGGCACCCGCACCTCACCGATGCGGGCCCGCAGCTCGGGGTCGTCGTAGTACGAGTCGGGCGTCTCCAGGAACTCGACCCCCGCCTCCCGCATGGCGACGACGGTCCCGATGATGTCGTTGGTGGCGAGCGCGATGTGCTGGCAGCCCGCGCCGCCGTAGTACTCGAGGTACTCGTCGATCTGCGACTTCTTCTTCGCGATGGCCGGCTCGTTGAGCGGGAACTTGACCCGGTGGTTGCCGTTGGAGACGACCTTCGACATCAGCGCGGAGTAGTCGGTGGCGATGTCGTCGCCGATGAACTCCGCCATGTTCACGAAGCCCATGACGCGGTTGTAGAACTCGACCCAGTAGTCCATCCTGCCGAGCTCGACGTTGCCGACGCAGTGGTCGACGGCCTGGAAGAGCCGCTTGCGCGCCCGGCCCGCCTTGCTGACGTACCCGGGCAGGTACGGCCCGGAGTAGCGGCTGCGGTCGACGAGCGTGTGCCGGGTCTCGCCGTAGGTGGCGATGGCGGCCATCCGGACCGTGCCGAACTCGTCGGACACGTCGTGCGGTTCCTCGAGGACCGTCGCCCCCTGCGCGCGGGCGTGCGCGATGCACTGGTCGACGTCGGCGACCTCGAGCGCCAGGTCGACCACGCCGTCGCCGTGCTTGCGGTGGTGGTCGTGCAGCGGGCTGTCGGGTGCGACCCCGCCGTTGACCACGAACCGCGCCGACCCGGCTTTCAGCACGAACGACTTGTGGTCGCGCTGACCGGTCTCCGGTCCCGAGTACGCGACGAGTGTCATCCCGAACGCGGCCTGGTAGAACCAGGCGGTCTGCGTGGCGTTACCGACCGTGAAGACGACGGCGTCCATCGCCTTGACGGGGAAGGGGTCCTTCGTCGCGTCGTAGTCGACCAGCCCGACGAGCTGGCGCATCTGGTCGAAGGTGACGTCGTCGATCGTGTCGGTCATGGCGTCCTCCTGGTACTGCGGCGGTACCCGCAGCTTCGTTCGCGTAGGCAGTCTGCGCAACAGCGCCAGGATTTACTGGACAATCTGCGCAGAAGATGCGCATAGTTGACGGACAAGATGAGCAGTATGTGCAGGGGGTTCCCGGAGATGTCGGAGATCGACCGGCTGGACGCGAGGCTGCTGCTCCTGCTCACCGACGAACCGAGGCTCGGTGTGCTGGAGTGTTCCCGCCGCCTCGGCGTCGCACGGGGCACCGTGCAGGCCCGGATGGACCGCCTGGAACAACGCGGAGTGCTGACCGGCTTCCCGCCGGCGGTCCACCTGGCGGCGATGGGCTACGGCCTGACCGCGTTCGCGGTCCTGGAGATAGCGCAGGGCAAACGAGCGGAGGTCACCGAACGCCTGCGCGCGATCGACGAGGTCTGCGAAGTCCACGCGACCACCGGAGAAGGCGACCTGCTGGTCCGCATGGTGGCGACGTCGAACGCGGATCTCCAACGAGTGATCGACGAGGTCGTGGACCTCAGGTGGGTGAGCAGGACCTCGACGTCGATAGCCCTGTCGACCCCGATCCCGTCCCGCGTCCGCCCACTGCTGGAGAAGGTGGCGAAAGCCGACTCCCCACCGCCCGCGCGCGGATGACGGCACCCGGTTCCCAGCGCCGCAACATGAGGCGCGAAACCTGCGAAAACCCGCGAACCGGCCGGAACGCAACCCCCACCCGAACCCGGGGGCGTCCCGCCATGCCAGTCTACCAGTGCCCGCCGGCGAATCAAGGGACGTGAGCCGAACTGTGGACAACCGGGGCGGCTGTGGACAACTCCACCGGATGCGGCGACTCCGGAACGACAAAGGCCCGGGTCGGCGATGCCGACCCGGGCCCCCTCGTCAACCAGGTATCTCTCCCCAACCGGCCCGCCCCGGACCAGCCGCGGAGAAATTAGCCTGAATAGGGCACAGCCTTGATGAGAGTCACCTTCTGCGTGGACCCGTTGGGCAGCTCGTAGGACCGGGTCTCGCCCTCCTTGGCGCCGAGCAGAGCCTTCCCCAGTGGCGACTCGGGCGAGTACACCTCCAGCTCGCCTTCCGCACCCTCCTCGCGAGTGGCGAGCAAGAACTTCTCGTCCTCGTCGTCGCCCTCGTACCGGATGGTGAGGACCTTCCCGGGCTCGGCCAGGCCGTCGTTGCGGGGCGCCTCGCCGACCTTGGCGTTGCGCAGCAGCTCCTGGAGGTGGCGGATCCGCGCCTCTTTCTGCCCCTGCTCCTCACGGGCCGCGTGGTAACCGCCGTTTTCCTTGAGGTCACCCTCCTCGCGGCTCGTGTTGATCTTCTCGGCGAGTACCGGGCGATTCGCGATCAGCTCGTCGAGCTCCTGCTTGAGCCGACCGTAGGCCTCCTGGGTCAGCCAGGTCACCTGGGTGTCGCTCACGGTCACCAACTCCTCGTCAATACTTCCGGATCCCGGGGATTCGGGGCGGTAGTCCCGGGTGGGCGGCGGACACCCGGAATGGAAAAACACGGCCCGCCAGGGGGCCGTGCAGGTACGTCAGAATACCACGGATGCAAGCCGGAGCTTGTCCGTTATGTCCGATACGCCGAGGGTGACGGTCTAGTTCACCCTGTTGGCGGCATGTGCGTGGACAGATATGCCGGTACCTGATAGGAGCACCCGAAGACATCGGCGGTGACCGGTTCGCCGCTGCTCGTGATGACCGTGGACATGGTCATGGTGCCCGCGCCAGGCGGGACGTACACCTCCTTGCGACCACCTTCGCTGCCGTCCAGCACCCGAACGCGCACGATGCACACCGCGGGCCGCTCCGGCGTGTCCCTGGTGACGTCGAACGTCAACTTCATGCGGTCGTCGGGCAGGTTCGCGAAGCTCATGGTCTGTGTCTCGATGGCCGCGGTCCCGAAGTTCTGGTAGCCGATCCACGCCAGCACACCGCTGACGATCAGCGCGACCGCTCCGATGACCCAGTAGGTCCGCCTGGAGGTGCGCCGCGGCTTCGTGCCGTAGCGGTCCTCCATCAGCGTGCTACCGGGGGCGGTCATCCTCGGGCCTCCACGACAACTCAAAAATGTCGGTCCCGGCGGGAACAATGCACCCCGCCGGAGTGGTTCGTATGTCCGAGCCGAGTATCCGCTCACCGCAGAGGGCGGGTGACTCCGGGGGACGTTCAGGGAGGAACCGAAGGGTCATGGCTGAGAAGCTGCGTCTGATGACGGTGCACGCGCATCCCGACGACGAGTCGAGCAAGGGCGCCGCCACGATGGTGAAGTACGTGGCCGACGGGCACGAGGTCATGGTCGTGACCTGCACGGGCGGCGAGCGGGGCGACATACTCAACCCCGCCATGGAGCGGCCGGAAGTGCTCGACAACATGGTCGAGTACCGCCGCAAGGAGATGGCCCGCGCCGCCGACATCCTCGGCGTGCGGCACCGCTGGCTCGGGTTCGTCGACTCCGGGCTGCCGGAGGGCGACCCGATGCCGCCGCTGCCCGATGGCTGCTTCGCGCTGGTGCCGCTGGAGGAGTCGGTGCCGCCGCTGGTCAAGCTCATCCGTGAGTTCAAGCCGCACGTCGTCATCACCTACGACGAGAACGGCGGCTACCCGCATCCCGACCACATCCGCTGCCACGAGGTGTCGGTGGCGGCGTTCGACGCGGCGGGCGACCCCGACCTCCACCCGGAGGCAGGCGACCCGTGGACGCCGCTGAAGCTCTACTACTCGCACGGCTTCTCGCGGAAGCGGATGCAGGCCATGCACGACGCGCTGATCGAGCGCGGCATGGAGTCGCCGTACGTCGAGTGGCTGGCGAGGTGGGACTCCGAACGGGGCGATGTCGCCGACCGGGTGACGACGCGCGTCGAGTGTGGGGAATACTTCGAGAAGAGGGACGCCGCGCTGCTCGCGCACGCGACGCAGATCGACCCCAACAGCCGCTGGTTCTTCGTGCCGCTGGAGGTCCAGCGGGAGGTCTGGCCGTACGAGGAGTACGAGCTGGTGCGGTCCCTGGTGGACACGACACTGCCTGAGGACGACCTGTTCTCGGGGATCACGGAGAAGGTAAGCGCATGACTTCAGGTTCCGGCCCATCGTTCTTCGGGCCGGACGTGGCCGCCTGGCAGGCGACCGCCGAGGTCGTCGCCCAGCCCTCCCAGCCGAGCGAGCCGGGTGGGCGGGGCGAGGACTTCGGCAAGTCGTCGCCGGTCGGCCTGCTTGTTCTGCTGCTGTTCTTCATCGCCGTCGCGTTCCTGGTCCGGTCGATGACCAAGCACCTCAAGCGGGTGCCCGAGTCGTTCGACAAGCCCCAGGACGGCGACGGTGGCTCGGACGAACCCGCGGACGGGACCGGGGACAAGGCCGACGAGGCACCGGCAGAGGACAAGAAGGGCTAGTCCCGGGAGGGCTGCTCAGTCATCCCGGCCTCGTAGGCGGTGGTGGCGGCCTGGACGCGGTTCTGCACGTCCAGGCCCCGCAGGATCGACGAAAGGTGGGCCTTCACGGTCCCTCCGCCAGGTGCAGCTCCCGCCCGATCTCCTGGTTCGACAGTCCGCGCCCGACGAGCGCGAGCACGTCCCGCTCCCTCGGGATGAGTGCCTCGACCTTCTTCCGCGCGGTCGCCGGCCTGGTCAGCCCGGCCGTGCGCAGCCCGGCGATGACCCGGTGCGCGTGCGTCAGCTCGACGGCCGCCCACCCGTCGGCCGCCTCCGCGACGACCGTGATGCCCTGGTCGGTCGCGAGGACGGCTTTCAGACCCAGCGCGGATCATGGCCTCGTCGCGGAGCATCGCGATGGTCTGGCGGAGCCGGTCGGTCGCCGGGACCGCGAGCTCGTGGCCGAGCGAGTCGTGCAGGTCGGCGGCGACGCGCCCGCGCTCGGCGAGCCGGGCCCGCTCGGCGAGCCACGGCAACACGACGAGGACCCCGAGGATCAGCGCGCCGCCGCCGAGGAACCACCACGCGATCCGCTGGTCGATGTGTCTACCGTGCAGGTAGGCGAGGAGGCCGAGCAACAGGTAGGCGGCACTCCGCCAGAGCGGCATGCCGTCGACGTCCAGCCCACCGACCAGCCCGAGGACGGCTTGCACCACGGTCAACGGCAGCGCGAAGTAGAACAGCTGCGGCCACGACACGGCCCGCCCGGCACCGATGACCGAGACGACCCGCGGGTAGAACGCGAACAGCAGCGCGGGCAGGAGGCACGGCGCCAGCCGCGGACAGGTCCTCACCCACCGCCGAAGTTCTGTTGTGCCGCACGGACTATTGTCACGATCGACGGCACGTTCTCGCGCACCGGTCGCGAGCGCGCTGCCCCTGCCGCTCCGAGGGCAGCGCCCAGAAAGGGCGGGACGGGCGACACCGGCGTTGGTTTGAGACGCTGGTGGTATGGCGAACCGGCTGGCGCACGCGACGAGCCCGTACCTGCTGCAGCACGCGGACAACCCGGTCGACTGGCGGCCGTGGTCGCCGGAGGCGTTCGCCGAGGCGCGGCGCAGGGACGTACCGGTCCTGCTTTCGATCGGGTACGCGGCCTGCCACTGGTGCCACGTGATGGCACACGAGTCGTTCGAGGACGCCGAGACCGCCGCGGTCATGAACGAGAACTTCGTGAACATCAAGGTGGACCGCGAGGAACGACCGGACGTGGACGCGGTGTACATGACCGCGACGCAGGCCATGACCGGTCAGGGCGGCTGGCCCATGACGTGCTTCCTCACCCCGGACGGTGAACCGTTCCACTGCGGCACCTACTACCCGCCCACACCGCGGCCGGGCATGCCCTCGTTCCGGCAGCTGCTCGGCGCGGTCGACGAGGCGTGGCGGACCCGCGACGCGGAGGTGCGGAACGCGGGCGGCCGCATCGTCGCCGAGCTGCGCAAGCAGACCGCGGCACTGCCGTCATCCACAGTGCACGAAGGGGTGCTCGCGTCGTCGGCCGCGGCGATGCTCGGCGAGTACGACCGGCGCAACGGCGGATTCGGCACCGCGCCGAAGTTCCCGCCGTCGATGGTGCTGGAGTTCCTGCTGCGCCACCACGAACGCACCGGCTCGGTCGAAGCGCTGTCCATTGTGGAGGGCACGGCGAAGGCCATGGCCGCCGGCGGCATCTACGACCAGCTCGACGGCGGCTTCGCCAGGTACAGCGTCGACGCGGGCTGGGTGGTGCCGCACTTCGAGAAGATGTTGTACGACAACGGTCTGCTGCTGCGCCTGTACACCAGGCTGGCGCTGCGCACGGGGAACACGCGGTACCGCGTGGTCGCGCAGCAGACCGCGGACTTCCTGCTGCACCGCCTGCGCACCGACGCGGGTGGGTTCGCGGCGTCACTGGACGCGGACACCGACGGCGTCGAGGGCCTGACGTACGCGTGGACCCCGGCGCAGCTCACGGAGGTGCTCGGCGCGGAAGACGGCACGTGGGCGGCGGCCCTGTTCGGCGTGACGGCCGAGGGCACGTTCGAACACGGCACGTCGACGCTGCGGCTCCTGGCCGAACCGGACGACGACGAACGGTTCCACGAGGTGTGCCGCAAGCTCCTGGAAGCCCGGCTGACCCGCCCGCAGCCTGCCCGCGACGACAAGGTGATCACCGCGTGGAACGGCCTGGCGATCGGCGCGCTCGCCGCCGCGGGCAGCGCGTTCGACGTGCCGAGGTGGCTTGGTGGCGCGGTGGCGGCGGCCGAGTTCGTGACGACGGCGCACCTGGTGGACGGTCGCCTGCGCCGCGCGTCCCGGAACGGCGTCGTCGGCGCGGCGGCTGGCGTGCTGGAGGACTACAGCTGCCTGGCCGATGGCCTGCTGACCCTGTACCAGGCGACCGCCGAGCCACGCTGGCTGACGGCGGCGACGGCCCTGCTCGACACGGCGCTGGCGCACTTCGCGGACCCGGAGGCCCCTGGCGCCTACCACGACACGGCGGACGACGCGGACGCACTGGTGTGGCGCCCGGCCGACCCGAGCGACAACGCGAGCCCGTCCGGTGCGTCGGCGCTGGCCGGCGCGCTGCTGACGGCGTCGTCGCTGGTGGGCGCGCAGGACGCGGCCCGCTACCGCGCGGCGGCGGAAGAGGCGGTCGCCAGGGCGGGTCAACTGGCGGCAAGGGCCCCGAGGTTCGCGGGCCACTGGCTGAGCGTGGCCGAAGCACTGGCGAAGGGCCCGCTGCAGATCGCGATCGTGGGCCCGGCGGACGACGCGTGCCGCGCGGCCCTGCGGGAGACGGCACTGCACCACGCCCCGGGCGGCTCGGTGATCCTGGCGGGAGAACCCGACGAAACCCCACTGCTGGCCGACCGCCCCTTGGTGGACGGCAACGCGGCAGCCTACGTCTGCCACGGCTACGTCTGCGACCGCCCGGTAACAGCGGTAGCCGCCCTGACCGCCGCCCTGACCTAACCACCCCGCGAGTCCCCCGTTCAGAACCCGCGAGTCCCGGTTTCGGAACCCGCGAGTCCCCGGTTCAGAACCTGCGAGTCCCGGTTTCGGAACCCGCGAGTCCCCGGTTCAGAACCTGCGAGTCCCGGTTTCGGAACCCGCGAGTCCCCGGTTCAGAACCTGCGAGTTCCCCGTTCGCGACCGTCGAGTCGGCGGTTCGCGCTGCCCCGTCCGCCTGCGGCGAACGTCCACCCCTCCCACCGCAGCCTTCCGTAAGCTCGGTATCGGTGTAATCATGTAAGCAAGGAGGTGCGACATGGGACCGAGAGGACACCGCTGGGGCCAGGGGCGCGGCTGGGGCGGGCCAGGTGGCCGAGGTCGCGGCCGAGGCGGTCAGGCGGACCTGCCGTCAGCGGACGACGCGTCCGCCTGGTTCTCCGGCAGGCTGCCGGACGCCTGGTTCACCGAGTCGCCGGTCGTGGTCGTGGACCGGGAAGAGATCACCGTGGTCGGCACCCTGCCCCCACTCGATGGCGAGTTCGCCGACGACGCGGCCCGCGCGGCCGCCGAGTCCGGCCGGATCAGCCGGTTCCGCGAGGACACCCGCGAGGAACGCATCGAGATCGCGCGCCAGGCCGAGCACCGCTACGGCCGCAAGGTCGCGTGGGGCGCGAAGCTGGGCAGCACAGAGGAGCTGTTCACCACCCTGTCCGTGCCGGTGATGACCCGCCTGCGACAGGAGGAACGCCTGGTACTGGACACGCTGGTGGACGCGGGCGTCGCCCGCTCCCGGTCCGAGGCCCTGGCTTGGGCGGTCCGCCTGGTCGGCGAACACGCCGAGGAATGGCTGGCGGAACTGCGCGACGCGATGTCGAAGGTCGACGACCTACGCACGAAGGGCCCCGACCTGTAACCGTGCACGGTCCGCCCGATGGCACGGGTGACCATCGGGCGGCCGCGGCGGCTCAGTGGGCAAAGTCCCAGCGGCTGGCCCCGTGCGGCTCGGCACCGGCCACACCGAACGCGGTGTGCAACGTGAGGCGGTACAGGTGCCATGGGGCGGGCCCGGCGCTGGGCGCACTGAACGGGGCGGTGAGCGCGTCCCCCTCGACTTCCACCGGCCAGCCACCCGTGCGGTAGACCGCCACAACCCGCTCCAGGGTGGCCGGGTCGGTGACGCGGTGGGCCTCGCCTTCCATCACCAGGTCAAGCCCACGCAACCGCGTCGACACGGTGCACGCCGGGTTCACCGCCAGGTTGCGCGCCCTGCGCGTACCCGGCCCGCTCTTGAAGTACAAGGCGCCGTCCACCCACACGGCCCCCACCCCAGCCGAGTGCGGCCGCCCGTCCGGCCGCACGGTGGACACGAAGAACGTCAGGTCAGCGGTGGGCGTATCGGTTTCGAGCACATCGCATGCCCGACTCCACGGCAACGGCGCGGACCCGTACCGGTCGAGGTTGGTGGTCGAGATCGGCGCGGTCTTGGTCTCAGTCATGCCAGTACGTCGAACGAGCCATGCCCGTTTCGACACCCACTCACGGATACATGGCCAGCCAGATCGCGATGTAGTGCTCACAGGTGGCGGCACTCTCCGCTCTGACCGGGTCACGATGTTGTCTACCTGCGCAAACGTCTGCCAACAGTTCTCGCGCGTTCTCGGCCGTCCTTGACCTCTGACGGCCTGGACACGGCCTGATCTTGGCTGCCCACACCTCCCCTTTCCCCTCGCCCCTGCCGATCCGTAGCACCGGGACGTCGGGGTCAAGGGACGAGCGAAGCGAGATCGCGCTAGCGACGCCGACAGGCGCCCTTTAGGCCGATGGCCCGGTGCTAGACGATCACCGGGCGCTGAGGGGTCGGCAAGTGATACACCGGCAGCTCGCCGGACGATGTGACCTTGCATGAGGTGCGATCATCTGCGCCGCCGGTGGCGGCGCTCCCCGCCGCGGGCCGTGGGCTGCGCCGCGCAGGCCGGGCGGCGTGAGCGGAGCGGAAGCCGCCCGTGCCGCGATGGATGCAGGCCACGTCGCCAACGCGACGGGCACAGCGCGCCGCCGCCGGCGGCGCGCCTTGATCCCATAGAGCCGGGTTCGGCAGCACAACGCCCGCCAAACACCAACTCCGGATGGGCTCTCGTTCACCGTGGAGAACGGATAAGCACAGTAGGCTGCGCGTTATGGCCAAATCTGACGGGACCGATGAAGATATGACTGATGATATTGCCCTTACTGCTGATGAGGTCGAGGAGCTGATCGAAGCAGAGGACGATGTCACCCCAGTTGCATATATGGGGTCAGACTTCGATGTTGAAGGCTTAGTGCGTCGGTTGAAGAGGAATGACATTGTCATCCCTTCGTTTGGCTATAAAGGTGAACCAATCGACTTTGCCGGGTTTCAACGCGCTTTCGTCTGGACGCGAAATCAGATGGATCGGTTCATAGAGTCACTGCTCCTGGGGTTCCCTATTCCGGGTATTATGTTAGTGCAGCAGGTTGACAATAAATATCTGGTTTTGGATGGGCAGCAACGTCTGCGCACGCTAGCGGCGTTCTATGATGGCGTGTACGACGGCAAGGAGTTCGCTCTCCAGAATGTGTCACTTCAGTTCAAGGGCCTCACGTATAAGACTCTTGAGCCGGACATGCGACGTCAGTTGGACAATACATTTATCCAAGCGACGATAGTCAGAACTGACGGTACTGCTGGCTCGCGTGAGGCGGTATATCAAGTATTTGAAAGACTGAACTCTGGTGGCACACAACTTACGCCCCACGAGATCCGAGTCGCTCTGTATGCAGGACCGTTGATCGACTATCTAAATGACCTAAATCATCAGCCTGTGTGGAGAGAAATTTACGGAGCGGTGTCGCCTCGGCTCCGTGATCAGGAACTGGTGCTACGTATCATAGCACTATATGTGCAACAAGGTGCGTACTATCGTCCGTTGAAGAAATACCTGAATGACTTTGCCGAAGAATATCGCGAGCTAAACAACCTTGACGGCGATAATGTTAAGCGCCTGTTTATCGCCGCGGCGGCCTATCTGGCAATTGCTGGCGGAAGGGACGCGATCCGCTACCAAAGTCGTCAGGTAAATGCGGCCCTCACTGAGGCGCTGTTTGTGGCGCTCATGAGGCGTATTGATGAAAGTCCGAAGAGTGCAATCGAGCCGGATATAATAAGCAATTGGATCGAAGATCTTTCTGGCCATAAAAATTTTGTGCCAGCCATTACTAGGTCGACTGCAAGTGAAGAGAATGTTCGCATCCGTCACGAGCTAGCGTTCAGTGCGATTATGAGGAGATCGTAAATGTCGCAGACGCCCGTGCGATGGCCCCCATCTGGGCTTGTTTCTATTAGGAATCAGTTGGATCAGCTTGCAGCTGCTGTTGAGAATCCTCCGAGCGGCTGGGGAGACGATGAGCGCACCTGGATACCTCGATTTCTGGTAGTCCGTTCATGCGGGTACCTTGAGCAAGTGGTTATTGAAGTGTTCCAAGCGTATGTAAGAGCTAAGTCTCATGGCTTGGTCCGTTCGTTCGCGATTTCGCACATGGCGTACTTTCCGAACCCATCGCCTGGAAACCTCTCCAGCTTGGTTGGGCGACTTGATAGCGGTATGGCAGAAGAATTTGACACCTTTCTAAACAAGGATGACGAGTATCTATTTCGAGAATTATCCGCTCTTGTTGATAAGCGGCATCGGATTGCGCATGGGCTAAATGAGGGAGTTAATCGCAATCGTGCAGTTTCCCACTATCAAGCAGCATGTGAGATTGCGGAGTGGTTCATAGCCAAATTCGATCCCCGTGAAGGCGTGCAGGCACGCCTTCGGGCGCGCGCTGGTGCCTGAATAGCGGAAACAGTCAGTTCTGATTGTGCTTCCGAGTTGCGGCAACTGCCTCTCGCCACTGCTAGCCTCGAAGTATGCGTGGTGCAGGTGATCCGTTGACGGTGGGAGAGCGTGTTGCGTTCTACCGACGTCGGCGGGGGCTTGCTCAGGCCACGTTGGCTGGGTTGGTCGGCCGATCTGAGGACTGGCTGTCCAAGATCGAGCGTGGTGAGCGGGAGATCCGCCGTCTGGATGTGCTGGTCGAGGTCGCTCGGGCGCTGCGGGTCACGCTTGGTGATCTGTTGGGTGAGCCGGTGCTTATGGAGGATGAGCACAAGAATGATGATGTCCCGGCTATCCGGGATGCGCTCATGGCTCCTCAGCGGCTGTCCAAGACGCTGTTCGGCGGCGGGTTCGAGCCCGAGTATGTCGACCCCAAGCCGGTCGCTCAGTGGACCGAGGATGCCTGGTCGGACTACCAGGGTGGCCGGATCGGCAAGGTCGTCGCCGCGCTCCCTCGGTTGATCAAGACCGCTCAACAGATGGAAGCCGCTGGCGGGGACGGCTCCTACAAGCGGCAGTGCGCTGCTGTGTCTGCGCGCATCCATCACCTGGCTGCGACCACATTGTCCAAGGTCGGAGAGGCTGATCTCGCCTGGATCGCGGCAGAGCGGGCCATGCAAGCCGCGGACACCGCCGACGATCCGCTGGTCCTGGCCTCGGCTGCCCGGTCCGGTACTCACGCGTTGCTGGCGGTCGGTCGGTTCGATGACGCTATGCAGCTCGGCGACGCTGCTGCCCGCTGGCTCACGCCCCGCATGAACGAGGGCGACCCAGCCGCACTCAGCCTGTACGGCATGCTTCACCTCCGCTCGGCCATCGCTGCCGCGCGTCAGCAGGACCGGGGCATCGCCAACGAACTGCTCTCCAAGGCCGGGATCGCAGGTGACGCCCTCGGTGAGGACGCCAACCACTGGCTGACCGGGTTCGGGCCAACCAACGTCGCCCTGCACCGGATCTCCGCCGGGCTCGACCTCGGCGACATCCCGCTCGTGATCGAGCAGGCCGAGCAACTCGACACCAGCGGCATGCCGGTCGAGCGGCAGGTCACCCACCTGATCGACTACGCCCGCGCGTTGAGCCTGCTCGCCAAGGACGACGACGCCGTGCAAGTCCTGCTGTCCGCCGAGGAGAAGTCGCCCCAACTCGTCCGCCACTCCGTCATTGCGCGGGAGGTCGTGCGGACGATCTACCGGCGCGCACCAGTCACCGGCGGCAAGAAGTCCTCCTTGCTGCTGGCTCTGGCCGAACGCTGCCGCGCGGTGAGTGAGGGCTGATGGCCGCGCCCGTGCTCGGCCTGGTCGGCTCCGCCGCCGGCGGCGTGGAGGAGATCCTTCCCAAGCTCGTCGAGCCCATGATCGAACGTGGCTGGCGGGTGGCTGTCACGCTCACGCCGACCGCCGCGACCTGGCTCGACGCGACCGGCGATATCGACAAGATTGAGCAGGTCACGGGTCTGCCGGTGCGGGTGAAGCCGCGGCTGCCTGGCGAGGAGAGCCCGCACCCGAAGGTCGACTGTTACGCGGTCGTCCCGGCCACTTCGAACACGGTCGGCAAGCTCGCGCTCGGCCTGGCCGACAACCAGGCACTGACCCAGGTCTGTGAGGCCATCGGCGGCGGCACCATCCCGGTCGTCGTGTTCCCGCGCATCAACGCCGCTCACGCTCGTCAGCCCTCGTGGGACAGCCACATCGGCGCACTCCAGCGCGTCGGGGTGCGTCTCGTGATGGGTGAGGACGTGTGGCCGCTGCACGAGCCGCGCTCCGCGCCGGGCAAGCAACTGCCCTGGGACGCGATCATCGACGCCATCGTTTCCGCAGTTCAGCGGTAGCCGCAACCCCCTCACCTGAGGCACCCGGACAGTTTGTCCGGGTCGTTGGCGTGTTCGCCGGTTTCCTTGGATCACCGCACCCGACCGGGTGCCCCGAGGACGGCGGAAGGCGCATGAGTGTGCACGTAGTCATCCAACCCACGGCCGGTTTCGGCGCTGAGGTCATCGAACCCCTGCCAGGCGTCCGGCAGCTCATCGCAGGCAGCGGCGACGTCGGCATGACCGTTCAGGTCCCCGCACGCATCGGCGGACTGGCCGACACCGCTCGGTTCGCCCGCTCACTGGCGGCGGCCGCGAACGACTTCGCCGACTGGTGTGACGAGCAGAACCGCTCCCGCACCTTCGACGACCGTCCGAGCGGCTGGGCCGGACTCACCAACCATCCCGAAGGAGACTGATCATGGCTGTAACCCACGGCGCGCGGTTCCCCATCGCGTTCGACGACCTGTTCCCGCAGGGCGCTTACCTGATGGGCGACATCCAGCCCCTGACCGAGTACCAGTCGCAAGAGGACAAGGCGCGTAACCGTCCTATCCGGCCCCGAATCGACGAGGCCACCGGCAAGCGGCTCTACCGCGCGACGATCGCTGACCCGTCCGCTGAGAAGGAGCGCGACAAGTCCATCTCGGTCGAGATCGCGGCCGACGTCCAGCCCGTGCCGCCCGAGGCCATGGGCAACTTGCCGTTCCGGCCCGTGGTCCTGGAAGGGCTGACGGTCCAGCCTCGCGCCGAGGCGTCCGGCCAGGCGAAATGGATCACCTGGGTCGTCCGGGCCACTGGCCTGCGTGGTGTCGACGCACCCGCGTCTGGCCGTTCCAGCTCGGCCAGGGGTGAGGGGAAGTCGGCGGCATGAGCGGCTACAGCACAGCCTTTCAGGTCGCCTGCTTCCCCGGCCGCAACGCTGGCGCTGCCGCCACGCGCGGTCCCGGTGGCATGCCTGTCCTGATGGTCTACCTCGACCCGGTGAACATGACCCTCCACAGCGAACGGTCCGAGACAGGCACGCGTGAACTCGCGTCGTTCTGCCGCGAGCTGGCGCGGGAGGCCGCCAAGCTGGCCGCCGAGATCGATCCGGACGGTGAGCCCGCACCACCGGAGCGCAGGCCCCGGCACCTGCTGGTGACCGGTGACGACGGTGATTCTGGTGGTGGGTACTGATGGCACAGCAGGTGGTGCCGTCGTCTTTGTTCGAGGCGCGTGAGGTGTTGTGGCGGCAGCGGCCGAGTCGGGAGGCGGCTCCTTCGGAGTGGGTGGCGTTCCACCGCCGCAGTGCGGAGGTCTACGCGGCTACGGCGAAGGTGGATGTGCGGCATCGGCATGAGGCGACGCAGTACGCGGCGGTAGAGATTCGGCGGGCTCGGGAGATTGAGCATCGGCTTGATCCTTCGGTGGACGACGAGCCCTGAGGGACCGGGCGTGTAGTGGATGCGGTGCCGGACCAGGCGATCGGCCGAACGACTGGTGAGGGTGGTCGCGTGGGTTCCTGGTCACGCGGTTGCCGTCGGGGATCGGTGCGCGGACGCTGCTCTCGTACGAGCACGGTCTGCCGGGTCTTGGGCGTCGACGCGCCGCACGTGCTCGGTCTGGGGTTGCAGCGGGCGCGGATCTACCTGGACAACCTCGCGTTGTGGTGCGGGCGTCGGCCGCTGACAACACGGTTGATGGGCATGTGGCGCACAACAAGCTGATCCAGCACTCCGGTGGGATCGTCCAGGTCGCCTCGGCCGGGGTGCGGGAGTTTGGCGACGATGATCGGCGCGGGCACAACGATCCCGGCTTCACCCTGCGCGTCTACACGCACCTCACGCCGACCAGCCACGAGCGGACCCGGCGAGCGGTCGACGCCTTCCTCGGCTCGGGCAGACCGATCCGTAATGTGGGCGGATGAACTCTGTGTCGGTAGACGCGTTCACTGATGGGGGCACGGAAGAGCCACGCCGCAGCCGTTCGATGCTGGTGGTGGTCGGTGGTCTGCCAGCGACCGGCAAGACAACCGTCTCCCGCGCGGCGGCGGGGAGAATTGGTGCGGCATACCTCCGTATCGACACGATCGAGCAGGCACTTTCTGAGTTCGCGGACAGGGAGGGGCCATGCGACGAGTTGCGCCATGCCGTCACCCAGGGCCTCGGGTACGACGTCGCCTATGCCGTTGCCAGGGACCTGCTTCGCCAAGGACGGCATGTGTTCGCGGAGTGCGTGAACCCGTTGATGATCACCCGGAAGGCCTGGCGCGACGTGGCCGAGACCACTGGCGCCCACCTGGTCGAGGTGGAGCTTGTGTGCTCAGACCCTGCCGAGCACGAGCGACGAGCGACCACTCGTACGGTCGACATACCCGGCCTGTTCCTACCGTCCTGGGCCGACATCCTGGAGCGCGAGTACGAGCCATGGGACCGAGCACATGTCGAGCTGGACACGGCTGGGACGTCGGCCGAGGCCACGGTCACCTCGCTCTGCGAGGCACTTGGCATCGACACCTGAGGACTGGCGGCCTGAGCGTGCGGTACACGGCCTGGGCCATGATCCAGACGGTAAAACTCCTGCTAGGGGTACATGGCGAGCCAGATCGCGATGTAGTGCGAGATCGCGGCCAGCACGGTTGCCGCGTGGAAGAACTCGTGGTGGCCGAAGATCGTGGGCCACGGGTTGGGCCAGCGGGTCGCGTAGAAGACCGCGCCCAGGGTGTAGAACGCGCCGCCGATCAGCAGGAGCACGACGGCCGCCACGCCTGCGTGTGCCAGCAGTTCCGGCAGCACGAACACCGCGACGTAGCCCAGCGCGATGTAGATCGGGGTGCCCAGCCACCTCGGCGCGTGGGGCCACAGCAGCTTCAGCGCGACGCCCGCGAACGCGCCGCCCCACACCACCGCCAGCACCACGTACCCCGTCGGTTGTGGCATGGCCAGCAGTGAGAACGGGGTGTACGTGCCCGCGATGAACAGGAAGATCATCGAGTGGTCGAGGCGTTTCATCCACGCGCGCACGCGCAGGCTCACCCACCACCGCCGGTGGTAGAGCGCGCTCACGCCGAACAGTCCGAGCACCGTGACGCCGTAGATCGACGTGGCGATCGCCGCGGTGGCGGACACCGTGGACGCCGACACCGAGATCAGGGTGGCACCGAGCACCAGTGACACCCAGAACGACCAGTAGTGGATGACGCCGCGCATGCGCGGCTTCACGTGCTGGGCTGAGGGCTGGTTCTGTGTCGGGGCTGGCACACCGACAAGGCTACGGGACCTCGGTTGGTGCTTCAGAACGCTGTGAAACGGCTCACGACCAGCCAGTTACCTCGCGGTGTTCGACCGCGAGGCAGCGGTCCATCACCACGTCCAGCCCGCCGTCGGCGGCGATCGCGGCGCCTTCCCGGGAGATCACTCCGAGTTGCAGCCACAGCGCGCCGGCACCGGCCGCCACCGCCTGCTCGGCGATCGCCGGCACGTGCTCCGGGCGGCGGAAGACGTCCACGATGTCGATGTGCTCCGGGACGTCCGCGATCGAGGGGTACGCGGTCAGGCCCTGCCACGAGGTCAGCGCCGGGTTCACCGGGAACACGGTCAGGCCCGCGCGCACCAGGTACCTCGCGATGCCGGAGCTGGGCCGGGTCGCGTCGGCGCTGAGGCCGACGACGGCCACGGTGCGTGACTCGTGCACCAGCCGCTCGATGACCGTGATGTCCTGCCACCGCGGGTCGATCTCCGTTCGCCGCATGCTTACAGTGTGCTCCACCCGCGACAGGGCGGCGTACCCTGCGGGGACGTGACAACAGCTTGGCGGAGATTCCGCAAGAAAGCGGCGAAGCTCGTCTACGGCCTCTATGACAAGCGGCTCATGCAACAGGCCGCGGGCCGGCACCCTCGGCATGTCGGGGTCGTGCTCGACGGCAACAGACGATGGGCGCGGGAAGCCGGGTTCACCGACGTCAGGCACGGCCACATCGCGGGCGCGAAGCGCATCGCCGAGCTGCTCAGCTGGTGCCGGGAGGCCGACGTGAAGCTGGTCACGCTGTGGCTGCTGTCGACCGACAACGTCATGCGGCCCGAGACCGAGCTGAAGCCGTTGCTGCAGGTCATCGAGGGTGTCGTCGACGAGCTGGCCGAGCCGGACCAGCCGTGGCGGCTGCGGATCATCGGCGCGCTGGACGTGCTGCCGGACGACACCGCGGCCCGTCTGTCGGCCGCCGCGCGGCGCACCCAGGACCGCGCAGGCATGGAGGTCAACATCGCGGTCGGCTACGGCGGCCGCCGCGAGATCGCCGACGCCGTGCGCAAGCTGCTGCAGAGCCAGGCCGAGGCGGGCACGACCATCGAGGAGCTGGTCGAGGTCCTGGACGTCGACCACATCGCCGAGCACCTGTACACGTCGGGGCAGCCCGACCCCGACCTGGTGATCAGAACATCCGGTGAACAGCGGCTGTCCGGGTTCCTGCTGTGGCAGTCGGCGCACTCGGAGTTCTGGTTCTGCGAGGCCTACTGGCCGGACTTCCGGCGCACCGACTTCCTGCGTGCGCTGCGTGACTACGCCATTCGCCATCGACGCTTCGGCTCATAACACAACAACGCGGGCTCCGGAAAACCGGGGTCCGCGTTGTTGATTGTCTTGGAAATCAGTCCGCGGACGCGTGGGCGATCAGCCGCGGGGTGGTGGAGCTGCCAGTGCGGCGCCTGTCACGAGGGGGCGCGGCACCGTAGCCGAGGGTTCCGCTGCCCACGATGAACATTTCGGAGGTATCGGGAAAACGTCACGGCGGCCGTTCTTCGTGCTCCGTCCGCGCAAAGCTGTCGGCGAATACCCCATCGTGTTACAAGAACTGCAATATTTACCATTTCCGGTTTCCTCGGCGATCACCTGCTGGTCACTTCGTGATCACCTCCGCGTGCCTTGTTGCTGGTAGAGCACCTGTGGAGCCTCCCTGTAGCCCAGGTGGATGATGGTCCGAACGACTGTGTTGATCACGCCGGGTAGTCGTCTGATCGTCCGCAACCGGCATTCGCGTGGATCTCGAGTCCGGTCACGAAACGAAAATCACCTGCGTTGCCTCCTGTCCGAGACGGCGATTCGCGGGTAGCGTCCAAAGTGACGGGTCGTGCCCACGCGGTCCGTCCGGGAGGCCCTGGTCGTGACGGCAACGATCGCGAGGGGGCCGGCACCCGGCCCTCACGGGCGGTGCGGCTGACGCTTCGGCGCAGACGTTTCGCCTGGTCAGGGAAGTGCCCGGCCCTTCGAGGAACACGCGGACGTCGGTGCGCGTTCGCCGAGGAGTTGCCGTGACTGCTTCGCATTCCTCTTCCCCCGACCCTGGCGACCAGCGCCGGACGTACGTCCTGGACACCTCAGTCCTGCTGTCGGACCCCTGGGCGATGTCCCGGTTCGACGAGCACGCCGTGGTCCTGCCGCTGGTGGTCATCAACGAGCTGGAGGGAAAACGCCATCATCCGGAGCTTGGCTGGTTCGCGAGAGAGGCCCTTCGGTTGCTGGATGACCTGCGGAAACGCCACGGGCGGCTCGACTCGCCCGTCCCGGTGGGCACGGCAGGCGGCACGCTGCACGTCGAGCTGAACCACTCCGACCCGGCGGTGCTGCCGTCCGGGTTCCGCACCGACACGAACGACGCGAGGATCCTCGCGTGCGCGCTCAACATGGCCGCGCACACGCCGGGGGTCGCGCTCATCACCAAGGACATGCCGCTGCGCATCAAGGCGGCGTCGGTGGGCCTCGACGTCGACGAGTACCGCGCGCACGAGGTCACGCCGTCCGGCTGGACGGGCATGGTGGACCTCGAGGTCGCGGCGGAGACGCTGGACGGGCTGTACCGCGACGGCTCAGCGGAGCTGGTCGACTTCGGCGTGATGTCGCCTGCCGACTTCCCGACGAACACGGGCCTGCGGTTGATCTCCGGGTCGCAGAGCGCGCTCGGCCGGGTCACCAGGGACAAGCAGGTGCAGCTCGTCCGCGGCGACCGCGAGGCGTTCGGCCTGCACGGCCGGTCCGCGGAGCAGCGGATCGCGCTCGACCTGCTGCTCGACCCGGAGGTCGGCATCATCTCGCTCGGCGGCCGGGCAGGTACCGGCAAGTCGGCGCTCGCGCTGTGCGCGGGCCTCGAGGCGGTGATGGAGCGGAACCTGCACCGCAAGGTCGTGGTGTTCCGCCCGGTGTACGCCGTCGGCGGTCAGGACCTCGGCTACCTGCCGGGTTCCGAGAGCGAGAAGATGGCGCCGTGGGCGCAGGCCGTCTTCGACACCCTCGGCGCACTGGTCAGCCAGCCCGTGATCGACGAGGTGCTCGACCGCGGGATGCTCGAAGTGCTGCCGCTGACCCACATCCGTGGCCGGTCGCTGCACGACTCCTTCGTCATCGTCGACGAGGCGCAGTCGCTGGAACGCAACGTGCTCCTGACCGTGCTGTCGCGGTTGGGCGCGGGCTCCAGGGTGGTGCTGACGCACGACGTCGGACAGCGCGACAACCTGAGGGTCGGCCGGTACGACGGCGTCGCGGCGGTGATCGAGAAGCTCAAGGGCCATCCGCTGTTCGCGCACGTGACGTTGACGAGGTCGGAGCGCTCGCCGATCGCGGCGCTCGTGACGGAGATGCTGGAGGACCACGGGGCGTAGGTAGGGGAAACCCCCGGTCTGATTCGGGAGTTTCCCCGATGGTTTGACGGTCGTCGGAACGAGACCGTTGAGCCATGGCGAACCTGGCTCTGACTTCCCGCTCGTTGCCGGCCCGCGGCGTGGTCCTCACCGCGCCGCGGCCGGCACCCGTCGGTGTTTTCCTCGGGGTGGCCGGGCTGGTGTTCGCCGCACTGCTGATGGGTGGCCTCAACATCGTCGCGGCGGACCGGATGAGCCCGCTGAACACGACGATGTCCGACTACGTGTTCGTGCCGGGGGCGGGCTGGATGTTCCCCGCCGCGTTGCTGGCGATGTGCGTGGCGGGCGTGGGTGTCGCGGTAGGACTGGCGGCACGCGGCCTGCTCCACGGTGTCCTGCCGAAACTGGCGCTGAGCCTGGCGATGCTGGGTCTGCTGCTGGCCGCGGTGTTCCCGACGGACCTGGGCGCGGTGTCGGTGACGCTGTCCGCGCAGATCCACCGGTACGCGGCCGGGGTCGTGTTCTTCTGCGTGCCGATCACCGCGGTCCTGATCGCCCGGCGCCTGGAGAGGCGACGCGCGCTGTATGTGGGCGCCGCGGTCGCGACGGTGCTCCTGACGCTGTTCCTCACGTGCCACCTCGGCCCGATGCCGGACGCGCTCGGCGAACTCAGCGGCCTGCTGCAGCGCCTGCTGTTCGTGGCGGAACTGGTGGTCCTCGGACAGTTGGTGCGGGTCGTGTTCCAGCCGCCGGTCGAATACGCCCTGGCCGCGTGACGGGCCCCAGGTCCGATTGAACGGTCCATTCAATCGGCCAGGGGGTCCCCCGTTCTTTCACGCTACCGGAGTGCACCGACATTTTGGGCCCCTGCGACCCGGCCGCCGGACTTGATCACCCAACAGTGCGAACGCCGATTGAACGGCCCATTCAATCGCCCCGGGGCCCCCGGCTTTCACGTTATCCGAGGGCACCGACATTTCTGGCCCTGCTGTGACGCTCGATCGGATCGTCAGGAGTCACGAAGGGACGTGGGTTTGGCTGCGCGCCCAGCCACGAGGGCACGTCCTCCGGAGCTCTTGTCCGGTACCGACGAGCGGCCTGCGTGAGGCATGTCTGTCAGGTCCACCTACCCAACCAGCGTGGTCAGATTGTGAGGTCGCTCTATCATTCCCCCTTCGTCGAGGGGAACGCGGATCGGGCCTGCTGCCGAAGGTGTGGTGCTGATTGAAAGGACCGTTCAATCGGCCCCAGGGGGTCCCCCGGTGTTTACATTACCTTGGGAGACCGACATTTTGGTGGGCTACGGATAGTGGGTCCAGATCAGGCAGTCGTGGGATTCGCAGTGGTTGGGGATGCGGCGTTCGTAGGTGTATCCGGCTCGTTCCGCCACGCGTTGGGATGCCTTGTTGTCGGGGCGGATCTCCAGCCAGGTGCGTGTGTGGCCGTTGTCGTGGGCCCAGTCGGTCAGGTGGCGCAGCGCGGCCACCGCCACGCCGCGGCCGCGGCACTCCGGGCGGACCCAGTACGCCAGTTCGGCGCTGCCGTCGCCGTCCGGCATCAGGCCTGTCGCCGCGACCAGTCGGTTGTTCTCGAACACGCCGAAGGACTGGTCTTCGTCAGTCCACCTGCTCAGGGCGGCTTCCGCGTCCGCCAGCGTGTACGGGCCTGCCGGTTGGCTGTCCCACAGCGCACGGCCGGTTTCCTTGCCGGTGGCCTCCACCAGCAAGGGTGCGTCGTCCGCGGTCAGGCGGCGGAACTCCACACCGCTACCAGCCGCGCGGTAGTGGGGCGCCTTCGGCGAAACCGGATGCCGACTGGATGCCGACCACCGCTTTGGCGTGGAACTCCTCCAGCGTGGTCGCGCCCGTGTACGTGCAGGCCGAGCGGACGCCGGAGCAGATCCCGTCCAGCAGGTCCTCCACGCTGGGGGCCGCCGGGTTCAGCTTCATGCGTGACGTCGAGATGCCTTCCTCGAACAGCGCCTTGCGGGCACGGTCGAACGCGCTGTCGGCGCGCGTGCGTGCTGTCACCGCACGTTTCGACGCCATCCCGAAGCTTTCCTTGTACGGCTGGCCCTGCTCGTCGCGCAGCAGATCGCCAGGGGACTCGTACGTGCCCGCGAACCACGAACCCACCATCACGCTCGACGCGCCTGCCGCCAGCGCCAGCGCCACGTCGCGGGGGTGCCGCACGCCGCCGTCCGCCCACACCCGCGCACCCAGTTCGCGGGCCGCCTGCGCACACTCCAGCACCGCCGAGAACTGGGGACGGCCCACGCCGGTCATCATGCGGGTCGTGCACATGGCGCCCGGGCCGACGCCGACCTTCACCACGTCCGCGCCCGCCGCCACCAGGTCACGTACGCCCTCCGCGGTGACCACGTTGCCCGCCACCACCGCGACACCGGCGTCCCCGTGCTGCTGAACACTCCTGCCCGCGGCGTCCACCACGGCACGCACGGCCTTCAACGCGGAGATCATCTTCTCCTGGTGACCGTGCGCGGTGTCGACGACGAGCGTGTCGACCTCGCTGTCCAGCAGGGCCTGCGCCTTCCCGGACACGTCGCCGTTCACGCCGACGGCAGCCGCCACCCGCAGGCGGCCACGCGCGTCGAGCGCCGGGCGGTACAGCTCCGCCCGCAGCGCCCCGACGCCGGTCAGCGCACCCGCCAGCCTGCCCTTCTCGTCGACACCCAGCGTGATCCGCGCGGTGCGGCCGTGCAGCTGGTCGAACACCTCCCTGGCCGAGGCAGTGATCGGCATCGTCAACACCTCGGGGTCCGCGACCTCGCTCAGCCTTGTGAAACGGTCCACGCCCGCACACGCCGCATCGTCGACCACGCCGACCGGGCGGGCCTCCTCGTCGACGATCACCACCGCGCCGTGGGCACGCTTGGGCAGCAGGTTGATCGCGTCCGCCACCGCGTCGCGCGGGGTCAGGACCAGCGGGGTGTCCCACATCGGGTGCCGTGACTTGACCCACGCCACGATGTCGCCGACCGCCGCGGGATCCACGTCCTGCGGCAGCACGACCAGGCCGCCGCGCCGCGCCATGGTCTCCGCCATCCGCCTGCCCGCGACGGCCGTCATGTTCGCCACGACCACCGGCATGGTGGCCCCGGTGCTGTCCGACGTGGACAGGTCCACGTCGAACCGTGACGCCACCGCCGAGCGGTTCGGCATCAGGAAGACGTCGTCGTAGGTCAGGTCGAAAGGAGGAGTGTCCGAGTAGAAGCGCACGGGTCGAGCGTACTTATCCGCCTCCCTTCGGGAGCATGGCGCGCACCGTGTCGATCGTGTCGGCCTCCGGTGGCTCCTTGTCCGGGCGGTACCGGACCACCCGCGCGAACCGCAGCGCTACGCCACCCGCGTACCGCGGGCTGACCTGCACCCCGTCGAGTGCGATCTCCACCACCAGGCGCGGCTTCAGGTACACCGCCCAGTCGTCCCGATGGTCCTCGTACTTCGGGAACTCGCTGGTCTGCCACGCCAGCAGCTCGTCGGTGAGGCCCTTGAACGTCTTCCCGACCATCACCGGCGGGCCGCCGTCCGGGTCGCGGGCGCCCAGGTGCAGGTTCGACAGGCTGCCGGTGCGCCGCCCATGGCCCCACTCCGCGGCCAGTACGACCAGGTCGAGCGTGTGCACCGGCTTGACCTTGCGCCACGATCTGCCACGCCTGCCCGCCTGGTAGACCGAGTCGAGCGTCTTCACCACGACACCCTCGTGCCCGTGCCGCAGCGCGTCTGCCAGCACCTGGTCGGCGTCCTCCTGCGACGGTTCCAGCACACCCGGGATCACCAGGTCGCCGACCGCCTCGCGGAGCGCGGCGTTGCGCTCCCGCAGCGGCGCGTCGATCAGGTCGGTGCCGTCGAGGTGCACGCAGTCGAAGAAGTACGGGTGCAGCAGCAGCTCCGTCTCAGAGGTCGCGCCGAACCGGCTCATGGTCTCCTGGAACGGTCGCGGCCTGCCGTCGTCGGCGAGCGCCAGGGTCTCGCCGTCGAGCACGACCTGCCGCACGGGCAGGTTCCGCACCAGCTCCACCAGCTCCGGCACCGCTGCGGTGATCTCCCGCAGCGTGCGCGTGTACACGTGGACGTCGTCGCCGTCCTTGTGCACCTGGATGCGGGCGCCGTCGAGCTTGTACTCGACGACGCACGGCCCGGCCGCGAGCGCCTCCTCGAGGTTCTCGGCGGGCGAAGCCAGCATCGGCCGGATGGGCCTGCCGAGCCGCAGCCCGAACGTGTCCAGGGCCGCCGCGCCGCCGGTGAGAGCGGCAGCGGCGGTGTCGGGTAACTGGCCGGAGAGCATGAACGCCCGCCGGACGGTTTCCTTGCCGACGTCGGCCGCCTTCGCGATGGCGTCGAGCATGACGCCCTCGAGCGCGCCCTGCCGGAGCTCCCCGGTGAGCAGGCGCAGGAGGAAGTCCTGTTCGTCCTTGGTGGCGGCACCGAACAGGGCGCCGAGTAACTCGTTCCTCCTGGCCGTGGAGCCCTTTCCGCTGGTCACGGCCACCTCGTCGAAGGTGTGGTCGACCTCGGCGACCGTGAGGCCGGGCTGGTGGGCCGGCGTCTCGCGCAGTTTGACCAGCGTCCGCCAGCCCGCGCCGATGCGGCCCTGCAGCGGCGTCCCCGCCAGGAACGCGACGACCGCGCGGACCTGGTCGCCCGCACGGCGCAGCAGGCCGGCCAGGGCGTCCACCTTGGCCAACCGGGATCGGGTCGCGGAAACCACCGAGGAGGTGGCAACCACGTCGTTCAGCAACACGTCAGCCATCATGCACCGCCGCACCGACAATTTCCGGGGAGCGGATGCCCGCTGTGGACAACCGGCCGGGCGTTGACCTTGACCAAGGGGCAAGGCCGACGCTGGCGTGGTCCGTACGAGGAGGGGTCGTGGAACTGCTCACCATCGGCGAGTTCGCCAGGGCGTCCCGCTTGTCCGCCAAGGCGTTGCGGCTCTACGACGAGCTCGGGTTGTTGCGGCCGGCCGTCGTGGATCCGTTCAACGGGTACCGGCGGTACGGGCCGGAGCAGCTGGAGACCGCACGGCTCGTGGCCTGGTTGCGGCGGATCGGGATGCCGCTCGCCGAGATCCGGGCCGTGGTCGGCATGCCGGGGGCGCAGGCCGCCGCGGCGGTCGCCGGGTACTGGCGCCGGGTCGAGGCCGACACCGACGACAAGCGGCAGCTCGCGGCCGTCCTCGTTGAGTACCTGTCAGGAAAGGGCGCAACCGTGTCCACATCACTTGCCGTCACCTACGCCGTTCGCACCGACCGCGGCCTGGTCCGGGACGCCAACCAGGACTTCGCGTTCGCCGGGGAGAAGGTCTTCGCCGTCGCCGACGGGTTCGGGCACCACGGGACCCGTGCCTCGCGGGCAGCTGTCGAGGCGGTCCGGCAGGTCGCCGTCGGGGACCTCCTCAACGCCATGGACGACGCCGCGAACCGCGCGAGCGAGGCCGTCAGGGGCCTCGACGACAGCGGCACCACGCTCACGGCGCTCATCTGGGAGGGCTCGCAGCTCGGGCTCGTCCACATCGGTGACTCACGTGCCTACCTCCTGCGGGGAGGCGAGCTCTTCCAGATCACCCACGACGACACCGTCGTGCAGTCCATGGTGGACGAGGGGAAGCTGACGCCGGCCGAGATCACGTCGCATCCGCAGCGGTCCATCCTCGTCAAGGCACTCACCGGTGGCGTCAGTCCCGGTGTGCAGGTGCGGGACGTCCAGGCGGGGGACCGTTACCTGCTCTCGTCCGACGGGCTGCACACCGTGCTCGACCTCGGCACGATCCGGCGGGTACTCGCCGAGGACGAGCCGCAGCAGGCAGTAGACCGGCTCGTGCGGCTCGCCAACGAGGCGGGCGGGCCGGACAACATCAGCTGCGTCGTCGCCCACCTCATCGCACAGTGAGCGCGATTTCCCTTACTGCTTCCCGTAATCGATCGGGTGAGGTGGCGGCATACCCGATCACCAGTCCGGGGTAGGTGCCCAACTGGCTGTAGCCGGACAGGGCGGGTGCGTGGATGCCCGCGTCATCCAATCGTTGCGAGACAACGGAATCGTCGGTCCCCGCCGGTAGTCTGAGAACAACATGAAGACCAGCCGCGACGCCGACCGGTTGCCACGACGGCAGGTGCTCGGTCACCGCCGTCAGGAGCGCGTCACGACGGCGGCGGTAGACCGAGCGCGTACGGCGCAGATGGCGGTCGTGACCACCGCCACGAAGCAGCCTGGCGAACGCGGCCTGAGGGAGAGGAGAACAACCGAGATCGGTCAACTGTTTGCGGGACACGATGTTCGCGCGCAACGCGGGAGGCAGCACCAGCCAGCCCAGCCGCAGAGCCGGGGCGAGCGTCTTGCTCACGCTTCCCAGGTACGCCACGTGGTTCGGGTCCATCGCCTGCATCGCGCGTAGCGCGGGGCGGTCGTAGCGGTGCTCGGCGTCGTAGTCGTCCTCGATGATCACGCCGTCGTGCTCGCGAGCCCAGGTCAGCAGCGCGTGCCTGCGTGCCGGGTGCAGCGTCGTGCCGAGCGGGAACTGGTGTGCGGCCGTCACCACCACCGCGCGGACCGACGACGGCAGCGCGGACACCACCAGTCCGTCGCGGTCCACCGGGACCGGGACGGGGCGCACACCGTGCTCGCGCAGCAGGTCCGCCTGCCCGGGGTGGCCGGGGTCCTCCACGCCGACCGCGTCGTGGCCGTGTGTGCGCAGCACGGCCGCGAGCATCGACAGGGCTTCCGCGCCGCCGTGGGTGATCGCCACGTCGTCGGCGGTGGCGGTGACCGCGCGGACCCGGCCCAGGTACGCGGCCAGTTCCGTGCGCAGCTCCGGCAGGCCTGCGGGATCGGGGTAGCCCAGCGCATCGTCCGGCAGGTCGGCCAGGGCCGCGCGGGTGGCCGCCACCCACTCGGCGCGGGGGAACTCGCTCAGCGCGGGCAGGCCCGGACGCAGGTCGTAGCGCCACTGCCGGGCCGTGGGCGCCGGGGGTGGGACCGGCGCCGGGGTGGCCAGCGTGGCCGTGACCGTCGTGCCCGACCCACGCTTCGCGGTCAGGTAGCCCTCGGCCGTGAGCTGGCCGTAGGCGGCGGTCACCGTGCCGCGGGCGACGCCGAGCTGGGCGGCCAGGTCGCGGCTGGACGGGAGGCGCAGGCCGGGCGCGAGCTGCCCGTCGCGGATGGCGCCACGCAGGGCGGACTCGACGGCACGGCCCCGGCCGGACGTGCCGTCGGGGAGCAACAGCTCCCGCAAAGTGGTCCAGTTAGCACTCATCGAAGTGGAGCTTACGTATGTACCAATGATTCGGTGAGGGTGTGGTCGTGCAACTCGAGACCACTCCCCGGACCGGGCGCGCCGTGGGGCTCGCCGCGTCCGCGTCGGTGCTCGTCGGGGCCGCTGTGCCGGTCACCGGCCTGCTCGACGGCTATCCCGTGTTGTCCGCGCAGGCGGTCCGCTACGGCATCGGTGCCGTGCTGCTGCTCGGCTGGCTCCTCGTGACCGGCGGGCGGGTGCCGGTGCCCAACGCGAAGGACCTGGTCGGCCTGGGGGTGATGGTCGGGTTCGGCATGCTCGGGTTCAACGCGGCGATCCTCGTGGGGCAGCGATACGCGACGCCCGGATTCGTCGCGGCCATGCTCGGCGCGTCGCCGCTGGTGCTCGCGGTGGTCGCGCCCGCTCTGCGGGGCAGGCGGCCCTCGCCCTACGCCGTGGGTGGGGCCGTGGTCGTGGGGCTCGGCGTGGTCGTCCTGAGCGGCGGCGGGGCGTGGCACGGGCCGGGACTGGCGCTCGCGTTGCTGGTGATGGCGTGCGAGGTGGCGTTCACGCTCGGCGGGGTGGGCGTGGTGGCACGGCTGGGTGCGGTGGCCGCGTCGATGTGGGCGTGCGTGCTCGCCGCGGTCGGCGGGGCCGTGCTGGCCACGTTCCTGGACGGCACGGCGGCCTGGCCGACGCCGACCGCGACCGAGCTGGCCGCGATCGTCGTGCTCGGGTCGCTGGTCACCGCGGTCGCGTTCGGGTGCTGGTACACCGGGGTGTCGGTGCTCGGCGCGGACCGGGCCGGGGTGCTGGTCGGGCTGATGCCGGTCGCCGGGCTGGTGGCGGCCGTGGTGCTGGGTCGGCAGTCCCTGACCGTGGTCGCGGCCGGCGGTGCGCTGCTCGTCGCCGCCGGCTGTGCCCTCGGGCTCGCTCAGCCGCCCCGGGCCATGCGCAGCACGTCGAGTGCCTCGTCGAGCTGAGCCTCGGTGAGCCTGCCGTTCTCGACGTGGCCGCGTTCCAGCACGACCTCGCGGATGGTCCTGCGTTCCTTGAGTGACTGCTTCGCGATGGACGCCGCCTCCTCGTAGCCGAGGTAGCGGTTCAGCGGGGTGACGATCGACGGGGACGACTCGGCGAGCTCACGCATGCGCTCGGCGTTGGCCTCGACACCGGCGAACACCTTGTCCGCCAGCAGGCGCGCGACCGCGGCCAGCAGACGGGCCGACTCCAGGACGTTCCGCGCGATGACCGGCAGCATCACGTTGAGCTGGAAGTTGCCCTGCGAACCGGCGAACGCGACCGCCGCGTCGTTGCCGATGACCTGCGCGACCACCATCATCGTGGCCTCGGGGATCACCGGATTCACCTTGCCCGGCATGATCGAGCTGCCCGGCTGCAGGTCCGGCAGCGCCAGCTCACCGAGGCCGGTGCGCGGGCCGGAGCCGAGCCAGCGGACGTCGTTGGCGATCTTGAACAGGGCCACCGCGACGGCCCGGAGCTGCCCGGACACCTCGACGACGCTGTCCTGGGACGCCTGCGCCTCGAAATGGTCGCGGGCCTCGCGGAGCGGCAGGCTGGTCAGCCGTGCCAGCTCCTCGGCGACCGCGGCACCGAAGCCGTCCGGTGCGTTGAGGCCGCTGCCGACCGCGGTGCCACCGATCGGCAGCTCACCCAGCCTGGGCAGGGTGCCGGTGAGGCGTTCGACGCCGTAGCGGACCTGCGCCGCCCACGCGCCTGCCTCCTGGCCGAGCGTCACCGGCACCGCGTCCATCAGGTGCGTGCGGCCCGACTTCACCAGGTCGGCCCACTCGGCGGCCCGGCCCTCGACGACCTCCGCGAGGTGCGTCAGCGCCGGGATGACGTCGCGGACGACGGCCTCGGTCGCGGCGACGTGGATGGTCGTCGGGAACGTGTCGTTCGACGACTGCGACGCGTTGACGTGGTCGTTGGGGTGCACGTCGCGGCCAAGCGCGCGGGTGGCGACGGTCGCGATCACCTCGTTGGCGTTCATGTTCGACGAGGTGCCGGAACCGGTCTGGAACACGTCGATCGGGAAGTGGTCGTCGTGCCTGCCGTCGGCGACCTCGTCCGCCGCGGCGGCCACTGCCTTCGCGACGTCGGCGTCCAGCACGCCGAGACGTTCGTTCGCGCGCGCGGCGGCACCCTTGAGCAGGCCGAGCGCGCGGATCTGCGCGCGCTCCAGGCCACGCCCGGAGATGGGGAAGTTCTCGACGGCGCGCTGGGTCTGGGCCCGCCACAACGCGTCGGCGGGAACCCTGACCTCGCCCATGGTGTCGTGCTCGATCCTGAACTGATTCTCGGTCATGTAACCAGTTTGATCGCCCAACGCGGCGCGCGCCCAGGTAGCTTGTGGTGTTGCCGGACACGTTCTCCCACCACGCCGGGTAGGTGCGCATGAGTTCCGTAGAGACCCCGTCCGAGGTTGACCTGCTGATCGTCGGCGCAGGCCCGACCGGGCTGTACGCGGCCTACTACGCGGGCTTCCGCGAGCTGTCCACGGCGATCGTCGACTCGCTGCCGGAAGCGGGCGGTCAGGTGACCGCCATGTACCCGGAGAAGCAGATCTTCGACGTGGCGGGGTTCCCGTCGATCATCGGACGTGACCTGGTGTCGGCGCTGGTGGAGCAGGCGGACCAGTTCAAACCGACCTACCTGCTGGGGCGAAAGGCACGCACGGTCACCGAGCTGGCCGACGGCGGGTACCTGGTGGGCCTCGACGACGGCGCCGAGCTGCGGGTCAGCGCGATCCTGATCACCGCGGGCATGGGTGAGTTCTCCCCCCGGCCGCTGCCCGCGGGAGACGGGTGGCTCGGGCGCGGGATGGTGCACTTCGTGCCGGTGCTGGAGGAACACCGCGACCAGGACGTGGTGGTCGTTGGCGGCGGCGACTCGGCGTTCGACTGGGCGTTGTCGCTGCACCCGATCGCGCGGTCGGTGACGATCGTCCACCGCCGCGGCAAGTTCCGGGCGTTCGCGGCGACCGTGCGGCAGGTGCGTGAGCTGGGCGTGCCGATCATCACCGACGCGCAGGTGACCGAGCTGCGCGGCGACGACACCGGGCTGACCGAGGTCGAACTGGCGGTCGCGTCCGACCCGGCGCCGGTGGTGCTGCCCGCGCAGACCGTGGTGGCGGCGCTGGGGTTCACCGCGGACCTGGGCCCGATCGAGTCGTGGGGCCTGGAGATCACGCGGCGCGCGGTTGCCGTCGACACGACGATGAAGACGGCGCGGGACCGGATCTACGCGGCGGGCGACATCGCCGCCTACCCCGGCAAGGTCAAGCTGATCGCAACCGGTTTCGGCGAGGCGGCGACGGCGGTGAACAACATCGCGGTGGCGCTGAACCCGGAGGCGCACCTGTTCCCCGGCCATTCGAGCGACGTGAGTTAGGTGCTCGCCACGGCGGTGATGGCCGTGCACTTCCTGGTGCTGGCGTACATCGTCCTGGGTGGGTTCCTCGCGTGGCGGTGGCCGCGTGCGCTGCTCGTGCACGTGCCGTTCCTGTTGTGGGGCCTGGGGATCGTGTTCCTCGGGTTCGTGTGCCCGTTGACGGAGCTGGAGAACTGGCTGCGCGGGCGCGACGGGGATCCCGACGGGTTCATCGCGGAGTACCTGGACGGGGTGCTGTACCCGGATGGGTACCTGGTGGTGTCCCGGGTGCTCGCGGCCGTGGTGGTGGTCGTGTCGTACGTGGGCGCGATCGTGGTGTGGCGCCGCCGCGGGGCGGCGGCCCCCGGCCCCCGGTTGCCGGCGTCCGGGAAGCGACAGACAGGGACGGAGCGCTGACGGGCGGAGTCGTGGATGCCCGGGGCCGAGGCGGGGCCTGGATCGCGGCGCGTCGGGTTTTAGGGGACCACCTGTACCACCGCGCCTACCTGCAGGCTGTTGAAGAACGCCTGTGCGTTGGCCATCTCCAGGCGGATGCAGCCGTGGGAGTCCTCGTTCAGTTTGCCTTCGTGGAAGGCTATGCCGCCCGGGGCGAAGAACACCGAGTACGGCATGGGGTCGCCGTAGATGCTGCTTGTGTGTTCCTGGTCCTTCCAGGCCACTGGCCAGGTGCCGGTCGGCGTCGGGTGTGTTGTGCCGCCGTGCGTTATGGGCACCGGGCCCAGCGTCACGGCATCGTTGGCGAGTAGCCACGCCTGTTTCGTCGACAGGCTTACGCAGGCGTTCACCCCGGGGGCGCATGGGGGCGGCGATGGGGGTGGTGGGGTGGCCGTCGTCGTTGTGGTCGTCGTTGTCGTCGTTGTGGCTGTGGTCGTCGGGGTGCGGGGTGTCGTGGCGGGGGCTGGGCCTGCTGCTGCCTGGGTTGAGCAGCCTGTCAGGAGCGCTACGGCCAGTAGCGCCAGTGCGGCCAGTCCTAGTCTCATGTCCACCTTCCGCGGGCGGGTTGCGGGTAGCTTTATCTGTTACCCACGACCCGCCCGGGGAGAAGGTTGCATCGTTACCGCACGACCTGCACGGTGTCGCCGACCGACAGGGCGTTGAAGTACTTCTTCGCGGCTGGATGGGACAGGTGGATGCAGCCGTGTGACAGCTCGCTCAGGCTGCCCTCGTGGAACGCTATGCCGCCGTTGAAGAACACCGAGAACGGCATCGGGGCACCGTCGAACAGGCTGGATTTGTGGTCGATGTTCTTCCAGCCCACCTGGAACGTGCCCGGCGGGGTTTCCCAGCCCGAGCGGCCGTGGGTGATCGGGACCGGGCCGTAGGCCACTTCGCCGTCCGAGATCAGCCAGGACTTGTTCGCCGACAAGTCGATACAGGCGTCCACACCCGCATCGCACGGCACGCCTGCCGGCGGCGGTGGCGTTTCCTTCACGATCGTCTCCTTCGCCGCCGCCACCTTGGGCAGGGGCGGCATGGGGACGGTCGGCACCGTGGTCGGGGACGCCGACGTCTCCGTCACCGGTGGGGTCGTCGGGGTTGGTGCGGCGTTCGGAGTGCTCGCGCACGCCGACACCAGCCCGATACTCGCGATCGCGAGGCCTGCCAACAGTCTGGTGCGCATATGGTGAAGACGCCACGGACCGTGCCGACGTTGTCGTGGTGACCCAACCGTGACACACGAGGAATGCCGCACCCACCCTTGGCGAATGCGGCATTCGGGACGAAACTCAACCAGTGTGCTGGGCGGTCCAGTCCGCGCGGGCCGTCGCGTCCCGCGGTCCACCCGAGTCTCCGCCCCGCGTTGCCGCCACCCCTGCCGTCGTCGGTCAAGTCCACTGTGGACGATCTATGGCAGTGGCGGGATCGCCTGTTCCGAGGCGGGTTCCGACAGCCGGTCGAAGTCCACTGTGGAGTATCGGCGGAGCTTTTCGAGGCGGTGGAAGCCGTCGATCATCCGCACGGTGCCGGACTTCGAGCGCATCACGATGGACTGGGTGGTGCAGCCGCCGCTGCGGTAGTGCACCCCGCGCAGCAGGTCGCCGTCGGTGATGCCGGTCGCGCAGAAGAACGCGTTGTCGCCACTCACCAGGTCCTCGGTGCGCAGCACGCGGTCCAGGTCGTGCCCCGCGTCGATGGCCTTCGCGCGCTCGGCGTCGTCCTTGGGCCACAGGCGGCCCTGGATCTCACCGCCCACGCACTTCAGCGCGCACGCGGTGATGATGCCCTCCGGGGTGCCGCCGATGCCCATCAACATGTCGACACCGGTGTTGGGGCGGGCGGCGGAGATGGCGCCTGCGACGTCGCCGTCGGAGATGAAGTGGATGCGGGCACCCGCCTCGCGGACCTCGGCGACCAGGCCGGCGTGCCGTTCGCGGTCGAGGATGCACACGGTCACGTCGGACACGTCGGTGTGCTTGGCCTTCGCGACGCGGCGGATGTTCTCCGCGACCGGCGCGGTGATGTCGATGACGTCGGCCGCCTCCGGGCCGACCGCGAGCTTCTCCATGTAGAACACCGCGGACGGGTCGAACATGGCGCCGCGCTCGGTGGCCGCGAGGACGGCGATCGCGTTCGGCATGCCCTTCGACATCAGCGTGGTGCCGTCGATCGGGTCGACCGCCACGTCGCACTCGGGGCCCTCGCCGTTGCCGACGTGCTCGCCGTTGTACAGCATCGGCGCGTGGTCCTTCTCGCCCTCGCCGATGACCACCACGCCCCGCATCGAGACCGTGCCGATGAGCTTGCGCATGGCGTCGACGGCCGCGCCGTCGCCGCCGTTCTTGTCGCCGCGGCCGACCCAGCGGCCCGCGGCCATGGCGGCGGCCTCCGTGACCCGGACCAGCTCCAGCGCGAGGTTGCGGTCGGGCTCCTCCGGCCTGCGTTCCTGGCTTCTGGGCTCGGTCGTGGTTGTCATGCCGTCCTCCCGGATTCGCGCACGTCACGGACCACTCGATCCTCCCAGAATTCGGGATGCGGTGGTCGGCGAGCGCGCGTGAGGGTCGTCTCGCGGGGTTTGCGACGATGGGCCGGTGACGGACAAGCCTGGGCGGGCCAGCCTGCGGATGCGGGACATGATCGGGGCGATGGTCGTGCTCCTGGTGATCATCGGCGCGGTGCTGGCGTTCTACGGCGGCTGCCAGTTCAGCCCCGGCGGGCCGACCGTCGACCCGGGAACGGCGCCGAGCGCGGACGCGTCGGGGCAGCTGGAGCGGACGGCCAGGTCGGCGGCGTTCCCGGTGCGGGAGCCCGAGGTGCCCGAGGAGTGGCGGCCGAACTCGACGTCGACCACGGCCGTCGGCGCCGGTGGCACGGCCAGCGTGGTCGTGCGGGTGGGCTACGTGACGACCGCGGGTGCGTTCGTGCAGCTCAGCCAGTCCGGCGGGGACGCGGGCGAGGTCGTGGCCCTGGAGACCGGGCAGGACGAGCCGCCCGAGCCGACCGGCAGCGTCGAGGTCGACGGCGTGACCTGGACGACCTACCCGGGCCGCCGTGACGAGCCGGCGTGGGTGACCGAGCTGGACGGTGCGGTCCTGCTGGTCACCGGCAGCGCGCCGGAGCCGGAGTTCCGCCAGCTCGCGAAGGCCGCCCAGGAGGCGACCCCGCTGGATGATTGATTCCGTGACGTCGGTGCTCAGTCGTGCTGGTCGCGTGAAAGGCGCGTTGACGGCGTGGGAATGCCCTGAAAGGCGCGTTCAGGGCGCTGGGCGTCCTGAATGGCCCATTGACGGCACTTGTTGTGCCGTGAACGCACCTTTCACAGCATCGGCCCAGCCCGTCTCGGGCGACCGCAGGGGGTGTGGGGGTTGTGCCTGATGACGGGTTCGTACGCCAAAGCCACTTCACATGAGCTTCACGGAATCAATCGTCTAGGGCGCTGACCCCCGCCAGCAGTCGGCCAGGTGGTCGTCCACCATGCCGGTGGCCTGCATCAGTGCGTACGCGGTGGTGGGGCCCACGAACGCGAAGCCGCGCTTCTTCAGCGCCTTCGCCATGGCCTTCGACTCGTCGGTGATCGCGGGAACGTCCGAGGTGAGCCTGGGGCGGCGGCGCTTCCCCGTCGGCGCGAACGACCACAGCAGGTCGTCGAGCGGCACGTCCAGCTCGGCGATGGCCCTGGCGTTGCGGATCGTCGCGTCGATCTTGGCGCGGTTGCGCACGATCGAGGTGTCGTTCATCAGCCGTTCGACGTCGTCCGGGCCGAACGCGGCGACCTTCTCCGGTTCGAACCCGGCGAACGCGGCGCGGAAGGCCGTCCGCTTGCGCAGGATCGTCAGCCACGACAGCCCGGACTGGAACGCCTCCAGGGACAGCCGCTCGTACAGCGCGGCCTCGCCGCGCAGTTCGACGCCCCACTCCTCGTCGTGGTAGGCCGCGTAGTCCACGGTCGAGTTGCCCCACGGGCAGCGCGCGACACCGTCCGCGCCGGGCAGCGCGGTCGTCACCGCGCGTCCACGTCGCCGCGCGCGGCCCGCTCCCGCAGCTCGGCGTTCTCCGCGCGTAAGTCCTCCAGCTCACCGGACAGGCGCCGCAGAACCCAGTCGACCTCGGACATCTTGTAGCCGCGGACCACGAGCTGGAAGCGGACGTTCGCCACGTCCTCGGCCGTCACCCCCGACGAGGGCAGCCGGGTGGGGGAGGCCCCGGGCGGCAGCGCGGGCAGCTCCTCACCCCGCCCGAAGACGACCGAGGCCAGCAGGAACACCACGGCCGCCACGAGCATCATGACGACCAGGTAGATCAGTGCCGTTGTCACGCGAGGGATGGTGTCATACGGCACCGACAGGTCAACGCACCAGCAACGAACGCATGGGCGGCCGGTCCGCGACCACCACGCCGGACGTGTCCGGCAGCCACTCGTCGGCCACCTGCACGAACTGCGTCAGCTCACCGGCGTGCGCAGGGAGCAGCCCGCACCGCGCCAGAGCCGTCCCCAGGATCTGCCGCGACATCAGGCCCAGCGCGCGCAGCGGCTGGTTGCGGTGCCGCCGCACCCCCAGGTTGACCTGCGCGATCCCGTTCAGCCCGGCGATGACGTGCGCGTCGAGCAGCAACCCGATCTCCACGCCGTAGCCGGACGCGAACGGCACCGACTCCAGCAGCTGCCGCGTGCCCGCGTACTCGCCGCCCAGCGGCTGGATCACCCCGGTCAGCTCGGGCCGCAGTGCCGACAGCAGCGGGCGCGCCATCAGCTCGGTCACCCGGCCGCCGCCGGAACCGGCCGCGTCCTCGGCGGTCAGCGGCCGCCGGTAGAAACCCTTGACCAGGTGGATGTCCGGCTCCAGCAGCAGCGGGCCGAGCAGCCTGGGCACGAACCCCGGGTCCGGGTCGACGAGGTCGGAGTCGAGGAACACCAGCAGGTCGCCGGTGGTCGCCGCGAGCGACCGCCACAGCACCTCGCCCTTGCCCGGCACGGGTTCCAGCTCCGGCAGGACGTCGGTGCGGCGCACCACCTTCGCGCCGGCCGCGAGCGACACCTCGACCGTGCGGTCGGTCGAGCCGGAGTCGACCACCACCAGCTCGTCGACGAGGGAGCCAAGCAGCGGCCGGACCGACGCGATCACGTCGGCGACCGTCGCCTCCTCGTCCAGTGCGGGCAGCACGACGCTGACCGTGCGGGATCCCTTGGCCGCCACCAGCTCCGCGACCGTCCACGAAGGACTCTGCCAGGTCCGCTCCGCGAACCACGTGCGCGCGTCGGCGTGCATCACGCCAGCGCCCGCAGGCATCGGGCGGGTGGGCGGGTGCCCCGGATACTCGCCACCATCTCGACCACCTTCCTGGTTCTGGCCACCTCGTGCGCGCGGAACACCCGCGCCCCGGCCATCGCCGCGACGGACGTCGCCGCGAGAGTGCCATCCACCCGGTCGGTCACGGCCGCGCCGAGCGTCTCTCCGATGAAGTCCTTGTTGGACAAGGCCATCAGCACCGGCCAGCCGGTGCCGACGAGCTCGTCGAGCCGCGCCAGCAGTTCGAGGCCGTGCCAGGTGTTCTTGCCGAAGTCGTGCGTCGGGTCGATCAGCACCCCTTCCCTGCGCACGCCGAGCGACACCATCCGCTCCGCGCGCGCGACGAGCTCCGCGACGACCTCGGCCACCACGTCCAGGTACCGGACGCGGTGCGGGTCGGTGCGTGGCGCGGCGCCGCCGGTGTGGGAGCACACGATGCCCGCGCCGAACTCGGCGGCCACCTCGGCGAGCCGGGGGTCGGCGCCGGCCCAGGTGTCGTTGATCAGGTCGGCGCCCGCGGCGCACGCCGCGCGGCCGACGTCGTGCCGCCACGTGTCGACGCTGATCACCAGGTTCGGGTGGCGTGCCCGCACCTGCTCGACGAACGGCACGACCCGGCGGATCTCCTCGTCCGGGGACACGTGCTCGCCGTGCGCGCCGGCCCGCACCCCGCCGATGTCGACGAGGTCGGCGCCCTCGGCGACCACGCGGTCCACCGCCGCGATGGCCTCGCGGTCGCCGAAGGTGGCGCCCCGGTCGTAGAAGGAGTCCCTGGTGCGGTTGACGATCGCCATCACCAGCGCCCGGTCCTGGGGGACCTCCCGGCGGCCGAAACGAAGTGTGCTCACGTCGCAAGGGTGCCATGGGGCGCGGGGGAAAACGGGCCGCGATACACCGAGGTCACAATTGGTGACCTACGGGAAACGTGCTCAGTGCGTCTCTTCCCAGGCCTGGTAGGCGTCCTCCACGACCCGCACGGCGTCGTCGACGTCGTCGGTGAGGTGCAGCAGCGCGAGGTCCTTCTCGCCGATCTTGCCCTCGGCGAGGACGCTGTCCCGCAGCCAGTTGTACAGGCCCTCCCAGTAGGACCGTCCGAAGAGGACGACCGGGAACTTCGTGACCTTCTTGGTCTGCACCAGGGTCAGCGCCTCGAACAGCTCGTCGAACGTGCCGAAGCCGCCGGGCAGGCAGATGAACGCCTGCGAGTACTTGATGAACATGGTCTTGCGGGCGAAGAAGTACCGGAAGTTGACGCCGAGGTCGACCCACGGGTTGATGCCCTGCTCGAACGGCAGCTCGATGCCGAGACCGATCGACAGACCGCCGGCCTCGGAGCAGCCGCGGTTGACCGCCTCCATCGAGCCGGGGCCGCCGCCGGTGATCGCGGCGTAACCGGCCTTGGCGAGCGTGGAGCCGATCTCCATGCCGAGCTTGTACTCCGGGTGGTCCCGCTGGGTGCGTGCCGACCCGAACACGGTCACCGCGCGCGGCACCTCCGCCAGCGCGCCGAACCCCTCGACGAACTCGGCCTGGATGCGCAGGACGCGCCACGGGTCGGTGTGCACCCAGTCGCCCTTGCCCCGGGAGTCGAGCAGCCGCTGATCGGTCGTCGACGCCTCCACCCGCCGTGACCTGCGCAGCACCACCGGCCCGCGCTGCTTCTCCGCCGGGTGCTCGTTGTCCTCGTGGTCGTCCTCGTGCTGGATGCTCATCCGCGCGATTCTATTCATCGTCGCCTGCGAGGACGTCGCGTACGGCACCCAGGGCGAAGCCGAGGAGGTTCTGCCCTCGCCACGTCGCCGGGTCCCCGGCGCGCGGGTCGTCCTCCCGCAGGCCGATGCCCCAGACGCGGTCGAGCGGGCTGGCTTCCACGAGCACGTGGCCGCCGGTGCCGAGCAGGAACGCGCGCATGTCGTCGTGCTGGGCGAACTTGCGGGTGTTGCCGTCGACGACGATGCGTGAGCGCTGCGCCTCCCAGGTGACCTGGTCGAAGTCCCTGACCTGGCGGCCGAGGTCCTTGGCCTGTTTCGGGTGGCCGGCGGCGAGGATCGCCGCCGCGGTGCGCCGGTCGTCGAACAGGGTCGCCTTGCGCCACATCATGTAGTGCTCTGCGGTGGCGAACGTGTGCTCGTTCTCGGTGAACGGCGAGGGGAACCACTGGCTGAGACAGCCCTTGCCGGTGGCCGCGCCCTGGTGGCCCCAGAAGAACAGGAACCGCACCCGCTCACCGGCGGCGAGCGCCTTGCCCACGTCGGCGACGGTACGCATGCCGCACATGGTGGCGCACGCCTTCGGTCACACGCGACCGAATTCGAACCCCGGCGCGTTCTCCCACGTGCCCACGTAGAGGACCTCGAACGAGTCGAGGGCGTTGACCCGGAGCTTGAGCACGAGGTCGTCCCGGACGGCCACGAAGAACTCGGCGGGCTGCCGGGGGTCGTCGACGATCTGGTGCGTGCGGAAGAGGGTCCGGTCGAGCATCGAGAAGAGGGCGCCGTAGACCGCGTTCCTGCGCGTCGGGGAGGCGGTGTCGCTCCACTCGGTCAGCACGTCCCAGCCGGACTGCAGCTGGCAGCGGGTCCGGGTGGCGTCTTCGGACTGGTTCTGGAAGTTGTCGCTCATGACGGTTCCCGTCTGCCTGGGTGGTGCTGCTGCCTACACCTAATAAGATATCGGCGTTATATAACAGCGTCAACACGTGGCGGCGTCCGGGAAGCACGTGCGCACGATGGGAGAAGGGCCAGGTCAGGACAGGAACGTGGACAGCACGGCCGCACAGCGGGTGATGTCGGCGACCGGCACGTGCTCCTGCTGGGTGTGGGCGAGCGTCGGGTCGCCGGGGCCGAAGTTCACCGCGGGCATGCCGAGCGCGGCGAAGCGGGCCACGTCCGTCCAGCCCAGCTTCGCGACCGGGTCACCGCCCGCGGCGGCCACCAGCTCCGCGGCGGCGGGCGCGGAAAGACCGGGCAGCGCACCCGGCGCCATGTCGGTGACGGTCACGTCGTAGCCGGCGAACACCTCCCGCAGGTGTGCCTCCGCCTCGGCGGGGCCGCGGTCGGGGGCGAAGCGGTGGTTGACGGTCAGCACGGCCTCGTCCGGCACCACGTTGCCGCTCACCCCGCCGCCGATCCGCACCGCCTGAAGACCTTCCCGGTACCGGCAACCGTCGATGTCGACCGTGCGGGCCTCGTACGCGGCCAGCGTCGCCAGCGCCCCGGACAGCGCGTGGATCGCGTTCTCGCCCATCCACCCGCGTGCCGTGTGTGCCCGCCTGCCGGTCGTGCGCACCGCGATCCGCATCGTGCCCTGGCAACCGGCCTCCACGACCGCGTTCGACGGCTCGCACACGACCGCCAGGTCACCGGCGAGCCAGTCCGGCAGGTCGCGCTCGATGCGGCCGAGGCCGTTGCGGTCGGCCTCGATCTCCTCGCAGTCGTAGAACACGAACGTCACGTCGTGCCCCGGCGCGGGCAGGGTCGCGGCGAGGTGCAGCATGACCGCGTCGCCACCCTTCATGTCGACCGTGCCGAGGCCGTGCAGGACGCCGTCGGTCCGCCGCAGCGGCAGGTTGTCGTTGACCGGCACCGTGTCCAGGTGACCGGCCATGACCACCCGCGACGGGCGGCCGAGCGTGGTGCGCGCCAGCACCGCGTTGCCGGAGCGGGCCACCTCGAGGTGCGGCGCCTGGGTGCGCAGCGCCGCCTCGACCGAATCGGCGATCAGGGCCTCGTCCCCGGACACGCTGGGGATGTCCACCAGCGCCGCGGTCAGCTCGACAGGGTCACCGGCAAGATCGAGTTCTACTGGCACGCCCGAGACGCTACCCGGCACGCGGGCGGCTACCGTTGCGGCCGTGACTAGTGCAGACACCACAGGAGCGCTCGGCGTCGGCCTCGCGACGGTCACCGACGACGGCACCGTGCTCGACACCTGGTTCCCGAACCCCAAGCTGGACGACAACGCCGTGCCGGGCACGCAGCGGCTCTCCGAGCAGCAGGCGGCCGACGAGCTCGGCGCCGGGGTGTCGGCGCTGCTCGGGCCGGACGACGACCGCGCCGTCGAGGTCGTCGCGGTGCGCACGGGCACGACCGACCTGTCCGCGCCGCCCGCCGACGCCTACGACGTCTACCTGCGGCTGCACCTGCTCTCCGCGCGCCTCGTCGCGCCGCACGGGTGCAACCTCGACGGGGTCTTCGGGCTGCTGTCCAACGTGGTGTGGACCAACCATGGGCCGTGCCGCGTCGAGGGGTTCTCCGCGACCCGGCTGCGGCTGCGGGCCAGGGGGCAGGTCACCGTGTACGGGGTCGACAAGTTCCCCAGGATGGTGGACTACGTGGTCCCGGCCGGGGTGCGGATCGGCGACGCGGACCGGGTGCGGCTCGGCGCGCACCTCGCGACCGGCACCACCGTCATGCACGAGGGCTTCGTCAACTACAACGCCGGCACGCTGGGCGCGTCCATGGTCGAGGGCCGGATCTCGGCCGGCGTGGTGGTCGGCGACGGATCCGATGTCGGCGGTGGCGCGTCGATCATGGGCACGCTGTCCGGCGGCGGCAAGGAGACCATCTCGCTGGGCGCGGGCTGCCTCATCGGCGCGAACGCGGGCATCGGGATCTCGCTGGGCGACAACTGCGTCGTCGAGGCCGGGCTGTACGTCACGGCGGGCACGAAGGTGTCGCTGCCGGACGGGAAGCTCGTGAAGGCCCGCGAGCTGTCCGGCGTGGACAATCTGCTGTTCCGCCGCAACTCCGCGACCGGCGCGGTCGAGGTGGTCGAGCGGACCGGCGCGGCCGTCGAGCTGAACGCGGCTCTGCACGCCAACTAGTCCGCCTCCCCGGATTCAAAAGTGTTGGTCCCGACCCAGCGACACCCGCGGACCGCAGGCGGTTGGTGGTCCTGTGCCGTCACGTTCCCCTGAGGTAACCGCTGATCAGGCCAAGACCTTGCACAAAGATCCGAAGGACACGCCCTAGTGTCCCGCGCCCCCGGGAGTCGAGGTGTCGGTCGCGACCCCGGCGGACGATGCGGACATCCGGGGGATGGTGGTGTGCGGGAGCCGTCGGAAAAGACCTAGCATCGGTGGATGGGCGTTGATCCGTTGCGTGTCCGGCTGGACGAGCAGCTGCACCAGCTGCGCGTCAACGCCGAGGTGGCGCTGGCCGACACCGACCCGGAGGGCGTGCACCAGCTGAGGGTGGCCGTGCGCAGGGCCCGTGCGGTGCTCAGGACGGCGGGCGGGTTCGACGAGCTGCGGGCCGAGCTGCGCTGGTTCTTCGGGCGGCTCGGCCCACTGCGTGACCTGGACGTGCTGCTGGCGCGGTTCCGCGCGGACACGGCCGGATTCTCCGCCGCCGAGCTGGCCGCGTTCGAACGGCTGCTCGCCGGGCTCGTCGCCGACCGGGAGAAGGCGCTGCGGCGCGCGACCAAGGCGTTGCGTGGCGGCCGGTACGCGCGGCTGCTCGCCGAACTGGCCGCCGCCACGCCCTCCGGTGGCGGGCAGGAGCCGCCGGACCTGGTCGCCGAGATCGCGAAGCCGCACGACCGGCTGCGTGCCGAGGTGGCCGCCATCGGGCCGGACCCGACCGACGAGCAGCTGCACGAACTGCGGATCCTCGGCAAGAAGCTGCGGTACGTCGCGGAGATGGCGACCGGCGGGCGGGCACGGGCGCTGGTGAAGGCCACCAGGAGGTTCCAGGACGTGCTCGGCGAGTTCCACGACGCGTGCGTCGCCGAGGAGCGGTTGCGCGCACTGGTACCGGCGCTGGCACCGGCCGACCTGGACGAGGCGTTCGTGGCCGGGCGGCTCGTCGAGCGGGAACGGGTCAAGCAGCAGGCCATGCGCGCCACGTGGCACGACGTGTGGCTGAAGGTGGACAGCCGGGCCGGGGCCCTACGCCAGTAGCCGCTTCGCGGCGGCCTCGACGCGTTCGTCGGTCGCCGTGAGCGCGACCCGGACGTGCTTGTCGCCGGTGGGGCCGTAGAACGTGCCCGGTGCGGCCAGGATGCCGCGTTCCGCGAGCCAGTCGACGGTGGCCCAGGCGTCCTCGCCGCGCGTCGACCACAGGTACAGGCCCGCCTCGGAGTGCTCGACGCTGAACCCCGCCGCCGCGAGCGCGGGCTTGAGCACCGCCCTGCGCGCCGCGTAGCGGGCCTTCTGCGTGGCCACGTGCTCGTCGTCGGCCAGCGCGGCCGTCATCGCCGCCTGCACCGGGTGCGGGACGATCAGGCCGGCGTGCTTGCGGACCGTCAGCAGCCGCCGCACCAGCGCCGGGTCACCGGTCACCAGACCGGCGCGGTACCCGGCGAGGCTGGAGGACTTCGACAGCGAGTGCACGGCCAGGAGTCCCTCGTGCGAGCCGCCCGACACCGCGTCGTGCAGCACCGACACCGGCGCGGTCTCCCAGTCCAGCGCCAGGTAGCACTCGTCGGACACCACCACGGCGCCGCGTTCGCGGGCCCAGTCGACGACCTTGCGCAGGTGCTCCGGCGGCAGGACCCGGCCGGTCGGGTTCGACGGGGAGTTCAGCCACACGAGCTTCGGCGCGGCCGGGCCGACGGCGACCGTGCTGTCCGCGCGGAGGACGTCCGCCCCCGCGAGGCGCGCACCGACCTCGTAGGTCGGGTACGCCAGCGCAGGGAGCACCACCAGGTCGCCCGCGCCGACGCCGAGCAGCGTCGGCAGCCACGCCACCAGCTCCTTCGAGCCGATGGTCGGCAGGACGTCGGCCGGGTCGACGAGCACACCGTGGCGCCGGGCGAGCGCCCCGGCCGCGGCCCCGCGCAGCTCAGGGGTGCCGTGGGTGGTCGGGTAGCCGGGAATCCAGGCGGCACCGGTCAGCGCCGCCTGGATTCCCGGCGGCACCGGGTCGACCGGCGTGCCGATCGACAGGTCGACCAGGCCGTCCGGATGTGCGCGGGCCTTCGCGGTCGCGTCGGCCAGCGTGTCCCACGGGAAGTCGGGGAGCCGCGTGATCGTCACTCGTCGTGCGTGACGGGCGGCAGGTCCTTGATCCACTGGGGGTCGGCGGAGGTCTTGCCCACCTTGGCCGCGCCGCCGGGGGAGCCGAGCTCGTCGAAGAAGTCGACGTTGGCCTTGGTGTAGTCCTTCCACTGGTCGGGGACGTCGTCCTCGTAGTAGATGGCCTCCACCGGGCACACCGGCTCGCACGCGCCGCAGTCCACGCACTCGTCGGGGTGGATGTAGAGCATCCGGTCACCCTCGTAGATGCAGTCGACCGGGCACTCCTCGATGCATGCCTTGTCGAGCAGGTCGATGCACGGCTCGGCGATCACGTAGGTCACTGCTTCTCCTGTTTGATGTCCAGCGTGTCCAGCAAGGCATGAGGTTACCGGCCACCACTAGTATCCTCCTCAGCCCTCACCAGTGTTCACCGTGGGGCGGCGAGTGTGGTGGCCAGCACTCTGCCCAGGGCGATCGCCGACGGTAACGCGCCGCAGGCGAAAAGCAACATCGCCCGCCAGTCCGCGGTCAGCACCAGGTCGCCGCCGGGTCCGAACATCCCGAACACGGCCACCACGAGCAGCCACGCGATCAGTGGCGCGGCCGCCACCAGCAGCCCCTGCGACAGCCGCCCCGCGACCGACACGAGCCACGGCGTGGTCAGCGCCGCGACGACCGCGCTCAGCGGCACGTGCATCCCGCCGAGGGCGTAGGGCAGCAGGTAGCCGTCGAAGCGCAGCGGCAGGAACAGCAGCTCCAGCAGCGCGAGCAGGGCGGCGTCCACCACCAGGACGGCGAGGACGAGCCAGTTCCGCACCGTCACTGGAGGCCGCCGAACAGGTCGGACTCGGCGCCCGCGCCGTCGCCCCGGCCGAGCAGGTAGTACTCGGCGGGCGGCAGCGGCTGCGCGATGCCGTTGGACAGCGCGTACGCCTGCGCGCCTTCCGGGCCCTGCCACACGCTGACCTGCGTCGAGTGCGCCGCGAGCGCCTCGACCTTCATCGAGAGCACGTCGGCGGTGTCGATCGTGGTGGTGATCACCTCGTCGTCGGTGACCGGCAGCTCGTCCGGGGCCGGCAGCCGGAAGGGCAGCCCGGCGCGGCTCGCGAGCGCGGCGACGCCCTCCTCGGTGGCCCGCCGGGAGGTGACCGCGAAGAACACCCGCGCCACGTCGGCGCCGCACGCGGCCATGGTCACGTCGTGGGCGCGGATGTGGTCGGGGTGCCCGTAGCCGCCGTCGGGGCCGTAGGTCACCACCACCTGCGGCCGCACGTCGGCGATCACCTCGGCCAGCGCGGCCGCCTGCACGGACAGGTCACCACCGGCGAACGCACGCGGGTGGGCGTTGGCCCCGACACCGGCCATGCCGGAGTCCCGCCAGCGGCCGACGCCGCCGAGCCAGCGGTGGTCGGAGACGCCGAGCGCGGCGCACGCGGCCCGCAGCTCGCCGATGCGGTACCCGCCGAGCTGGTCGGCGGCGTCCGCGGCCAGCCCGCGCAGGCTGCCGGGGATGATCTCGCCCTCCTCGCCCAGCGTGCAGGTGACCAGCGTGACCTGCACACCGGCGGCCGCGTACCTGGCGATGGTGCCGCCGGTCCACAGACTCTCGTCGTCGGGGTGCGCGTGCACGAGGAGGAGCCGTGGTGCTGCGGTGAGGGTCATCAGTCCAAGATCCGTATCCGTGGGTCCAGCCAGGCGGTCAGGATATCCGCGAGCATCAGGACGACCACGAACAAGGCGACCGAGTACACGGTGACGGCGAGCATGACCGGGTGGTTGTTCTCGCCCATGCTGCGTACGAACAGGTAGCCGAGGCCCGGGTACTGGAAGATCGCCTCGACCATGATCGTGCCGCCCATCAGCGCGCCCAGCTGGACGGCGGACAGCTCGGCGACGGGGATCAGCGCGTTGCGGGCCGCGTGCTTGAACACGACCTTGCGCTCGGTGAGCCCCTTCGCGCGGGCGGTGCGGATGTAGTCGGCGTCCATGACCTCGATCATCGAGCCGCGGGCGAGCAGCACCGTGAACGCCAGTGCGCCGACCCCCAGCGCGAGCGCGGGCAGGATCAGCTCCTGCAGCCACGTGGTCTCGATGCCGAGGGAACGGGGGATCAGCGGGAACGCCGTCCACCCGAGCACCGAGCGGCCGGAGAACGCGTCCCGCAGCCACACGCCCAGCACGAACAGCGGGAGCGAGGTGATCGTCACCGCGGCGAACGTGATCACCAGGTCGGCGAACGAGTGCCGCCGTCGCGCGGCGACGATCCCCAGCGTCACGCCGACCACGAACTGGATCAGCAGTGCGGTGGCGGCGAGCCGGAACGTGTTCGGCGCGGCGGTGGCGAGCAGGTCGAACACGGGGCGCCGGCGTTCGAAGTCGATGCCGAGGTCGCCGCTGAACAGGTTGCCCACGTACACCAGGTAGCGGACGAACAGCGGCTCGTCGAGGCCGAACGTCTCGTTCAGCATCGCCCTGGCCTCGGGGGTCTGCACGCGCGGCCCGATCATCCGGAACGGGTCGCCCAACTCGGTGACGGCCACCAGCGCACCGAACGTCGTCACGAGGATCACGAGGAGGGCGTGCGCCATCCTGTGCACGAGGAACTTGCCCACGGGCCGCTCCGCATCCTCATGCCGTTGGCGACGCTTTCGGGACGCTCGACGTCCCGAAAGCGTCGTTCACGGCAGGTCAGGCGCGCACGACCTCGCGCAGGGACGCGAAGTGGCACGACGCCTTGTGCCCGGCTCCCGCACCCACGTCGTACAGCGGGGGCGGCTCTTCGATGCAGCGGCGCTGGTCGGACTCCGACAGCTGCTCGAACTTCCAGCAGCGGGTGCGGAACCGGCAACCCGACGGCGGGTTGGCCGGGTTCGGCACGTCGCCGCGCAGCACGATCCGCTCGCGCTGCCGCTCCAGCCGCGGGTCCGGGATCGGGACCGCGGAGATGAGCGCCTGCGTGTACGGGTGGTGCGGCCGGTCGAACAGGTCGTCCCGGTCGGCGATCTCCACCACGCCACCCAGGTACATGACCGCGACGCGGTCGGCGATGTGCCGGACCACCGACAGGTCGTGCGCGATGAACAGGTAGGTCAGCCCCAGCTCGTCCTGCAGGTCCTCCAGCAGGTTCACGATCTGGGCCTGGATCGACACGTCCAGCGCGGACACCGGCTCGTCCAGCACGATGAACTTGGGGTTCATCGCGATGGCGCGGGCGATGCCGACCCGCTGACGCTGGCCGCCGGAGAACTCGTGCGGGTACCGGTCCGCGTACTCCTCGGCGAGGCCGACCGTGTCGAGCAGGTTGGCGATGGTCTTGCGGTTCACCTCGTGGCCGAGCAACTGGAACTTCTCGGTCAGGGTCTGCCGGATCGTCATGCGCGGGTTCAGCGACGCGTACGGGTCCTGGAACACGATCTGCATGTCCCGCCGCGCCCTGCGCAGGTCACCCTTGCCGAGCCCGGTCATGTCGACACCGTCGAGCACGACCTTGCCCGCCGTGGGCTCCAGCAGCCGCAGGATCGCCCGCGCGGTCGTCGACTTGCCGCAGCCGGACTCGCCGACCAGCGCGACCGTCTGCCCGCGGAAGATGTTCAGGTCGACCCCGTCGACCGCCTTGACCTGGCCGATCGTGCGCTTGAAGAACACGCCGGAACGGATCGGGAAGTGCTTGACGAGGTTGGTCACCTCGAGCATCGGCTGCCGGTCCTGCTCGGCTGTGCCGAGCCCGCCCTGCGAGGACGCCTGGGTCATTGGGCCACCCTCTCGTCGTAGGCCGTCGCCACTCGGTCGCTGTGCACGCAGGCCGCGTAGTGCGCTTCCCCGTCCACCTGCGCAAGCGCGGGCACCTCGGGCAGGCACTCCTCGGTCGCGAACGTGCAGCGGGGGTGGAACGGGCAGCCCTTCGGCACCTTCGCCAGTGACGGCGGGATGCCCTTGATCGGCTGCAGCCTGGCCTGCCTGCTCTGGTCCATCCTCGGCAGGGAGGCCAGCAGCCCGTAGGTGTAGGCGTGGCGGGGCGAGTAGAAGATCTCGTCCGCGGAACCCGACTCGACGATCTTGCCCGCGTACATGACGTTGATCCGGTGCGCGTAGGACGCCACCACGCCGAGGTCGTGCGTGATCAGCACGATCGCGGTGTTGCGGTCCTCCTGCAGCTTCTGCAGCAGCGCCATGATCTGCGCCTGCACCGTCACGTCGAGCGCGGTCGTCGGCTCGTCGGCCAGCAGCACGTGCGGATCGTTGGCGAGCGCCATCGCGATCATCGCGCGCTGGCGCATGCCACCGGAGAACTCGTGCGGGTACTGGTTGAGCCGCACCGCCGGGTTCGGGATGCCGACCTCACCGAGCAGGTCCAGCGCCCGCTTCTTGGCGGTGTGCTTGGACACGTCCTGGTGCGTGCGGACCATCTCCGCGATCTGGTCGCCGACCTTGAACACCGGGTTCAGCGCGGTCAGCGGGTCCTGGAAGATCATCGCGATCTGGCTGCCCCGCAGCTTGCGCTGCTGTTTCTCCGGCATCTTCAGCAGCGACCGGCCGCGCAGGAGGATGTCCCCGGACGGGAACGTCGCGGGTGGCGACGGGACCAGTCCGAGGATCGTCATCGCGGACACCGACTTGCCGGAGCCGGACTCGCCGACGATCGCGAGTGTCTCGCCCTCGTCGACGCTCCACGAGACGCCGTCGACGGCCTTCACCATGCCGAAGTCGGTCTTGAAGTGGACCCGCAGGTCGCGTACCTCGAGCAGTGGGGCTGGTGGCCCGTCGAGGTCGATGTCGGCAGAGCCGGTCATCTGGGTGGTTCTCCTTGATTGTGGCGGGCTAGCGCAGCTTCGGATCCAGCGCGTCGCGCAGGCCGTCGGACACGAACGCGAACGCGAGGGTGGTCACGCAGATGGCCGCGCTGGGGAACATCCACAGGTAGTCCTTGCCCTCGACCTGCACCTGCTCGATGCCCATGTTGATCATGCGGCCCCACTCCGGGGTGTCCGGCGGGACGCCGACACCGAGGTACGCGAGCGACGCCATGGCGACCACCGCGATGCCGATGCTGGTGAACGAGTAGATGAACACCGGCTGGATCGCGTTCGGCAGGATGTGCCGGGTCACGATCCGCCAGTCGGACGCGCCGATCGAGCGCGCCGCCTCGACGTACTCCGCCTCCCGCAGCGCGAGCATCTGGCCGCGCATGAGACGGGCCGCGGTGGGCCAGCCGAGGATCACGAGCGCCAGGATCACGGTCCACTCGCTCGAGCCGAACGTGCGGACCACGAGGATCGCGCCGATCAGGAACGGGAACGCCAGGAAGATGTCGGTGGTCCGCATGACGAGGGCGTCGGCGATCCCGCCGCGGAAGCCCGCGAGCGCGCCAAGCCCGGTGCCGACGATCATCGCGCCGAGCATGGTCAGCAGGCCGACTTTCAGCGCGAGCCGCAGGCCGTACAGCAACCCGGAGAACAGGTCGCGGCCGAGCGCGTCGGTGCCCATGAGGTGGTTGCCGCCGGGCGCTGCCAACGTGTTCATCAGGTTCTGGTCGTACGGGTCGTACGGCGAGATGAACGGTTGGAGCAGCGCCAGGATGATCAGGATCCCGACGACGACGAGCCCGCCCAGAGCGAGCTTGTTGCGCCGGAACCGCCGCCACATGTCGGCGAGCTGCCCGTGGGACTTCGGCTTGCCCTGCTCCTGTGGTGCCGCCGACTCGTCCGGGTCCTCGTTCCCGGTCGACTCGACGTACAAAGTCTGTGCAGCCGCAGCCGGGTCAGGTGTGGTGGTCATGTCTGTTCTGCCTCGCTCAGCTCAGCCTGATCCGTGGATCCAAGTATGCGTACAGAATGTCGACGATCATGCTGAGCAGCACGTAGATCAGCACAGCGAACGTCACGATCGCCATGATCACCGGGTTGTTGTTCTGCAGAATCGATCTGTACAGCAGGTAGCCCACCCCGTTGTACTGGAACAACGTCTCGGTGATGATCGCGCCGCCGAGCAGGATGCCGATGCTGATGCCGACGTAGGTGACCACGGGGATGATCGAGTTGCGGAAGGCGTGCTTCATGATCACGGTGCGCTCACCGAGGCCCTTGGCGCGGGCGGTGCGGATGTAGTCCATGCGAAGGACCTCGAGCATGGAGCCACGCATCAGCCTCGCGATGAACGCCGCGTCCACGATCGCGAGAGTGAGGGCGGGGAGCAGCACCTCGGTGTACCACGGCGCCATGTCCGTGAACGGTCTCGGGACCTGGGGGAAGATGAACTCCCCGGTCACCGTCTGCCGCAGCCAGACGCCGATCACGAAGGTCGGCACACCGATGGTCAGGGTGGTCAGGATCGTGACCAGGACGTCCCAGAAGGAGTAGCGCCAGACGGCGGCGATGATGCCGGCGACCACGCCGATGATGATGTCGATGACGATCGCGACCAACGCCAGCCGCGCGGTGTTCGGCAGGGCCGCGCCGATCATGTCGGCCACCGGGCGACGCTGGTTGAGATCGATGCCCAGGTCACCGGTGACGAGGTTCCCCAGATAGGTCAGGTACTGCATCGGCAGGGACTGGTCCATGCCGAACTTCTCCCGCAGGATCTCCTGCGTCCCGGGCGGCACCACCTTGTCGCCACTGGACGCGAAGGGGTCCCCGAGCACGAAAAGGCCGATGAACAGCAGGATCGTCGCCGCGATCACGACCATGACGGCCTGGGCGAGCCTGCGGATTACGAACTTCCCCATTGGTTAGCGCCGGCTTTCTGAGCGTAGCGTTCCGAAACCTCATCCCCGGTTGGAATCGAGGTCCCAACCCGATGGTGGCCGTGGTCTGAGTACTCAGACCACGGCCACCCAGGTTATTCAGTTACTTGATGCTGATCTCGTAGAGGTCCGGGTTCTCGCTGAAGTCCATCCGAAGGTTGATGAACTTCTCCGTGTTCGCCAGACGGTGCTGGGTGCGGTTCCACAGCGGGATCAGCGCCTGGTCGTCACCGATGGCGATCTTCTCGGCCTCCTGGAACTTCTTGGTCCGCTCGGCCTCGTCCTGGCTGGCGAGGGCCTCCTTGAGGAGGGTGTCGAACTTCTCGTTGCTGTAGCGGCCGCGGTTGTCACCGGTGGTCGGCTCGCCCGCCGGCGCACCGATGGCCTCGGTGGACAGCAGCGGCTGGAGGAAGTTCGACGGCGTCGGGTAGTCGGCGCCCCACGCGGCGCGGTAGATGCCGCTGGCACCCGGCTGCTGCTCGTTGTTCAGCAGGTCGGGGAACTGGACACCGGACAGGTTGACCTTCAGGCCCAGGTTGGTCTCGAGCTGGTCCTTGACCGCCGCGGTCCACTCCTCGTGACCCGCGTCGACGTTGAACTGGAAGTTCAGCTCGGTGCCCTTGGTCAGGCCGGCTTCCTCGGCGAGCTTCTTGGCCTCGTCGAGGTTGAAGGTGCACGCCTCGCAGACACCCTCCTGGAAGGCGTCCTCGAACACCGGCGGCACGAACGACGACGCCGGGGTCTGCGAGCCCTTGAACACACCGTTGATGATCGCGTCGCGGTCGATCGCCATCGAGATGGCCTTGCGGGCCTTCACGTCGTCGAGCGGCGCCTCGGTCACCATGACCAGCAGGTAGTTCATCCCGTTGGTCTCACGGGTGATCCACTGGTCCTTCGACTCGTAGGTCGCGCGGGCCTGCTCCAGGACCGGGGTCGGCATGCGAGCCCAGTCGAAGGTGCCGTTCTGGTAGCCGGCGTACTCGTCCTGGCTGCCGTTCGCGGTGATCGTGATCTCGACGTTGTCCAGGTACGCCTTGTGACCGATCGAGTAGTCCTCGAAGCGCTTGAGCTTGATGCCCACGTCGTGCTGCCAGGCGCCGTCCATCATGAACGGGCCGTTGCCGATCGGGGCCTCGACGTACGCGGTGTTGGTGGACGGCGCGCCCGCGGTGGACGGGACCGGGCTGAACACCGGGTGGAACGTGCGCAGGTACCACTCGCAGTTCGGGTCGGTCAGCGTGACGACCAGCTTGGCCGGGTCGGACGCGTCGACACCGGACAGCGCGTTCGCGGTGCCGGCCTGCATCTCGTCGAAGCCCTCGATGCCGGTCAGGTGGTAGGCCACCTCGGAAGCCGACGTCTTGGCGGAGACCCGCTCCCAGCCGCGCTTGAACGACTCGGAGGTGACCTCCTCACCGTTGTGGAACTTCGTGCCCGTCTTCAGGTCGAAGGTCCACTCGCTGCAGTCGTCGTTCGATTCCCACTTGTCCGCGACACCGGGCAGGATCTCACCATCGGGGTCGGCCTGGATCAGACCCGTGAAGATGTACTTGGTGACCAGCAGGCCTTCGGATTCCTGGGCGTTGTAGGGGTCGATCGCGGTCGGCTCGGTGATGCCGAAGCGGAAGGTGCCGCCCGGCTTGCCTTCCTGGATCTCGACGTCCGGCGTCTCCGGCCAGCCCGCGGACGGGGCGGCGTCGCCGCCGGTGTCGCCGGAGCCCTCGTTTTCCTTCTGAGAGCAGGCCGTGAGCACCAGCGCGGCAGCCGTGAGGCCGGCCGCGGCCCGGAGCCACGTGTGATTCCTCATCAAGATAGTTCCTCCATGAGCGAGCACGCACTCGAAGAGCGTGCGCCCGGTGTTGTCGTGACACATCGTGCACGGAGCCGGTGGGTACCGCGCGGCGGGGGCCATGTCGGGGAAGCACCGTGCCGCCGCGTGGTCGGCTCTTGCTTGGCGCGGACCACGTGTCATCTCGATCTTGTGACGCGTCGGAGCCCTGTCGCCGACGCACCGTTGCAGGACGCTAGGAACTCCGCTTACTCACGTCACGAGATTGGCCTTGATCGTGACCAAAGGGTGACACGGTGGTGGCGGGAAGCGATGCAGTGATTACGGGGCGCTGAAAATCGTGAGTGGCAACCGACGAACGGGGGGTGGTGGCCCAAAAGGTCGATGACACCCAGGTGTCCAACCAGGAACGTCGTCCGGCGCCGAAACGGGAACGTGAAAGTGGTAAATACGGGAATGTCGGGTGCGGCAAATGTGACGGCGCCGTAACCGCGCCGCTTTCCTTTACTTCGGGGAACGCGTCCAGAAAGCGGCGCCGGCAAACGGGCCGGCGAACCCGGCGCCCGCCGAGACGCCGGACAGTTCGTCGCGCACCGCGAGCACGTCGGCCTCCTGGTACAGCGGGATCGCGACGGCCGCGCGCCACAGCGCGGGCTCCACGGAGGTCAACGCCTCGGTCACGGACAGTGATCCGGTGAGGGCCGCGTCGATGGTCGGCTGGATCGCCGGGTCGCAGTAACCCGCCGGGTTGGCCGGTTCCGGCGGGGTGGTGGCGGTGCGGCAGCCGAAGTCGGTGGCCAGCATGGTGGCCGGGTCCCCGCCCGCGGGCCGCCCGGTGACCGCGATGTCCACCGGGTCGCCGCCCTCGGTGCCGTCGGCCGGGTACAGGCGCTGGTAGAGCTCGGCGCCGGGCAGCTCGGTGACCTCGGCGACCACCCCGCCCGCCGCGAGCTGGCGCTGCACGTCCTTCGCGATCCGCACGTCGGCGGGCCGTTCCTCGGCCACACCGATGACCAGTTCGAGCGGCCTGCCGTCGCGGGCCCAGCCCGCGCTGGTCCGCGTGTACCCGGCGCCGGTCAGCAGCGTCTGCGCGGCGGCCGCGTCGAAGGTGAGGGCGGCGGGCCTGGTCGGCTGGTAGCCGGGCGCGGTCGGGGCCAGCACCTGCGCGTCGGCACGCAGCAGCGCGGCGGGCCCGTTGCCGGTGCCGACGGTGATCAGCTGCTCCCGGTCGATCATCGCGACCAGCGCCTGGCGCACCGGCAGGTCCGCGAGCTGCCCCGACGGGCGCAGGTACACGGTCATCACGGACGGCCGCGGGACCGTGGTCGTGGTGACGGCGGGGGCGAGGGCGCCGATGGTGTCGGCGCCGACGGAGTCGGTGCGCACCAGCGCCATCTGGTCGTGGCCCTGTTCGAGCGCGTCGACCAGCCCCTTCTGCTCGGCGCGGCGCAGCACGATCCGGTCCAGCTTCGCCGGGTCCTCCCAGTACCGGTCGTTGCGCTCCAGCACGACCTCACCGCGGTCGTTGTCGAGCGTCTTGACCGTGAACGGGCCCGCGGTGGCCGGGAAGTTGGCCTGCAGCGCCCCGGTCCAGCCGCCCGGCGCGTCCTTGAGGATGTGCGCGGGCAGCAGGTCGTCGAACAGCGTCCGCCAGCCGGGGTAGGGCTCGTCGAACACGACCTCGACGACCTTGCCCGCGTCGCGGGCGTTGATGTCGGAGATCAGCCGGTAGCCCGCCGCGTCGAGCACGCCGGGCTGGCTCGTCATCTGCTCGCGCAGGTACACGAAGTCCTCGGCGGCGACCGGTGCCGCGTCGGACCAGGACGCGTCGGAGCGGATCTGGTAGGTGACCGTGTAGGGCTCGGTGCGCGTGACCGCGGCCGAGGTCATCAGCGTGCGGTCCAGCCGGGGCGTGCCGTCCGGGCCGGGCCGGAACACCGAGGGCAGCAGCAGCGTCGACAGCGCGGTCGTGATGGCCGACTGGTCGGCGAAGTTGTGCGGGTTGTAGCCGCCCGCGATCGTGTCGACGCCGACCACGACCTCACCGGTGTCGACCGGCGTGTTCGCGGGCGAGGAGACCGGCGTGTCCTTCAGGCGGGGCGCGGGGGTGCAGCTCGCGACCAGCGCGACCAGCGCGACGAACGCGGCCAGCGGCTTGCGCAACAACCTCACCTCCCCAACCCGAAACCCTGCCATCCTCCAGGACTGACGTGGGAGGCGGCTACCGGGTTCCGCGATGTGACCAGGGCCTGTTCTTTGGATCCTTGCGCGACAGTCTGTGCTTGATCAGCAGTTACCTCAGGGGAACGTGACGGCACTCAGCCACTGACCGCCCGCGGTCCGCCGGTGTCGCCGGGCCGGGACCGACACCGTTGAATCCGGTCAGGCGTCGCGGGACTTCTCCCGCGATCGTGCCCTGCCGCGCTGGGTGCTGTCGAGGATCACCTTGCGGATCCGCACGACGTCCGGCGCGACCTCGACGCACTCGTCGTTGGCGCAGAACTCCAGCGCCTCCTCCAGCACCAGCCTGCGCGGCCGCGCGAGCCGCTCCAGCTCGTCACCGGTGGAGGAGCGCATGTTCGTGAGCTTCTTCTCCCTGGTGACGTTGACGTCGAGGTCCTCGGCGCGCGGGTTCTCGCCGACGACCATGCCCTGGTACACGTCCGCGCCGGGCTCGACGAAGAACGTGCCCCGGTCGGCCAGCTGGATCATCGCGTAGCTGGTGACCGAGCCGGACCGGTCGGCGACCAGCGAACCGGAGTGGCGGCCGCGGATCTGGCCCGCCCACGGGAAGTAGCCCTCGAAGATGGCGTTCGCGATGCCGGTGCCCCTGGTCTCGGTGAGGAAGTCGGTGCGGAAGCCGATCAGGCCGCGGGACGGGACGACGTACTCGACCTTCACGCGCCCGGTGCCGTGCCCGCCCATGTGCTCCAGGCGGCCCTTGCGGGCGGCCAGCAGCTGGGTGATGGCGCCGAGGTGCTCCTCCGGCGCGTCCACGGTGAGCCGCTCGAACGGCTCGCACAGCTGCCCGTCGATGGTGCGGGTGACGACCTCGGGGCGGCCGACGGTCAGCTCGAAACCTTCGCGGCGCATGGTCTCCACGAGGATCGCGAGCGCCAGCTCGCCACGGCCCTGCACCTCCCAGGCGTCGGGCCGCTCGGTCGGCAGGACCCGCACGGACACGTTGCCGACCAGCTCGGAGTCCAGCCGGCTCTTCAGCATCCGCGCGGTGAGCTTGGTGCCGCCGCCCCGGCCCGCGAGCGGGGAGGTGTTCACGCCGATGGTGACCGAGATGGCCGGCTCGTCGACGTGGATGCGCGGCAGCGGCTCCGGGTTCGCCGGGTCGGCAAGCGTGTCGCCGATGGTGATCTCCGGGATGCCCGCGATGGCGACGATGTCACCGGCCTCCGCGCTGGTGGCGGGGACCCGCTCGAGGTTCTGCGTGATCAGCAGCTCGGTGATCTTGACGTTCGTGACGCTGCCGTCCTCGCGGCACCACGCGACCTGGTGGCCCTTGCGGATGGTGCCCGCGTGCACGCGGCACAGCGCGATGCGGCCCAGGAAGCTGGACGCGTCGAGGTTGGTGACCAGCGCGCGCAGCGGCGCCTCCGGGTCACCCGCTGGCGGCGGCACGTGCTCGAGCAGCACGTCGAACAGCGGGTCGAGGTTCTCGCTGTCGGGCAGTTCGCCGTCGGCGGGCGCGGTCAGCGAGGCCCTGCCCGCGCGGGCGGAGGCGTAGACCACCGGCAGGTCGAGGATGTTGGTGTCGATCGTGTCCAGCTCGGTCGCGAGGTCGAGCAGCAGGTCGTGCGTCTCGGACACGACCTCCTCGATGCGTGCGTCCGGCCGGTCCACCTTGTTCACCACGAGCAGGACGGGCAGGCCGGCGGCGAGCGTCTTGCGCAGCACGAAGCGGGTCTGGGGCAGCGGGCCCTCGCTCGCGTCGACCAGCAGCACCACGCCATCCACCATCGACAGCCCGCGCTCGACCTCGCCGCCGAAGTCCGCGTGGCCGGGGGTGTCGATCACGTTGATCGTGACCGGCCCGTCCGGCGTCTCGCGGTGCACGGCGGTGTTCTTCGCGAGGATCGTGATGCCCTTCTCGCGTTCGAGGTCGCCGGAGTCCATGACCCGGTCTATCGGCTCGGCGCGGGTGGAGAAGGCGCCGGTCTGCCGGAGCATAGCGTCGACGAGCGTGGTCTTGCCGTGGTCGACGTGCGCGACGATCGCGACGTTGCGTAGGTCGGTCCTGGCGATCGCGGGCGAGATCGTGTCGGTGGCGGGCACGCGCGTGCTCCTGATTCATGGTCTGGCGTCATTGGCTGCGCGCGGAAGATCGATCGCGGCGCTCTGTCGAGGATAGCTGGCCCGACTGGCGGACCGGGCAAAGGTTAGCTTAACCTTAGTCGGTTCCCTTGGGTTGGAGTCGAATGGGCAAGCAGAAGTCGCCCGCGGACTACGTGCGGAAGTGGACGAAGGCCGGCAAGGTCAAGAAGAAGTGCTGCCGGTCGAAGTCCCGCTGCAAGAAGTGCCCGGTGCTCGCCCTCAAGCGGGCCAAGACCAAGGTCGCCAGGCGTGAGCTGAAGCACGCTGCCTAGTGCCCGGCCGAGGGCGCTCCGTATACACTCCGAACATGCGCAACATCACAACCATGTGGTGGGCCGCCTGACGGCGGTCCTTCTGTTGCGCAACCCACAGGCCGCCCGGACGGGCGGCCTTCGTGTTTCTCGGGGGCTCGGCCGGGCGGGTGCCGCCCCGACCTCGAGGAGTTCGAGATGACCCGCCTGTCCGCCATCACCCCGTCCGGGCCCACGCACGTCGGCAACTACCTCGGCGCCGTGCGCCGCTGGGCGCGGGAGGGCGGCCCGGACGACCTGTACTTCGTCAGCGACCTGCACGGCATGACCACGCCGTACCACCCGCAGAAGCTGCGGTCCCGCACCCGTGAACTGCTCGCCACCCTCATCGCGGCCGGGATCGCGCCGGACACCGTGTTCGTGCAGTCCGACCTGCTGCCCCAGCTCGGGCCGCTGACCTGGGTGCTGGAGTGTTCGTGCGCGTTCGGGGAGGCGGCGCGGATGACCCAGTTCAAGGAGAAGAGCGCCGACCGCACCCACGAGGGCACACCGGTGCGGGTCGGCCTGTTCACCTACCCGGTGCTGATGGCCGCCGACATCCTCCTGCAGGGCGCCGACGAGGTGCCGGTCGGCGACGACCAGGCCCAGCACGTGGAGCTGGCGCGGGTGCTGGCCCGCCGGTTCAACAGCACCTACGGGGAGGCGTTCGTGGTGCCCAGGGCGGTCACCCCGCCGGCGGGCGCCCGGATCAGGGACCTGACCGAACCGACCCGCAAGATGGACAAGTCCGCCCGCGACGCCGCGGGTGTCCTGTTCGTGCTCGACGAGCCGGACCTGTTGCGCCGCAAGGTGAAACGCGCGGTCACCGACAGCATGGGACGGCTGGAGTACCGGCCGGACGACCAGCCCGGCCTCGCGAACCTGCTGGAGATCCTGGCCGCGTGCCACGGCAAGTCGCCGCGCGAGGTGGTGGCCGGCTACTCGTCATACGGCGAGGTGAAGGACGCCGTAGCGGAGGCGGTGGTCGAGGAGCTGGCGCCACTGCGGGAACGTGTCCGTGAGCTGCTGGCCGACCCCGCCGAACTGGACCGGATCCGCGCGGTGGGCGGCGAGCGGGCAGCGGAACGCGGCGCTCACCGGCTGAGCACGGTCCTGCGACTGGCCGGCGTCGCCTGAGTGCCCTGAAAGGCGCTTTCGGGACGCTCGATGACCCGAAAGCGCCTTTCAGGGCAGTCCGCGCAGCAGCTGCCGCAGCGCGGGCAGCAGTACGCGGTCGGCGGGCAGCCAGGGCACCGTGCCCAGCTGTCCCGCCGTGAGCCACCGCAGGTCGGCGTGGTCGTGCGGGTGCGGCCGCGCGTCGCCGACGATGGTGGCGCGGTGGATCCGCAGCAGCTTCCCCTTGGGCAGCGCGACGTCCGGGCCGACCGGCGCGCCGACCTCGACCAGCACGCCCAGCTCCTCGGCGCACTCCCGCACCACGGCGTCGGCATCGGACTCACCCGGCTCGACCCGGCCACCCGGCAGCTCCCACAGCCCCGCCGCGTCGGCCGGGTAGGACCGTTGCTGCGCCAGCAGGCGCCGCCCGCGCACGATGGCCGTCCCCACGATCACCGGCGCACCGGCCAGCGCGAGTGCCCGCGTGCGGATCCCCTCGGCCAGCGACGTCAGCGCCGAGAGCACCCGCGACCGGTGCGCGAGCGGCCCGCCGGGCGCGCGGAACGTGGCCGAGCACGTCACGTCCGTCCCGGCCGGGGTCGTGGTCAGCCGCACGGCCAGCCGGAACGACCGAGGGCCGCGCACGGCGACGGCCGACCAGCCCTCCACCGCGACGGAGACGACCCGGAACCACCCGCCCAGCAACGGGAAGTCGTGGACGGGAAGCGCCGCCGAGACGATCCGCCTCGGCACGTCGACCAGGGTCGTCGTCGACAGGATCACGTCAGCGCCCGCCACCGCACCTGGAACCGCGCGCCGCCCTCCGGCGACTCGGTCACCTTCACCACCCCGCCCCGCCGCCGCACGACCTCCGCGACCAGCGCCAGCCCCAGCCCGGCGCCGCCGGAGTCGCGGGACCGGTCGTCCTGCACCCGGTAGAACCGGTCGAACACCCGCTCCCGGTGCTCGGCCGCGATGCCGTGCCCGTCGTCGTCCACCACCAGCCACACCGCGTTCGCCCGCGACAGCACGGTCACCGTGATCCTGGCGCGGGCGTGCCTGGCCGCGTTGCGCAGCAGGTTGTCCAGCACCAGGTCGACCTCCGCTGGCGCGGCCTCCACCCAGCACGCGCCGGGCGCGAGGTGACCGCCGACCACGGGCCCGCCGTCGGGGAGCCTGCCGATCGCCGCGCGGGCCGCCGCCACCACGTCCACCGGCATCGCCTCGGGCCACTCGCCCGCGTCCGACCGCGCGAGCGCCAGCAGCCCGTCGACCAGCGCCGAGAGTCGCTCCGCCTCGACCACCACGTCCGCGAGCACCTCCTGCGACAGCTCGGGGTCCGGGTTCGCCACCGCCACCTCGGCCTGCACCCGGATCGACGCGACCGGTGAACGCAGCTCGTGCGCGGCGTCGCCGGTGAACCTGCGCAGCCGCGCCGACGCCTCGTCCCGCCTGGCCAGCAGGCCGTTCAGCGCCGCGGCCAGCGACCGCAGCTCGTCGTGGGCGCTGGGCAGCGGCAGCCTGCGCCCGGCCGGGAGCCGCGCTGCCGCGGCCCGCATCCGTTCCACCGGCCGCAGCGAGGACCGCACGGAGAACCACGTCGCGATGCCGCCCGCCGCCGACCCGATCAGCGCGGCCACCACGAGCCAGTTGAACGCGCGGTGCTGCGCCGCCCAGTAGCCGGTGAGGATCGTCCCGACGACCACCAGCCGCTGCTGCCCGTCCGGTGCGGACACGACCGTGCCCAGCCAGCGGCGCGGCGGGTCCTCCGACAGCCGCAGCACCGGCGTGCCCGCCTTCAGCACCCGCAACTCGCCCGTCGACAGCGGCGGCGGGTCGCCGCCGTCGACCGGGGTGCCCGCGGTGTCGAGCACGCGGGCCTCCATGCCGACGGGCCCCACCTCGGCGGCCTGCCCGGCCCGCACGTCGGCGAGCGCCTCGACCAGGATCGGCCGCAGCTGCTCGTCGGCGGCGGTGACCAGCAGCGGGCCGATCAGCCTGCTCGTCACCAGCGCGAGGGTCAGGAACACGATGAGCGTCACCGCCGTGCCGACGGTGGTGATCCGGAACCGCAGCGACCGCCGCAGCCACAGCCGTCCGAAAACCCGGCCGAGTACCCCGCTCACCGCGTTCTGGGCTCGAGGACCGCGTCCAGCTCGGTGGAGGACGCCAGGTAACCGTGGCCGCGCACGGTACGCACGATGCCGCCCGCGCCAGCCGCGTCCAGCTTGCGCCGCAGGTAGCCGACGTACACCTCGACGGCGTTGCGGGTGGCGGCCAGCTCGTCGCCCCACACGGTTCTCAGCAGCTCGTCCTTCGTCACGACCGCGCCCGCCCGGCTGACCAGCACCTCCAGCACCGCGAACTCCCGTGGCGAGAGCGGGATCAGCTCACCGCCGAACCGCACCTCGCGCACGGCCCGGTCCACGATCAGCTCGCCGACCTTGAGCCGCCGCTCGGCGCCCTCGGCCTGCCCGCGCCGCAGCACGGCCCTGACCTGCGCGACCAGCACCACGAACGAGAACGGTTTCACGAGGTACCCGTCGGCGCCCAGGTCCAGCCCGTCGGCCTGGTCGACCTCGCCGTCCTTCGCCGACACCAGCAGGACGGGCGTGGTCACCCCTTCGGTCCGCAACGCCTGGAGCACCCGGTAGCCGGACAGGCCGGGCAGCATGATGTCCAGGAGGATCACGTCGAACGCGCCGGTGCGCGCGATGTCCAGCCCGGACGGGCCGTCCGCTGCGGTGACGACGTCCATGCCCTCCGCCCCCAGCCCGCGCTGCAGCGCCCGCCGGACCCCCAGTTCGTCGTCGACCACCAGCACACGCGGCTTCATGCGCACAGCATGCCCGGTCGTGCCTGCTCGGTGGGGGACCGTCTCAGCGGTCTCTCAGCATGTCGGCCGCTCTCAGTGCCATCTCAGTAACCGTGGGGCAACCTCAGTGTCACAGGGCAAGTGAGAGGGGCCAACATGAACTCCAGGAAGACCGCGTTGTCGTTCGCGGCAGCGGGCACCGCCGCGGGGGTCATCGGGCTGGTGGCGCTGGCGTCGCCGGCCGGCGCGGGGGAGGCGCCACCCGCGCTCCCGCCGGTCAGCGCGGCGGAGCTGGTCGAGTCGGTGCTGGACACCGACGCGATCCCGGCGCTCGCCGGATCGGTGGCGGTCGAGAACAACCTCGGCCTGCCGATCCCGGGGGTGCCGCGGAGCAACGGGGACGACTCGATCCAGGTGTGGTCCGACGGCACCGGCAAGGGCAGGCTCGCCCTCGCGGGCCGCGGCGGCGAGACCACGATCGTCGACGACGGCGCCACCGTGTGGGTGTGGGACTCCGAGGAGCGCTCGGTCACGCGGGTGCCGCACGGCAAGGACGCCGCCGACAAGCCGATGGAGGGCAAGTTCGCCGACCCGGCGGCCGCCGCGACCGAGCTGGTCACGGCAATGCAGGCGGACTCGACGGTGTCCGTCGACGGCACCGCCCGGGTCGCGGAGCGGCCGGTCTACCAGCTGGTGCTGGCGCCGAAGCCGACCGAGAGGACGCTGCTGCGCGAGATCCGCGTCTCGGTGGACTCCGAGCTGCGGATCCCGCTGCAGCTGGAGGTCCTCGCGAACGGGCAGGCCGACCCGGCGGTGAAGATCGGGTTCACCGAGTTCACGTCCGGCGCGCAGGACCCGGAGCTGTTCCGGTTCACCCCGCCCGCGGGGGCGACCGTGACGGAGAAGGACGTGCCGACGGAACGGCACGGCGAGCAGGTCGACGACTGGCTGGCGCAGGCGGACATGAAGACCGTCGGACGCGGCTGGGACGTCGTCGCCACCGGCAAGGTGCCCGCCGAGGCGCTCGCGGCGGCCGATGACATGTCCGGCCGGGGCGGCCAGGACGCGTTCGCGCTGCTCGGCACGTTCGGCAAGCAGGTCCACGGTGAGTTCGGCACCGGCTACGTGATCTCCACCAGCGTCGGCACCGCGTTGATCACCGAGGACGGCAGGGTCGCGATCGGCGCCGTGCCGGAGCAGGTGGTCACGGAAGCCATCAAGACGGTCCGGTGAGTACCGTCACCGGCATGACTACCGAGGAGGAGGCCCCCGCGGTGAGTTCCGCGGGGGCCCCCGCCCGTCTGGCGGCCAGGACCCGCAACCTGCGGAAGGTGTACGGCAAGACGGTCGCGGTCGACCACGTCGACCTCGACGTGCCGGTCGGCGCGGTGCTCGGCATGCTCGGCCCGAACGGTTCCGGCAAGACCACCACGATCCGCATGCTGCTCGGCCTGGTCCTGCCGACCGCGGGCACGGTGGAGCTGCTCGGCCACCGGATGCCCGACGGCGCGGGCTGGGCGCTGCCCGAGGTGGGCGCGCTGGTCGAGGGCCCCGGGTTCCACCCGTTCCTGTCGGGACGGGACAACCTGCTGCGGGTCGCGGCCGCCGAGCCGAGGCTCGCGTCGAAGGACATCCCGCGCGCGGTCGGGCAGGCACTCGAACGGGTCGGCCTGTCCGCCGCGGCGAACCGCCGCTACCGGGGCTACTCGCTCGGCATGAAGCAGCGGCTGGGACTCGCGTCCGCGCTGCTGATCCCGCGCCGGTTCGTGGTGCTGGACGAGCCGACCAACGGGCTCGACCCGGCCGGCACGCGTGAGGTGCGGGCGGTCGTCGCCGACCTGCACGCGTCCGGCACGACGGTGCTCGTGTCGTCGCACCTGCTGGCCGAGGTGGAGGCGACCTGCACGCACGTCGCCGTGCTGCACCAGGGTTCGGTCGTGGCCCAGGGGGAGCTGGCCGAGCTGCTGGAGGCCGGTGACGCGGGCGTGCTGGTGTCCACGCCGGACGTCGCGGTGGCCGTGGACGCGTTGCGGGACAACCGGATACCGGCGCGGGAGGCGCCGGGCGGGGTGCGGGTGGACCTCGCGGCCACCACCGCGCCGGAGGTCGTCGCGACGCTGGTGGGTGCCGGGGTGGCGGTGCACGAGGTGCGCAGGCAGCGGACCGGGCTGGAGGAGCTGTTCGCGCGGCTCACCGAGTCCGCCGAGCAGGGCCCCCGGCTGTCCGAGGTGGACACTTTCGAGGAGGCGCGTGATGACGCTCGCCGTTGACGCGCCCATCGTCACAGAACAGCGGACCAGGGCGCCGGTCGGGCGGCTGCTGTGGTCCGAGCTGCGGTTCATGATCCGCAGGCCGCGCACGCTCGTCGCGCTCGGCGTGCTCGCCGTGGCGCCGGTCATCGCGGCCGTCGCCATGTCGGTCGCGACGGAGGCGGCCGAGAACGGCGCCGGTGACCGGACACTGCAGAGCGTCGCCGCGCTGGTGTCGGACAACGGGCTGATCCTGCCGGTGTTCCTCCTGCTGCTGTCGCTCGCGATGCTGCTGCCGATGCTGGGTGCCATGTGGTCGGCGGACGCGCTCGCGGCCGAGTCGCAGACCGGCGCGCTGCGCGGGCTGCTGCTCGCACCGGTCGGCCGGGCGCGACTGCTCGCGGTGAAGGCGTTCGGCGTTGCCGTGCTGTCGCTGGTAGCGGTGCTGATCGTCACGGTCGTGTCGGTGCTCGCCGGGCTCGCGATCCTCGGTGGCGGCGGCATGCTCACCATGTCGGGCACCGTGTTGCCGTTCGGGGCGTCGCTCGGCCGGATCGCGCTGCTGGCGTTGCTGGTGACGGTCCAGGTGTGGGCGGTCGCGGCGGTCGCGCTCGCGGTCTCGGCGGCCACCGAGCACCCGCTGGTGGTGCTGGCGTCCACCCTCGGCGGGCTCATCGTGTTCACGATCCTCGGCAACATCCCCGCGCTGGACTGGCTGCACCCGGTGCTGCTGACCGACGCGTGGGAGTCGCTCGGCGACGTGATCCGCGACCCGATGCCGACGGACGGGATCGTCAACGCGGTCCTGCGTGCCCTCTGCTACCTGGTCATCGGCTACTCACTCGCCCTGGCCCGCATCTCGACGAAGGACGGCTAACCCGTCCGGGTCCAACCTCAGGTGGACGCGGTCGCCCGGTGTCTCCGCGATGGCGGCGACCGCGTCGACCACCCGGTCGCTCCCGTCGAGACGGACCTGCAGCCGCACGTGGTCGCGGCGGTGCACCGACCGCAGGAGCTTGCCGCCGATCCCGTTCCCGGTCAGCCGCAACGCATTGGGCCGCAGGCCGAGCGTGACCTCGCCCGCCGGCGCCCAAGGCAGGTCGGCCGACCCGAGTTCGCAGGTCGCGGTGCCGTCGGTGACGGTCGCGGGCAGGAACAGGCCGCAGCCGAGGAAACGGGCGGTGTCCTCGTCGGCCGGGTGCCGCCACACCTGTTCCGGCGGGCCGGTCTGCACGATCCTCCCCCTGCGCATCACCGCGACCCGGTCGGCGAGCGTGAACGCCTCGTCGTGGTCGTGGGTCACCACCAGCGCGGTCGCGCCCGCCACCCGCAGCAGCCCGGCCAGGTCCATGGCGAGCTGCTCGCGCAGCGCGCGGTCCAGCGCGGACAGCGGCTCGTCCAGCAACAGCAGCCGCGGCCGGGGCGCCAGTGCCCGCGCGAGCGCGACCCGCTGCGCCTCACCGCCGGACAGCTCGGTGACCCTGCGCCGCTCGTACCCGGCGAGCCCCACCAGGTCCAGCAGCTCCGCGACCCGTTCCGCGCGGCCGGGCAGACGCCGCATCCGCAGCCCGAACGCCACGTTCCCGGCCACGTCCCGGTGCGGGAACAGCTGCCCGTCCTGGAACACGAGCCCGAACCCGCGCCGGTGCACCGGCACGGCCGCGAGGTCGGTGTCGTCCCACCGGACCGTGCCGCCCGCGGTCGGCTCCAGCCCGGCGACCGCGCGCAGCAGCGTCGACTTGCCGCACCCGGACGGCCCGAGCAGCGCCAGCACCTCGCCGTCCGCGACCGTCAGGTCCACCTCGGACACCGCGGCCAGCGTCCCGTACCGCACGGTCAGACCCTCGACTGCCAGCATCAGAACTCTCCCACCGGCACGCGTACCCGCTCGACGACCGCGACCACGGCGACCGTGACCACGACGAGCAGCGTGCACGCCGCGTACGCCATCTGGTTGTTCAGCTCACCCGGCCGCGAGATCAGCCGCGCGATCGCGACCGGCAGCGTCGCCGTGTCGGGGCGGGCGAGGAAGCTCGTCGCGCCGAACTCGCCGAGCGCCACCACGAACCCGAACGCGGCCGCGGTCCCCAGCGACCGGCCCGCCATCGGCACGTCGACCTCCCGCCACACCCGCCACGGGCCCGCGCCAAGCGACGCGGCGGCCTGCCGCAGCCGCTCGTCGATGGACCGCAGGACCGGCAGCATGATGCGGATGACCAGCGGCGTCACCACGAGCGCCTGCGCGAGCGGCACCAGCGCGGCGGACGTGCGCAGGTCGCCCGGCAGCACGTCGAGCGTGATCAGGTAGCCGAAGCCGACGGTCACCGCGGACACCCCGAGCGGCAGCATGAACGCCGTGTCGATCACCTCGACGTACCGGACGCGGTCGCGTGCCAGGGAAACGAGCACCACGCTCGCCATCGTGCCGAGCGTGACCGCGATCAGCGTGGCGTCGGTGGCGGCCGCGAGGGAGTTCCTGGCCGCGTCGAAACCGGAGATGTCGAGCGAGCCCTCGTACCCGGCCCCGGCCAGCGCCCGGTAGCCGTCGAGCCCGGACCCGAACGACCGCGCGACGAGCGTCGCGACCGGCACGAGCAGCGCGGCGACCACCGCGAGGGCGAGCGCGACCACCCACCACTCGCCGCCGGAGGGCCTGCGCGCGGACTCGGCCTGCCCCCGCAACCGCAGCGCGGTCTCCCTGCGCCGCCGCGCGAGCGCCCCGACCGACAGGGCCGCGACGACCGCACCGAGCTGCAGCAGCGACAGCGCGGCGGCACCCGACAGGTCGAGCAGCTCGACGGTCCGCAGGTAGATCTCGGTCTCCAGGGTCCGCAGCCGGGACCCGCCGAGGATCAGGACCACGCCGAAACTGGTGGCGCAGAACAGGAACACGACCGCTGCCGCCGACCCGATCGCCGGTGCGAGCGCGGGCAGCGTCACGTTCGTGAACGTCCGCAGCCGGGACGCGCCCAGCGCCCGCGCGGCGTCCTCGGCGCGCCGGTCCAGGTGCGTCCACAGCCCGGCGACGGTCCGCGCGACGACCGCCACGTTGAAGAACGCGTTGGCCAGCACGATCGCCGCGACCCCACCGTCGGGCATGAGCCCGCGGAACGCCAGCCCGACCACCACGCTCGGCAGCACGAACGGCACCAGGATGACCACCCGCACCAGGCCAAGCCCCGGCAGCTTCGTCCTGGCCAGCAGGAACGCGACCGGCAGCCCGGCGACGATCGCGACGGCCGTCGCCCCGGCCGCCTGCGCGACCGTGAACCAGACGAGCCCCCACACGTCGGCGGTCGCGAGCGCGGCGAGCACACCGCCTTCCGCGAGGCCGAGCCGCAGGATCGCCACGACCGGCCACACGAAGAAGACGGCGAGGAAACCCAGGGGCACCAACGCGACCAGCGTCAGCCCCCTGGGGGTGCTCCTCAGCCCTGCACGATCGCGCGCCACTCGCCGATCCACCGCTCGCGGTTCTGCTGGATCTGTGCCGACGGCAGCTCGGCGGGATCCGCCGGCAGCGGCGCGGCCTTCTGCCACGCCTCCGGCAGGGTGACCCCGGCGCGGGCCGGGTACACGTACATCTGCTCGGGCACCTGCGACTGGAACCGCTCGGACAGCAGGAAGTCCATGACCTTCTCCGCGTCGTCGGGGTGCGCGGCGCCCTTCAGCACGCCCGCGTACTCGACCTGCCGGAAGCAGGTGTCCAGCACGGCCTTGGTGCGCGGGTTGCCCTGGTCGTCCAGCTCCGCGGCGGGCGACGACGCGTAGGACACGACGATCGGGCGGGGGCCCTTGCCGGAGGAGCCGGAGAACTCCTGCGTGTAGGCCTCCTCCCAGCCGCTGACGACCTGGACGCCGTTGGCCGCCAGCGCGCGCCAGTGGTCCTGCCAGCCGTCGCCGAGCTCCGCGATCGTGCCGAGCAGGTAGGCCAGGCCAGGGGAGGACGTCGCGGGGTCCTCGACGACCAGCAGGTCCTTGTACTCGGGTTCGACCAGGTCCGCGTAGCCGGTCGGTTCGGGAACGCCCTTGGCGGCGAGCGCGGCCGGGTCGATGTTCAGGCACACGTCGCCGAGGTCGACGGCGGTGAGCCGGTCCGTGTCGTCGATCCCGTGGTCGGCGGGCCCGTCGACCTGGGGCGCGTACTCGGCGAACACGTCCTCGTCGAGCGCGCGGGACGCGAACGTGGTGTCCACGCCGTACGCGACGTCGCCGATGGGGCTGTCCTTGGTGAGTACGAGCTGGTTGGTGAGCGCGCCCGCGTCACCGACCTTGCGCACGTCGATCGTGATGCCGGTCTCGTCGGTGAACCGCTCCATCACCTCGTCGCTCATCGCGAACGAGTCGTGGGTGACGAGCACGACCTTCCGCGCGGACTCCTCGTCACCGCCGCCGCCGAGCGAACACCCGGCTAGTGTGACTGTCAGCGCGCCGACCAGCAGAAATGTGCGAAACCGCAAGACGCCTCCTCCCTGCACCGGCATTACCCGGATCAGGTTCGAACGGTCGAGGGCTGCGCGCCCTCCTCTCAGCCCGGCGCGACACCGGACTCCCGTGTGATCCATCCGAGCGTACCTGTGCGGTCGGCGGCGGCACGCGTCACCATGGACACATGCCCGAACTGCTCAGCGACGAAGAAGTCGGCAAGGCCCTCGGCCGTCTGAACGACTGGCGTCTGGAGGAGGGCGCACTGGTCCGCGACGTGGAGCTGGCGAGCTTCCCGCAGGCCATCCAGGTGGTGAACCGGGTGGCGGAGATCGCGGAGAACGACAACCACCACCCGGACATCGACATCCGCTGGCGCACCGTCACGTTCCGCTGCAGCACCCACTCAGCAGGCGGCATCACCACCGCGGACACCTCACTGGCAGAAGAAATCAACGGCGTAGTAACCACCCTCCAGTCCCAGTAACCCCCGCGAGTCCCCCACCCAGAACCCGCGAGTCCCCCACCCAGAACCCGCGAGTCCCCGTTTCGGAACCCGCGAGTCCCCGGTTCAGGACCCGCGAGTCCCCGTTTCGGAACCGGTGAGTTGACGGTTCGTGCCGCGTAGTCCGGGACACGAACCGCGAACTCGGCGGTCCTGAACGGGGGACTCGCGGGTCCTGAACGGGGGACTCGCGAGTCCTGAAACGGGGACTCGCGGGTTGTTCAGTTGGGGTTGGGTTTGGGGGTCAGCGGTACGGTTACCAGTGGTTTCAGTGTTGGTTCTGGGTCGCTGTCGGCTCGTTCCACCACCATTTCGGCCCACCGGCCGGACATGCGCAGCGTCGCGACCGCGTTGCCGAAGTACGGCCCGGCGACCTTCTCCCACTCGACCGGCAGCGGCTCGATGTGCGGCGACCTCAGCATCCGCCACTTCAGCAGCGCCGCGAGCGGCTTCCACCACCCCGCCCGGAACAACGGCCGCATCACCGCGGGTGCCTTGTTGTGCACCGGCGAGCACACCAGCTGCCACACCTGCGCGTTCACCTTCTTCGGGTAGCGCACCTTCGCCGCGTACACGTGGTGCACGTCGCCGGACAGCACGCACACCGTGGACGTGTCGGTGTCGGCGATCCGCCCGATCAGCCGCGCGAGCCGGTCCGACGACGCCCGGAACGACGGCCAGTGCTCCAGGTCGGCGGCCTGCCGCAGCTTCTCGGCGAGCTTCCCGCGCCACCCCGGCCGCCGGCACGCGACCTCGTTCATCGACTGGACGTGGCTGATCGCGTGCGGCATCAGCCACGGCAGCGACGACCCGATCAGCAGGTGGTCGAAATCACCGACGGCGTTCTCCTCGATCCACTCGAACTCCTGGTCGCTGACCATCGACCGCACGCCGCCCGACAGGATGCGGCCGGAGCGGGTGTCGATCACCAGCAGCCGCACGTTGCCGTAGTCGCGCCGGTAGCTCCACCTGGTGCCCTTGCTGCCGTTGACCTCCTGCCTGGCCTTCTCGGCGAACTCGTCGAGCAGGTCGGCGGCGTCCCCGTCGCGCCCCTTCTCGAGGACCGCCTTGTACAGCTCGTCGGTCTCCAGCTCGCCGGGGCTCAGGTTGCCGAGCTGCTGGTAGATCCAGTAGGTGGCGAGCGCGTGCCGCTCGCGGATCGGCCACCAGGAGGTCCTCTCCTTCTCGTCGCGCCACGTCTGCGAGGTGTTCCAGTCGTCGCGGACGTCGTGGTCGTCGAAGACCATCGACGTCGGCACGGTCGACATCAGCCAGCGCGTCATGGGAGCGGTCCACGCCTCGAGGTACAGGCGGGTGTACTCCTCGAAGTCGGCGACCTCGACGCCGGGCGCCTCCTTGAGCGACCGGCGCGTCGCGAGCCAGGCCCTGGTGCCCTTCGTCGTGTCGTCGGCGTAGACCTGGTCGCCGAGCAGCACCAGCGCGTCCGGCCAGTCGATCTCGTCCTCGGTGCGCATCCGGTGCGCGTAGGCGGCGAGCGCGTCGGTGCCCATCCGCTTCTGCTCGCCGGGGTCGTCGGTCTCGGGCATCCGGCAGGACCCGAACAACATCACGAACGCGGGGTCGCCGCCTTCCGGGTAGGTGCGGATCCGGCTGGGCGGGAAATTCGAGTCCGCGGGCGGCCAGACGGTCTCCCCGTCCAGCGCCACCTCGTAGGGCGTCGCCGTGCCGGGTTCGAGCCCGGTGACCACGACGAGCGCGTAGTGATGACCGAAAACGGTGAACGTGTGGGCCGCGACGTCACCGATCGTGACCGTGCACGGTGTGTCGGTCTCGACCCACAGCGTGGCGGTGCGGGTGTCGACATGTCGCAGCAGCGGGCCGAGTAGCAGTCTGGGCACCCTGACATCAAACATGGCCGACCAATAAGGTGACACCCGCCCAGGTGATCCACGTGAGAGGGAGCGGCGATGGCCGATGTTCTCGAGCTCCGTCAGTACACCCTCCGGCCCGGCAGGCGGGACGACCTGATCGACCTGTTCGACCGGGAGTTCGTCGAGACCCAGGAGGCGGTCGGCGCGCAGGTGCTCGGCCAGTTCCGCGACCTCGACGACGAGAACCGGTTCGTGTGGCTGCGCGGCTTCGCGGACATGCCTGCCAGGGGAAAGGCCCTCGCGGAGTTCTACGGCGGACCGGTGTGGGCGGCACACCGCGACAGTGCCAACGACACGATGATCGACTCGGACGACGTGCTGCTGCTGTGCCCCGTGACCGACTTCACCCTGTCGGGTCGCACCCGGGGTGGGGACACGACGCTGGTCACGGTGACCCTCTATCACCTGCCCTCTGGCGGCGAGGACGCGTTCCTGGACTTCTTCGCCGACGCGGTGCGGCCCCTGCTGACCGAAACGGGTGCTCCGCCGCTGGCCGTGCTGCGCACGCTGCGTGCCGAGAACAACTTCCCGGCGCTGCCGGTCCGCGAGGACGCCAACGTGGTGGCATGGGTCGGTTCGTTCCGGGGCCCGGACGACCTGGCGGAACACGTGCGGCTGCTTGGCCGCGAGACCCGCTGGACGCACGACACGCTGCCGGAGCTCACCAGGCAGCTGGGCCGTCCGCCGGAGCAGCTGCAGCTGGCACCCACGTCCCGCTCCCTCATCCGGTAACGGGGAACCCCGTTCGGACGACCCTCCGGTCAGTACGCCGACAGGAGGTCGCGCCATGGGTGCGCAGGAGACGTGGGAAGTGCCGGTGGTCGACGCCCTCGACCGCGAGCGGACACTCGTGGTCACGGTGTCCGACGGCCGCGTGGCGGTGGTCCCACCCCCTGGCGAGGGCTTCTACCTCCCGGCCCAGTCGGTGTGGCAGCTCCACGAGGCGGTCCGGGCCGCCGCCATCGTCGCGATGAGGGCGAACGGCACCCGAGTGGCCGGTTGACCGGCACAGCGCCGCGGACATCTCGCTGGCCGGACCTTGCCGTGGGACATCAGCTTTCGAGTGCTGCGACGAGTAGCTCGCCGACCAGTCGCACGTCGTCGAGTTCAATCTCGCTGCCTTCGGGAACGGCTCGAATCTTGTTCAGCGAACGACCCGCTGACAGGTCGAACCATCGCCGGGCGTGGAGTAGCGCGTCGGCCCGCAGCTGAGGGTCCGCTGCTTCCAACTGGTCCCGTGACACCGGTCCGCAGGCCCGGTCGAGCGTGAGCCGAATGATGTCGAGAAGGTCAGTACCCTCCTTCGCCGCCCCGCGGTTCATGATCGACTGCAGTTTCATCGCGATGAGCGGGCCAGGTTCGGACACCCTCACCGTCAGCGGATCGAGGCCATCAACGCTGAGCACCAAACCGGATGCCGTGAATGCCGCCCAGGCATGGGACTGGACGTGCAGGCGATCGGTCGGATCGTCGGGAAGGTCGGCGATCTCGGCGTCGGTGACCTCCAGGACATCCACCTGCACGTCGCCACATGGCGTGTGAACCAACGCGCCGAAAGGCCCGCTCGGTGTGGCACCGGCCGCCACGAGCAGTTCGAGCTGCGAGTGTTCCTGCACGGCTCGACGGTGTCGAGGTCGGTCGTCACCCGGTATGGCGTCGACAGCCGGCACATGACCGCGAGGCCACCCACCAGCACGACCGCACGCCCTGTCTGTTCCGCGATGACAGGAATCGCGCTCACGAGCCGGGTCATCGAGTTCCCTGCGAGCACGACTCCCGGTGTCTCACCAGACACGGGTCCACGGCTTTCCGGGCTCCCAGTGGTCCAGGATCTCCCGGCCGCGTCCCGGATCCTGGGCGAGGTCGAGTGCGACGAACAGCGGGTTCGCCAGCGGCCACGCCTCATTCGCCCATGCCGCGCCGTCGATTCGCCGCGCGCACACCAGCGGCACCGGGGCCACGCGGATGCGGCAGGCGCGTGCGGTGGGTGTCGCGGCGGGGCCCAGGAGGTGAACGGCGCGGCGCAGCACGCCCTGGTCGGGGACGTAGAAGTCGGGCGGATGGTCCGCACGCATCGAGACGGGTGCACCGTAGGCCACCGCCGCGACGGTGTCGGTCAGTGCCCAGCCCACTGTCGACTCGACGTCGTCGAGTCCCAGGCGGAGTACCGAGTTGTCGCGGCCGTTGCCCGGTTCGGGGATGCTCGCAACGTCTTCGCTCGCCGGTTTCCAGTGCTCGGCGAGTTCCCAGAACAGCTCCGGCACGGCAGGCAGGTGGTTCGCGTGGACGAGGTCCGCCGCGCGCAGGGCCGCGAAGGCGCCGGAGATCGAACTGGGCGCCCGTGCCAACATCGTCGCGGCTGCGCGGACTCCGATCCGTGTCGTCGGGTCGAGCAGCAGCAGCGCCGCGAGTCCGATACCAACCCGTCCGCTCAACGCGTGCGCGGCAGGACGCGGTTTCGACAGGGCGGGCACGTCCGCGTCGACAAGTAGCCCTGGACCGACTATCCGCAGATGGCCGCGCAGGTCCAGCCAACTCCATCCGGCCCGGTTGAGCCGGACCCGCCCGTCCGCTGTGATGCGGTTCGCGACGACCAGGGGCACCACGTCGTTGCCGGCGGTTTTCGACCATCGTCGGAGCTGGCCTGGAACGCTGTCGGCCGTTACCAGCGAAGCCGACTGTATCTCGACAGCTACGGTTTCGCCGCTCGGCAGGACGACGATGGCGTCAACGTTCGGATTGGCTCCTGCGACCAGTCGAGCTTCGATTCCCAACGAATGCGCCCCGGCGATGAGCGCTTCGACGGCGTCTCGATCCTGTCGCCCCATGATGGAATGGTGCAGGGTGTTCGGTGTTCGGTCAATACCGAACACCGAACAGCGTCAGACGTTGAAGCGGAACTCCACCACGTCGCCGTCGGACATGACGTAGTCCTTGCCTTCGATGCGGACCTTGCCCGCCGCCTTGGCCGCCGCCATCGAACCGGCCTCGACCAGGTCGTCGTAGGAGACGATCTCGGCCTTGATGAAGCCGCGTTCGAAGTCCGTGTGGATGACGCCCGCGGCCTGCGGTGCGGTCCATCCCTTGTGGATGGTCCACGCACGCGCCTCCTTCGGCCCGGCGGTGAGGTAGGTCTGCAGCCCCAGCGTCGAGAACCCGGCCCGCGCGAGTGAGTGCAGCCCCGGCTCCTCCTGCCCGATGGACTCGAGCAGCTCCCGCACCGACTCCTCGTCGTCCAGTTCCAGCAGCTCCGCCTCGACCTTGGCGTCCAGGAACACCGCGGCGGCCGGCGCCACCGTCGAGGCCAGCTCCTCCCGTCGTGCCGCGGACGACAGCACCGGCTCGTCCGCGTTGAACACGTACAGGAACGGCTTCGTGGTCATCAGCGACAGTTCGCGCAGCAGCGAACCATCCACTTCGGACTGTGCGGCGAACAGTGTCCGCCCGCTGTCGAGGATGGACTGGGCCGTCGTGGCGGCTTCCAGCGCGGGCCGCGCCTCCTTGCGGGTGCGGGCTTCCTTCTCAAGACGGGGTAATGCTTTCTCCACCGTCTGGAGATCAGCGAGAATGAGCTCCGTGTTGATCGTTTCGATGTCGGAGGACGGGTCCACCTTGCCGTCCACGTGGACCACGTTCGGGTCGTCGAACACGCGGATGACCTGGCAGATGGCGTCCGCTTCGCGGATGTTCGCCAGGAACTGGTTGCCGCGCCCCTGTCCCTCCGACGCGCCACGCACGAGACCCGCGATGTCCACGAAGGACACTGTGGCGGGCACCACGCGGGCGCTGTCGAACATCTTGGCCAGCACGTCCAGCCGCGGTTCCGGCAGCGGCACGACACCGACGTTGGGCTCGATGGTCGCGAACGGATAGTTGGCCGCGAGCACGTTGTTGCTGGTCAGGGCGTTGAAGAGGGTGGACTTGCCGACGTTGGGCAGCCCGACGATCCCGAGGGTCAAACTCACTGGGCCAACTCTACGGCGTCCCGTTTCGGTGAATTGAAGAGACCGGTCGGTAGCGAAAGTGCCACGCACAGCGACATTGCAGAGGAATGTTGCCCTGCAAGAAGGATTACCCCGTTTGGACGCTAGTCAGTTCGGATCAGCTCAACAACACTCCGTGAGCACCTGTGGACTCGATCAGGCATTGCCCCCATCACAGAAGAAGGACTTCGGATGACCCATCGTGAATCGCGCCGGCGTGGGCTCGGCGCGGCGTTCACGGCGGCGGTCGTCGGCCTCTCGCTGACCGCCCTGCCGTCGACCGCCACCGCCGCCCCACCGGCGGTGCCGCAGGCACCCGGTGCGGGAGCCGACCTCCTCGGGAAGCAGGACCAGGAACTCATCGCCGAGGCGCTCAGCGCGGGCGAGGAGACCGTCGAGATCCTCGTGCTGGCGAAGGCGGGCCAGGAGTCGAAGAGCGTCGACCAGCTGAAGGCGGCGGGCGCGAAGATCAAGTACCGCGCCGACGAGCTGGGCTACGTGCGCGCGGAGGTGCCGACCAAGGACGTCGCGAAGTTCGCGAAGCTGTCGGCGGTCGTCGCGGTGGACCTCGACCGCGAGTACGACCTCGGTGAGCCGCGGCCGCTGGGCATCGACGACCCGGACCCGCAGCCCGCGCCCGGCGCGAACACCCCCGCGGTCAACCCGTACATGCCGACCGGCGAGACCGGCGCCGCCCAGTTCATCGAGAAGAACCCGAAGTTCGACGGCCGCGGCGTGACCGTCGGCATCATCGACTCCGGCGTCGACCTCGGTCACCCGTCGCTCGCGACCACGAGCACCGGTGAGCGCAAGATCGTCGACTGGATCACGGCGACCGACCCCGGCTTCACCAACGGCGTCAACAACGACAACGACCCGACGTGGATCGACATGAGCAACCCCGCCCCGGGGCAGCCGTCCACGTACCGGTACGGCGTGTTCAACGAGCGGGACACGCGGCTTGGCGGCGAGGTCGGCAACGACGTCAACCGCGACGGCAACCCGGCGGGCAGCATCCGCACGTTCGGCGTCCTGTGGGACACCGCGACCAACACGGTGTGGGTCGACACGAACCAGAACAAGTCCTTCTCCGACGAGAAGGCCATGACCGACTACAAGGTCAAGCAGGACTCCGACGAGTTCGGCACGGACGACCCGGCGACGCCGGTCCGTGAGTCGATGCCGTTCGTCGTGCAGACCGACGCCGCGAACCAGTCGGTGAACATCGGCATCGTGTCCGGGGCGCACGGCTCGCACGTCGCGGGCATCGTGGCCGCCAACAAGCTCTTCGGCGGCACCATGAACGGCGCGGCCCCCGGCGCGAAGCTCGTGTCGGTGCGGGTCTGCCTGTTCGTGGCGGGCTGCACCCGCCACGCGATGGAAGAGGGCATGCACTACGCCGCCCGCAACGGCGTCGACGTGCTGAACATGTCGGTCGGCGGCCTCGACCCGATCAACGACGGCGAGTCCGACACCGAGATCCTCTACAACCGCCTGATCGACGAGTACGGCGTGCAGATCTTCATCTCCGCCGGCAACGACGGCCCGGCCTCGAACACCGTGAGCCGCCCGTCGCTGGCGAGCAAGGTGATGAGCGTCGGCTCGTACATCTCGAAGGCGTCGTGGCAGCGCAACTACGGCTCGGACACGGTCGACGAGGACAACCTGCACCCGTTCTCCAGCCGCGGCCCGACCGAGGCCGGTGGCTTCAAGCCGGACATCGTGGCGCCGGGTTCGGCGATCTCCACGGTGCCGACGTGGCAGAACGGCGCCCCGGTCGCGGGCACCTACGCGCTGCCCCCCGGCTACGGCATGCTGCAGGGCACGTCGATGGCGTCCCCGCAGGCCGCAGGCGCCGCCGCGCTGCTGGTCAGCGCGGCCGTGCAGAAGGGCGTCTCGCACCGCCCGGAGCAGATCCGGACGGCGATGAAGTCCTCGGCCAGGTTCCTGAAGAACTACCAGGCCTACGAGCAGGGCAACGGCCTCATCGACGTGAAGAAGGCGTGGGGTCTGCTGAAGGCGGACATCTCGACCACCGAGATCTCCTCGTCGGTCGCGATCAACACGTCGCTGTCGGACTTCCTGGACACACCCGGGGTCGGCCTCGGCATCCACGACCGCGAGGGCGTCAAGGCCGGTGACCGGTTCGTCCGCGAGTACACGTTCAAGCGCACGTCGGGCAAGGCGAGCCCGCTGACCTACCGGGTCAGGTGGGTCGGCAACGACGGCACGTTCTCCTCAGCGCCCACGATCACCCTGCCGCTCAACTCGGCGGTCAAGTTCCGGGTGACCGTGGCACCGCGCGGGGCCGGCATCCACTCGGCGGTCCTGAACCTGGACAGCCCGATGACCACGGGCATCGAGTACCAGACGATGAACGTCGTGATCGCGGCCGAGGACTTCACCGCGGCCAACGGTTACCAGGTCAAGCACGGTGGCGAGATCGGCCGCAACGAGTCCACGAGCTACTTCGTGCGCGTCCCGGCCAACACCCCGGCGCTGAAGGTCGACCTGCAGGGCGGCGGCACCACGCCGGGCGCCGGCCAGGTCCGGTTCCTGCGGTACCACCCGTACGGTGTCGCGTTCGAGAACAGCACCCAGACCACGAACTGCTACAACCCGCCGGTCCCGCCGGGCAACGCCTGCAACGGCGGGCAGAGCCCGACGAGCCGCACGGCGACCAACCCGACACCGGGCGTGTGGGAGATCGTGGTCGAGGGCCGCCGCACCTCCGACGCCGTGCAGGCGCCGTACACGCTGGCCATCTCGGTGCTCGGCGCGACCGTGACCCCGAACCCGGACACGATCGCCACGGCGCAGCTGAACCAGCCGGTGGAGCGGCAGTACACGCTGAAGAACGCGTTCGGCCCGTTCAGCGGCCGGGCCGTCGGCACGAACCTGGGCAGCGGGAAGGTCGCGCGCCCGACGATCGGGCACGAGGCGTCCACGCAGGTCCAGATCCCGGTGACGGCAGGCGCCGAGCAGCTGCGGGTCAGGATCGGCAGGCCGAGTGACCTGAGTGCCGACCTCGACCTGGCCGTCTACAACTGCACCAGCGGCAGCTGTGTCCTCGCCGGGCAGAGCGCGGACGGCGACTCGGAGGAGGCGGTCACGATCAACGCCCCCGCCGCGGGCGTGTGGATCGCGCTGATCCAGGGCTACGCGGTGCCAGCGGGCACCACGGAGTACGACTACCTGGACGTGTTCAGCGGCGCGGCGTTCGGCACGCTCGCCATCACCGACGCGGACGCGGAGCGCCCGGCGGGCGCGGAGTGGACCGTGAGCGGCACGGTGACGCCGAAGGCCGTCCCGGCGCCCGACCGTGTCCTGCTCGGCAGCGTCGAGGTCCGCACCAGCGAGAACGCGCTGGTCGGCACCGGTGAGGTGATCGTGCAGGCGGTCACCCAGTAGTACCCGTCACTACCTTCGACGGCCGGTCCCTCCCAGGAGGGGCCGGCCGTTGTCATGTCCGAATACCGCGAGCCCGATCGCGTCGCCGCTGGCAGCATGGGTGACGTGCTGATTGACGAGGACCAGGGGTACCGGGCATCGGCGTCGCGGGACACCCGCTTCGACGGCCAGTTCATCCTGGCCGTGCGGACGACGGGCATCTACTGCCGCCCGTCGTGCCCGGCCATCATGCCCAAACGCAGCAACGTCGTGTTCTTCTCGACCGCGGCGGCCGCGCAGCAGGCCGGGTTCCGCGCGTGCCGCCGCTGCCTGCCGGACTCGGTCCCCGGCTCACCGGAGTGGAACCTGCGCGCCGACCTGGCAGGCCGCGCGATGCGCCTGATCACCGACGGCGTGGTGGAACGCGAGGGCGTCCCCGGACTGGCGGGCAGGCTCGGCTACTCGGAACGCCACCTGACCAGGGTCCTGACGGCGGAGCTGGGCGCGGGCCCACTGGCGCTGGCCCGGGCACACCGCGCCCATTCGGCGCGCCTGCTGATCGAGACGACGACGCTGTCACAGGCCGACATCGCGTTCGCGGCGGGTTTCGCGAGCGTCCGCCAGTTCAACGACACGATCCGCACCGTCTTCGCGACCACCCCGACCGGCCTGCGCGCCGCGGCGAAACGCCGGGCCACCCCGACCGCTCCCGGCAAGATCACGCTCCGCCTCCCGTACCGGGAACCGTTCGACCACGACGGCCTGCTGACCTTCCTCGCCGCCCGCGCCATCCCCGGCGTCGAGTCCATAGTGGACGGCGCGTACGGCCGCACGATGCGCCTGCCCCACGGCACCGGCACGGCGTGGCTCAGCCCGGCACACGGGCACGTCGACTGCACCCTGTCGCTGACGGACATGCGGGACCTGGGCAGTGCCGTGTCCCGGCTGCGCCGCCTGCTGGATCTCGACGCCGACCCGGGCGCGGTCGGCGAGGTGCTCGGCGAGGACCCGGCGCTGGAAGCGTTGGTACGCAAGAACCCCGGCCTGCGCCTCCCCGGCGCGGTGGACGGCGCGGAGATCGTGACGAGAGCGATGGTCGGCCAGCAGATCACGGTGTCGGCGGCCCGCACCGCACTGACCACGCTGACCGCGGCACTCGGCGACCCACTGTCCACACCGGACGGTGAGCTGACGGTGCTGTTCCCGGCCCCGGCGGCGATCGCAGAACGGGCCGCGGAGGTGCTGCGTGGTCCCCGCCGCCGCATCGACACCATCCTGACGGTGAACGCGGCACTGGCGTCCGGCGAGCTGGACGTGCACGTCGGCGCGGACCCGGAGGAGCTTTCCAGGGCGCTGCAGGAGTTCTCCGGCATCGGCCCGTGGACGGCGGGTTACGTGCTGATGCGTGTGCTCGGCGCCCCGGACGTGCTGCTGACCGGCGATGTGGCGCTGCGCAAGGGCGCGGCGAACGTGGGGCTGCCGTCGACGCCGGAAGCGCTGGAGGCGCATGCCGCCGCCTGGCGCCCGTGGCGCAGCTACGCGGGCATGCACCTGTGGTCGGCAAGTTAGGAGTGGGTGACGGTGATGTCGTGAATGACGACCTCGCCGTAGTTGCTGTCGCTGCAGGGATCGGAGTTTCCGCAGTTGGCCTGCGTGTAGGCCCCGGCCTTGAAGTAGCCGTCGCTGAAGTCGGCACTGATCGTGGTCTGCAGCACGCCGTTGTAGTACGCCTTGATCTTGCCGCCGGTGATCACGAACTTCGCCTCGAACGTGGTGCCGAGCACGTAGTTGTCGTCGACGAGCTTGTGGTCGGTGTTGTCGTCCTCGGTGATGTAGAGGTTGTCGCCCTGGAGCCGGAACACGGTGACGTCGTCGCTGCCGTCGTGGATCTGCCCGGCGACCACGTGCGGCTTCTCGGCGGGCACCGCGGTGATGGCCTCGCGGATGGTCATGGTGTGCGTGCCGGAGGTGGCGGACCAGCCCGCCTCGTCAGAGCCGTCGGCCGTCATCTCCCGCAGCTCTGACCGGGGATAGCTGGAACCGCCGGTGGTGACCCCGTTCACCGCCGACCGAAACCGCACCCCGTCGCAGGAATCGGTGGCCACGAACCAGGGATCGGCGGCAAAGGAGTCAAGCGCGGGCTGGGTGATCTCGTCGGGATCCTCGTCCCCACCGGTGGGCAACGTGACCTTCCAGCCGGTCAGGTCGAGCACGTCGGCGGGGTACCGGCAGGCAGTCCCCGAGTCCGCCCCGAAGATGTCGACCTCGGTGATGCTGGTCCAGTCGTTGACCGTGTTGCCATGTCCGACAACCCGCACGTACCGAGCGGCCCGATCGACGAAGTCGTAACTCTCGGGCTGCCGACTGGCACCACCGCTGTCCCGGCGGCTGACGGCGTTCGCCCAGGCCGTCCCGTCGCCGGAGGTCTGCACCTCGAACGTGGTGCGCCGCTGATCCCCGTTGTGCCAGGCGATCGACAACGACCCGACCGTGACGGCGGTGCCGAGGTCGTACCGGATCCAGACCCCGTCCCCTTCGTCGGACCACCGCGTCCCGAGATCCCCGTCAAGGGTGTTGGCGGGAACGTTGCCGTCGTCCCCGCTGGCCACCACCCCTTGGATGGCAACGGGTTCCGCCTGCGCCACGCCGCTGCCCATGAGCACGACAGCCGTGGCGGGCACCAACACCGCAGCCACCACCCGAACTCGCCGCATACCCCACACCTTCCGTAGCCCGGCTACCTCCAACCGAAGCTACGGAACCCACGCGAGTCTCCCGGGCACGTGACCGAATCCTGCCAACAAGCAAGAAGCGAAACCACGGCACCGCGCACCATCACCCGACAACCTGCGCCAACCCCGCGCACGTCGAGCCGACCTGAGTCACCGGAGCACACCTCGGCAACCCGCCAAAGCCACACCGGCCTGCGAAAACCCGCGAACCGGCCGGAACGCAACCCCCACCCGAACCCGGGGGCGTCCCGCCATGCCAGTCTACCAGTCCTCACCGACAAAACAAGGGACAAGAGCGCAGCTGTGGACAACCAGGTCGGCTGTGGACAACCTGCCGGAACTGTCACCCCTCCATGGGAGACTGGACCCCGGGGGCCGGAGGCCGCCCCTCCAGGCCGCACCCACACGAGTTGCGGTGCATGAACGTCGTGGCCAGTCGAGCCGTCCGCGGTTTCCGCGAAGGATCGGCGATCCGGTCCAGCAGCATCCGCACCGCCGTCCGCCCCATCTCGGCGATGGGCTGCGCGACGGTGGTCACCGGCGGATCGACAAGGTCGGCCCACTCGACCTCGTCATACCCGACCACCGCGAGGTCCCGCCCCACCCGCACCCCGCGCCGTCGGCACTCGTGCAACACCCCGGACAGCATCATGTTGTCGGCGGCGACCACGGCCGTCGGCGGCGACGGCAACGAAAGCAACTGCCCCAGTGCCTCGGCGGCGGGATCGGCGGCAGACGCACCGGAGGTCACCAGCGATTCGTCCCACGTGAGCTTCGCCCGCCCCAGTCCGAGCCGGTACCCCAGTACCCGTTCGGTGGTGGTGGCCAGCCCCTCGGTCCCGCTGATCATCGCGATCCGCCGGTGCCCCACCGACGCGAGGTGCTGCACCAGTCCGGACGTTGCGTAGATGTTCTCCGGCCCCACCTGGTCGACGTCCTGCGCGGTCGTCAACCGGTCGACGAGCACGATCGGGATCCCCAGCGACCGCAGTTCCGGCAGCACCGTCCCGGACGCGCGCGGCGACGGCGTCAGGATCAGCCCGTCGACCCGCCGCGACCGCAACGTCCGCACCGCCGACTGTTCGGCGGCGGGCTCGTCATGCGTGTCCGCGAGCACCAGCGTGTAACCGGATCGGGTGATCTCGTGCTCGATGGACCGCAGTAGTTCGGCGAAGTACGGGTTGGCGACCAGGGAAATCGCCACGCCGAGGGTGCGGGTGCCGCCGGTGACGAGAGAGCGCGCGATAGCGTCTCCGGTGTACCCGGTCTGCTCGACGGCGGCCAGGACCCGCGCCTTCGTCTCGGGTGCGACGGACCTGGTGGAGTTGACCACGTGCGACACGGTGGTGATCGAGACGCCGGCGAGTTCGGCGACTTCCTTCATCGTGACCACGGAGAGCTCCTTGATCGAGCAAGGCGCAAGCGTTTGCGCAAACGGTTGCGTCACCGTACTGACCGCAATAACTTCCCCGCAAACCAGCCCTGCCACGGAGGTAGCCATGGGACGCCGAGGTCCTGCTCTCCTCGCCGCACTCACCGTCGCCGCGCTCGCGGTCGGTTGCACCAGTACCAAGTCCGGTTCCGAGGAGCCCACCGGGGACGGCGCGACGAAGATCGGCCTGGTCACCAAGACCGACAGCAACCCGTACTTCGTCGCGCTGCGGGACGCGGCGAAGGCGGAGGCCGGCAAGCACGGCGCCGAACTGGTCGCGCTCGCAGGCAAGTTCGACGGTGACAACGACGGCCAGGTCGCCGCCATCGAGAACCTGGTCCAGCAGGGCGCGAAGACGATCCTGGTGACCCCCAACAACTCCACCGGCATCCTCGGCGCCATCAAGAAGGCCCGCGACCGCGGCGTGCTGGTGATCGCGCTCGACACCGAGACCGACCCGCAGGACGCGGTCGACGCCACGATCGCCACGGACAACACGAACGCGGGCCGTCTGCAGGGCCAGTACGTGAAGGCCGCGCTCGGCGGCCGGCCCGCGCGCAGCATCCTGCTCGACGGCACGCCCGGCTCGACCGTGTCCGAGCAGCGCCACGCCGGGTTCGTCGAGGCGGCGCAGCCGGAGAACCTCGGCACCGAGGCCACCAACGGCGAGCAGAACAAGGCGCAGCAGGCCACCGAGAACCTGCTGCAGCGCGCGACGACCGTCAACTCCGTCTACACGCTGAACGAGCCCGCCGCACGCGGTGCGTACAGCGCGTTGAAGGCGAAAGGCATGGCGGAAAAGGTGATCATCGGTTCGATCGACGGCTCGTGTGATGGCGTCAACGCCGTCAGGAACGGCGAGATCGCCGTCACCGTCATGCAGTTCCCGAAGAAGATGGCGGAGCAGGGCGTGCGGTTCGCGGTCGAGTTCGCCGAGTCCGGCAAGAAGCCGACCGGGTTCGTGGAGACCGAGACCGCCGTGATCACCGACAAGCCCATCGAGGGCATCGACAGTAAGGACACCGCGTGGGGTCTCGAGAACTGCTGGGGCTGAGGAGATGACGACCCGCGTTTCCCCCGGCGAGCTGATCCTCCGCACCCCGGCGATCGGCCCGGTGATCGCGCTCGTGGCCGCCGTGGCCGTGTTCGGGCTGACCACCGACACCTTCCTCGACGCCGACAACCTGTCGCTGGTCGTCCAGCAGTCGCTGGTGATCGGCACGCTCGCGCTCGGCCAGACACTCGTCATACTCACCGCGGGCATCGACCTCGCCAACGCGGCGGTCGCGGTGCTGTCGACGCTGCTGATCGCCAAGCTCGTGGTCAACGGCACCGACGCGCCGGTCGCACTGGTCGTCGGCATCGTCGCGGCCGCACTGATCGGTGCGGTCACCGGCGGGCTCGTCACGGGACTGCGGCTGCCGCCGTTCATCGTGACGCTCGGCCTGCTGACGATCGTGACCGCGGCCAGCCGCCTGTACGCGCAGGGCCAGAGCTTCCCCGTCACCGACGCCACCCTCGGGTGGCTCGGCACCAGGCAGTACCTGTTCGGGCACATCGAGGTCACCTACGGCATGGCGGTCATGCTCGCCATGTTCGTCGGCCTCTGGTACGCGCTGACGAAAACCGCGTGGGGCAAGCACGTCTACGCGGTCGGCAACGACCCGGAGGCCGCGCGACTGTCCGGCATCCACGTCAACCGCACGGTCCTGTCGGTGTACGTGGTCGCCGGGCTCTGCTACGGGATCGCGGCGTGGCAGGCGCTCGGCCGGGTGCCGAACGCCGACCCGAACGCGTTCCAGCTCGGCAACCTCGAGTCGATCACCGCGGTCGTCATCGGCGGCACCAGCCTGTTCGGCGGCAGAGGCAGCGTGCTCGGCACGTTGGTCGGCGCGCTGATCGTGGCCGTACTGCGATCCGGACTGACACAGGCGGGGATCGACAACCTGTACCAGGACGTGGCGACCGGTGCGCTGGTGATCGCGGCCGTCGCCGTCGACCGGTTCTCGCGGGGGAGGCAGCGATGACGCCCGTGCTGGAAGCACACGGCCTGGTCAAGCGGTACGGCCGCGTGACGGCCATGGACGGCGCCGACTTCGAACTGTCGGCGGGTGAGGTGCTCGCGGTCGTCGGCGACAACGGGGCGGGCAAGTCGACGCTCATCAAGGCGTTGTCCGGCGCGGTGATCCCGGACTCCGGGCAGATCCTCGTCGAGGGCAGGCCGGTGCGGTTCCACGGCCCGCTCGACGCCCGCCGGTACGGCATCGAGACCGTATACCAGGACCTCGCGCTCGCACCGGCGCTCGACATCGCCACGAACCTGTTCCTCGGCAGGGAACGACGGCGGCGCGGTCCACTCGGGACGGTCTTCCGGCGGCTGGACGCGAAGGGCATGCGGCGTGACGCGCGGCGGGTGCTCGACGAGCTGGGCGTCGACGTGAAGTCCATGACGCAGCTGGTGGAGACGCTGTCCGGCGGGCAGCGGCAGGCGGTCGCGGTGGCCCGCGCGGCGGCGTTCGGGTCCCGCGTGGTGATCATGGACGAGCCGACCGCGGCGCTCGGGGTGCAGGAGTCCGGCAAGGTACTGGAGCTGATCGACCGAATCCGGGACCGCGGGCTGCCGGTCGTGCTGATCAGCCACAACATGCCGCACGTGTTCGAGATCGCCGACCGCGTCCACGTGCACCGGCTGGGCAAGCGGGTCGCGGTGGTGTCGCCGAAGACGCACTCCATGAACGCGGTCGTCGGGCTGCTGACCGGCGCGCTGCGCATGGGCGACGACGGGACGATCGAGGAGGTCGGCCTGAAGACCGGGTTGGGCCGCTCGTGAGCGTGCGTTCAGTCGTCAGCGCCCCGGGTTGTCCACAGCCTGCGCTCCACACGGCAGGAAATGTCGGTGCCGCCTGGGAGAACGGTGACCGGGGGCCGGAGGCCGCCCCCTGGCGGCCAGGAGCGAACCGGTGACGTCACGGCAAGGGGGTGCCGCGAGCCTGGTCGTGGCGGTCGGTCTGTGCACGGTCGACCTGGTCCAACGCGTGTCCGAGCTGCCAGCACCGGGGCAGAAGGTGCAGTCCGAGTCCGTGGAGTTCGCCGCCGGCGGCCCGGCGGCGAACGCGGCGGTGGCCGTCGCCGCCCTCGGCGGCCGGGCGCGGCTGTCCACTGTGCTCGGCGCGCATCCGCTGGCCCGCCTCGCCGCCGAGGACCTGGCGGCGTGCGGGGTCGAGCTGGCGGACGTGCTGCCGGACCGGACCGCGCCGCCCGCGGTGAGCGCGGTGTCGGTGCGGGCCCGCGACGGTGAGCGGACCGTGGTGTCGCACAACGCGGCAGGCGTGTCCGCGCCACCGGTCACCGACCTGTCGGGCGCCGACGTCCTGCTGCTCGACGGCCACCACCCCGAGCTGGCGCTCGCCGCCGCCCGCACTGCCCGGTCCCGCGACATCCCGGTGGTGCTGGACGCGGGCAGCTGGAAACCGGTGCTCACCGAGCTGCTGGCCTTTGTGGACGTGTGCGCGTGCTCGGCGGCGTTCGAGTCACGGGTGCCGCTGGACAACCCGGTGGTGATCAGGACGAACGGCCCGGGGCCGGTGACGTGGCAGGCGGGTGGGACGACCGGCGAGGTGCCGGTCCCGCCGGTCGACGCCCGCGACACCGTCGGTGCGGGCGATGTGTGGCACGGCGCGTTCGCGCTGGCGGTGGCCCGGCTTGGCCGGGTGCCTGCGGTGGCGGACGTGCCCGCGCTGGTGGAGTACGCGAACCGCGCGGCAGCGGTGCGGATCCGGTACGAGGGAGCGAGGGCATGGGTGGAACCGATGCTGGGCCTGACGTCGTGAGGTTCGCCGACCTCGTGGCCCGCGTGCGCGGGCTGCCGGGCCGCCCGATGATCGGCATCTGCGGCGCGCCGGGTGCTGGGAAGTCGACGCTGGCCGAGCGGCTCGTGGCGGCGCTGGGCGCGGAGGCCGCGCTGATCGGCATGGACGGTTACCACCTGGCGCAGGTCGAGCTGGAACGGCTGGGCCGCGCGGAGCGCAAGGGCGCACCGGACACGTTCGACGCGGCCGGTTACGTGCACCTGCTCCGCCGGGTCCGCGACCAGGACGGCGCGACCGTCTACGCGCCGGAGTTCCGCAGGGAGATCGAGGAGCCGATCGCGGGCGCGGTGCCGGTCCGCCCCGAACACCGCTACGTCGTCACCGAGGGCAATTACCTGCTGGTCGACGAGGCGCCGTGGGACCAGGTGCGGACGCTGCTGACCGAGACGTGGTTCCTGGCGCCGGACGAGACGCTGCGCCGCGACCGGCTGATCGCGCGGCACCGGGCGTTCGGCCGCGCTCTCGACGAGGCCCGCGAACGCACGCTGGGTTCCGACGAACGCAACGCCGTGCTGATCAACGCTACACGGCACGCCGCTGACCTTGTGCTGGGTGCGGTCGTCGGCTGAAACCGGGGTGCGGCAACCGGGGCGGCGGCCCACCCGGCCAGTACTCGAAGTGCCACCACTCGTTGTCGTAGCGGCGGTACAGCCCGAACCGCCACCCGTGCGCCTCCAGCCACCGCGCACCCTCGGTCGGGCGCACGTCCATGGCGATGCCGACGACGTGCGGGGACTCCTCCGGCGGCAGCACCCGCTGCCGCGCCAGCTCCTCGGACCCGGTGTGCGCGATCTCGGTCAGGAACATCCGCCATTGCACGGACGGGTCCCGGTACCCGGAGGTCAGCCCGATGAGCTGCCGGTCCCGCCACAGCGCCTCGGTGCGGGCGGCGGTGAACGCGGCGTGCGCCGCCGGGACGAGGCCGCGCAGGTCCTCGCTCGGGAAGCGGAGCCCGAGCGCCCACTGCGCGGCGACGTGCCGCCCGCACCGCCCGTGCCGGAGGACGGCGACGGGCAGCAGCAGACGGGCGAGCAGCAGGGTGAGCCAGGCGTAAAGGGCATCTCGTCGCATGACCCCCACGGTGGCGACGGCACGTCGGCATGCCTCGACAGAAATTCGATGAACGTGTAACAGTTCGCTCCCGGAGAGGCGCGCGGAGCCGCGCGCTGCGATCGTGGTGGCCATGCCCCGGGTGTTGTTGATCGAGGACGACGAGGCGGTGCGCGACGGCCTGACGCTCGCGCTGACCAGGCAGGGCCACACCGTGCGGGTCGCGGCGACCGGCGAGTCGGGCCTGCCGCTGCTGCCCTCGGCGGACGTCGTCGTACTGGACCTGATGCTGCCCGGTATGGACGGTTTCGAGGTGTGCAGGCGCATCCGGGCCACCGGTGCGCTGCCGGTGATCATGCTGACCGCCCGCAGCGACGACATGGACGTGGTGGCGGGCCTGGAGGCGGGCGCGGACGACTACGTGGTGAAGCCGGTGCAGCCGAGGGTCCTCGAAGCACGGATCCGGGCGGTGCTGCGCCGCGCCAGCGCCGGTCCTGCCACGCAGATCGACCACTACGGCGACCTCATCGTCGACCGGACCGCGCTGGTGGTCACGAAGTCCGGCGAACCGGTGAGCCTGACACCGACCGAGCTGCGGCTGCTGCTGGAGCTGTCCTCGTCGCCGGGCCGCGTGCTGAGCAGGCAGCAACTCCTCGAGTCGGTGTGGGACCACGGCTACCTCGGCGACTCGCGGCTGGTCGACGCGTGTGTGCAGCGCCTGCGCGCCAAGATCGAGGACGACCCGGCGAGCCCCAGGTACGTGCAGACCGTGCGTGGCTTCGGGTACCGGTTCGGCCCGCTGTGACCCTCTGGTGGGGGCTGCGGGCGCGGCTGTTCGCCGCGGCCGTGGTGCTGGTGGTGCTGACGGCGGCCGGCGTGGCCGGTGCCATGTACGTGCAGGCACGCAACGAGATCCTCCAACGATCGCAGGATGCGGCAGTCGAGTCGCTGCTGAGCGGTCTGCGGGCGCAACTTCCGCTGCACACCCTGCCGCCGACCGACTACCAGCTGGTGACACTGGCCGATGTCCTGTCGAACCGGACGGACACAGCCGCCGCGACCTACGGGGGCCGGTGGTTCGGTGGCCTGCCGCGGGAGGGAGTCCCGGCCGAGTTGCGGGCGGCGGTCGACCGCGGCCGGGTGGCGTGGCAGCGCATCGATTCCGGCGGGTTTACCGGGCTGATCACCGGCACGAGGGTCGGCGGCACGGGCCTGGCGGTGTATTCGTACCGAAGCCTGAACCCCGAGGAGAGGAGCATCGACGGCCTGGCCGCCCGGGCCTGGTTGATCGGCGGCTGCGCGCTGGTGGTGGCGGTGCTACTGGCCCTGACGGCTGCCGAGGGCGTGCTGGGACCGGTCCGCGAGCTCCGCAGGGCGGCGGCAAGGCTCGGCGCGGGCGACCTGTCGGCCCGGGTGCCGGTCCGCGGCACCGACGAGCTGGCAGGCGTCTCGACGACGTTCAACGACACCGCTCAGGCGCTGCAGCACCACGTCGGCGAGCTGCGGCGGATGGAGTCGGAAGCCCGCCGCTTCGTCGCGGACGTCTCCCATGAGCTGCGCACCCCCCTCGCCGCGATGACGGCGGTGACGGACGTGCTGGACGAGGAGGCCGCGTCGCTGCCGCCGGACACGGCGGAGGCGGCGCGGCTGGTGAGCCAGGAGACGAAGAACCTGACCAGGCTGGTGACCGACCTGGTCGAGATCACGAGGTTCGACTCGGGCCGCGCGCCCCTCCTCACCGACGAGGTGGACGTGGCCGCGGCGATCACCGCCACGCTCAGCTCACGAGGCTGGCTGGACCGCGTGGAAACGACGCTCCCGCCAGGAATCACGGCGCACCTGGACGCGAGGAGGCTGGACGTCATCATCGCGAACCTGGTCAGCAACGCCCTGACCCACGGCGCCGCCCCGGTCCGCGTGGCCCTGACCGCGGACGAGCGCCGGCTGATCATCCAGGTCTCCGACGAGGGCCCCGGCCTCCCGCCGACGGTGCTGCCGCACGTGTTCAACCGCTTCTACAAGGCGGACACGGCACGGACCCGCTCGCCAGGCAGCGGTCTGGGCCTGGCGATAGCGCGGGAGAACGCCCACCTGCACGGCGGCACCCTCACCGCGAGCAACGCGACCGGCGCGGTCTTCACGCTGACCCTGCCGAGAGGAGGTGCCTGATGAAACGGTTGCTGCTGCTGGTGCTGTTGCTCGCGCTCACCGCGTGCGGCGTCCGCCCGACGGTGCCGATCGAAGGCGGCCCGGCTCCCACCGAGGAGATCACCGTGGGAACGGTTCTGTACCTGTTGGAAGGCACGACCCTGACAAGGGTGGTACGCCCTCAACCCAGGGCCAACGCGCTGGAACTGCTGGCAGCGGGCCCGACACGCGACGAACGGGCGGAAGGCCTGACGACGGAGATCCCGTCGTCCGCGGCCCCGATCACCGCGGTCATGTCCACGACCGGCATCACGGTGCGCATCTCGTCCGGGCTGAAAGACCTGTCACCGCTGGGACAGTCCCAGCTGGTCTGCACAGCGGTTCCGCCGGCCCGGATCCCCATGACAGAGGTGATCCTGACCGATCCGACGGTGACGCTGCCCCCGCAGCGCTGCCCGTTCACGGCTTGACACTCACGCGATCAACTCGATCCGCGACCCGGTCCGCGCCTTGTGCACCTTCAACCGTGTCGGAATCCGGTGCCGCAGTTCCTCCACATGCGACACCAAGCCGACCACCCGCCCGCCGGCACGGAGTTCGTCGAGCGTGTCCATGACCTCGTCCAGGGTGGCGGCATCCAACATCCCGAACCCCTCGTCGACGAACAAGGTGTCCAGCAAGGCCCCACCGGTCTCCGACGCCACCACGTCGGCCAACCCGAGCGCGAGCGCGAGCGAGGCGAGGAAGGACTCGCCGCCGGACAGGGTCTTGGCCGACCGGACGTTCCCCGAATAGGAGTCGAGCACGTCCAGCCCAAGCCCACCCCTCGTCCCGCGAGGCCCGGCGACATCGGTGTGCACGAACGAGAACCGCCCGTCACTAATCTTCTGCAACCGAGCAGTGGCGGCGACGGCGACCTCCTCCAACCGAGCCGCGAGCACGTACGCGCGGAGCGACATCTTCCTGGCGTTCTGCCCCCGCCCGTTCACCACGTCGGTCAACTCCGACAACTCGGTGAACTCCGCAAGCACAGGCCGCAACTCGGCCCAGGCAGCCCGCAGCCGAGAAGCCAGCTCACCGACGTCCAGAACCCGCTGCCGAGCCACCCGAGCCGCGGCGACGGCCGTCTCCATCTCCACGCGGGCAACGGAGTAGGCGTCGGCAGCAGGCCCGACCTCGACCCGCACCGTGGTGTCCACCGAAGCGAGCTCAGGATCGTCCAGCACCCGCCGCACACCGGCTTCCCGGGCGGCCGCGTCCGCCAGCCGCCGCTCGAGACCCCCGCTGTCCGCCTGGCCCGCGGCAAGCGCGGCGGAGAGGTCGGCGAACCCAGCGGTGGCAAGCGCTTCCCCGACCACGGCCCGCTGCTCGTCGACCCGATCCCGCGCCACTCCCAGCTCGACCTCGGACGAGGCGAGTGCCTCCAGCCGCCCAGCCACCTCGAGCAGGTAGGCGCGCCGGGCATCGACGTCCCGATGCCCGCCCCGCGCGGAGGCCAACCGATCGGCCCGCTCACCCATCCGCTCGAGCAGGGCGGCCCGCTCCCGCGAGTACCCGATCGTCTCCTTCTCCGCGTCCCGCAATCTCGTGAGTACCTCGTCGGACTCCCGCTCGAGCCCACGCACCCGCTCCCGCAGCTCACGATGCTCACCGGCGACCCGGACAGCGTGCTCGTGCGCCTCGACGGCGGCCCGGAGAGCGTCGTCGAGCTCGTCGCTCTCCCGCCCGCGAAGCCGGTCGAGCAACGTGGCCAGCCCCTGCCCGGCAGCCGCCAACCGCCGAGCAGCCTCCTGCCGGACCGCGTCGGCCTCCTGCTCCCGCCGAACAGCGGCCCGCTCATCCGCGGCGGTGACCGAACTGGCCACCCCAACCGCAGGCGACGGGTGGTCGACCGAACCGCAGACGGGGCAGTGCTCCCCATCGGTGAGCTCCCCGGCCAGCTCGGCAGCCATCCCCACCAACCGCCGCTCCCGGATGTTCAGAGTGGACTCCCGAGCAGCGAGGTGAGCGTCGACGGCGGCCTGGGCAGCAGCCGTCCGCTCGGCAACGACCCGCCGAGCCACCGGCACCTGCCGAGCGTCCCGGACGAGCGCGGTGAGCTCTTCCCGAGCGATCACGAGCGCAGGCAGTTCTGCCACCGCGCGCGCAGCCTCGGCAAGCGCCTCCCGAGCAGCAGCAAGCTCCTCCGGCACGGAGCTGAGCCGCGCCGCGCACGAGGCAACGACATCAGCCGCACGGTCCTCGAGCCCCTGAAGCTCGTCGACCCGCTTCTGGTCGGCCACCTGCTGCCGAGCCTCGTCGACAAGCCCGGCCAGCGCCCCGGCCACCTCCCGCAGCGAACCAGCCCAACGCCGAACCCGGTCCGCCGTCGAGCCACCAACACCGCCCGCGACACCAAAACGACGGTCGACAAAGCCCTCGCCCAGGCTGCTCACGTCCCCGGAGCCGCCCAAGCCACCCGAACCGCCCGAACCGCCGGAGCCGCCGGAGCCGTCCAAGGCGCCAGGGCGGTGCGAGTCGCCCGCTGCGGTTGAGCTGCCCGGATCTTGTTCGCCGCCCGAGTCGTCCGATGCGGTTGAGCTGTTCGATGTGGCCGAGCTGTCCGTGTCGCGCCCAGCGTCCGAGTCGCGCCTGTCGCCTGAGGCGTGCGCGGTGCCCACGTCGTGCGCGCCTCCGGGACCGCGGGAGTCGATCGAGTTGCAAGCGTGCCCGCCGACCGAGGTTCGCGAGACGTGGGCGCCGACCGATGAGCCCAAGGTGCGCTCGCCGCCGGAACCGGAGCCGGAGCCGCCGAAGCCGCTGCCTGAGCGGCCGGCGGTCGCATCGCCGGTGCTGGACGACTCCGTCCTGAGCTGTCCCGGTGTCGTGGCCTGGTCGTCGGCTCCGTAACCGGCGAACAGACCACGCAGCTCGTCGACCGAGGGCACGTCGCCGGCCAGCGCGGCCACCTTGTCCTCCGCCGCGCGGGCCAGCGTTGTGACCCGCTCCAACTCGCGATGAGCCGCCACCACCGGTGCCGCCCGCCGGGCGGCAGCCAGCTCCGAAGTCCAGGCCGTCCGCGCCTCGGCCTCCGCCGACAATGCGGCCAGCTCCGCCTCCGCGGCCGCCTTGCGGCGGACCCGCTCGGCCAGCTCCCGTCGCGCCAGCAGCTCTGCCTCGGCCCGGTCCCGCTCGACCGCCGCCGCCAACTCCCGCGCAACGGCTTCCTCCGCGTCCGCCTCCGCCGCGGCGATCAGCGACGAGAGCCACGCCTCGTCCGCCGCGTCGTCGTCGGGTGGTTCGGTACCGACCACCTGCGCCAGCCGCGCGACCAGCCGCACACACTGCAGCCGTCCCGCGTCCAGCGTGCGATGCTGCTCGGCCCGCCGCTCCCGGAACCACTGCTCGACCAACGCGAAATGCTGCGTGCCGAACAGCTTCTCCAGCAGCTTCTCCCGCTCGGCCGTGTCCGCGCACAGGAACCGTGCGAACTCGCCCTGCGGCAGCAGAACCACCTGGAAGAACTGGTCCTTGCTCATCCCGAGCAACCGCTCGATCGTCCGGCCGACCTCGTCGATGCGGGTCAGCCCGTCCGGCGCGTGCCCGCTCGGCGCGGCACCGACCCACGTCAGCGACGCCTTCGCCTGTTGTTTTGTGGTGCCATCACCTCGTTTCTTGGCACGCAGGTACTCGGGGCTCCGCACCAGCCGCAGCCGGTGCCCGCGCACGGTCAGCTCGAGCCGCACCTCGGTGACCACGTCCGGTTCCGCGTAGTCGCACCGCAACCGCTTCGCCTGGTCGCGCACGCCGGGCACGGCGCCGAACAGGGCGAACGCCACCGCGTCCAGCAACGTCGTCTTGCCTGCGCCCGTGTCGCCGTGCAGGAGGAACAGCCCGTCCGCACCGAGCCGGTCGAAGTCCACCACCTCACGACCGGCATACGGCCCGAAAGCGGTCACCTCCAGCCGATGCAGCCTCACCGCTCTCCGCTCACGTCGGCGGCGGGCCGGGTCCCGTCCGCGGACGGTGCCGCGCATGCTCGGCGCCGGCCACGGACGGCCCGCGGTAAGCAGTAGGTCATGCGGCCTCCCTGCTCCCGCGCTGCCGCGCGAGTTCCGCACGCTCGTCGTTCGCCACCGCCGCGAAAGCCTCACGCAGGAGCGCGCGCTCGCTCCCGGTGGGCTCCGCGCCCCGGCAGTCGGTGACGAAGTCACACGCCACGTCGTGGTCGGACCGGTCTCGCACGGTCGTGGCGTAACGCATCGGTGTGGCAAGCGAACCACTGGCCGGCCGCCAGTCCACGTGCACAGCGTGCGGGAACCGTTTCTGCAGGCGGCGCAACGCGTCCGTCGGCCGCACCCGGTCGGTCAGCTCCACCGACAGGTAGCAGTCGGCCAGCCGCTCGTGCTCGTCAGCGGTGAGCAGCTCGTCGAGGTTCGCCGTGACCGTGGCGAGGGCGCGCGGGACCGGCAGTTCCCGCCGCTCCACCCCGGAGAGCCCGCCCGCGTCCAGATCCACCAGCCACACGGATTTGCGGTGCCGTGCTTCGGAGAACGAGTACGCGAGCGGACTGCCGGAGTAACGCAGGTGCTCGGCCAGCCGCTGGGGCCCATGGAGGTGGCCGAGCGCCACGTAGTCGACGCCGTCGAACACGGTGCCGGCGACCTGTTCGACTCCGCCGACGCAAATCGTCCGCTCCGACGCGCTCGGGGCGCCGCCGGTGACGAACGCGTGGGCGAGCACGACGGACCGCACACCAGCGCCGCGTGAGACGAGATCGGCGCGCACCCGCCGCATCGCCTCCGTCAGCACACCGGCATGCCCAGCCGCGTCGATGCCCAGCGAGTGCCGCGCGGGTTCCGGCTCCAGGTACGGGATCCCGTAGAGCGCGACGGGGCCGTACCTGTCCGCCAGCACCACCGGCCGGTCGAGCTCGGCGACCCTGGTGCGCAGGTGCAGCCCCCCGGCCGCCGCGAACTCGGAGAACGCGCCGAGCCGCGGTGCCGAGTCGTGGTTCCCCGGCGTGATCACCAACCGCGCGCCGGCCTGGCGGATCCGGTCGAGCACCCGGGTGCAGACCGACACCGCCTCGCCGGAGGGCACCGCGCGGTCGTAGAGGTCGCCGGACACCACGACGACATCGACCTGCTCGTCGGCCACCAGGTCGGCCAGTCCGCTCAACACGGACTCCTGGTCGGCTAGCAGATCCCGGCCGTGGAACATCCGTCCCACGTGCCAGTCGGAGGTGTGCAGCACTCGCATGGCAGCCAAGCTAGGACCCGGCACCGACAAATCCCAGCAGGCGCGCCACTCGAATGGGTGAAGGGCCCAGGAAAGCCGCCAAAATAGCCGTACGAACGGTCCATTCATGCGATATGCACGACCCCGCCGCGTCGCGCAGCCCGGAATTGTCGGTGCCCTGGTCCATGATGCGTTGCACTCGACCCGGCCCGAGAAAGGGGACGTCAGTGGAAGCGGTGTTCGGCACCGTCGCGTTCGTGTTGCTGCTCCTCCTCATCGGCGGAGCGGCGTTGTTCCGGCGGCTGTACAACGACAGCCAGCGCAGGCTGGACGACGCCGTCTCGGCCGTGCGCGAGGAGCGCGACCGGTCCGACGCGCACGCCGCGGCCCTGCGTCGCTACGAGGTCATGTTCGCGTCGATCAGTGGCCGGGGTGAGCTCGGCGAGCAGGTGCTCGTGGAGACCGCGCGGTCGCTCGGTCTGCGGGAGGGCCTGCACTTCACACTGCAGACCGACGTGGCAGGCGGCGGGTCCGTGCGGCCGGACATGCTGCTGTCGGTCGGCGACGGCAGGCTCGTGCCGGTCGACGCCAAGATGACGATCGCCTGCTGGATGGAGGCGGTCGAGACCGACGACCCGGAGGAGCGCGCGGACGCGTTGCGGGTGCACGTGCGCAACATCCGGTCCAGGGCGACCGAACTCGCGGGCAAGGGCTACCAGCGGTGGGCGGACGCGATCTACGGCACGATCATGTTCGTCCCGTCCGACGCCGCGGTGGTCGCCGCGCTGGACACCGACTCCGACCTGCTGCGCTGGCTGCTGGACCGGCGGGTCTTCGTGTGCGGGCCGACGGGGTTCGCGGTGATCGCGTCCGCGGCGATGCTCGCGGCCAGCGAACGGGTGCTCGCCGCCGACATCGACGCGCTGCGCGGGCAGGCCCTCGCCGCGCACCGGGCGGCGGAGGGCGCGGTGGACGCGGTCAACGTGTCGAGCACGCACCTGCAGCGGTTCCTGCAGGCCCGGCGTCGTGAGCTGGACGCGCTGAACCAGTTCACGTCCGCGGTCGTGCCGTTGACCGAGGCGGCGGCCAGTCCGACGCCACTCCCCGCGGTACGGCGGTCCGACGAGATCGTCACGAACTCCTCGCCTACTGCGCGTGACGCACAGCCCGCTGAGCAGTACGGCGAACTGCCGGAGGTGGAGGTGCCTCTGGATCGTTGACCACCCACAACTCAATACGGGCCTGCCCGCGGAGCACCGGCAGCGGACAGTGATCGGCTGTGTCCTGGTTCACATCATGGGGTGGCATCAGGGGTGCCGTTTTCAGAACGCTGGCCGGACGAGTGCGCAAACCTACTAACGTGTGCGCCGTGACCGCGACCCGCGATCGCAGGAGCGATCCCGAAGTAGATGCCGAACTGGCGTGGGACGACCGTCCCATCATCGGGCAGTTCCGTGGCCTGCAGTGGTGGGCGGCGGTCCTGCTGGCGTTCGGCCTGACGGCGATCGCCGCGTTCGTCGACATGAAGCTGCAGGACACCCTGGGGAAGATCTACCAGGGCGCCTTCGTGGTCGGCTGCGTTGGTGCGGTCTGTCTCGTGCGTAGGCGAAGTCTGTTCGGGCCGATGGTGCAACCGCCGCTGATCTTCGCGATCACCGCGGTGGGTGCGGTCGCGCTGCTGAGCGACGAGTCGTCAGGCGGCGGGATGAAGCTGCTCCTGTCGGTCGCTCTGCCGTTGACGAGCAACTTCCCGACGATGGGCATCACGACCGGCGTGGTCGTCCTCATCGGGCTGTACCGGTGGTGGCGCGAGCGCGACCCCGACCCGGAGGTGCGGTCGAACCCGCCGAGGCAGCGCGGGACCGACATCGGTCTCGACGACGAGCCGGGGCAGGACATCGCTGGACGCGACCGGGAGCGGTCGGGCAAGGACCGGGCGGGAACGCCACCACGCCGTGGCCGTCCGGAGATGGAAGAGCTGCCACCGCCCGACGATGGTGTCGCGCGTCGCTCGACGGGCCGTGCACCGCGCCCCTCACCTGAGCCCTCGGCGGGTCGTGAGGGCGGGCGGGACTCCGGTCGTGAACCGCGGCGCCGGGATGCCGGTGCCGGTCGGCCGGAGCGTGGCCGGGGTGAGCCGCCCGCGGACGCGCCCCGGCGGGGTCGTGGCGGTGAGCCGTCGCCGCGTCGACGTGAGCCGGGGGCCGACGGTGGCAAGTCCAAGTCCAAGTCCCGGGACGAGCGCGGTCGTCGCGACTCGGGCCGGGACGATGGCCGCGAGGGCCGCGACGGGCGCGGTGGTGGGCAGGGACGTTCCCCGCGCCGTCGCCCGCCGGAGAGCTACCGCTGACCCGGCACGACGTGTGCGGTGCCGCGGCAGTGACCGCCGCCCGGCGGACCGGTCAGCGGACGCTGCCCTGGAGGTCGTTGTCCTTCAATGCCTTGCGCAGCTCACGCGGGAGGGCGAACGCGACCTTCTCGTTGGCCGTGGTGACTTCCTGGACCTCGCCGTAACCGCGGTCGGCGAGCCACGACAGCAGGTCCATCACCAGGATGTCCGGCACGGACGCGCCGCTCGTCACGCCGACGGTCTCGACGCCGTCGAGCCATGCCTCGTCGACCTCGCGTGCGTAGTCGACCAGGTACGACGCCTTCGCGCCCGCCTGGAGCGCCACCTCGACAAGTCGCTTGGAGTTGGACGAGTTCTGGGACCCGACCACGATCACCAGGTCACAGTCGGGGGCCATCGCCTTCACCGCGACCTGGCGGTTCTGGGTGGCGTAGCAGATGTCGTCGCTCGGCGGGTCCTGCAACTCGGGGAAACGGCCCTTGAGCTGGTTGACGCGGACCATCGTCTCGTCGACGGACAGCGTGGTCTGCGACAGCCACACGACCTTCGACGGGTCGCGGACGGTGACCTTCGCGGCGTCCTCGGCCGTGTCGACGAGCTGCACGTGCTCGGGTGCCTCACCAGCCGTGCCCTCGACCTCCTCGTGGCCCTCGTGGCCGATGAGGAGGATGTCGTAGTCGTCGCGGGCGAAGCGTTTGGCCTCCTGGTGGACCTTCGTCACCAGCGGACAGGTCGCGTCGATGGTGCGCAGCTGCCGGGACTCGGCCTGCTCGTGCACCGCGGGCGACACGCCGTGCGCGGAGAACACCACGAGCGCTCCCTCCGGCACCTCGTCCGCCTCGTCGACGAAGATGGCGCCGCGTTCGGTGAGGGTCTCGACCACGTGCTTGTTGTGGACGATCTCCTTCCGCACGTAGACGGGCGCGCCGTAGGTCTCGAGCGCCTTCTCGACGGTCACGACGGCGCGGTCGACCCCAGCGCAGTACCCGCGCGGCTTGGCCAGCAGAACTCGCTTGGTCATGGCACCCAGCGTACGGACCGGACACCTGTGTAGGCAGATCGGCTGGACTGGTGCAGGCTAGACACATGAAGTCACTCCCGCTCCCCATCCGGGTTGCGGCCGGTCTCGCCGTCACGGCCGTGGAACAGGCCCGCACGCTGCCCGCCAAGATCGCCGGGCTGCCGGTCACCGTGGCGAGCCAGGCCCTGCAGGTCTCGATGCGTGTGCAACAGCAGGTCACCGAGCTGGCGATCCGTGGCGACGAGGTGCTCTCCGGTCTCCGTCCCGTCGAGGAGACGCCGGAATGGGCGACCTTCGACGAGGACGTGGCGGACGACGGCTTCGACTTCAGCAAGCCGGCGCCGTTCGAGTCGGCGTTCGACCGGGTCGACGACGAGGACGACCGGCGTAACGGTCACCACACCTCGGGCACCGAGACGTTCGCCACACCCGACCCGTGGACGCAGGAAGAGCAGGCGATCGCGGAGGAGACCGCGGCGCACGAGGCCGGCCGTCCGCTGCCCGAGGCGACCGGTTACGACGACCTGTCGCTGCCGCAGCTGCGTGCCCGCCTGCGCCGCTTCACCCCCGACGAGCTCGCCGAGCTGCTCGAGTACGAACGCGCCCACGGCAACCGCCCGTCGTTCGTCGGCATGCTGACGCGGCGCATCGCGACCGTCCGCGACCAGACGTGACCGACCCCGCCACCAGTCCGGAGAAACCGTGGCCGGTGCGGACCGTCGCGCGCAAGGTCGCCGACTGGATCAACCGCCTCGGCGACGTGTGGGTCGAGGGCCAGGTCACGCAGATCTCCAACCGGCCGGGCACCGGCACCGCGTTCATCACCCTGCGGGACCCGGCCGCGGACGTCTCGATGACCGTCACCTGCCCGACCGGTGTGCTCCGCGAACACCAGCCGCCGCTGACCGACGGCACCCGCGTGATCCTGCACGCGCGGCCCGCGTTCTTCATCGGCCGCGGCACCCTGTCGCTGCGGGCGGACGAGATCCGCGCGGTTGGCATCGGCCAACTGCTCGCGCGCATCGAGCGCCTGCGCAAGCTCCTCGCCGCGGAGGGTCTGTTCGACCCGCGCCGCAAGCGGAAGCCGCCGTTCCTGCCGCACACCGTCGGTCTGATCACCGGACGCGCGTCGGCCGCCGAGCACGACGTGATGGTCAACGCCCGTGCCCGGTGGCCCGCCGTGCGGTTCCGGGTGGAGAACGTCGCCGTGCAGGGCGCGTTCGCCGTGCCGCAGATCGTCGACGCCCTTGGTGCGCTCGACCGGGACAAGAATGTGGACGTCATCGTGATCGCCCGGGGCGGCGGCAGCGTCGAGGACCTGCTGCCGTTCTCCGACGAGACGCTCCTGCGCGAGGTGTCGGGGTGCCGCACGCCCGTACTGAGCGCGATCGGGCACGAACAGGACACGCCGCTGCTCGACCACGTGGCCGACATCCGGTGCTCGACGCCGACCGACGCCGGCAAGCGGGTCGTGCCGGACATCACCGAGGAGACCGCGCGGGTGCGCCAGCTCCGCGACCGGGCGCGCCGGGCGCTGCACGGATGGGTGGATCGTGAGCGCCACCTGCTGACCGCGCTGCGCAGCCGGCCGGTTCTCGCCGATCCCATCACGCCGCTGGAGCAACGGAGTGCGCAGGTCAACATGCTCGTGGAGCGGTCACGGCGGGCGATGGCCGCGCTCGTGACCGCCGAACGAGCGGCGCTGGACCACACGAGGGCGCGCTTGACGACGCTCGGGCCAGCCGCCACGCTTGCGCGCGGATACGCGGTCGTGCAGCGGGTCGACGAAGAAGGCAACCCGCGAGTGCTCCGCTCGACGGCAGAGGCGCCGGACGGGACCCGTCTTCGGGTCCGTGTCGCCGATGGCGCGGTGCACGCGATCGCGTCCGGCAGGGGTGACGCGAGCGGAGGTAGCGGTGCCGAGACTGGATCGTGAGCCCACGTTCCTGCCATTGACCATCGAGACCACCAACGTGGTCACCCGCGCCTCGGTCACCGAGCCGGCGTTGCGCGCACCCGCCGACGTCGTGTCCCGCATGGCGAAGGAGGCCGACGCGGCCGCCGCCGACTGCTGGGCCGCGCTGCTCGCGGGCTGCGACGCGCCGGGCTGCCGCACGCTCCCGGTACGGTTGCGCGCGTTGTCCGAGGCGACGTCCGACTACGCCGGGATGCGCTGGTGGCTGGGCCGCGGCTCGCAGCACCGGCATCGGGTGAGCGCCGCACTCGAACGCATCGAGGAGGCGGTCGCCGAACGCGACGGCGCCGACTTCGCGGAGGCGTTCGTCGGATACGACCAGGCGGTGGCCGCCGCACTGGTGAACGCGCACAGCCGATTGGAGACCCACGCCCAGTGAGCGACGACCCGACCCTCGACTACGAGGCCGCCCGCGACGAGCTGGCGGAGGTGGTGGCCAGGCTGGAGGCGGGTGGCCTGTCCCTCGAGGACTCGCTCGCACTGTGGGAACGCGGTGAGGCACTGGCCAAACTCTGCGACCGCCACCTCGCGGGCGCGAAGGAACGCATCGAGTCGGCACTGGCGGCAGCGGAGTCGGAGAACGCCGCGCGCTGAGTTGTCCACAGCAGGGTGAGTTGTCCACAGGTAGCCCGCGAACGCCCTCGACTGTCGTACCCCACCGGTAGACTGGCACGGCGGGACGCCCCCGGGATCGGGTGGGGGTTGGGCAACGCGCGTGAGGCGGGAAGCCGCACGCGGCCCGCTGTTCGTGCCTGAACGTGCGGCTTCCCGCCTGGTGTTGTTCGCAGGTCCCTCAGTGGCCTTTGAAGGCCGGGGTTCGTTTGGTGACGAACGCGTCCACCGCTTCGCGGTGGTCCGCTGTTCCGCCCAGCAGTGTCTGGCCCTCGTTTTCCTTCGCCAATGCGGTTTCCAGGTCGGCGCCCGCCGCTGTCAGCAGTGCTTCCTTGATCTTCGCGTAGCCCGTTGTCGGGCCCGTCGCCATGCGCGACGCCAACTCCTGCGCGGTCGCCAGCGCGTCCTCCGCCACCTCGGTCACCATGCCGATCGACAGTGCCTGTTCGGCCGTCACCGGCTTCGCCAGCAGCATCATTTCCATCGCGCGGCCGTGACCGATCAGCCTCGGCAGCGTCCACGACGCGCCGGAGTCCGCGGTCAGGCCGATCGTGGCGAACGCCATCAGGAACTTCGCGCCCGGGGCCGCGACGCGCAGGTCGCACGCGTAGGCGAACGACGCGCCCGCGCCGGCCGCCATGCCGTTCACCGCCGCGATCACCGGCTTGCCCATCGTCGTGAGAGTGCGGACGATCGGGTTGTAGTGCTCCTCGACGGTCCTGAACGGCGCCGGGTCGTCCGACTGCAGCGCCGCCACGTGCTCCTTCAGGTCCTGACCAGCGCAGAACGCCTTGCCTGCACCGGTCAGCACCACCGCCCGCACCGCCGGGTCCGCCGCCGCGTCGGCCAGGCCGTCGCGCAACGTCTCCTTCAGTTCCACCGTCAGCGAGTTGTACGCCTCCGGGCGGTTGAGGGTGAACGTGCGAACACCCTCATGGTCCTCGACCAGCAGCGACGTCAAGACATCCTCCTCATGCACTGGACCTGGTTCGGGCGCCTCGGCTGAGGCATTCGGACAGGAAACTCTCCGCGGCGGGTGCGAGCCGCGCGGTGTGCTCGTCGAAGAACTCCGCGGCCGCCGTGCCCGCCCACTCCTTCGGCAGCACCTTCTCGGGCAGGCCGGGGTCGCGGAACAGGAACTTGCGCCACGCGTGCAGCAGCCGCTGCGACGCCGCGAACGCCTCGGCGGGCCGCGAACCGTCCACAGCGGAAACGATCGGTAGCCACTCGGTCACGAAAGCGGCATAGTCCGCGCCCAGCGCGTCCAGGTCCCACGCGCGGGCCGCGAGGTCCGCGTCGTCGCCGTCGTGCTCGCCGTGGAACAGCCTGCCCGCGATCCGCTCGGCCTCGAGGAGGTCCGCGAGTTCCGGCGACGGCCGCGGCGCGACCCACGTCGTGGGCCCCAACGGCCCGTAGCCGATCAGTCGCAGGGAAGAGTCGAGCCGGTCGCGGGCGCCGCGCGTCGGCAGCTCCTCCAGCACCAGCACGTGCCAGCGGCCGTCCCAAGTGGAGGGATGGGTGCGGTAGATGCGGGCGGCGGCCTCGTCGAGCCGCCGCTCCGCGCGCCTGGTGAGCGCGTAGCCGGGCCCGTCCTCCAGCCGCACCGGGCGCAGCCAGTCCTGCCGGACCATTCTGGACACGGCCGTGCGGATGGCGGGTGGTTCGAAGCCCAGGGGTTCGAGCAAACGGACCAGTGCGGCGATCGCGGCATGGCCACCTCTGGCTCTGAGGTAGCTGCCGAACACGTCGAACAGCGCGGACCGGGCTCGCACGATTTTCGAGTCTGTCAGTGCGAGGCGGCCGCGCGCCAGTGCGTTCGGACGCGTCTTGGCCGGTCATCGACACGCAAGTGATCGGTTCGATTTCACCGGCGAGATGCCATAGGGGAGAATGTCAGGGTCTTTGGCCGGGTGAGTCCGGCCGAGGTGGCAGGCTATGACGGAGGGAGCACGCTATGGCGGCCATGAAGCCCCGGACCGGGGACGGTCCCCTCGAGGTGACCAAGGAGGGTCGGGGCATCGTGATGCGCGTCCCACTAGAGGGCGGTGGGCGCCTCGTAGTCGAGATGTCGGCTGAGGAGGCAAGTGCCCTGGGTGACGCGTTGAAGGCCGCGGCTGGCTGACGGTCCAGAGTGGATTCTCTGATCAGGGATCCGTCGAGTATGGAGGTCCGTTGCAAACCTCGGTGCCCGGGTTACCGACGACACTTCCCGATGTAGAGGTGATCACCACGGCGCGGCGGGGAACCCCGCTCGCCGTGGTGTGCCGATCGGGAGACGCGGCACCCGCGTCGATGTCAGCTCGGGGGGAAGAGCTGACCGGCGAGTGGGTCAGTGCCGTCGAGCTGACCGGCAAGGCCGGTGAGGTCCAGCCCGGCCCGGCGGGATCCTCGGTGCGGTGGGTCGCGGGCGTCGGGGACGGCACCCCCGCGCAGTGGCGCACCGCGGGCGCCGCGCTGACCAAGGCACTCAACGCGCGGATGGCGAAGGACGCCGACGCGGGCCGGTCCCTGGAGCGGACGCTGCAGCTGGAGCTGCCCTCGTCCGTCGGTCCGGACGAGGTCAGCGAGCTGGTGTGCGGGCTGCGGCTGGGCGGGTACCGGTTCGCCGTGACGTCGGAGGTGGCGCCGCCGACGGTGCGCACGATCCGGCTGATCACCACCGACCCGGCGCTCGACGAGCCGGTGCGGCGTGCGGCCGTGCTCGCGCAGGCGACCGCGCTGGCGCGGGACCTCGCGAACACGCCGTCGAACGTCAAGGACCCGGCGTGGCTCGCGCGGATGGCGGTCCGTACCGCGGGCAAGGTCGCGGACGTCGTCGTGCGGGACGAGAAGTGGCTGGCGGTGCAGGGCTTCGGCGGGGTGCTCGCGGTGGGTGGCGGCTCGGCGCGCCCGCCGCGGTTCGTCGAGCTGACGTGGCGGCCGACCGCGAAGGCACCGCACATCGTGCTGGTCGGCAAGGGCATCACGTTCGACACGGGCGGCATCTCGGTCAAGCCCGCCGACGGCATGCACGTGATGCGCACCGACATGTCCGGCGGCGCGGCGGTGATCGCCGCGGTGGAGGCGATCGCGCGGCTCGGGCTGGACGTGCGGGTGACCGGGCTGGTGTCGTGCGCGGAGAACCACCTGTCCGGGTCGGCCTACCGGCCCGGTGACGTCGTGCGCCACTACGGCGGCCGCACGACCGAGGTGACGAACACCGACGCCGAGGGCCGCATGGTGATGGCGGACGCGCTGGCATACGCGGTGGACCGGCTGGCACCGGACCTGATCGTCGACGTCGCGACGCTGACCGGCGCGATGAAGGTGTCGCTCGGCCTGCGGATCGGCGGCCTGTTCGCGTCGACCGACGCGGTGGCGTCGCGGGTGCTGGCGGCGGGCGAAGCCGCGGGCGAACGCTGGTGGCGGATGCCGCTGGGCACGGACGCCGGTTCGGTGGCCGACGAGTTCGCGGACGCCGTGCGCAGCGAGATCGCGGACGTGCGCCAGTGCCCGCCTGGACCGGGCGGCATCGCGGCGGCGATGTTCCTGCGCGAGTTCACGGGCGGGCTGCCGTGGGCGCACCTTGACATCGCGGGCCCTGCTCGTTCGGACCGCACGTACGACGAGGTCAGCGCGGGTGCGACCGGGTTCGCGGCACGCACTCTCGTGGAGCTGGTGGCGGCGCACGCCTGAGGTTGTCCACAGCCGCGTCGGTTGTCCACAGTTGAGCTCGCGGGCCTTGTTCTGTCGGTGGGAGCCGGTAGACTGGCATGGCGGGACGCCCCCGGGTTCGGGTGGGGGTTGCGTTCCGGCCGGTTCGCGGATTTCGCAGGTCAGCTGGCTGTTGCCGGGGTCGCCAGTGGGCGGTAGCGGCGGGTGCGGGCCGCGAACACGCGGTCGAAGACCGCGAACTTGGCGAGGAAGACCGGGCCGCTCGCCGCCAGGTAGCTCAGCGTCAGCGCCACCGGCTGCCAGCGGCTGGGCAGCAGCGGCAGCACCAGGGCCTCCGCGGCCGTCGTCAGCGCGATCGACGCCACCCCGCCGACCAACGTCACCGTCAGGTACGTCGTCAACTGTGAGCGCAGCTTGCCCGCGGGCCACGCCCAGTACCGGACCATCAGGAAATGCGGCACCGAACCGGCCAGGAACGCGACCGTGCTCGCCGTCGTCGCGTCCACGCTCGTCAAGCCGTACACCGCCAGCAGCACGACCTGGCTGATCCCGGTGGCGATCCCGGACGCCACCGTGAAACGGGCCAGTCGGATGCGTGGAGGTGCCATGCGTCGAAGCTATTGGGCCCGGGCTGAACACGCTCTCAGGAACTTCCCTGAGCTTCCCCGGATCAACCCCGGTCAGGGTTCAGCCGCCAGATGACGTCCAGACCGTCCTCGCCCGGAGTGACCGGCTCCTGCGGCGGCCGCCGGTCCACCACCACGAAACCGAGCCGCTTCGGTACCGCCGCGCTGCGCGTGTTCGCCACGTCCGTGACGATCTCCACCCGTTGTGCCCCGGTCCGGAAGGCCTCCGCCACCAGCAGCGAAGCCGTCCGGGTCGCCACGCCCCGGCCGACGTGACCCGGGTGCAGCCAGTACCCCAGCTCCAGCCCACCGGGGCCGATCCGCGCCATCAGGCTCGCCGCGCCGGCCAGCCTGCCCGACACGAAGATCGCGTAGTTGAACGCCGCGCCCCGCTCCCAGTCGGGCCCCGTGCTCGCCACGAACGCCGCCGCCGCTTCCGGCGGGTAGCCATCCGCCACCCACGCCATCCACGGCCGCAGATGCGCCATCGACTCCCGCACGACCTGGTACAGCACCGGCGCGTCCTGCTCGCGCCAGCGCCGCAACGTCACCTCGCCGGACCCGAGCTGTTCGCGCATGTGCTCAGCCCAGCACCGACCGGTACACCGCCACCGTCTGCTCGGCCACCGACGCCCACGAGAACTCCGTGACCGCCCGTTCCCGGCCGGCGTCGCCCATCAGCTTCGCCCGGTACGGGTCGGCGAGCAGCCGGTTCACGGCGTCCGCGAGACCCGACCGGAACGCGGACTCGTCCGCCTCGTCGTAGTGCACCAGCAGACCGGTCCTGCCATCGGCCACGACCTCGGGGATGCCGCCGACGTCCGACGCGACGACCGCCGTGCCGCACGCCATCGCCTCCAGGTTCACGATGCCGAGCGGCTCGTACACCGACGGGCACACGAACACCGTCGCGTGGCTCAGGAACTGCCGCACCTCCGCGGGCTGCAGCATCTTCTGGATCCAGTACACGCCCGGCCGCGCAGCCGCGAGCTCCGACACCGCCGCCGTCGTCTCCCGCGCGATCTCCGGTGTGTCCGGCGCGCCTGCGCACAGCACCAGCTGCGCCTCGGGGTCGATCTGGTGCGCGGCCGCGATCAGGTGCCCGACACCCTTCTGCCGGGTGATCCGCCCGACGAACACCACGATCGGGCGATCCGGGTCCACGCCGTAGTGCCGCAGCGCGTCCGACTCCGCCACCGGGTGGTAGGCCGACGAGTCGATGCCGTTGCGCACCACCCGCACCCGCTGCGGGTCGAGCGCCGGGTAGCAGCCGAGCACGTCGGTGCGCATGCCCTCGCTCACCGCGATGATCGCGTCCGCCGACTCGTACGCCGTCCGCTCCACCCACGACGACAGCCGGTAGCCGCCGCCGAGCTGCTCGGCCTTCCACGGTCTGCGCGGCTCCAGCGAGTGCGCGGTGACCACGTGCGGGACGTCGTAGAGGATCTTCGCGAGGTGCCCCGCGTGGTTGGCGTACCACGTGTGCGAGTGCACGAGGTCGGCGCCGTCGACGGCCGCGGTGATCGACAGGTCCGCCGACAACGTCCGCAACGCCTGGTTGGCCCGCTCGAGGCCCGCTGCCGGGTTGTGCGAGTGGACGCCCTCGCCGGAGCGCGGCCCGCCGAAACAGTGCACGTCGACGTCGACCAGCTCGCGCAACCTCGGAACGAGGAACTCGACGTGAACGCCAGCGCCGCCGTAGACCTCCGGCGGCCATTCCCGAGTCAACAGCCCGATACGCACATGGCCCAAGGTAGCCGTACCAGTGCGAACGCGGTTAGGGTCAGCCACGTGAAGGGCCAGCAGCCACACGTGCTCGCGATCGTGCTCGCCGGGGGTGAAGGGAAGCGGCTGTGGCCGCTCACCGCTGACAGAGCCAAACCCGCGGTGCCGTTCGGTGGCAACTACCGGCTGATCGACTTCGTGCTGTCCAACCTGGTGAACGCCGGTTACCACCGGTTATGCGTGCTCACGCAGTACAAGTCGCACTCACTGGACCGGCACATCTCGACCACGTGGCGGCTGTCGAGCGTGCTGGGGCAGTACATCACCCCGGTGCCCGCGCAGCAGCGGCTCGGACCGAGGTGGTACACCGGCAGCGCGGACGCGATCTTCCAGTCGCTGAACCTCGTCTACGACGAGAAACCGGACCACATCGTGGTGTTCGGCGCCGACCACGTCTACCGGATGGACCCCTCGCAGATGGTCGAGGAGCACGTCGACGCGGGTGCGGGGGTGACCGTCGCCGGGATCCGCGTGCCGCGCAACGAGGCGAGGGCGTTCGGCTGCATCGACTCGGACGCGTCCGGGAAGATCACCCGGTTCCTGGAGAAGCCCGCCGCGCCGCCATCGGTGCCGGACGACCCGAACGTCACGTTCGCGTCCATGGGCAACTACGTGTTCCGCACGGAGACGCTGCTCGACGCGCTGCGGGAGGACGCCGCCAACCCCGAGTCGATGCACGACATGGGCGGCGACATCATCCCGATGCTGGTCGGGCGTGGCGAGGCGCGGGTGTACGACTTCGGTGACAACGAGGTGCCCGGCGCGACCGAGCGTGACCGCGGGTACTGGCGGGACGTCGGAACGCTCGACGCCTACTACGACTCGCACCTGGACCTGGTGTCCGTGCACCCGGTGTTCAACCTCTACAACCACCGGTGGCCGATCCGGACGGCGACGCCGCCGCTGCCGCCCGCGAAGTTCGTGAACTCGGGCAGCGCGGTGGAGTCGATCATCGGGCCGGGGTCGATCGTGTCCGGGTCGTCGGTGCGCGACTCGGTGATCAGCGCGGACGTGGTGATCGAGGACGGCGCGCAGGTCGAGGGGAGCGTGCTGCTGCCCGGCGTGCGGGTCGGCAAGGGCGCCGTGGTGCGGCGGGCGATCCTCGACAAGAACGTGGAGGTCTCCGAGGGCGCGGAGATCGGCGTCGACCTGGACGCGGACCGGCAGCGGTGGACCGTGTCGGCGGGCGGCGTGGTCGTGCTCGGCAAGGGCGAACGAGTCGAGTGAACCGCGGCCTCGCGGCCGTGCGCGTGGATGTGACAGAAGCCACTGGGCGGCTGAGTTGTCCACAGCAGGGTGAGTTGTCCACAGGTAGCCCGCGAACGCCCTCGACTGTCGTACCCCACCGGTAGACTGGCACGGCGGGACGCCCCCGGGATCGGGTGGGGGTTGGGCAACGCGCGTGCGAGCGGATTCAGCGGGCGCCGGGACGACACAGCGAGGCGAGCCGGGCCGCGACTCCTCCGTCAGCGGCCCGGTGGCGACGCCGCGACCGCGTCAGCCCGTCTTGGCCGCCACCAGCAAGCCGTCACCGATCGGCAGCAGTACCGGGACCAGACGGTCGTCGTCCCGCACGACTCTCGCGACCTCCCGCAGCGCGACGGTCTCCGCGTCCCGGCGGGCCGGGTTCGCGACCCCGCCCGACCACAGGACGCTGCTGAACGCGATCACGCCACCAGGGCGCAGCAGCCGCACCCCCTGCTCGTGGTACCCGGGGTACTCCTGCTTCGCGGCGTCGACGAACAGCAGGTCGTACGCCTCCTCGGTCAGCCGGGGCAGCACGTCCAGGGCACGGCCCATGATCAGGCGCGTGCGGCCGGGCGCGATCTTCGCCTCCATGAACGTGCGTTTCGCCGCGCCCTGCGGTTCCGGGTCCACGTCGATGGACGTGAGCACCCCGTCCTGCGCCATGCCGCGCAGCAGGTAGAGGCCACTGACGCCGGCGCCGGTGCCGACCTCGACCACGGCTTTCGCCTGTGTCGCTGCTGCCAGGAAGCGCAGCGCGGAGCCGCCTGCCCGCGTGATCGGGGCGCAGCCGAGCTGCACTCCCCGCTTGCGGGCCGCGGCCAGCGTGTCGTCCTCGGTGAGGTAGCCCTCGACGTACGCGTTCAACGCGTCCGAGTCGATCGTCGGCGTATCGGATGCCACGAAGTGTGAGATTAGCGTTGTCCGGGCCCGGACCGGGTGATAAGGCCCCCGGTCGATTCTCAGGTGGTTCTCAGACGACTCTCACTAGCTTCATATCGACGACCGACATGATCCTTGGTGACAGTAGGTCACAGGGTCAGGGGGATGGGGAACACGATGAACATGGCAGGCGTTGAGAAGGGTAGTGGGTTCACCGACCCGGAAGAGGTGGGACACCGCCCGATGCCTACGCAGACCGCCGACGCCGCGCCCGTCACCATCGACGATGCCGCGTGGACACCGCCATCGTGGGACGAGGTCGTGCGCGAGCACGCCGACCGTGTCTACCGCCTCGCCTACCGCCTGACCGGCAACGCGCACGACGCGGAGGACCTGACCCAGGAGACGTTCATCCGGGTATTCCGGTCGCTCGCGAACTACAAGCCCGGCACCTTCGAGGGCTGGCTGCACCGCATCACCACGAACCTGTTCCTCGACATGGCGCGCCGCCGGTCGCGGCTGCGCATGGAGGGGCTGCCAGAGGACACCGACCGGCTGGCGGGCGACGACCCGAGCCCGGAGCAGGTGTACGTCGAGACACACCTGGACCCTGACCTGCAGGCCGCGCTGGACGAGCTGCCCCCCGAGTTCCGGGCCGCGGTCGTGCTGTGTGACGTGGAAGGCCTCTCCTACGAGGAGATCGGCGCCACCCTGAACGTGAAGTTGGGTACTGTTCGCAGCAGGATCCACCGTGGGCGGCAGGCCCTGCGCGCGTCGCTGGAGCGCCGCCGTGAACTGGTACGGGAGGGTAGGTCGTGACCGACGAGCGCGGTTGGGGTCTGTCCGAACAGCATCTTCTTCCCGATGCGGTGGTGGCGTTCGTCGACGGTGAGCTGTCGGCGACGGCGCACGACCGTGCCGCGTCGCACGTCGCACGATGTGGCTCGTGCGCGGCCGAGATCTCCGCGCAGCGGCAGGCGGCGTCCGCCGTCCAGTCCGCCAACGCCTTCTCCGCGCCTGCCGGGCTGCTCGCGAACCTGATGGCGATCCCCGAGCAGGTGGAGATGCCGTCGGTGCCCGACGGTCTCGCGATGACCCAGGACGGCCAGCTGGTCGCCGTGCAGCGACCCGACCGGGTCCCGCAGCTCGGAGGCACCGCGCCGTTGGGAAGTTCGGCGAAACTCGGCGAGGGCGGCGCGGTCCTCGGGCGTAGGTCTGGCCGCCGCGCAGCACAGGGCGCCGGCGTGGTCGTGTCCGGGCTCGTGCTCGGTGCGCTCGCGCTCGTCACGACGTCCAGCAGTGGCGAGGAGCCCGCACCCGCACCGGCCAACGGTGAGCAGCGGCCCGCGGTCGTCGGTGGCGGCACCATGCAGCAGGCCGGTTATGCCGCGACGCTGCACGTCACCAACCGCTAGCGCAACGCCGACTTCACTGCTTGTGCGGCAGGCTTGGCGACGATGAACAGCCAGTGGAACCCCGAGCCGGGCCCGCCGTCGAACGGCAGCGCCGTTCCCGGCAGTGACGACCGACCCCGGCTCGGACCACGTCCGTTGGCGCACCCACCGGTCGACCCCGGCGCGGCCGCCGTGTTCGGCCGCCCGACCGGTGTCGACGGCGCGTTCTCTCCCCACTCACCGCAGCAGCCCGCGTTCGGTGAGCTGAAGACCGCACCGCCCCCGCCTGAGGCGCTGTCGTCCGCGTTCGGCAGGCCGGAGGGCAACCAGGAACTGCTGCAGCGTCCGCCCTCGGACGAGCACGACGCCAACGGCGTCGACCCGTGGGACCCGGACGCCGCGCACGACCCGTGGCGTGACCCGTCGGCGGGCGCTGTCATCGGCCCGCCCGCTGTCGGCCCCGACAAGGTGACCGACGGTGAGAAGCCGGACGCCAAGTCACCCGCCCAGCTGCTGAGCCTGCCGGAGGTGCTGTTCGGGCGCCGCGTGAAGGTGTCCGCGCTCGTGTTCCTCGCGGTGCTGGCGCTGGTCATCGGCGTCGGCGGCGGGGTAGCCGCGTACTTCGTCGCCGACCGGGGCGACCAGCTGACCAGTGACGCCACCCTCGCGGAGGTGACACCGGGCAAGGAGCGGGCGCCGGGTTCGGTCGCCGACATCGCGAAGCGGGTGCGGCCGGCGGTCGTGACGATCGAGGTGCGTTCCGAGCAGGGCGCGGGCGTCGGGTCCGGTGCGGTGATCGACAGCGCCGGTTACATCCTGACCAACGAGCACGTCGTGACGCTCGGCGGCGCGGTGTCCGAGGGCCAGCAGATCACCGTGGTGTTCAACGACGGCAAGCGCGTGGAGGCGAAGCTCGTCGGGTCGGACCCGAAGATGGACCTCGCGGTCGTGAAGGTCGAGGCCGACGTCTCCACCGTGATCCAGCTCGGCAAGTCCTCGGACCTCGCGGTCGGCGACACCGTACTCGCGATCGGCTCCCCGCTCGGCGAGACCGACACGGTGACGCTCGGCATCGTCAGCGCGCTGAACCGGCCGATCGTGGTCGGCGAGGAGGACGGCGTGCCCGCGGTCTACGACGCGATCCAGACCGACGCGGCGATCAACCACGGCAACTCGGGCGGTCCGCTGGTCGACTCGACGGGCACGCTCGTCGGCATCAACACGTCGATCATCTCGACGTCCGAGGAGGGCGGCAGCATCGGTCTCGGCTACGCCATCCCCATCGACGACGCCCGCCCGGTGGCCGAGTCGCTGATCAGGACCGGCAAGGTCAACCACGCCGACCTGGGCGTGAACGCCGCGTCGGTGTCGGCGGAGACGGCCGAGGGCGCCCGGGTCCAGAACGTCCGCGAAGGCGGCGCCGCCGCCAAGGCGGGTATCAGGCAGAACGACGTCATCAGGAGAGTCGGTGACCGGCCGATCGCGAACGCGGCGGAACTGATCGTCGCGGTGCGCCACCACAGGATCGGCGACACGGTGCCGGTCGTACTGGCGCGCGACGGCCGCGAACTGACGGTTCAGGTGACGTTGCAGTCGGATTGACCGGCTACGCTGGACAGCGGCGTCGGAGTTGCGTTGCTTCGGAGGTAGGCCACAGTGTTCGACAGCATCGGCTGGGCCGAGATCCTCATCTTGGTCGTGGCGGGCCTGTTCATCCTCGGCCCGGAACGGCTGCCGTCCGCGGCGGCGTGGCTGGGCCGCAACGTGCGCAAGGTCCGCGAGTACGCGACCGGCGCGCGGGAACAGCTGCGCACCGAGATGGGTGACGATTTCGAGGATCTGCGCAAGCCGCTGCAGGACCTGCAGCAACTGCGGAACTTCGACCCCAGGCGCGCGGTGACCAGGCACCTGTTCGACGACATCGACACCCCGAACGGCGGCACCAAGCCCAACGGCCACACCCCGCCGCCCACCCCGGCACCGACGCGCGAGGACCCGAAACCGCCGACGGACAAGCCGACGTTCGACCCGGACGCGACCTGAGGGCGGCCCTCGGCCCCCCGAAATCCAGCGTAGTCCTCGGCACCGACAGGAACGGGTGCCGTGCGACTCGGCTGTGGATGGCCGGGTGTGCTGTGGACAACCCGGCCCCCGCGGGGTGCACGGAGGCCGGGAATGTCGGTGGTCTGCCGTAGGCTGGAATCGGGGGCCGGAGGCCAGACCCGCAGGTCAGGCCGGGGAGACCGACAGCATTCGGCCGGCGAGGCCGCGGGCCCGGGTCGACAGCTTGCCCGCGATCTTCGCCAGTTCCTGCGCCGCCGCCGAATCCGGGACCGTCTTCACGAACGGCTGGCCGTTGTCGCCCGCTTCGCGCAGGCGCGGGTCAAGGGGGACCTGGCCCAGCAGCGGGACGTCCGCGCCGATCGAGTTCGTCAACGACGTCGCCACCCTCTGGCCGCCGCCTTCGCCGAAGAGCTCCATGCGGGAACCGTCCGGCAGCTCCAGCCACGACATGTTCTCGATCACGCCCGCGATGCGCTGGCGGGTCTGCATGGCGATGGCGCCCGCCCGCTCCGCGACCTCGGCCGCCGCCTGCTGCGGGGTGGTCACGACCAGCAGTTCCGCGTTCGGCAGCAGTTGGGCCACCGAGATCGCGATGTCGCCGGTGCCCGGGGGAAGGTCCAGCAGCAGCACGTCCAGGTCGCCCCAGAAAACGTCCGCCAGGAACTGCTGCAGCGCGCGGTGCAGCATCGGGCCGCGCCACACCACCGGCGTGTTGCCCGGGGTGAACATCGCGATCGAGATGACCTTCACGCCGTTCGCGGCGGGCGGGAGGATCATCTTCTCCACACGCGTCGGCTTGCCGTCGGCACCGAGCATGCGGGGCACCGAGTGGCCGTAGATGTCCGCGTCGACGATGCCGACCGACAGGCCGCGCTCGGCCATCGCCACCGCGAGGTTCACCGTCACGCTCGACTTGCCGACACCACCCTTGCCGGACGCCACGCAGTACACGCGGGTCATCGAACCGGGCTCGGCGAACGGGATCTTCGGCTCCTCCGACGAGCCACGCAGCTTCTGCCGCAGCTCGGTGCGCTGCTGGTCGGACATGACGTCCATCTCGACGGTCACGTGCCGCACGCCCTCGACCGAGGACGCGGCGTTCGTCACGTCCTCGGTGATCTTGTTGCGCAGCGGACAGCCGGACACCGTGAGGTAGATCTCCACATGGACGGTGCCGTTGTCGCCGATGGACACGTTCTTGACCATGCCCAGGTCGGTGATCGGCTTGTGGATTTCCGGATCCTGCACGGTGGCCAGCGCAGCACGCACGGCCTCGACATCTGGTGTGGTCACCCAACCATGCTACGACCCGTTCCGTAACATCGTCTTCGTGCCGGAGCCTGCGGTGACCCGGATGCCCACCGGGAAAGAGCTCGACGCGTGGCGATCGTTCCTGCGCGCCCACGCCCGGCTGTCGCGCGTGCTCGAAGCGGAACTGGTGGCCGAGCACCCGATCACGCTCGGCGGCTACGACGTGCTGGTCCAGCTCGCGGAGGCACCCGGGCGCAGACTGCGGATGGCCGAGCTGGCCGACGCGGTGCTGCTGTCCCGCTCCGGGGTGACCCGGCTGGTGGACCGGCTCGAGGTGGCGGGCATGGTCACCCGCGAACGTTTCGACGGCGACGGCCGCGGCATCGTGGCGGTCCTGACCCCGAAGGGTGTGGACACCCTTCGCGCCGCGGCCCGGACACATCTCGCCGGCGTGGTCCGGCACTTCGTGGAGCACCTGAACGAGGACGAGCTGGTGTCGTTCGGCGCGTTGTGCTCCCGTCTGGCCGACTAGTTGTCCACAGCCGTGCTGGTTGTCCACAGTTGGGCTCTTGTCGCTTGTTTTGCCGGTGGGGCCGGTAGACTGGCATGGCGGGACGCCCCCGGGTTCGGGTGGGGGTTGCGATGACGGCGTGGCAATGCCCTGAAAGGCGCGTTCAGGGCGCTGGGCGTCCTGAATGGCCCATTGACGGCACTTGTTGTGCCGTGCACGCGCCTTCACCGCACCGGCCCGCCCGGCGGGCGGCCCCGCCCGGCGCGCGCTGCGCGGGCGCGGGTGTCGTGCCCCGAACGACGCTTTCGGGACACCGGCGGGTGGACGTGGCGTCTCGAGGTCAGGCATACCGGCTTTGCCGAGGCCGTGGGTTCGGGTGGGAACGCGTGCGGGGGCGAGGGCAGCCTGGGCGTCGTGCGGGGTGCGGGCCGTTCCCTCAGGTTTCTGCCCAGCGCGGGTCCTCGCGCAGTGTTTCCGCTGTTGGGCGGGGTTTGCGGGGTTTGGCGTTCAGGTCGGTTCGCAGGCGGTCCAGTTCGCTGCGCAGGTAGTCGCGGGTCGCTACCTCGCCGACCGCGAGCCGTAGTGCCGCCAGTTCGCGGGCGAGGAACTCCGTGTCCTCCTTCGTGCGGGCGGCGCGGGCCCGGTCCTCCTCCAGTGACACGCGGTCGCGGTTGTCCTGGCGGTTCTGGGCCAGCAGGATCAGCGGCGCCGCGTACGCCGCCTGTGTCGAGAACGCCAGGTTGAGCAGGATGAACGGGTACGGGTCCCACCGCAGCGTCACGGCCGTCAGGTTCAGTGTGATCCACACGAGCACGAGCAGTGTCTGCCAGAACAGGAACTTGCCCGTCCCCAGGAAGCGGGCCAGGCGTTCCGACAGGCGGCCGAACGTCTCCGGGTCGATGGTGATCCGGAAGCCTGGGCGCCGTGGCTGGTCAAGGCGGCGGCGGGACAGCAGGTCAGGCATCCGCGGGCTCCTCGCTCGTGGACTCCCGCCAGCCGGTCGGCAGCAGGTGGTCCAGCACGTCGTCGACGGTCACCGCGCCGACCAGGTGGTCCGTGTCGTCCACGACCGGGGCGCACACCAGGTCGTACGCGGCGAAGTACCTGGTCACCTCGTTCAGCGTCGCCGAAGGGGGCAGGCGCGCCAGTTCCGTGTCCAGCACGCTCGCCACCAGCTCGCCGGGTGGTTCGCGCAGCAGGCGCTGCAGGTGCACGCAGCCCAGGTAGCGGCCGGTCGGTGTCGCGCTCGGCGGGCGGCACACGAACACCATGCTCGCCAGCGCCGGGGTGATGTCCGGGTTGCGGACCATCGCCAGCGCCTCGGCGATCGGGGCGTCCGGGGTCAGCACGATCGGCTCCGGTGTCATCAGGCCGCCCGCCGTGTCCGCCGAGTACGCCAGCAGCCGCCGCACCGGGTCGGACTCCTGCCGTTCCATCAGGCCAAGCAGCCTGGCCTGCTCACCCTCCGACAGCTCGGCCAGCAGGTCGGCGGCGTCGTCGGGGTCCATCGCCTCCAGTACGTCCGCCGCCCGCTCCTCGTCCAGGTGCGCCAGCAGGTCCTTCTGGTCCTGTTCCGGCAGCTCCTCGAACACGTCCGCGAGCCGCTCGTCGTCGAGGCTGTCCGCCACCTCGTACCTGCGTTTCGCCGGCAGCTCCCGCATGGCCGCCGCCACGTCCGCGGCCCGCATGCCCTCGAACACGCTCAGCAGTTGCGCCGCGCCCTGCGGCGCCGACGCCAGGTCCGTGACGCCGGGGGCCTGGATCTCCTCCCACCGCAGCACCTGGATCGGGGCGCGGCGGGACAGCCTGCCGGTGCGTTCGCGGATCGCGACCCGGCTGAGCACCCAGTCGCGGGTCCTGCTCGGTTCCATCGCCGCGTCCACCAGCACCGCCGACCGACCGCTGTCGACGACCTCCGCCCGCGCGTCCAGCAACTGGCCGATCACCAGCACCTCGTTGGGCCGCTGGTTGAACCGCCGCAGGTTCACCGAACCTGTCGTCAGCGTCACCGCGTTCGCGTCGATCGACGTCATGCGCAGCATCGGCACGAAGATGCGGCGCCTGGTCGCGAGCTCCACCACCGCGCCGAGGACCCGGGGTGGTTCGCGGTCGGTGCGCAGCACCACCACCACGTCCCGGATCTTGCCGATGGACTCCCCGTCCGGTCCGAAGACCGGCAGTCCGACGAGCTGTGCGACGAAGACCCTGCTCACGGCACCCACGCGGGCAAGGCTATCGGCCCCGCGCGCGGTTCACCCAGTTGTGAGATCCGCCACCAGCACCGGGTCCAGCACCTCGGACAGCTCGTCGTAGGGCAGGTCGACGGTCGGGATGCCGCACGCGTTGGCACGCCCGAGCCGCGGCAGCTCCACCGTGAACGACGCGTGGTCGCGGGCGAACGCGACGGTCACCTCGCGGCCGAGGTTCTCCTCGGTCAGGTCCACCCGCGCGCTGCCGGTCGAGATGTCCGGGCACCCGGCGATCGCCTCCTCGTCCAGCCACCGGTCGGCGAGCTCGCCCGCGGCGCCCGGCCGGTAGATCTCGTCGGGCGTGAGCGCCTCGCCGGTGCGCACGTCGACGGTCACGCTGTCGAAGCTCTGCCACGAGCTGTTCGTGATCAGGCTGGTGTCGGGCTGGTTGTCGTAGCGCACGGACACGAAGTCGGTGCCCTGCACCAGCGCGTTCGCGGTGATCGTGATGCTCGCCGGGTCGTCCCACCGTTCGTCGTCGTCCCGCAGGCGGGCGCGGACCGCGGCGATGTCGTCGCGCACCGCCCGGAGCCGCGCGTCGACCGGGGCGCGCAGTGCCTCGTTCACCGCCTCGGCGTTCCGGGGCCCGGACACCCGCACCACCTGCGCGGACACGGCCACGTTGACGGGGTGGCTCGCCTGCTCGGTCGCTGTGGTCACCGCGAACGGCGCCGCCGACCGCCGCGGCGACCTTCGCGGCCACGGCGCCCGCCGCGGTGGCCGAGCCACCCGTCGCCGTGAGCACGCCCGTCGACGACACCAGCCACGCCATCGGCGACGCGGCGAGCAGCGTGCCCGCGTACCCGGCGAGCCGCTGCCAGCCCCTGGTCTCCCAGTCCTTCCCGTACCCGGCGGCCGCCAGCTCCTTCACGAACGCGGCCGCGCTCGCGGGCCGGGCCGCCACGTCCTTCGCCATGCCGCGCGCCACCAGCGCCCGCACCGGCGCCGGGACCGCGGCGACCGGCGGCGCGGTGAACTGGTGCGCGTGCCGCAGCCGCTCGGTGCCGGTGTCGGTGAACGGCCGGAAACCCGTGACGCACAAGAAGAACACGCACGTCGCCGCGTACACGTCGGTGGCCGGTGTGGCGGGCGCGCCCTGCCACTGCTCCGGCGCCATGTAGGCGGGCGTGCCGCCGGAGTGTCCACTGTGGCCGGACAGTAGCGCGATGCCGAAGTCCACGAGCACGCTCTGGCGGTCGGGCCGCACCAGCGGTCGCCACGAACTGGTACAGCCGCGCCACGTGCGGGCTCACCACGCGGTGCAGGATCGCGGCCTCGTGCCGGAACCGCGCGCGACGGCTCGTCGGCCGTGTGCAGGTACTTGATGGCCACGACCCGGCTCGTCTCGTCGTGGCGGGCGAGCACCACGCGCCCGAAACCGCCTTCGCCGAGCACGGTCAGCTGCGTGTACCCCGGCACCATCCACTCAGCCACCCGATGGAACGTAGCGGGCTCAGGCGGTCGCCGCCGCGATTCGCGCACAGGTCGCGGCCAGCCGGTGGCCCTCGCCACTGCCGAGCCAGTTGTCGACGGCCCTGACGAACGTCCACCTGCGGGCCAGCTCCCGGTCCAGCCCGGCGGCCCCGGCTATCGCCGTCAGCCCGCCCGCCGCCATGACCTCGTCGAACCGGTTCCACAGCAACGGGATCAGCCCGAACTCGCGGTCGCCCGCGATCGGTTTCGGGTCGATCACGAGCCACGGCTCCCGTTCGCCGCGCAGCACGTTGTCGTAGTGCAGGTCCTCGTTGACCAGGTGGTTCCCGGCGGCCGGGCCCAGCTCGCGGCAGTACGCGACGGCCTGGCCGACCAGCTCGCGCGGCACCCTGCCGTCGTTCTCGGCAGGCAGCTCGCGCACCCAGCGCGCCGCGTTGTCCCGCATGTGCCGCACGACCGGCGGCGCGGGCCGGTCGAGCCGTCCGATCATGCTCGTGACCACGGTCAGCGCCTCCCCGATGGGCGCGGTCCGCAGCGTGGTCGCGGGGTCGAGCCGCTCCAGGAGCAGCGCCCACGCGTCGTCGTCGTTGTCGAGCAGCCGGACCGCGCCGTCGCCGTCCCACAGCGACAGCGCGAGCGCCTCGTGCCGGGCCTCGTCGTGCGGCCAGGTCATCTTGAGCACCGCGGGCTCGCCGTCCACGCGGCGGACCGGCACGACGAGCGCGCACACGCCGTGCACAGGCGGGCCGTCGACGGTCAGGTCCCAGCGTGCGAGGCACGACGCGGTGAGCGCCGGCAGCCCGGCCAGCCACTCCGCGGCGTCCTCGTCGAGGCCGGCCGCGAAGCTCTCTGGCACGGTCAAGGACATGCGTACAGGGTGGCGTAGCTGACACGGGTACGGCGAGCCGGTTTCCGACGCCCTAGGGTTACCCGCAGGTAGCTTTCAGTTTGGGAGGCGCTCGATGAGGTCACCGAAGGACTTCTTCCGCCCGCTCGCCGTCGGCGCGCCGGAGCCACTGCGGCAGATCCCCTTCCGCCCGTCCCGGATGATCCACTTCTTCGATCCCGGCAACGAGAAGATGGCGGCGAAGGTGCCCGACATGGTCGGGAAGGCTGACGTGCTGCTCGGCAACCTCGAGGACGCCATCCAGGCGGACCGCAAGGAGGCGGCCCGGGACGGGCTGGTGCGGATCGCGCGGGAGGTGGACTTCGGCGACACGCAGCTGTGGACGCGCGTCAACAGCCTCGACTCGCCGTGGGTGCTCGACGACCTGCTCACGCTGGTCACACAGATCGGCGACAAGCTCGACGTGATCATGGTGCCGAAGGTCGAGGGGCCCGAGGACATCCACTACGTCGACCGGCTGCTCGCCCAACTGGAGGCCCGCGCCGGGCTGGCGCGCCCGCTGCTGGTGCACGCGATCCTGGAGACCGCGAGCGGCGTGGCGAACGTCGAGGAGATCGCGCTCGCCAGCCCGCGCATGCAGGGCATCTCGCTCGGCCCGGCCGACCTGGCCGCGTCGCGCCGGATGAAGACGACCCGGGTCGGCGGTGGCCACCCCGGCTACCTGGTGCGGACCGATCCGGTCGGCGACTCCCTGGCGGAGGGCCGGACCACCTACCAGCAGGACCTGTGGCACTACACGGTGGCGCGGATGGTCGACGCCTGCGTGGCGGCCGGGATCCTGCCCTACTACGGGCCCTTCGGCGACATCCGCGACGTGGTGGCCTGCGAGGACCAGTTCCGCAACGCCTACCTGCTCGGCTGTGTCGGTGCGTGGAGCCTGCACCCGAAACAGATCGAGATCGCGCGGCGCGTGTTCTCGCCGGAGGCGTCCGAGGTGGCGTGGGCCCGGCGGGTCATCGACGCGATGGGCGACGGCACCGGCGCGGTCATGCTGGACGGGAAGATGCAGGACGACGCGACGGTGAAGCAGTGCCAGGTGATCGTGGCCCTCGCCGACGACCTCGCCGCCCGCGACCCGGAACTGGCGGCCGCCTACCAGGAGGCGACGGCATGAACGCGGGCATGCGGCCCCGCCGGTCGGTCCTGTACATGCCCGGCGCGAACGAACGCGCACTGGAGAAGGCGAAGACGCTGCCCGCGGACGCGCTGATCCTGGACCTGGAGGACGCGGTCGCCCCGGACGCGAAGGTGGCGGCGCGGGAACGGGTGTGCGCGGCGGTCGGCTCCTACGGTTCGCGCGAGGTGACGATCCGCGTGAACGGCGCTGGCACCCCGTGGCACGTGGACGACCTGCGCGCGGCCGGTGCGGCGGGCCCCTCCGCGGTGGTGGTGCCGAAGGTGAACTCGGCCGACGAGGTCCACGCGATCGAGAAGGCACTCGCGCACGCCCCCGACCACACGGCGATCTGGGCGATGATCGAGACCCCGGTCGCGGTGCTGAACTGCGCGGCGATCGCGGCCGCCTCGCCCCGGCTGACGGTGCTGGTCCTGGGGACCAACGACCTGGCGAAGGAGATGGTCGCGGCGCAGGTGCCCGGCAGGGGACCGCTGCTGGGGCCGCTGTCGATGTGCGTGCTGGCGGCGCGGGCGACCGGCCGGGTGATCCTCGACGGGGTGTACAACGATGTCCGCGACGCGGCCGGGTTCGCCGAGGAATGCCGGCAGGGCCGCGACTTCGGGTTCGACGGCAAGACGTTGATCCATCCGGGGCAGGTCGAGCCGTGCAACGAGATCTTCGCGCCGTCGGCGGCGGAGGTCGAGCACGCGCACCGGGTGATCGCCGCGTTCGGGCAGGCGCAGCGGGACGGCCGCGGAGTGGCCACCGTGGACGGTCGGATGATCGAGAACCTGCACGTGGCCAACGCGGAACGGATCCTGGCGATGGCGGAGGCGATCGGCGGGCCCTGACGACGACGCTTTTCGGCTTGGCATCGGACCCGTCGCGCGACGTCCGCCGGGGGGATGGACTCGCCGACCCCATAGGGTGGCGCGGATGGGGCTGTTCAACCGTGGCAGGCGGCGGCCGGACGAACCTGCCGACGAGACTCTGCCGGAGCTGACCGTCAGTGAGGCGCAGCGGCTGCGGCACCTGGTCCGCGCCAGCATGGCGGGCGCGGGCTACGAGGTGACGGTCTACGCGGGGCACGTCGAGGACGCCGACGGCCGCCAGTTCGGGCTCGGGACGCTCGCCCGCCGGCTGTCCGACGCGGACGTGCCCGCCAGGCGGTGGAGCCGTCTCGTCGACGACCACCTGCGCCGCCTGCTGGCCGCGATCGACGGGCCGGACCAGTTCGACGTGCCGACCGAGGACCTGCTCGACCACACCTACCTGCGGCTCTACGAGGCCGACGCGCTGCCGGACGCGCAGTGGTGGACCTACGGCCGCGAGGCCATGCCCGGTGTGCTTGAGCTGCTCGCGCTCGACCTGCCGGACTCCGTGGCCACGTTCAACGACGAGCAGGTCACGCGGCACGGCATCGCGCGGCTGCGGGCCGCGGGCCTCGCGAACCTGCGCAAGGAGCAGGCCGACGACCGGGTCACCCACCGCGGGGTGGAGATCCTCGTCGGCTCGATGTTCTTCGCGTCGACCGCGCTGGTGCTGCCGGAGGTCGTGCTGCGCACCACCGGTGAGGCGGCGCTGCCCAACGGGGTGCTCGTCGCGATCCCGTTCCGCCACCAACTGCTCTACCACGTGCCGCGCGACGAGAACGTGGTCGAGGCGCTGCACACGATGGCCGCGGTCGCCGCCAACGCGTACGCGGAGGAGGTCGGGCCGATCAGCCCGCACGTCTACTGGTGGCACGACGGTGCGTTCGAACAAATCACCCATTCCGACGAGGACGGCGATATCGCTATTCGCGTCGAGGGCTCGTTCGCGGAGATGTTCTCCCGGTTGTTTCCCGAGTCGTGATCTGGTCACGGAACGTCAGAATTACTACTCTGCAGGTCGCCGACGTTACGGATCGTGGAAGGTTGCGGTGATATAACGCACAGGTAACGGTGGTTTGCTTGCGCTGACCCCACCCCTTCGGGTGAAGCTGTCGCTCATGGGTAAGCATCGCATCAGCAAGGAGGGGCGAAGAGGGCCGCGCCTGTTCGGCGGCCGTCCCCCTCGCGACGACCTGTTCGAGCGCAGCTTCCGCTCCTGCCACGGCTGCGGCGCGGACGTCTACGTCCTTGCCAACGACTGCCGCGACTGCGGCCACCGGATCGAGCTCCGGGCCGGCTGAGCGGAGCTTGCGGAGCGAACATCGCGGCTGAGCGGAGCTTGCGGAGCTCGCGGAGCGGGCACCGGCGCGTGATCTGAACCGGTCCTGCTGAGTGGCTCTGCGCACAGGCTCCGGGCGAACGAGGGCTGACCGGTGAATACTGGCCGGTAACCACGTCGCCCGGAGGGAGACCAACGATGGCCCGCCTTGCTCAGACCGCCGGCCTGACCGACGTCCAGCAGGAGATCCTGGCCACGGTCCGGGACTTCGTGGACAAGGAGATCATCCCGCACGCGCAGGCGCTCGAGCACGCCGACACCTACCCGGCCGACATCGTGGACGGGATGAAGGAGATGGGGCTGTTCGGCCTCACCATCCCGGAGGAGTACGGCGGGCTCGGCGAGTCGCTGCTCACCTACGCGCTGGTGGTGGAGCAGATCGCCCGCGGCTGGATGAGCGTGTCGGGCGTGATCAACACCCATTTCATCGTGGCGCACATGGTGCGCCAGCACGGCACGGCCGCCCAGAAGCAGAGCCTGCTGCCGCGCATGGCGACCGGTGAGGTGCGCGGGTCGTTCTCGATGTCGGAGCCGGACCTCGGCTCGGACGTCGCGGCGATCAAGACCCGCGCCAAGAAGGCCGGCGACGGCAGTGATGACTACGTCATCGACGGCGCGAAGATGTGGCTGACGAACGGCGGCAGCTCCAACCTCATCGCACTGCTGGTCAAGACCGACGAGGGCGCGGAGAAGGCACACCAGAACCTGACGGCGTTCCTGGTGGAGAAGCCGGCGGGCTTCGGTGAGGTCGCGCCCGGCCTCACCATCCCCGGCAAGATCGACAAGATGGGCTACAAGGGCGTCGACACCACGGAGGCCGTGTTCGCCGGCTACCGCGTCGGCGCCGACAAGATCCTCGGCGACGCGCCCGGCAGGGGTTTCGCGCAGATGATGGACGGTGTCGAGGTCGGCCGCGTGAACGTGGCGGCCCGCGCGTGCGGCATCGCGATCCGCGCGTTCGAGCTGGCCGTCGACTACGCCCAGCAGCGCAGCACGTTCGGCAAGCCGATCGCGCAGCACCAGGCGATCGCGTTCAAGCTCGCCGAGATGGCCACCAAGGTCGAGGCCGCGCACCTGATGATGGTGAACGCGGCGCGGCTCAAGGACTCCGGCGAGCGCAACGACGTCGAGGCGGGCATGGCGAAGCTGATCGCGTCGGAGTACTGCGCCGAGGTGACGCAGGAGAGCTTCCGCATCCACGGCGGCTACGGCTACTCCAAGGAGTACGAGATCGAGCGCCTCATGCGTGAGGCCCCGTTCCTGCTCATCGGCGAGGGCACCAGCGAGATCCAGAAGACGATCATCAGCAGGGGCCTGCTGCGCGAGTACCGGTCGCGCTGACGGGTCGGACCGATCGGCTCACCCGTGCCCCGGCCGACCACTACGGTGCCAGGGCATGGTTGATCTTGGCTTCGACAACCCCGGCGACCCGGTGCCCGACAGCGCCGAGCTGTCCGAGGACCAGCTGCTGTCGCGGACGTACCTGCGGCTCTTGGAGGGAGTCCGGCCGGGGCCGGACTGGTGGCGGTACGCGCTGGAGACCGTGCCGGGCACGCTCGAGGTGGTGGTGTTCGACTACCCCGAGCTGGTGACCATCCTCAACGACGAGCAGGTCGCGTGGTACGGGCACGAACGGCTGTGCGCGGCAGGCCTCGCGAACCTGGCTCGCGAGGAGCCGGACGTCGAGCTCATCGGTGCGGTGCACTGCCTGACGGGCTCGGTCCACACGGCGTCCACGGCGTTGGTGCTGCCCGACATGATCGCGCGGGCCTGCGGCGAGACCGAGTTTCCCGACGGCGTCCTGGTGTCGATGCCGGAGCGGACCGTCCTGCTCTACCACGTGCTGCGCGACGAGAGCGTGCACGACGCCATCCAGGCGATGGCCGCCATGACCGTCGGCGCGTTCGACGACGGGCACAAGCCGGTCAGCAGGCACCTGTACTGGTGGGACCGTGGCCGGTTCACCTCGATCACGAGTTTCGAACCGGACGGCACGGTCAACGTCCACATCGACGGTGGCTTCGCCGACGTGTTCGAGCGGGTCTGCGATGTTCCGGTCGGGCGGGGTTAGCACGGGATGCCCCTAGTTGGCAGGATGGGGTCAACTGCTGAACATGAGGTGAGCAACGGTGAGTGGCGCGTTCTCCGGCTCGGCCAGAGGGAGGAGCCAGGCGCTCCCCAAGGTGCCGACGCCCCCGTCCGGGTGGCCGATCGGGTCCTACGGCACGTACCAGGAGGCCCATCGCGCGGTCGAGTACCTGGCAGGCAACGAGTTCCCCGTGCAGGAGGTCACGATCGTCGGCGTGGACCTGATGCTGGTCGAGCGGGTGATCGGCCGGCTGAGCTGGCCGAAGGTGCTTGGCACCGGTGCGTTGTCCGGCGCGTGGTTCGGCCTGTTCGTCGGTCTGCTGCTCGGCCTGTTCAGCTCCCAGAGCATGTCGTTCGCGCCGATTCTCGTCGGGCTGGTCGCGGGTGTCGTCTTCGGTTTGATCTTCGCGGCGGTGGGGTATGCGACCACGCGCAGCTCGGGAAGGGAGATCGCGTCGGCGAGCCAGTTGGTGGCGGGCCGCTACGACGTGCTCGCCCAGCCACGAAACGCGGAGAAGGGTCGTGACCTGCTCGCCAAGCTCGCGATGCGCCCGTCCGGAGCAACGGATTAGACCGTTACAGCCGTTGATCGGATCGTGACCATCGTGGGTTGCGGGCCGTGATCAACGGGCCTAGGTTCAGTGGACCGTGACAAACGCATCCACCTGGCACGCTGAGGTGCCGCGCGCCTCCCTTCTCCGTGCCGGAGGGATAGGGAGGCAGGGTTCACATGGGCAGTACCGCCCGCTGGCGGACGCTCGCCGTAAGCGGGGCCGCACTGATGACGGCGTCCACGATCGCGGCCTGCGGCTCGGACGACGGCATGCAGATCAACGTCTACTACGCGCCGGAACAGAACTTCCAGTCGGTCATCGACCGGTGCAACGAGGCGGCCGGGGGCCGCTACGAGATCGTCTACCGCACGCTGCCCCGGGACGCCGACGGTCAGCGTGAGCAGATGGTGCGCCGCCTCGCGGCAGGCGACACCGACCTCGACATCCTGGGGCTCGACGTCACCTGGGTGCCCGAGTTCGCCGAGGCGGAATGGCTCGAGGAGTGGACGGGCCAGGACAAGCAGGAGGCCGAGCAAGGCGTGCTCGATGGCCCGCTGACGACGGCCACGTGGAACGACAAGCTCTTCGCCGCCACCAAGAACACCAACGTCCAGCTGCTCTGGTACGACGACCGGCTGACCCCCGACCCGCCGGTGACGTGGGACGAGATGCTCGAAGCGGCGAAGCGGCTGAAACGTGAGGGCAAGCCGTACCAGATCCTCTTCACCGGGGCGCAGTACGAGGGGCTCGTGGTCACCTACAACACGATGGTCGCCTCCTACGGCGGGCAGATCCTGTCCGACGACGGCATGGAGGTCGTCATGGACGAGGGTGCCGTCGACGCGTTGCGGCTGCTCAAGGAGGTCGCGACCGCCGGGGTCACCGACCCGTCGCTGACCAACGCGCAGGAGCAGCAGGTTCAGCAGGGCTTCGAGAGCAGCGACAGCGAAGCCGCGTTCGAGCTGAACTGGCCGTACGTCTACGCCGCGATGCAGGCAGCCAACCCCGAGCGCGCGAAGCACTTCAAGTGGGCGCGCTACCCGGGCATCGACGGACCGGGCCGGGTCACGATCGGTGGCTACAACCTGGGGGTGAGCGCGTACTCGCAGCACAAGCCGGAGGCGTTCGAGGCCGCGTTGTGCCTGCGCAGCGCGGAAAGCCAGCGGTTCTCGGCGATCAACGACGGGGTGCCGCCGACGATCGAGTCGGTGTACGACGGCGGCGACCAGGAGTTCGTCGAGGCGTACCCCATGTGGGAGACGATTCTCGAGGAGCTGCGGGACGCGGCGGTCCGCCCGCTGACCCCGGCGTACCAGAACCTGTCCACCGTCACGTCGAAGGTGCTGTCGCCGCCGGAGGACATCGAGCCGGCGGCCACCGCGGACGAACTGCGTGAGCAGCTGCAGAAAGCCTTGGAATCCAAGGGAGTTCTCCCGTGAGCCAGACCGTTGACGCGCCGGTGGTCGAGGCATCGGCGAAGAAGAGGCCCTCGCTCAGCGAGGGCAAGAGGGCCGAGCGCAGACTCGGCTGGATGCTGTGCGCCCCGGCCGCGTTCGTGATGATCGCGGTCACCGGCTGGCCGATCATCTACTCGGTCTGGCTGTCGATGCAGCGCTACGACCTCCGGTTCCCCGACGAGCGCCAGTTCGTGTGGTTCGACAACTACGTGGCGGTGCTGTCCAACAGCTACTGGTGGACCGCGTTCGGTGTCACCGCGTTCATCACCGTGGTTTCGGTGGTGATCGAGCTGGTGCTGGGCATGATGCTGGCGCTGGTGATGCACCGGACGCTCGTCGGCCGCGGTCTGGTCCGCACGGTTTCCCTGATCCCGTACGGGATCGTGACCGTGGTCGCGGCGTTCTCGTGGTTCTACGCCTGGAACCCGGACACCGGTTACCTCGCCGCGCTGTTCGGTGCCGAGGCGCCGTTGACCGACCGGTTCGCGTCGATCGCGATCATCATCCTCGCCGAGGTGTGGAAGACCACGCCGTTCATGGCGTTGCTGCTGATGGCGGGTCTCGCACTGGTGCCGGACGACCTGCTGAAGGCCGCGTCGATGGACGGCGCGAGCGCGTGGCAGCGGTTCACGAAGGTGATGGTGCCGGTGATGAAGCCGGCGATCCTGGTGGCGCTGCTGTTCCGCACGCTCGACGCGTTCCGCATCTTCGACAACATCTACGTGCTCACCAAGGGCGCGAACGACACGTCGTCGGTGTCCATGCTGACCTACAACAACCTGATCAAGGGCCTGAACCTGGGTATCGGTTCGACCATGTCCGTGCTGATCTTCATCGCGGTGGCGATCATCGCGTTCATCTTCGTCAAGCTGTTCGGGGCCTCGGCACCCGGCAGCGACTCGGGAGGGAGGCGCTGATGGCCGTCATCGGTGGTGGCACCACCGGCCGCAAGGCGCGCTGGACCATCGTGGACATCGTGGTCGTGGTGTACGCGCTCGTTCCCGTGCTGTGGACCGTTTCCCTGTCGTTCAAGACCACGGAGACGCAGACCGACAGGAACTTCGTTCCCCGCGACTGGACCTGGCAGAACTACGCGGACATCTTCTCCACCAACCTGTTCATCCGCGCGCTGATCAACTCGATCGGCATCGCGATCATCGCGACGTTGATCGCGGTCGTGCTCGGCACGATGGCCGCGTACGCCATCGCGCGGCTGGACTTCCCGGGCAAGCGGGCACTGGTCGGTGTCTCGCTGCTGATCGCGATGTTCCCGCAGGTGTCGCTCGTGTCGCCGCTGTTCGAGATGGAGCGGCAGCTCGGCCTGTTCGACACGTGGCCGGGCCTGATCCTGCCCTACATCACGTTCGCGTTGCCGCTCGCGATCTACACGCTGTCGGCGTTCTTCCGGGAGATCCCGTGGGAGCTGGAGAAGGCGGCGAAGATGGACGGCGCGACACCGGCTCAGGCGTTCCGGCGGGTCATCGCCCCGCTGGCCGCGCCAGGCGTGTTCACGACGGCGATCCTGGTGTTCATCTTCTGCTGGAACGACTTCCTGTTCGCCATCTCGCTGACGTCCACCGAGGCGTCGCGCACGGTGCCCGCCGCGCTGTCGTTCTTCACCGGTGCCTCGCAGTTCGAGGCCCCGACCGGGACGATCTCCGCGGCCGCCGTGGTGATCACCGTCCCGATCATCATTTTCGTGTTGTTCTTCCAGCGCCGCATTGTCGCGGGGCTGACGTCCGGCGCCGTGAAGGGCTGAGGGGATATGGCAGAGATCGTCCTTGACAAGGTGAGCAAGCGGTACCCGGACGGCGCCCTCGCGGTGTCCGATGTGGACATCAAGATCGCGGACGGCGAGTTCGTCATCCTGGTCGGCCCGTCCGGCTGTGGCAAGTCGACGATGCTCAACATGATCGCCGGGCTGGAGGACATCACCTCCGGTGAGCTGCGCATCGACGGCCAGCGGGTCAACGAGAAGGCGCCGAAGGACCGGGACATCGCGATGGTGTTCCAGTCGTATGCCCTGTACCCGCACATGAGCGTCCGCGAGAACATGGCGTTCCCGCTGCGCCTGGCGAAGGTCGACGACGCGACGGTCCGCCAGAAGGTGGACGACGCCGCACGCATCCTCGACCTCACACAGCACCTGGACCGCAAACCGGCGAACCTCTCCGGTGGCCAGCGCCAGCGCGTGGCGATGGGGCGCGCGATCGTCCGCAACCCGAAAGCGTTCCTGATGGACGAACCACTGTCCAACTTGGACGCGAAGCTGCGCGTGCAGATGCGCACCTCGGTGTCGAAACTGCAGAAGCAGCTGGCGACGACCACCGTGTACGTCACCCACGACCAGACGGAGGCCATGACCCTCGGCGACCGTGTCGTGGTGCTCCGCGGCGGACTGGTGCAGCAGGTCGGTTCACCGCAGTTCCTGTACGACAACCCGGCCAACCTGTTCGTGGCGGGCTTCATCGGTTCGCCCGCCATGAACTTCATGCCGGGCACCCTGGAGAACGGCAGGCTGTCGACGGGGCTGGGCGAGGTGGCCCTTTCCGACCGGGTCCGCCGCCTGGCCGAGGCGGCGAAGGCCCCCCGGGAGGTGATCGCGGGCATCCGCCCCGAACACTTCGAGGACGCCCGCGTACTGGACGAGCACACCCTGTCCGAAGGCAGCACCTTCACCGCGACCGTGGACGTACTGGAGTCGATGGGCTCGGACAAGTACGCGTACTTCACGGTGGAAGGCGAAGCGGCCACGTCCGCCGAATTGGAGGAGCTGGCCGCCGACGCGGGCGCGTCGGACCTCCAGGAACACGGCACGCAGTTGGTGACCCGGCTGTCCGCCACGTCCGGCGCACGAGAAGGCGCGGAAGTGGACGTCTGGTTCGACGCGGACAAGATCCAGCTGTTCGACCCGTCGTCAGGCAAGAACCTGACCTACGCGGAGTAGAGCAATTTCGGCGGCGGGCCCGGTTTCACCAGGAACCGGGCCCGCCGCATTGCCTCAGCACGCCGGGCCGCCGGGCGGCAAGGGAAGGCCGGTCAGTGGCGGGACGACGCGCGGAACATGCGGCGTTCCGCGGCGTGTGGGGCTGCCCGGGCCGTTGCCTCCGGGTGGTGGCGTGCCAGCAGCGCCACTCCGACCACCGCCACCGCGGCGCCCGAGATCAGGCCCACCCCCGCCCAGCCGCCCGCGTCGGCGGTCTCGTCCAGCAGGCCGATCGCTATCGCGGTCGCCACCAGCGGGCTCAGTACCGTCTGGCAGCCGACCACGATGTCCGGCGGGCCGCTCGCGTAGGCGAGTTGGATGAACCACGAGCCCACCGCGAACGCCAGCACCAGGCCCGTCACCGACAGTGGCGGGATGCCGAGGACGCCTTCGCGCTGGAACGTGTACGTCACGTCCCTGACCAGCACCGACACCAGGCCGTACGCCGCGCCCGCACCTGTCGCCAGCGCGACGCAGCGGGCCAGGCCGTTGCTCAGTGCGCCGATCACTCCGAACAGGAGCACCGCGCCCGCGATGATCTGGCACGCCAGCAGCACCGCCGAGCTGGGGAACTCCACAGCGGCCGCCCTGCTCGACGCCAGTGCCACGAACAGTGCGACACCGAGCGTGCTCGCGACGATCGCGACGACCGCCGTCTTGTCCAGGCGTTCGCCGGACGTGCGGGCGTTCAGGACCGCCACCGCGGGCAGGGCCAGCACCACGATCGGCGCGACGATCGTCACCGGGGCCAGCGCCAGTGCCAGGATCTGCAGCACCGCGCACGCGAACAGCACCGCGAACCCCGCCAGCCACGCCCGGTTGTGCACGAGCGCGGCCGCGCCACGCAGCCGCAGGGCGGTGTCCCTGGTCGCCGCCTGCACGCCCTTGTGCTGCAGATGCGCCCCGATCGCGCTGCAGCACGCGCCGAGCACCGCGAACAGGATGGCGAGTGCGATCATCCGGCGACCTCGGCTCGTGCTGGCGTCCCGCGCTCGCGAGCAGTGCCAACGGTGACCCGCAACAGGCTGACCGCGAGCGCCATCATCGTCGGCACCTCCAGCACGAACAGCGTTCGCCGCACGGGACCGGAGACGCCCCGTCCGTCCAGCATGCCCGGTATCGCCATGCCTGGGAAGACGTGCCGCAGTCGCGTTGTCGGGGACGTGGCCGCCGGCCCGGCCGCGAGGACGATCGCCGACGTGGCGAACTCCTCGCGGCCGTCGCCGGAGAACACCTGGCTGACCGCGCGCGAGAACGGGCCCACCTCGGTGCGGAGGCCCGGGTGCGTCATCGGCGCGGGGGACCGCACCATCGCGTCGAGGGACACCACGGAGAGGACGGCGACCGAGACGACGAACCCGCCCAGCAGCGGGCCCCGGGACCCGTTCGAGCCCGGGTCGCGGTCCATCGCCCACCCCCTACGTGGATCAACGCGCACGCGTTTACACGTTCCCTCATCGGGGCTGAGATAAGCCTCAGGTGTTCAGTTGATCCACTCGACCGGGTGAGTCAGTTCTCCCAGATCTGCACCCCCCGCACCACGTACGGTGCCGCGGGCACGAACGTGCCGCCGCCGGGATAGGTGTCGAACTCGGCTTCCGTGGCGCAGTCCCTTCCCTGGTAGACGGTGACGGGCCGTTTGGTCCGGTTGGCGAAGGAACGCGCGTCGAATCCCGCCGGCAGCGGCACGCATTCCCCCGGGTTGGCGTTCTCGAGCGCGATGCGCTGGATCTCCCCCTGATGGTCCTCGTCCGGCCAGAGGCAGAACTCGCCGCGTTCACACCGTTGCGGGTCGGGCTGTGCGGTGGCGGGCGCGGCGCCGGCGAGCAATGCGGCGACGACGACGGCGAGGACGGCGGCGATCGGAACGGCGAACTTCTTCATTTCCGTGGACTCCCTCTGTGTGAATGCGCCGCGGAATGCGGTGCACCACGAGAATCGCCCAGGTGCCGCGAATGGCAAAAAAAGTTGTCCACAGGGTCGGGGTTGTCCACAGGAGAGCCCACCTGAGTTGACAAAGTCAGCGGCGTTTGCTTTCCCGTACCGCGGTGATGATCTCGTCGTCCCACCGGTGCGTGCGGATCAGCCGGTACCGTTCGCTCGCGACCCACATGTACGCCTCGGCCTCGGTCTGCGTCTCGATCATCCCGGCCTGGCGCAGCATCCGTACCACCGGCACGAACTCCTCGTCGTACCAACGTTGTGCGACGGTGTGGCGGTCCAGGTAGCGCCCTTCGTCCTGCATGAGCCGGAAACCCCACGCCTCCACCGCTTCCGCCAGCTCCGCGTAGTCCCACGGGTCGGTGAGCGTGACCTCCCGCCGCGCCTCGCCGAGCAGCGGCACGCGGTCGAGGAAGATCCGCCGGTAGTCCTTCACGAGCAGGTCGCCGCGGTACCGGATACCGCCGGGCGACAACCGGGTCATGACCTCGGTGACGAACGCGTCGATGGTCTTCAGCGCCAGCGCGTGCGCCACCGAGACCCGGTGGTGCCCGTCGACCACGAAGTGCATGTCGCCGACCCGGTACACCTCGATCGGCGGGATCGACTCGCCGCGCCGCTGCGCGAGCGCCAGCCGCTGCCACCGCTCCCGCACCAGCCCGGACGTCGGCCGGAACCGCCGGTCGAACTCCCGCTGCCGGTCCACACTGCCGACGATCGAGTCCAAAGTGATCACTTGCAGTCCGAGGCGCCGCTCCCCGGTGCGGCCCAGCGCGGCGACCACCTCGTCGAAGGGCAGCATGATGTTCACGTCGTCGGGCTGGCGGCGCAGCCACGCGCCCAGTCGGGACAGGACCTGCCTGCGGCGGGCACGCAGGAAGTCGTTCTCGGCGTCGGCCACAGGAAAGCCGGTGTCTCGGTTCATGGCACTTCCAGGATGCGGTATCCGACGGTGTTCAGCACCCGGGTTTCGCCCATGGACCGATCAGGAACGGGCTGCCCGTGCGGATGGATGTGGCCGTGTACGAAAACCGCGGGGCTCAGCCGTTGCACAACCGTGTGCAGGCAGGCGAAACCGCGGTGCGGCGGGTCGTCGCGGTCACCGACGCCAAGCGGCGGCGAGTGGGTCAGCAGCACGTCGACCGGCCGCCTGCGCGCGGCCCGCACCAGCCGCGCCGCCCGCCGCGCCTGCTGCCGCTCCGTCCACTGGTTGGGCCCCTCGTTGTACCGGATCGACCCGCCCAGCCCGGCGATCCGCAGCCCCGCCACCTCCACCACGCGGCCGTCGGCGTTCACCGCGCCCGCGGGACCCGGGTAACGCGCGGGAAACCCGGAGGCAAACCACAGACCGCGCCGCCGCGAATACCCGGACAGGTCGGCGTCGTGGTTGCCTGGCACGAACACCAGTGGCCGGTCCAGTGCGGAGGCAAGGAAATCGAGGTAGTCGAATGGCAGGTCGCCCGCCGCGAGCACCAGGTCGACAGAACCGAAACGTTCCGCTACCCGTTCGGTCCACAGGGACTCGACAATCTCGTCGGACACCGTCAGCAACTTCGGCACAGCATCGAGCGTACGGCGCGCGTCTGATCAGACTAGTGCCCTCGCCGCACACGAGCCATTACAGTCAGGAACGGAAGTCGGGGAAGAGGGACGGGGAACTCCACATGGCAGAACAGGGGTCGGACTACTACGTCAGCGGTGGTGTGAACTGGTCGGCGTTCACGCTGGAAGAGCTGATCAGCATGGTCGTCGACAAGGCGAGTGTTCCGCAGCTGGAGAGACTGGCCGACGACTGGCGCCTGACCGGCGACGGGGTGTCCGACGCCGCCGACTACCTCGCGGACGCCCTCGACGACCTGATGGACTACTGGTCCGGCGAGTCCGCGGACAAGGCCCGTTACACGGTCGCGCTCAACGCACAGTGGGTCGGGGATCTCGGCACGACCGCCAAGGAGATGGGTGGGCCCATCGAGGAGGCGGCCGGTGCGCTGAAGTCCGCGCAGGAGGCCATGCCCAAGCTGCCGTCGACGCCGCCCGCCGCGGTGCCGGGGTCCGCGCAGGAGGGCGCCGACCGGGCACAGCTCGTGACGGAGGGCAGCCCGCTCGGGGCGGCCGTCGGCGCGACCGCGGCCGGGTCGGAGAGCGCGTTCCAGGCGCAGGCCGAGCAGGAGCAGCTGAAGCGGGTCGCGATCGAGACCATGCAGCGCTTCGAGCAGGCGGCGGTCGGCATCGACCAGGCCACCCCCCGGTTCGAGGCACGCAGTGACGAGCTGCGGCCCCGCCTCGATGACGTCGAGGTGTCGCCGGGCGGCGAGGTGTGGGTCAGCACCGTGAACGTCGCGGCCGGGGTGGACGTGCGCTGGCAGCTGCTGACCGGCATGTCCGACACCACGTCCTCGTCGGTGCGTGGCCCGGGTGGGTACGACGGCGGCGGTGGCGGCGGGGGCATCGGCGGTGTCGGCGGGCTGTCCGGTGGCTACGGCGGATCCGGTGGGGCCGGTGGGTCCGGCATCGGCGGCGGTGGCTTCGGTGCGCTGCCCGGCGGCCCGGTGAGCGGCCGCGCCACCATCGGTGACACCGCCGGTGGTGTCGGCCCGCGTGGCGGTCTGCCGACCGGGGCCGCCGGTGTGCTCCCGTCGTCCGGTGGGTCGCCTGGCGGCGGGATGATGGGGCCCATGGCCCCGATGGCTGGCGCGGGCATGGGTGCCGGGCAGGCAGGCGGCCAGTCGCACCGCAGACGAGTTCCCTTCGACGCCGACGACCCGTTCGACACGGGTGAGAAGGCGTCGCCACCGGTGATCGGGCTATAGGGAACCAAGGGGAACAACCACATGTCCAGGGACGACGTGACCGCACTGTTCGAACGGGAACAGGACGCCGACGTGACCCAGCCGACCGCGGCGGGGGAGGAGGGCTCGGCCTGGCTCGCCAAGGTGAACGGCGCAGGGGAACCCGCCCCGCTGCCACCGCCACCGATGCCGGAGTCCGCCACCCCGCTGCCCGAACCGGCCACACCGCCACCGCCGCCCGCCATGCCGGAGGCGGAGAAGCCCGGCGCACCGGCGACCACCATGGCCGCGCCCGCGACGACCACCGGCGGGTGGGAGGTCGACTCGCACCGGCTGCGGTCGTTCACCGACGCCGTCGTGCGGGCGCGTGCGTACCTCGACGCCGTGCGGATGAAGGTCGACCGCATGCAGGGCGCCGAGCTGGATCCGCAGCTCGGTACCAGCCCGGTCGGCACCCAGCTCGCGAAGAAGTTCGACGACCGGCTCAACTCCGAGCAGGGGTTGCGGGCCATGCTCACCGAGGCCATGAAGCGGATGGAGCGGTTCGTCACCACCGCCGAGGAGGCGGCGCAGGCCTACGAGCAGGCCGAGGAGAACGCGCTCGAGACCTTCGAGAGCTACCGGTTCGAGGTCGACTGGGAGGACGAGGAGCTCGCCGAACCACCGCCGTCCTACTACGACCGCGATCACGACCACGGCCGGGACCGCGATCACGACCACGGTCGGGATCACGACCGCGATCACGGTCACGGCAAGGGCCACGGCCACGATGAGGACGGCCACGGCGAGGACGACGACCAGGGTGACGGTCACGGCCAGGGGCACGGCCAGGACGATGGTGTCGACCAGGGTGAGGGCCACGGTCAGGGCCAAGGAGATGGCGGCCAGGGCCACGACGACGGCGACGGCGATGACCGCGGTGACGACCAGCGCGGGGACAACGGTCGCGGCGAAGGCGGCCAGGGCGAGGACCAGGGCCAGGACCACGGTGATGGCCGGGGCGAGGATGGCCAGGGCGACTCCCACGGCCAGGATGGCGATCCCCGTGGCGACGACGATCCCCCTGCCGGGGGTGACGGCCGTGGCGAGGGCGAGCCCCACGACCACGGTGGCGGCGAGCCCTCGGCCGGTAACGGCAAGCCTGGCTGATGATCATCAGCGCCAGGTCGGCCGTGACCGTGGGCGCGGCGGAGGTCGATCTCCTGTGTTCGGCGGCGGCTTCCGCGCCGCCGTTCCCCCTCCGCGTGCCCTCGGCCGGTGCCACCACGGAAGAACGCCGTGCCGTCCTCCGGGCGGCGGGTGAGAGCCTCGCCGCCCGTGGTCTCGCCGACGAACGAGGCCCGCTCGGCGTCGTGGAGGCCTTCGCCTACCTGCTGCAGGACGCCGCGATGACGCTCGACCTCGTCCTGTCCGTCGGCGGGGAGACGCTGGGTGCGGTGCTGCTCGCCAGGCAGGACCTCGCCGTCCTCACCACCCAGGAGCTGACCGGCGAGGGCAAGCTGTGCATGGCGGAGCTGCGGCTCGACGACGCCGTCGACGAGCTGCTGCGCCTCATCCCCGACCACCAGGCCGCGCTGACCGCCCCGTTCTCCCTGCCCAAGGCCGCGCTGGACCGCGTCTACCGGGTTCTGCTGAGTCGCGGGGACGACCCGCTCGGCCGCGACGAGTGGGACGAGCTGCTCGTGGCGAACGGCATCGACGACCGGCTCGCGCGCAGGCTCGTCACCCACCTGCAGCCGGTGCGGGGCAACGGCCAGATGGGCCTGGCGACCCGGGGCGGCTACGCGCAGCAGTGGCAGCGCGTCGGACCGGAGCTGCGCTGGCTGGACACCGGGCGCGGCAGGTTCCAGCTGGTCGAGGGGGACGACGGTGGCTGGCTGTCGGTGAACCCGATGCACGGGAACGACCTCGCCGCGGCGGTGCGGAGCCTCGCGTTGTCACTTCGCGGTTGAGCGTTTGCCTGCGAAAAGTTGAGACCTGTTCGCCTGCTCTCGGTCAGTGTCATCCGCTACCGTGACCATCGGAATCGATGGTGGGAGGGGCGGGGGCGTGGGCTTCGAGCAGATCCTCCAGCAGGTCGCCGAGGCTCGGCGCCGTGCGCAGGAGGCCGCGCAGCACGCGCGTGACGAGCGCAGGCGCAGGCGCGAGGAGAACGACCTGTGGGTCAGCGGCGGGGTGAACTGGAACGGCTTCGGCCTCGAGTCACTGATCAGGATGGTGGCCGAGCGGTCGAGCCCCGCCCAGCTCAACGCGCTGGCAGGCGAGTGGAGCAGGCACGGCACGGCGGTGTCGAAGGCGTCTGAGGACCTGTCGCGGTCGCTGAACAAGCTGATGCAGTACTGGACCGGCGCGGCCGCCGACGACGCCGTGCGCAAGGTCACCACGAACGCGCGCTGGATCGGTGAGCTCGGCGAGACCGCACAGCGGATGTCCGGGCCGATCATGGACGCGAGCGGTGCGCTGCGGTCCGCCCAGGACACCATGCCCGGCATGCCGAAGAACAGCTGGCTGGCGACCGCCGGTGGCGGCGCGGCGGCCGGGTTCGCGATCGCAGGCCCGATCGGCGCGGCGTTCGGCGCCGCCATCGGCGGCATCGCCAGCGCCTTCGGCTTCGGCTCCAAGAAGAAGAAGATGAAGCGCAAGGCCGTGCAGACCATGCAGCGCTACGAGGGCGCCCTGCTCGGCATCGACCAGACCACCCCGCAGTTCGGCGCGCCCTCCGACGGGACCAACCCTGGCGGCGGCGCTCTGCCGAACCCGGACGACGGCATCGGCAGGCCGGGCGGGCCGCCGGTGCCACCCGGCGTCGGCGGAGTGTTCCAGCCGAGGCCGACACCCGTGGACAACGTCTCGGTGACCGCCCCGGCGTTCGCGGGCGCACCGGAGGGCCGCTGGCAGTCGCTGACCGGGCTCACCCCGGGCGGCGGCGGGCTTCCCGGGACAGGCGGCGGCGCGGGCGGCGGGTTCGGCACTCCCTTCGGCGCGGTGCCGGGCATGGCGTCCGGCCGGGGTGCCGGTGCGATGGGCCCGTACGCGGGTGGCCGTGGCGGTGCCGCGGGCGGCAGGGGCGCGGGTGGCCGTGGTGGCGTCGGCCGTGGCGCGGCTGCCGGGTTCCCCGGTGGCATGGGTGCCGGCGGTCGTGGCGACCGCGACTACCGTGGTCGGGGCCGGTTCAGCAAGACTGGTGCGCTCGGGATGGGCGGTGGCGGTGCTGGTGGCCGTCGCGCCGAGGACGAGGAGAACCGCGAGCACCGCAGGAGGGTGCCGATCGAGGAGGATCCCTTCTCGTCGGACCTGAAGGCAGCACCACCGGTGATCGGGCTCTGAGGAGAAGGCACGCATGTACGTCGACGATTCGGGGCCCACGGGCTCGGGTGGCGGCTGGGCCGTCGATCCCGACCAGGTGCGGGCGTTCGCGGAGACCGTCGCGGAGGTGCGCAGGCACCTGGACACGATCACCCGCGAGGTCGAGGACCTGTCCACCCCGGACTACGCGCCGATGCTCGGCACCAGCCCGGTCGGGCAGGAGCTGGCGGAGAAGTTCGCCGACCGGATGGGCAGCGAGCGGGGGCTGCGCGGCCAGCTGAACCTCGCGGTCACGCACATGTCGGAGTTCGTGCTGGCGGCGGAGCACACGGCGGGCACGTACCTCCAGGTGGACGCAGACAACGCGACCAAGAACCGGTACATCTGACGCGATGGAACTGCGTGTCAACGCGGGTACCCCACTGCATCCCGTCGAGGTGGACCTGCTGTGCGTGTTCGCCGAGGTCGAGGCCCCCTTCCCGCTGGAGATCCCGGCTTCCGGGCAGAACGACGTCGAACAGCGCTCGCTGTTCCGGTCGGCACGGGAGCAGCTGGCCGCCAGGGGGCTGGCCGACGAGAACGGCCCGCTCGGTGTGGCGGAGGACTTCGTGTTCCTGCTGCGGTCGTGCACCGGTGTGCTGGACATGGTGCTGGCGAAGGAAGAGGTGCTGCTGGCCGCCGCGGTGCTGGTGCACCGCGACGAGGCGCTGCTGGTGACGCAGGACCTCGCGTCGGACGACGGCATGATCGCGATGAAGGCCGCGACGCTGGACGAGGCGATCGACGACCTGGTGCGGCTGGTGCCGAGGGTGGAGGCGCCGGTGACCGCGCCGTTCAGCCTGCCGAGGCGGGCGCTGGAGGCGGCGTTCACCGCGCTCGTCGACCGCGACGAACCGTTGCTGGCGCAGGAGGTCGACGAGATCCTCGCCGAGCAGGGGATCGACGACCGGGTCGTGCGGCGGATGGTGTCGCACCTGCAGCCGGTGCTCGGCAACGGTCAGGTCGGGGTCGCCGTCCGCGACGACACCGAGGACCAGTGGCAGCGCGTCGGTGAGGAACTGCGCTGGCTCGACACCGAACGCGGCCGCTACCGCCTCGAAGGCGACGAGGAGTGGATGAGCGTGAACCCACTACCCCGAGGCGAGATCCGCGACACCATCCGCAAACTAGCCCAAAAAACCCGCTAACCCCGCGAGTCCCCCATCCAGAACCCGCGAGTCCCCCGTTCAGAACCCGCGAGTCCCGCGTTCAAACCCGCGAGTTCCCCGTTCGGGACTCGCGAGTCTGCCGTTCGGGACCGCCGAACCACCGGTTCGTGAACCAGTCGGTGTCGTGAAGCGCCAACTCACCGGTTCCGAACGGGGAACTCACCGGTTCTGAATCGGGGACTCGCGGGTTCTGAACGCGGGACTCGCGGGGTCTGGACCGGGGACTCGCGGGGTCAGGTTCTGTGGTGGGGGGTTTCTTTGCGGTTGCGGCGGGTTGTGCGGACGACGAACAGTGTCAGCAGCAGCAGGCCGACGCCGCCGCCGGAGCCGATCATCGCGACCTGCATCGGGGTCCAGTCGCGCTCGTACGGCGGCGGCATCTCGAACGGGACGTCGACCGGCTTGTCCGGCGGGATGTTCTCCTCGGCCGGGATGAACGCGGTCAGCGCCGCCATCGGGTTGATCATGCCGTAGCCGACGAGGTTGTCGCGGCCGCCTGCGGCGGCGGGGTGCGACGCGGTCACCTTGATCCGCTCCATCACCTGCCGCGCGTCCAGCTCGGGGAACCGCTGCCGCACCAGCGCGGCCAGCCCGGCCACGTACGGCGCCGCGAACGACGTGCCCTGGATCGGCTGCGCGTTGCCCTTGTCGTCGACCGTCTGGTTCGCGAGTCCGCTCGTGTTGGCGGGGTCCAGCGAGATGATGTCGGTGCCGGGCGCCGCGACGCTCACCCATGGGCCGGTGATCGAGAACTCGGCGACGCTGCCGTCCTCGGTCATCGCCGCGACCGACAGCACGTACTCGGAGAACCACGGCGGGATCACGAGCCACGTCGGGTTCTTCGGGTCGGGGCTGTTCTGCTCCTTGCAGTCGCCCTCCGGCAGGTTGCCGGCCGACGCGACCGGCACGACGTTGCGTTCCTCCACCGCGTACCGCAGCGCGGCCTGCACCTGCCGCTCCGGCTCCGCGATCGGGCCGAACGAGGCAGGCCGGCAGGAGTCCACCGACATGTTGATCACGGTGACGCCCGGAGTGTTCGCCGCGCGCACGATGGCCTTCGCGAGCGTGCCGAGGTTGCCGGCCGACACGCTCGTGTTCGTGGCGGGGTCCTTGAACTCGTAGTTCGCGCTGGACTGGCGGATGCTGACGATCCCGGCCTCCGGCGCGATGCCGCGGAACCCGATCGTCTCGTCCCGCGGGTCCGCCGCGATGATGCCCGCCACCTCGGTGCCGTGCCCGTCGCAGTCCTTGAGCCCGTTCTCGGACCTGATGACGTAGTCGCCGCCGCCTTCGAGCCGGTTCTGGAAGTAGTCGTGCGGCGTCACACCGGTGTCGATCACGGCCACCTTCTGGCCCTTGCCGGTGGCGAAGTCGCCGAGGTCCTCGAACCGCAGCAGGTCCTGGCCCCACGGCTTGTGCTGGAGCGGCGCCGTCGACCCCCGCGACTGGACGCATTGCGTCTTCGGTGTGTACGCCCGGTCCGGCTCACCGTCGTCGACCGGGGTCGGGAAGTCCGGCGGGAGCGGCGGCGGGGTCGCCATGCCCTGGGCCGCCGACGCCGTCGGGCTCGACGGCTGCGACGGGCCCGCGGGCTGCGCGACCGCCGCGGGCCCGGCGGCGGGTACGAACGCCAGCGTGGTGGCGGCGAGCACGGACAGGACCCGAGTGGTCCGGGTTACGGCCATGACGGGCGGTCCCCCTAGTTGGCGGGCAGGATGTTCGCGTGCCGCAGCGTGCCGTACAGGTTCATCACGGCGAGCGCGAGGGGCAGCAGGACCGCGATGCAGATGGCCTCGATGATCTCCACGGTCCTGCGCAGCGGCGGTGAGAACCGCTGCTCGGGGAAGATCACCCCGAGCACCAGCGACGCCGCCGCGATCAGCACGAGGCTGCCGAACACCCACAGCATCCGGTCGAACGTGTCCGCGCCGATCAGCCAGCCGACCATGATCCCGGCCGTGGACAGCATGCCGGTGGCGAGCAGCGCGATGGCCTGGCTGCCGTTGGCGTAGGTGCGGGCCCGCAGCAGCAGCACGAGCGTGGCGGCGATGGCCAGTGCGACGGACCACACGTCGGCCTTGCTCGCCGTGATGATCGCCGCGATCGCCGACGCCGAGCCGAGACCGATGATCATGCCGGTCATGTACTCGTGCGCGAGACCGGCGCGGCGCTCGATCGACCGGTAGTCGGGGAAGCCCGAGTCCTCCTTGAGGTCCTCCGCGCTGCCCGGCACGTTCGGCAGCGGCAGCCTCGCCAGCTGGATCGTGATCCTCGGCAGCATGGACAGCGCGGCGAGCGACACGGCCGCGGTACCGGCCGCGATACCCGGCGCCGGGTGCGCGATCAGGGTGCCGATGGCGAACGCGAGCACGCCGATCAGCCCGGCGGAGCCCGCCGCGACGAACGTGGTGACCCCGGCACCGATCAGCATGATCGACGCCGACGACACGATCAGCACCAGCGCGCACGCGAGCAGCAGGCTGGCCCGCCCGGTCGCGCCCGGCACGATGTAGAGGCCGGCGACGAACGCCATGGGCAGCCCGCCTGCGGCGGCGATCAGCACCCCGGCGGTCTCCGCCTGGTAGCCGCGGGCGATCACGGCGCCGAGCGCGACGCACACGATCGCGGCGGCCCCGGCCGCGATCGCGGCACCGACGTGCGAACCGCCGAACAGCGGGCCCGTCATCAGCACCGTGACGGCGGCGGCGATCAGCGCCAGCGCGCCCGCGATGTAGCCGATGCGGTTCGCGGTCTGCTTGGTCCACGGCCGGTAGCTGTCCGGCGAGGACTCGGCGATCGCGTCCACCACGTCGTCGTACAGGGGCGGCGGCGGGTTCTCGGCACGCTTGCGCAGCTGCAGCAGCTCACCGTCGACCACCCCGAGGGACGCGAGCGTGCGGCTCGGGTCCAGCGGGGCGTCACCCAGTTTCGCCAGGCACCAGCCGCCGTGCCGCGCGCCGCCGTCGGGGGTGCCCTCCTTGGCCATCTCGAGCAGCATCGGCAGGAGGTCCGCGACGGCGACACCCGCCGGGAGCGCGACGTCGATGCGTGTTCTCGGCGCAACCACCGTCACCCGGCTGAACACTGTCGTACCGGTAGCCACCCCGCGGCCCCCTCACCCTGGAACGTTCAGGTCTTGCCCATAACCACCCATTGCTGTCGGTGGCGGCCCCTAGTATGGCCTTGCCGCTCACGGCTCGTGCGTGGGTTCGGTCAAGTTGGGGATTGAACAGGATGAGGGGTTACCGGTGAGCACGCTTCAGTTCAAGCGTTCACCTCGGCTCGCCGCGCCGCGGCAGCCCGGCGGCGAGGTCCACCTCGAACCGCCGCCCGAGGTGCCCCGCGTCATCCCGGGCAACATCCTGATGAAGCTGATGCCCGTCGTGATGGTCGTCGCGATGCTGGGCATGATGGCCCTGATGTTCACCGCGGGCGGCGCCATCGGCCGCAACCCGGTGACCCTGCTGTTCCCGATGATGATGATGTTCTCGATGGTCGGGATGATGGGCCAGGGGCGCGGCGGCGGCCCGAAGAAGGCCGAGATGAACGAGGACCGCAAGGACTACCTGCGGTACCTCGGCCAGATGCGGGACCGGGCCCGTGAGGCCTCGCTCGACCAGCGCGCCGCGCTCGAGTGGGTGCACCCCGATCCGCAGGCGCTGTGGTCGATGGCCACCAGCCGCCGCATGTGGGAGCGCCGCCAGTCCGACCCCGACTTCTGCCACCTGCGCGCCGGCCGCGGCTCCCAGCGGCTCGCGACCCGGCTCGTGCCGCCGCAGACCGGTCCGGTCGACGAGCTGGAACCGATCGCCACGCTGGCGCTGCGCCGGTTCGTGCGCGCGCACTCGATCGTTCCCGAGCTGCCGATCCAGATCGCGATCCGCGGCTTCGCGGCCGTGGGCCTCTCGGGTGACAAGGAGCTGACCCGCGGCCTGGCCCGCGCGCTGATCGCGCAGCTCGTGACCTTCCACACCCCGGACGACGTGCTGATCGCGGTCGTGACCGGTGGCCGGACCAAGGCCGAGTGGGAGTGGGCGAAGTGGCTGCCCCACACCCAGCACCCCTCGATGGTCGACGGCATCGGCCAGATGCGGATGATGGCCGGCTCGCTGGCCCAGGTGGAGGACTGGCTGGACGAGGAACTGCGCGACCGGCAGCGGTTCACCCGCAACGCGCCGCCGCAGCCCGACCAGCCGCAGATCGTGATCGTCATCGACGACGGCGAGGTGACCCGCGAGGAGCAGATCATCCTCGAGGAGGGCCTGGTCGGCGTCACGCTGATGGACCTGTCCGAGAGCCTCGGCAACCTCACCGCCCGCCGCGGCCTGCGGCTGGTGGTCGAGGAGGACCGGCTCGGCGCCCGCTCCGCGAGCGGTGTCGAGTGGTTCGCGAGCCCGGACACGATGTCGGTGGCGGAGGCGGAGGCGCTGGCCCGCAAGCTGTCGCCCTACCGGCTCGGCGCGGCCGCGGCCGACGACGGCGGCGAGGAGCCGTTGCTGTCCAACCCGACCCTGCTGGAGCTGCTCGGCATCCCCGGCGACCCGATGACCTTCGACGTGCAGCAGGCGTGGCGGCCCCGCCCGGTCCGCGACCGCTACCGCGTGCCGTTCGGCGTCGGCGAGTTCGGCCAGCCCGTCGAGCTGGACATCAAGGAAGCGGCGATGGAGGGCATGGGCCCGCACGGCCTGTGCATCGGCGCGACCGGTTCCGGCAAGTCGGAGTTCCTGCGGACGCTCGTGCTCGGCATGCTCGCCACCCACTCGTCGACGACGCTCAACTTCGTCCTCGTCGACTTCAAGGGTGGCGCGACGTTCCTCGGGCTCGACTCGGCGCCGCACGTCGCGGCGACCATCACCAACCTGCAGGACCAGCTGACCCTGGTCGACCGCATGAAGGACGCGCTCGCCGGGGAGATGAACCGGCGGCAGGAGGCGCTGAAGAACGGCGGCAACTTCAAGAACGTGTGGGAGTACGAGAAGGCCCGCGAGAACGGCGCCGACCTCGACCCGCTGCCCGCGCTGTTCATCGTGGTCGACGAGTTCTCCGAGCTGTTGAGCGCCAAGCCCGACTTCATCGACCTGTTCGTCGCCATCGGCCGGCTCGGCCGCTCGCTCCAGATGCACATGCTGCTCGCCTCGCAACGCCTGGAGGAGGGCAAGCTGCGTGGTCTTGACTCGCACCTGTCGTACCGGATCGGTCTGAAGACGTTCTCCGCGGCGGAGTCCCGTGCGGCGATCGGGGTGCCGGACGCGTTCGAGCTGCCGTCGATCCCGGGTTCGGGCTACCTGAAGTTCGACACGTCGACGATGGTGCGGTTCAAGGCCTCCTACGTGTCCGGGCCGTACCGCCCGGCAGGCATCCAGACCGTCGGCCCGGCCGCGGTCGTCTCCGGTGACCGGCGCGCGAAGCTGTTCGTGCCGGACTACATCGAGATCCCGAAGGAGCCGGAGCGGCCGGTCGAGCAGGTCCAGGAGGCCCCGAAGCCGGAGCAGAACCAGCCGACGGAGCCGAGCGAGCTCGACGTCGTCGTGTCCCGGCTGCAGGGCCAGGGCCCGCCCGCGCACGAGGTGTGGCTGCCGCCGCTGGAGACCCCCAACTCGCTCGACACGCTGCTGCCGCCGCTGCAGCCGACCGAGGACCGCGGCCTTTCACCGGCCGGGTTCTTCGGCAACGGCAGGCTCCAGCCGCCGCTCGGCCTGATCGACAAGCCGTTCGAGCAGCGCCGCGACCTGCTGTGGGCCGACTTCTCCGGCGCGGCGGGCCACGCGGCCATCGCCGGTGGTCCGCAGTCGGGCAAGTCGATGCTGATCCGCACGCTCGTCATGTCGATGGCGCTCACGCACACGGCGGAGGAGGCGCAGTTCTACTGCGTCGACCTCGGTGGTGGCACGCTCGGCACGCTGACGGGGCTGCCGCACGTCGGTGGTGTCGCCGGCCGTCTCGACCCGGACAAGGTGCGCCGCATGGTCGCCGAGGTCGCGGGCCTGGTGTCCATGCGCGAGCACCTGTTCCGGGACAACCAGATCGACTCCATGACCGACTTCCGCAACCGCAAGCGCAGGGGCGAGCTGCGGGAGGACCCGTGGGGTGACGTGTTCCTCGTCGTCGACGGCTGGCTGAACTTCCGGCAGGAGTTCGAGGCCATCGAGTCGCAGGTGCTGAACATCGCGGCGCAGGGTCTGTCCTACGGCGTGCACGTGATCGTCACCGCCAACCGCTGGGCGGAGATCCGGCCCGCGATGAAGGACCTCCTCGGCACCCGGTTCGAGCTGCGCCTCGGTGACGCGAGCGAGTCCGAGGTGGACCGGCGTGTCGCCGTCAACGTGCCGGAGGGCAGGCCGGGCCGTGGTCTGTCCCGCGACAAGCTGCACTTCCTCGTCGGCCTGCCGCGCATCGACGGGTCGAGCAACGCCGACGACGTCGCGGGCGGTGTCCAGGACGCCATCGCGAAGATCAACGCCGGGTGGCGCGGCAGGCGCGCGCCGCAGGTGCGGCTGCTGCCCGACCAGATGCCGTACGAGGAGCTGCTGGCGCAGGACAAGCACCGCGACACCAGGCTCCTCCCGATCGGTGTCAACGAGGACGAGCTCGCGCCGGTGTACCTGGACTTCGACGCGGACCCGCACTTCTACGCGCTGATGGACGGCGAGTCCGGCAAGACGAACCTGATGCGCACGATCGTGCGCGGCATCACCGAGCGGTACACGCCCAAGGAAGCGGTCGTCGTGCTCATCGACTACCGGCGCACGATGCTCGGGTTCATCGAGACCAAGCACCTGCTGGCGTACGCCGTGTCGTCCAACCAGCTCACCGGCATCATCTCCGAGGTCAGGAAGTCGCTGCAGAAGCGCCTTCCCGGCCCGGACGTCACGCAGGAGCAGCTGAAGACCCGTTCCTGGTGGAAGGGGCCGGAGCTGTTCGTCATCGTCGACGACTACGACCTGGTGTGCCCGCAGAACAACAACCCGCTCCAGCCGCTCGCCGAGTTCATCCCGCAGGCCAAGGACGTCGGCCTGCACATCGTCGCCGCCCGCCGCACCGGTGGCGCGTCGCGTGCGATGTACGACCCGGTGCTCGGCAAGCTAAAGGAGATCGCGGCCCCCGGTCTGCAGGGCAGCGGCGACCGGGGCGAGGGCCCCCTGATCGGCAACGTCCGCCCGTCGGCCCAGCCGCCGGGCCGGGGCACGATGGTCAGCCGCAAGACCGGCCAGCAGCTCATCCAGGTCGCCTGGATCCAGCCCGACAACTAGTCCGCCTCCCCGGAATTCAAAGTGTTGGTCCAGACCCAGCGAGACCTGCGGACCGCACGCGGTCGGTGGCCCAGTGCCGCCACGTTCCCCTGAGGTAACCGCTGATCAGGCCAAGACCTCGCACAAAGATCCGCGGGACACTAGGACGTCGGCCGCGCCCGCGCCGCACTACCATCCCCCTGGGCGGATGGTGACGATCAGGGGCGTGCATGCGGGTAGCGGTCGACTTCGGCACGTCGAGCACGTGTGTCGCGGTCGCGGTCGATGGCCGCGAACCGCAGGTCGTCACGGTCGACGGGCTGCCGCTGATGTCCTCGGCCGTGTACGCGGCCGCCGACGGCGGGGTGTTCGTCGGGCAGGAGGCCGACCGCCAGGCCGCGATCGACCCGTCGCGCTACGAGCCGCACCCGAAGCGCCGCATCGACGAGACCGAGCTGCTGCTCGGCGCGAGTGTGGTGGCGGTGCGCGACGTGATCCGCGCGGTGCTGCGCCGCGCGGTCGACGAGGCCCGCCGCGTCGGCGGCGGTGACACGGTCGACCAGCTCGTGCTCACCCACCCCGCGGACTGGGGCGGGATCCGCACCAGGGTGCTGCGCCAGGCGGGCAACGGCCTCGCCGACCGGATCGTGCTCGTGCCGGAGCCGGTCGCGGCCGCGGTGTTCCACGCGGCGCGGTTCCCGGCCGCGGGCCCCTCCGGTGCCGCGCTCGCGGTGCTGGACGTCGGTGGCGGCACCGTCGACGTCAGCGTGGTCCGCGGCGGCCACCCCGCGCACGAGGTGCTGGCGACCAGGGGCGACCACACGTTCGGCGGCGCCGACATCGACCAGCTGCTGCTCGACCACATCGGCTCGGTCGTCGCCGCCACCGACCACGACGGCTGGCGCACCCTCGTCGAGGGCCGTGAGCTGGCCGACCGGAGACGCAGGCGCGTGATCCACCAGGACGTGCGGGGGGCGAAGGAGACGCTCTCCCGGCACACCTACACCGACGTGCCGATGCCGCCGCCGTTCCCCGACGTGCACGTCACCAGGGCGGACCTGGAGCGGCTGATCACGACCCCGGTGGACCGCGCGGCCCGGCTGACCGCGGCCACCATCGCCGAGGCCGGTCTCGCGCCGACGGACCTGGCCGGCGTCTTCCTGGTCGGCGGGTCGAGCCGGATCCCCCTGGTGTCGCGGCTGGTGCACCAGCGGTGCGGGGTCGTGCCGACGACCCTCGACCAGCCGGAGACCGTGGTGGCGCGGGGGGCGCTGCTCGCGGTCGCGCCCACCGCCACCCAGGACACCCCCGGCGCGGGCGCGGTGCTGGTGCCGGTCCGCAGGACCGCGCAGCAGGCACAACGGCCCGGCTCGCCGCCGCACGGCAGGGGCGCGGCCCCGCCTCGGCCCCGCGCCGTGCTGCCCCCGCCGCCCGCCCCGCCCAGCTCACGGCGCAGGCAGCTGCTCGCGGTCGGCGGTGGCGCGGTGCTCGTCGCCGCCGTCACGAGCCTGCTGGTGGTCCTGCTCGGCGACAGCACGGAACGCAGTCCGCGGGCGGTCCCCGAGACCACGTCCGCGCCGCCGAGCAGGCTGATCGCCCAGTACGAGTACCAGTTCGCACTGCCGGAGGGCTGGGTGCAGACCGGTGGCGACCCGGCCAAGCTGCGCACCGAGGTCAAGCCGACCGAGGCCAGGAACGGCGACGACGTGGTGTTCGTCGAGCAGATCCGGCTGTCGTTCGACAGCACCGAGGACCGGTCCCGCGCGGTGGACAAGCTGCGTGGTGACTTCCAGGCCGCGGGCGCGGCGTTCTCCGACTTCGACGCGGACGCGTCGTTCGCGGGCCGGGACGTGATCCACTACCGGCAGGCGCTGCCGAACAAGGACGCCACGGTCGACTGGTACGTGCTGTTCGAGGGCAGCACCCAGGTCAGCGTCGGCTGCCAGCAGTCGAACGCGCGCAGCAGGGCGGCGGCCGTCGCCGCCGCGTGCGAGACGATCGTCGAGACGGTGACCATCGCCGGGTGACCTGGGTACGCTGGCCCGCATGACCGGGCAGGACGGCGGTTTTTCCCATGCCGCGCGGCGTTTCGTCGCGGAGGTCGACTCCGCGTTGACCAGGGCACGGCGGGCCGCTCGCGAGGCGAGAGCCACCTCGGAGGAGTTCCGGCGCAGCACCGAGGAGCTCGGCGCGCAGGCGAAGACGGGAAAACTGCGCGGGCTTCGCCGCGGTGAGGTGACGGCGACGGCGGAACAGGCCCGCGCGGCGGCCGTCGAGTTCCGCACTGCCAACGGTTTGCCCGTGGCGGAACTGCCCGGCGCCGACGCGCTGATCGCCCGCCTGCCCGCGCAGGCTCCGGATCCGGCGGCGGTCCGGGAGCAGGAGGACTTCTCCCAGCACCGGGTCCTGTTCGATGTCGACGGTCCCGGCGCCGCCGAAAACGCCGACATGGCCGAGGAGACCGCCGAGAGCGGGAAAACGGGCGCAATCGATCCATCCGACGCCGAGCCGTCCGAGACGAGCGATGACGACGAGGACTTTTCGCAACAGCGAATCCTCCTCGACGCGACCGTCGAATCCTATCGCCCCGAGGGCATGCTCGGCGCCGTCTTCGACCCTGTCGAGCCGGAAACAGCCAGGTCAGAGCGGTCTGCCGAGCGCGGGCCCGACACCGGCGCCTGACCCCGCGCCGCCCGGTCCCCGTGATGGCCGGCACCGCGAATTTCCCAGTGCGATCGCGATGCGCGTTCACGCTCGCAACGACCTCCGACCAGATGACGACAACGTGGAACCAGACATGGCAGGGTCTACGTCGCAGGAAGCGTACGAACCACAGAGCTTTGTACGACTGATACAGACCCACTGAAGGGGGTTCTTTCTAATGGGTGACTTCAAGACTGGGACACCGGAACTTCTCACCGCGTCGGACCAGATGATCGCGACCAACGAGCTGCTGCAGGACAACGGCCGCAAGCTCGCCCAGGCCGTCGACTCGGTGCAGGGGGCCTGGTCCGGTGCCGCCGCTCAGGCGTTCACCAACCTGATGACGCAGTACTCGACGGACTTCAACAACCTGAACACCGCGCTGTTCAACATCGCGGAGCAGGTCGCCGGTTCGGCCCGCGACTACCAGGCGCAGGAAGACACGGCCGCCGCCGACGTCTCGGCGATCGCCGCCACGCTGTCCGACGGCTGAGTACGGCCACCAGGTTCATCCCTCGTCTTTGCCACTTAGGAGAAAGAGTTAGAAATGGGCGACATCAAGGTCACATTCGGCTCGCTGGAGCAGCTGGCCGGCGACATCCGCACCCAGGTCGGGGCCATCGAAGGCAACCTCAACGACCTGCAGTCCCAGATCTCCAGCCTGGAGCAGCTCTGGGAAGGTGGCGCGAGCGCCGGCTTCCAGGCCACCAAGCAGCAGTGGTTCACCTCCGCCGACCACCTTCGCCAGGTGCTCGCGAAGATCGAGATGGCGGTCGTCCAGTCCACCGACGGCTACCGCGACGCTGAGGACCGCAACACCAAGCGCTGGGACGCCTGACAGTCGGCGTTGGTCAACAGAACACCGCGAGTGGGGCCCGGGAGCGATCCCGGGCCCCACTCGCTGTCATGAGCCGGTCATGGGCCGTTGTCCACTCCGCACTGTCGGAGGTGGTCACTTCTCCGGGGTGCGGTCGTTGAACTTCTCCCAGAACTGCTCCAGCGCCGCCTTGTCGGTGATCGCGGTGATCTCGGCCTCGTCCGGCACGTCGGGGAGGTCCGACTCCTCCGCCTCGCCGAGCACCTCGTACTCGAGCTGGATCTCCAGCTTCGGCGCGTCGCCGCCGGTGACCGCGCCACGGACCTCGAAGCCGGTGAACTCCATCGCGTCGTCGAGCCGGATCGTCACCGGCACGACCGTGTTCAGCATCGGCTCGGTCAGGTCCCCGCGCTGCTCCTCGGGGACCGACACGATGCCCTCGTCGAGCATCACACCGAGCAGCGCCCCGGTCGTCACCTCGAAACCGTCCTCGGTCGCCCGTGCCTCGCTCGGCTGCTCCTCCGGCGCGTCCAGTGCCGTCTGCCCGATGGAGGTGTCCACATTGCACGCCGCCCACGCGGTCAGCAGGATGCACGTCTGGAACCCGTTCGCGTACAGCGACGGCACCGAGACGTACGGCGTCGGCGCGAGGAACCGGTGGTCCTCGTCGAGCTTGATGTAGTCCACCGGTGACCCCGGGGGCGTGAACGTCTCCGACCAGTCGCCGTCCGCGGAGTAGCGCCGCTTGGTCACGATCGCGGGCGGATCGCCGACCTTGAACGACTCGTGTTCGGTGGTGATCTTCGTGTCGCCGAAGTTGAGGTAGTTGTAGACCCTGGCGTGCTCGTCGCCGAAGTTCGTGAAGTGGTCCTGGAAGGCGTCGATGCCGCGGCGCACCGCGTCCGCCGTGGCCTTCGCGGCGGTCTCGCGGTCCGCGACCGGCCTGCCCGTCGTCGGCTGGGCGCAGCCAACGGTCAGTGCGACGCCGACGAGCGCGTACACCAGCCGACGGGTGACCCTGGTGACCCTCATCTCGCACACCCCTCGCAGAACAGCAGGAACACGCCGTCGACGTGCACGATAGTGCGCGGTACCCGGTGCCGGGTGGGGGCCGCTTTGACCCTCCGTCGGGACGGCGGGTATCTTCCTGTGTTGTTGCGCGTCGCGGGCTCATGCCCGTATGTAGCGCACATGCACCCTGACGCAAATGACGACGAGGTAGATCCGTGCGCACGTACAGCCCGAAGCCAGGCGAGGTGGCCCGCACCTGGCATGTCATCGACGCGGAGGACGTGGTCCTCGGCCGGCTCGCCTCGAATGTCGCCACTCTGCTCCGGGGCAAGCACAAGCCCACCTTCGCACCGCACGTGGACACGGGTGACTTCGTCATCATCGTGAACGCGGACAAGGTCGTGTTGACGGGTAACAAGCGTGACCAGGCCTTCGCGTACCGGCACAGCGGCTACCCGGGCGGTCTGCGCAAGCAGTCGTTCGGCGAGCTGCTGGACAACCGGCCGGAGCGGCTGCTCGAGAAGGTCGTCAAGGGCATGCTGCCGAAGAACAAGCTCGGCCGTGCCCAGGGCAAGAAGCTGAAGGTCTACGCAGGCCCGGACCACCCGCACACCGCGCAGCAGCCGAAGCCGTTCGAGATCGCCAAGGTCAGCAGGTGAATGGACTTGCTAGCCATCAAGTCGGACAAAGCGAGGATCATTGAGCACCCCTGAGACCCCCGAGGAGACCGTCGCCCCCGTGGAGGAGGCGCCGGAACCGACTCCCGTGCGTGTGAGCGGCGAGACCGCCCAGACCGTCGGCCGCCGCAAAGAAGCCGTCGTCCGCGTGCGGCTCACCCCGGGCACCGGCAAGTTCACCCTGAACGGCAAGTCGCTCGAGGACTACTTCCCGAACAAGGTGCACCAGCAGCTCATCCGTGAGCCCCTGGTCATCCTGGAGAAGCCCGAGGCGTTCGACGTCCGCGCGAACCTGCGGGGCGGCGGCACCACCGGTCAGGCCGGTGCGCTGCGCCTCGCGATCGCGCGTGCGCTCATCGAGCTGGACTCCGAGGACCGCCCGGCGCTGAAGAAGGCCGGCTTCCTCACCCGTGACCCGAGGGTCAAGGAGCGCAAGAAGTACGGCCTCAAGAAGGCCCGCAAGGCGCCCCAGTACAGCAAGCGCTGACGTTCGTCAGCTTGTAGTGGAACGCCGCGTCCGGCATCTGCGATGCTCCGGACGCGGCGTTCGCTGTTTTCCGGACCTCACCTGGAGGAATCGCCAACGATGGCTCGGCTGTTCGGTACCGACGGTGTTCGCGGGTTGGCGAACTCCGATCTGACCCCTGAGCTCGCCCTTTCCGTCGCCGCGGCCGCGGCGCGGGTGCTGGCGGAGCGGGACAGCTCCCACCGCCCGGTCGCGGTCGTCGGCCGGGACCCGAGGGCCAGCGGTGAGATGCTGCAGGCCGCGGTGTCGGCGGGCCTCACCGCCGCGGGGGCCGACGTCATGCAGCTGGGCGTGCTGCCGACCCCTGCGGTCGCGCACCTCGTCGGCGACCTGGGCGCCGACTTCGGGGTGATGATCTCCGCGTCGCACAACCCGATGCCGGACAACGGCATCAAGTTGTTCGCCGCGGGCGGGCACAAACTGCCCGACGCCATCGAGAACGAGATCGAGACCCACATGGGCGCCGACTTCCCGCGCCCCACCGGTGCGGGCGTCGGCCGCGTGTACGACGTCGCCGACGCGCTCGAGCGCTACCTCGAACACCTGCTGAAGGCGGTCCCGAACCGCCTCGACGGCCTGCGAGTCGTGGTCGACTGCGCGAACGGCGCGGCGTGGGCGGCGGCACCGAGGGCCTACCGCGAGGCCGGTGCCGAGGTGATCGCCATCCACGCGTTGCCCGACGGCGAGAACATCAACGCCGACTGCGGTTCCACCCACCTGGACGCCCTGCGCGAATCGGTGCTCGCCGAGAACGCCGACCTGGGCATCGCCCACGACGGCGACGCGGACCGCTGCCTGGCGATCGACGCGGCGGGCAACATGGTGGACGGCGACCAGATCATGGCGGTGCTGGCGGTTGCCATGAAGGAGTCCGGAGAACTCGCCGAGAACACCCTGGTGGCGACGGTCATGAGCAACCTCGGCCTGCACCTGGCGATGCGTGAGCACGGCGTCCACCTGCGCACCACCGCGGTCGGCGACCGCTACGTGCTGGAGGAACTGCGCGCGCACAACTTCTCGCTTGGTGGCGAACAGTCCGGCCACGTGGTCCTCCCGGCACACGCCACCACCGGCGACGGCCTGCTGACCGCGCTGCGCCTGATGGCCCGCCTCGCCGGGACCGGCCGCTCCCTGGCCGAGCTCGCCGGTGTCATGACCCGCCTCCCGCAGGTGCTGGTGAACGTGAAGGTCACCGACAAGACCGCGGTGACCAGTTCCGCGACGGTCAGCGACGCGGTGGCCGAGGTGGAAGCCGAGCTCGGTGAGACCGGCCGCGTCCTGCTCCGCCCGTCCGGCACCGAGCAACTCGTCCGCGTCATGGTCGAGGCCCCTTCCCACGAGGTGGCCCAGGCAGCGGCCCAACGTCTGGTCGGCGTCGTCAGCGCAGCCGTCTGACCAGCGCTTTTTCTGTCACAAATCCCCCATTCCACCCCGGACCGGGACACCGGATCGGTATGTTGCCAGCGGTGTGCGCAGGCGTACGATCCGTGCCTGCGCACACTCGGGGGTTCGTTGACCAGGAGGGGGTCACGGCACATGTCTGATGGCTTCGAGTACAACCCCGAAGCGATGCGCGCGTTCGCGGAGGTCTTCAACCAGGCCAGTGCCCAGATGGCGGAGGTGCAGGCCACGGTCGGCCAGACCACCGCCAAGGCGGGCGACTTCGGCCGGGCCCTGGACGAGCAGGGGACGAACTTCGACACGTACATGGCGGCGATCGCGGCGGACCTGGGGAAGCTGTCCACGCATCTCGCCGAGGTCGGCGGCCAGATCGCGCAGGGCGCGGACCTGACCGTCCAGGCCGACACGACCGGGCTGCGGAACGTCGAGGCCGTGCAGATCGACACCCGGGGTGGCGAATGAGGTTCGAGCTGCCGAACGCGGTCGCCGCGATGAACAACGCGGTCGCGGCGGCCGGGGAGGACGGCGACTCCTGGGAGCTCGTCGGTGACCCGTTGACCGAGCTCGTCGACGAGCGCGTGCCCGCCTACGACGAGAAGCTCGACCTGGAGCTCGACCCGTCGCCCGGCGCCAAGCGGGCCGAGGTCTGCACGGTGCGCTGGGGGAAGATCGACAAGGACGTCGCGCGGCTCAACGGTCTCGTCGCCGCCGTGCGCAACGTCGCCGCGGTCATCAAGAGCGGCAAGGACACCATCGCCCACGAGTGGAAGGGCGAGTCGTTCGACGCGTTCCGCACGCAGATCGAGAAGGTCGAGACGACCCTCAACGACTACGCGGCGGCCGTCGAGACCACCGCCGCGGGCATCAGGGCGGCCACCGACGGCAGCCGGGCGCTGTACACCACCTACCGCGACGACACCCTCGAGAAGCACCTGGTGTTCGACCGGTTCTCCCCGCCGGGCGACTGGTGGCGGATGGGCCACGATGACGCCTCGTTCCTCGCCGATCGGTGCGTCTCCCACGACAACTACGTCGCCGACCCCCTCAACTGCGTCTACGACGACGATCCGTGGCGGGGGATCATCGACCGGAAGCTCGTCAACAAGCGCCTGTTCGACCAGCTCGAGAAGTGGGACTGCACCAACAACGGCGAAGTGGTGGTCAGCCAGTACAACTACGTCGTCACGTCCGCGTACGACGAGCGGACGGCCATCCGCGACAAGATCCACGGCTGGTACGTCGCAACGGACGAGCTGAAGGCCAGGGTCCGGGAGGCGTTCGACGCGGCTCTGGAGAACCTGCGGATCATCGCCGAGGTCAAGGTCTTCTCCGCCTTCGCGGTGCCGGGCGCGACCGCCCCGGCGACAGCACCGAGCGGCGATCCGGGCCCAGGGCCGGGCGGTGGCTCGCCAGGACCCGGCGCAGGTCACCCGGGGCCCGGCGGTGGCGAGGTCGCGATGCCCTCGCCAGGCCCCGCCCCGGAGCCACAGCCGATGCCGGAACCCGAGCCTGCCCCGGTCGAGCCCCCCGCCGAACCCGCCGCCGCCGAGCCGGACACCGCGCAGGCCGCCGATCCCGCGACCGTCTCGATCAAGGACGGCGACCGGACGATCTCGGTCAGCAGTCCCGACGGCCAGGGCCAGGTGAAGCTGACCGTCGACGACGGGAGCGGCACCACCAAGTCGTACGCGCTCGATTTCGACGCGGCCAGCGGGCTCGGGCCACAGCCGGGTACCGAAGGGCAGGGTGCCGCGCGGGAAGAGGGCGTGGAGCAGGTGCCCGCCCGCACGGACGGCAAGTGCGTCATCCAGGACGGCGCCGTGACGATCACCGCCGAGCGGCCCCTGTTCGCACCGGACTCGATCTCGATCACCGTGGACGACGGCACCGGTGCACCGAAGTCCTACGCGCTCGACTTCCCGGAGGAACCCGGCACCCCGGCGCCGGGCACGCAGCCCGACCAGCCCGCGGCGGCCACCGAGCCGGGCAGGAAGGAACCGGCTACCCAGCTCCCGGCGACATCGGGACCGGCTGCTCAGCAGGAACAGGCTGCCCAGCCCGCGACCGCGCGGGAACCGGCCGGTCAGCAGGAAGTGGCCCGGCCCGCCGTGCCAGCGGCTCAGCCGGAGGCGGCCCGGTCGGCGGTTTCGACGGCGCAGGGCCCGGCGGCTCACGAGGAAGCGGCCCAGCCCGCGGCAGCGGAAGGCCCGGCGGTTCGGCAGGATGCGGCGCAGTCCGCTGCTTCGGCAGCGCAGGGGCAGGAGGCGGCCCGGTCCGCGGTTTCGGATGCGCAGGGGCCGGTGCCTGAGCCGGCTGCGGCGCAGCCCGCGGCCTCGGTCGCGCAGGGAACGGCGGTCCAGCAGGAAGCGGGGCCGGTCGCGCAGCAGGAGCAGGCCCAGTCGGGTAAGGAGTCGGCGGGCCAGCCGGTCGTGGCCGGGCAGGCGACCCATGCCCAGTCGTGGATCGACGACCAGGGCGGTTCGCTGTCCGGTGTGCTGGAGTCCGGCCAGGACGGTGAGGAGGCCGGGCTCGCGGCCGTGCCGGACGATCCGGCGCCGGAGTCCGAGCCGGAGTCCGAGCCGGAGTCCGAGCCGGAGTCCGAGCCGGAGTCCGAGGCCATGGGCGTGGCGGGTGCGGGCCTGCCGATGCCGGGTGGTGTCGGCGGCGCGGGTGGTGGTGAGCCCGGCCGGGCCGGGTCCGGCTGGAGCGTCCACGGCGACCTGTTCGAGTCCGGTGAGCCCGTCTACAGCATGCACGGCGTGCTGGGTGACGACGATCTCGAGTCGCGGGAGGCGCGGTGAGCCTGCTGGAGGTCGATCCCGACGCCCCTCGGCGCGTCGAGGGGATCACGGCCGCCGGGTTGCGTGCGCTCGGTGAGGTGCGGCAGCGCTCCGAGGACGTCGACAAGGCCACCGACGAGATGTTCGAGCGCCGGGAACGTGCCCGCCAGGAGCTGGACGAGCAGGTCAGACAGGCCGCTGCCCAGGGTGAGAAGCCAGAGGAGAAGGCGGACAAGCCCAAGCCCAAGCGCACGCTCGCCCTCGGCGGTGAGGAGTTCCACCGGGAGGGCAGGCAGGCCGAGGCGCCGACACCCGCCGCGCCACCACCGCCCGCACCCGAACCGGAGAAGAAGGACGAGCCCGCGCGGCCCGGCAAGACGCTCAAGCTCGGCGCCAGGGACGAGGCCGACGAGCCGTCGCCGGAGCCGCGGCCCGTGCGCAGGCCGCGGCCGCAGCGGCCGGCGGGGGACGACGACCTGTCCGGGCGGACCTGGCTTCGGTAGCGGAAGCAAATTCGCCTTGCCGCGCTCGCCGCGACCTGTGGCTGGGTACATTCTGTGCAGATGCGACGGCACCGGTCGGCGTCGGCGCGCGTCGAACCAGGGCAAACCGCGTCAGGGACAGCAGGAGGGGGACTCCGAACGTGAACACGCCGCCGTCCAGCCAGCAGTCGGGGGTACAGGCCCCGGACGGGTACCAGACCAGCACCGAGCAGATGTCGGGTGTCGGCCGGACCATCGCCACCAAGGCCGAGGACGCGAAGGGTGAGATCGCGGAGGTCCAGCCCGCCAAGGTGCAGCCCGCCGAGTTCGGTCAGCACGAGGAGCACCAGGCCTGGCACGCCGACTACGCCGCCGCTGTCGTCCAGCTCGGGACGGGGGCAGGCGCCATGTGCGACAACCTCGTCGCGTTCGCGGGCCAGCTCGACGCCGCGGGTGCCACCTACAGCGACTCCGAGAGCAGCGCCCAGACCAACGTCAACTCGGTTCAGGTCTGACCGTGGCCAGGTCCTGGGAAGAGGTCAAGGGCGTCCTCGACGACCCGTACGTCTCCGCGGACACCAAGGAGGCGCTGCTCGCGGCGTACGCCAGGGAGAACTCCGGGCCGTTCGGGAACGACCTGCCGGACGAGGTCAACGACTACGTCGACGGCACCAAGGCCCACTACGACATCGACGGCGGCGACGCGTTCAACGCCCAGTACCAGAGCACGGACGACCTGTACGAAACCGCGCAGGACGAGTCGGACGAGTCCGGGTACAGCGTCGGACTGAACGACGAGGCCGTCGAAGAGGGCCGCACCGACATCGAGGACATGCGGCTTCCCGAGGAGGGGTCGAGCCTGGGGGTCCAGACCTCGGACGAGATCTTCGAGGCGGCTCGTGACGCGTTGCGGATCTTCCAGGACTTCCTGCCGGTGAATGACAAGGTGCCGTCGGATTCGCTTGGCAGGCAGGGGAAGCTGCAGTTCGAGACGGACATCGTGAAGCGGTACGAGGAACAGCTCGGGATCTCGTTCAAGAACTTCCTCGACGACGCCAGCCGCCTTCGCGCGGCCCACGGCACGCTGAGCGAGCTGAACACCACGACCGAGACAGAGCTGAACAATCTCTACCGGGAGTGGACCGGGCCCGCCGCGAACGCCTCCTACCAGCACTACTCCGAGAAGATCACGCCGAACGTCACCGATCTGCTCGACTACCTGCAGACGGCGCCGGGCATGATCGACACGGCGGTGACGAACATCTTCGCGGCGTGCAAGGACAAGGCGAACGACGTCATCTCGCTGTACCAGAGTTTCGGTGGGACGTTGGGCAGTGCGACGCCGGACGTCGCGGACAAAGTGGTCACGCTCGCGAACGGTGACTTCGACTCGCAGGATCAGGTGCTTGAGGTGGCGGCCTGGGTGGACTCGGTCACCGGCTCCAACCTCGAATCGACGATCCGGTCGGATGACTGCGGGTTGAACGACGAGAACAAGGACTATGTGATCCGTGAGTGCAAGAAGTGGATCCGGGAGTCGTTCAACGAGGATCTCCACGAGACGTTGTGGGTCAGTTTCGACCAGGCGTGCACCGATGCTCTGGAGGCGGTGAACTCGCACTACGAGGCGTTGAACCTGTACCTCAAGGAGTACGAGAACAAGTTCGCCCCCGCCACCGGACCGGGCACCGAGAACCCGAACCAGCCGCCGCCGAACCAGCCGACGACGGACAACCCGTCCACGCCCTCGACGCCCTCGACGCCGTCCACACCTTCGACCCCTTCGACGCCGTCCACCCCATCGACCCCGTCGATGCCCGACGTGCCGACACCGCCGTCGAACACGGACCCGAACGGCCCGGGCAACCCGAACGACCCCGCCGACCCGAACGACCTGTTCACCCCGGACCCGGACGACCCGAACCCGGACGTGCCCACCACGCCGACGGAGGACCAGGAGGAGACGGTCACCATCCAGGACGGGGACCGGGAGATCTCGGTCACCAGCCCGGACGGCCAGGGCATGGTCAAGGTGACGGTCGACGACGGCAGCGGGCAGCCGAAGACGTACACACTCGACTTCGGCGGTCCCGACGCCGCCGTCCCCGGCCAGCCGGGCACGCCAGGGCAGACCGGTGGCGGGCCGCAGGGCGAGTACGGCCCGAACGGCCGCCCGCCGACCGTGCCCGCACCGGACATGCCGATCGAGCCGGGACCGGACGGCACGGCCACGATCACCGACGGGGACCTGACCATCACCGCCCAGCGGCCGGAGGGGCAGCCCGACACGGTGGTCGTGACCGTCGACGACGGCTCCGGCGAGCCGACGACCTACAACCTGGACTACTCCGAGGCGAACACCCAGCCGGACACCGTCACCGGGCGGCCGGTGCCTGGTGCGCTGCCGCAGGAACTGCTGGACGCCAACCGGCAGGTCGACCGGGCCGAGTTCACCCCGGCCGGGCCCGCGCGGACGCCGGAGGCCGAGTTCAGCGCCCGGCCCGCGTTCGGCGAGATGCCGGACCCGGTGCGGGGCGAGCAGATCAGCACGCAGCCCGCGTTCGGTGAGATGCCGCGGGGTGAGCAGGTCAGCACGCAACCGGCCTACGGCGAGATGCCGCAGTCGCTGCGGTCCGAGCAGCCCGCGTTCGCCACGACGGCGTCGGCCGCCAACGACCCGACCATGTCCGGGTTCAACGGTGGCGGCGCGCACTCGCCTGCAGGCGAGGCGGGTTCGTTCGGTGCGCCGGACCAGACACCATCGCCCTACATGCAGGGGTCGAGCGGCGAGGCCGGGCTGCCGACCGCGCCGGACAGCGCCGTGGACAGCGGTCCCGGCTCGCCGTCGGGGCCCGACCAGGCGCATGCTGGAATGGCCGGCGGTGGCATGCCGATGATGGGCGGGGCGCCCGGTGGTGGTGGCGGCGGTGACGCCGAGCGCTCGGGCAGCCAGTGGCGTACCACCGGCGACCTGTTCGACGAGCCGGCGGACCCGCAGCAGTTGCGCAACGCGTTCGGCGGCCAGGACCGCTAGAGGCAAGAGGGGAATCTGATGGGCGCTCACGACCGGGCCGCGGCAGCGCGGGCCAAGATGGCGCAGGTACAGCGGGAGATGGCGGAGCGCCGAGCGCTCCGCGACCGCAACCTCACGCAGAAGCGTGCGCAGTCGCTCGAGGCGTTCAAGAAGCAGGGCCCGGTGATGGCCCAGGTCGCCAAGCACATGGGTGAGCTGGGCCGCCGCCGTGCCCAGGCAGGCGGCTGGGCGACCGAGAAGACGGAGCAGGACAAGGACTTCGTCATGGGCTTCGGCTTCGAGGACGAGGAGCAGTCGAAGGACCCGTACGGCTACCGGCCGCCGCAGCGGCCCGCGAGCACCGACACCCCGCCCGGCGGGATCGGGGTGATCGACGACGAGGCGCCGCCGATGCCGCCGCCCGCGCCGGAGGCACCGTCCGCGCCCGCGCCGCCTGCCCCGCCGCGGCCGCCGCGTGGCCCGCGCAGGCCGGAGCGGCAGGAACTCGACGACGAGGACGACTTCTCCAACCAGTCCAGCTGGATGCAGAACCGGTGAACGCGCTGGTCGCCGAGCGGGCGGACGACATCAAGGCGGTCGTGTGCCGGGTGCTCGAGGTCGACGCCGACGGGGTCGGTCCCGCCGACCACTTCGTCGACGACCTCGGCGCCGACTCCATGAAGCTGATCGAGCTGCTCGCCAACCTGGAGATCGAGTTCGACGTCGAGGTGGACCCGGCCGAGTTCGAACGCCTGGTCAGCCTCGACGGGGTCTACACCGTGCTGAGCGAGGCACTGGAGAAGTGACCCGCGTGGCGGTCACCGGACTCGGCGTGGTGTCCAGCATCGGCACGGGCATCGCCGAGTACACGGCCGGACTGCGGGCCGGGCGCAGCGGTGCGCGGCCCATCGGCGTGTTCGACACCGAGGGCTTCGCGCACCACATCGGTTGCGAGGTAACGGGGTTCGACCCGGAGCGCTGGATCACCGGGCAGCCCGTCGAGGACCTCGGCCGGGCCGCGCGGTTCTCGGTGGCGGCCGCCCGGATGGCGGTCGACGACGCGGGGCTGCCCCTGTCGGGCCGTGGCATGGTGTGCGTGGGCACCACCGACGGCGGCGGCGACGCGGGCGAGCGGATCGCCGAGCACGTCGTGGCCGGCACCGGCATTCCCGTGCGGCTGCCGCGCCGGGTGCCCGCCGCGAGCCTCCCGGTGGCCGTCGCCCGCGAGCTGGGATTGTCCGATGTGGACTGTTCGACGGTCGCGACCGCCTGTGCCGCCGGGAACTACGCGCTGGGCAACGGGTTCGACGCGATCGCGGCCGGGGACGTCGACTTCGCGCTGTGCGGTGGCGCGGACGCCATGTGCCGCATGACGTTCACCGGTTTCTACCGGCTCGGCGCGGTCGACCCGCAGCTGTGCAGACCGTTCGACGTCAACCGCAAGGGCATCCTCACCGGTGAGGGCGCCGGTGTGCTGGTTCTCGAACCGTACGACAGGGCGGTCGCCCGCGGCGCCCGGATCTACGCCGAGGTGCTGGGCTACGGCCTGAACTGCGACGCGCGGCACCCGGTGGCCCCCGACCAGGACAGCGTCGCCGCCTGCATGCGGCTCGCGCTCGACGACGCGGGGGTCACACCGGACCAGGTCGACCTGATCTCCGCGCACGGCACCGGCACGAAAGCCAACGACGCCACCGAGTGCGGCGCGATCCGCGACGTGTTCGGGGCCGCGCCGCCAAGAACGGTGTCGGTGAAGTCCATGCTGGGTCACACCATGGGCGCGGCCAGCGCGCTGTCCGCCATCGCGTGCGCGGTCGCCATCCGCGAGGGTTTCGTCCCGCCCACCATCAACCACACCGAGACCGACCCGGCGTGCGCCATCGACTGCGTGCCGAACACGGCGGTCGAGGCCGACCTGCGGGTCGTGCAGAACAACGCGCTCGCGTTCGGCGGCGACAACGCGGTCGTCCTCTTCGGACGGCCGGCATGACCGGGGTCGTGATCACGGCATGGTCGGCGCTCACCCCGTTCGGCCACGGCAGGGCCGCGTTCGCCGAGGGTGTACGCCGGGGCGAACCCGCCGCGGCCGTGCCGACGAAGGACGACTGGGCGGCGGCACACGCACGCGTGGTGCCGGACTTCGACATCGTCGAGCAGTTGGGCCGCAAGGGCACCAGCTCCATGGACCGCACCAGCGCGCTCGCGATCGCCACGCTCCGCGAGCTGGTGTCCGAGGTGGACGATGCGATCGGCCCGCGCACCGGTGTCGTGCTCGGCACCACCAGCGGCAGCACCCGCACCCAGTTCGAGTTCACCCGCGACTCGCTGACCCGCCGCAAGCCCTACCTCGTCAACCCGGCGCAGATGCCGTTCGCGCTGATGAACTCGGCCGCCGCGCAGTGCGCCATGTGGCACGGCCTGACCGGCCCGAACAGCACGGTCGCCGCGGGCAGGAACTCGGGGCCCGCCGTTCTGCGGTACGCGAGCAGGCTCCTGCGCACCGGCCGGGCGAGCGGTGTGTTCGCGGGTGCCGTCGAGGAGCACAGCGGTGCCCGTGAGCTGCTGGAACCCGGGGGCGGGCTGGGTGAGGCGAGTGTCCTGTTGTTTATGCAAACCGCGCCGGGCGGGAACCGTCCGGCGCTCGCGGAGGTCGTAGCGTTGGACACCAGGTTCGGCGAGCCGCGCCAAGCGCTCGCCGGGTGTCTCGAGCACGTGCTTTCCGGGCTCGCCGTCGACGAGGTGTGGGGACTGGCCACGACCTCGGCGGACCCGGAGTTGGCCGGAGTGGAACGGGAAGTGACGGGTGAGGTGCTGGGCCGGCGGGTCGCGACGGTGGTCCGCCCTGGCCACCTGGTCGGGGACACCGGCGCCGCGAGCGGTGTCCTGGGTGTCGCCGCGCTGCTGGCCGCGGCGGCGGCCGACGTGAGCGCGCGGGACCGGTTCGCGGTGGCCACGTCGGTCGACCGGGACGGCACGGCCGGCGCGGTCGTGCTTCGCTTGACGGGATCGCCGCACGAATTGAGGGGTGAGGGATGAGCAGGTCGTGGGAGGAAGTCAAGGCACTCCTCGACGATCCGTACGTGGACGCCGACACCAAGGAGCACCTGCTCGCGGCGTACCTGACGCAGGAGGGCTACGCCAGCCCCTACGGCACCGGGCTCGGCACCCAGGGCGGGATCCACAACGAGGACGACCTGCCGGAGGACGTACGCGACTACTACGACCAGTACCAGCTCCAGCCCGGCGACTACCAGCAGGGCAGACTCGACGAGGTCTACGAGGACGCGCAGGCGGAGTCGGAGGAACGCGGCTACAGCGCGGGGCTGAACGACGATGCCGTCGAGGAGGGCCGCACCGACATCGAGGACATGCGGCCGCCGTCGGAGGGCTCGACCGTCGGCGTCGAGAAGTCCGACGACATCTTCGAGGCGGCCCGTGACGCGTTGCGGATCTTCCAGGACTTCCTGCCGGTGAATGACAAGGTGCCGTCGGATTCGCTTGGCAGGCAGGGGAAGCTGCAGTTCGAGACCGACATCGTGAAGCGGTACGAGGAGCAGTTGGGGATCTCGTTCAAGAACTTCGTGGACGACGCGGCCAGGTTGCGTGCGGCGTACGGGACGCTGAGCGAGCTGAACACGACGACCGAGACCGAGCTGAACAACCTGTACCGGGAGTGGACGGGTCCGGCCGCGAACGCGTCGTTCCAGCACTACTCGGAGCAGATCACGCCGAACGTGACGGATCTGCTGGAGTTCCTGCAGACGGCGCCGGGCATGATCGACACGGCGGTGTCGAATATCTTCGCGGCGTGCAAGGACAAGGCGAACGACGTCATTTCGCTGTACCAGAGTTTCGGTGGGACGTTGGGCAGTGCGACGCCGGACATCGCGGACAAGGTGGTCACGCTCGCGAACGGTGACTTCGATTCGCAGGATCAGGTGCTCGAGGTGGCGGCCTGGGTGGACTCGGTCACGGGTTCGAACCTGGAGTCGACGATCCGGTCGGATGACTGCGGGTTGAACGACGAGAACAAGGACTATGTGATCCGTGAGTGCAAGAAGTGGATCCGGGAGTCGTTCAACGAGGATCTCCACGAGACGTTGTGGGTGAGTTTCGACCAGGCGTGCACCGATGCTCTGGAGGCGGTGAACTCGCACTACGAGGCGTTGAACCTGTACCTCAAGGAGTACGAGAACAAGTTCGCCCCCGCCGCGCCCGGCACGCAGAACCCCGGTCAGCAGCCGGGCACCCAGAACCCCGGCACCCAGAATCCCGGGACACAGACCCCGTCGGTGTCGACCCCGCCGCCGTCAGGCACCCCCGGTTCGTCCAGCCCCGGTTCACCGGGGTCGCCGTCGATGCCGTCGGTGTCGACGCCGCCCTCGACCACGCCGAGCAGCATCCCGAGCCTGGGGAACCTCCCGACCGACCCGTCGAACGCGACCACGACCCCGTCGGCGACGCCGCTGCCGAGCGTGAACACCCCGGGCAGCAGCACCCCCGGCGCGATCGACCCGGTCACCGGCCTGCCCATCACGGGCGGTGTCCCCGGTTCGTCCGGTGGGCTCGGCGGTCTGCCCGGCGCGGGCGGTGCGCCGAAGGAAGCCACGATCAAGGACGGCAACCGCACGATCACCGTGGGGCAGCCGGACGCCCGCGGCCGCAGCAAGGTGACCGTCGACGACGGCCAGGGCGAGCCGCGTGAGTACGAGGTCGACTTCACCCCGGACGAGCCGGGCGAGACCTACGAGGACGGTGTCCTCAAGGCCGGTCCCGACGGCAAGGTGGTGATCCAGGACGGCGACGCCGCCATCACCCTGGAGCAGCCGCCTGGCCAGAGCGGCCAGATGAAGATGACGGTCGACGACGGCACCCCCACGACCTACGACTTCGACTTCGAAGCGGAAACGGACGTGCCGGGCTCCTCCGGCGGCGGCCTGCCGGACGTGTCGACCCCGTCGAGCCTCGGCGGCGGCCCCGACGGCGGCGGCGCCGGTGGTGTCGGCGGTGGCGGCGCCGGTGGCGGTGGTGTCGGCGGTGGTGGCGGCGGCAGCTTCGGCGGCGCCGAGACGCCGGGCACGTCGTCCCCGTCGGGCCCGGGCACGATGGTCGGCGCACAGGCCCCCGACGGCGGCGAACGCGCAGGCATGGCGGCCGCGGCGGCAGCCGGTGCAGGCGCGGGTGGCGCCGCCGCGGGCGGCTCGGCGGGCGGCGCCCCGATGGGCGGCATGCCGATGGGTGGCATGGGCGGCGGCGGCCAGGGCGGCGGCGACCAGAGCAGGCAGACCAAGTGGCGCACCACCGGCTCCATCTTCGACGACCAGGACCCGGCGTCGAACTTCAGCGGCGTCGTCGGCCGCGACCCGGCAGAGAATCCAAAGGCCCCGAAGCGCTAGCGGACCGCGGGAGGGTGCCGGCCCTCCCGCACCGCCCGCACGATGAGCGGTACCAGGGCGAGCACGACCGCGATACCTCCGGCGATCCAGGCCGTCGTGAGGTCGGACGCGTCTGTGGACCTGGGGTTCACGATCACCGCCACGATGACGCTGATCGCCAGGAGACCGAGGCCGATGGCGTAGCCGTAGCAGAAGAAGGGCAGCGGCCGGGGCCGTTTACCGGCGAGCCGCAACCCGGCGTAGACCAGGGGGACCGACAGCGCGGCAATGATCGGCGGGCCCCAGTTCACCGCCGCGAGACTCCCCGCGGCGAGGGCGAACATCGCGATGCAGCCGACGATACCGAGCTGTTCCGCGGCGGTCTTGGGCTGTTTTGGCTGGTGCGCCCACGGCTGGCCGGTTCCGTACTGCGGGTAGCCGGGCACCGGGGCACCCGTCGGCGGGCCGGGAGGCGGCCCTCCGAAGCCTGGCTGTCGTGTGGGAACGGCCTGCATGCCTGGTGTGCCGACCTGCGGCGCGGGGATGGTGGCCGCGCCGGGCACGGGCGTTCCGGGTATGCCGCCGAGAACGGCATGAGGGCCGGTGGGAACGGCCGGGCGTCCGGCCGGTGGGGCCGACGGCCGGGCCGGTGGCCTCGCGGGCGGGTGAAGGGCCGTCGTGCGAGTTTCTGCCAGCTGGGGTGGCACGTCCCGGGTGCGGAGGCTGGTCCCGTCCTCGTTGACGTGGTGTGCGCCCAGCGCCACCGCGGTCTCCGGCTGGTCCAGGTTCACCGGCACCACCCGCAGCCGTTCGGCGATCAGCGTCGCCACCAACGGGATCCGGCTCGAACCGCCGACCAGGTAGATCCCGGCCAGCTCACGAAGTGACGTCCCAGCCGCCTCGACCGTCGCCGCCAGCACCGCCACGCTCCGCAGCAGGCCTGGCCGGATCAGCGCTTCCAGTTCCGCCCTGGTCACCAGCACGTCGCCGAACGGTTCCGGCAGCGGCACCTCGGTCTGCGGGTGTTCCGACAACGACTCCTTCGCCGCCCGCACGTCCTCGCGCAGCGCCCGTGCTGTCCGCCGGTCGGCGGTGGACTCCGGCCGCAGCAACCGCTGCCAGCTACCGGGATCCCGAACGGACACCTGCCTTCCGATGTGGTCGAGCAGGGCCTGGTCGACGTCGAGACCACCCAGGTCCGTCAGGCCGCCCTCCGCGAGCACGGTCGGACCACCGACCACCGCGACGTCGAACGTCCCCGCACCAAGGTCGTACACCGCGAGCGGCTGGTGCCCGGCGCTGCCGGTGACCGCCGCGAAGTGTGCGGCCGCCGCCACGGGTTCCGGCACGAGCCGCGGGTTGCCAAGGCCCGCCTGCCGAGCCGCGGTCACGAGGATGTTCCGCCGCGCCGCACCCCACTGCGCGGGGTGCGTGAGCCGCACCTCCTCCGGGCGCGCACCGTTCAGCTGCCTGCCCACCTCGGCTGTCACCTTGCCGAGCACCGCGCCGAGCGCGACGGTCACCGGCACGACCGAGTCACCCAACAGCAGCGAGCCGTCGTCGACCCGGCGCTTCGGGTTCGGCTCGTACCTGGCAGGCGTCAGCCGGGCCCGCCGGTCCGCCTCCCGGCCGACGACCAGCGTTCCGTCCTCGGCGGCGAAGACCGCCGACGGCATGGTCGACGCGCCTTCGACCTCCACCACCCTCGGTGGCCGGTCGAGCGCCGAGAGCACGGCGACGGTATTGGACGTGCCGAGGTCCACGGACAGCACGTTCACCTCAGAATCCCCCCAAGAAACTGGCTGTCAGGCCACGAGTTCGGTCGTGTCCTCGATCGGGGCGCCCTTGACGTCGGCCGCCAGCAGGGGCCGGAACCGGTCCTCGCCCGCGAGGTGGACCAGGAAGAACGCCGTCAGCAGCGCCCGCGACAACCGCAGCGCCGCGTGGTTGGACGAGCCCGGGATCAGCAGGCCCGTCCAGTGCCTGCCCTCGGCGAAGCCCATGTGGTCCACCTTCGGCAGCACCCGCAGCTGTGTCTCGCCGCCCCAGTTCGCCGCGATCAGCCGGGAGTGGCCCACCGGCGGCGCGACCAGGTCGGCGCCGCCTGCCAGGTGCAGCGACGGCATCGAGCACCGGGCCGCGGCGTCTGTCGCGAACGGCTTGACCTGCGACGCGGCCATGGTCGCCACCGCGCGGACCCGGGTGTCGTCGGCCGCGGCCAGGACCGCCGCGCCCGCGCCGGTCGAGTGACCGGCGAGCGCGAGCCTCGACTGGTCGACGCTGATGTCGCCCGCACCGAGCCGCACGCCGACGCACACGTCCAGCGCGGTCCGCAGGTCGGCGGCGTACAGGCGCGCCGAACCCAGCGGGCTGCGCTGCGTGCCGGGCGCGGCGACCACGAAGCCCCACGACGCGAGGTGCCGGAACAGCCCGAGGTACCGCGCGGGCGGCTGCATCCAGCCGTGCCCGAACGCGACCGCGGGCAGTCCGAGGCCGGACCGGGGGGCCAGCACCAGCCCAGGCAGCCCGACCAGCGCGAGGTCCCCGCGCAACACCTGGTGCGGGCCGCGGTGGGTCAGTTCCTCCAGCAGGTGCTTGGGCTTGGACGCCATGGCCGGAACGATAGCGGCCACGGGACCCGGCGGGCCTGTCGGCGCGGCGAGATAGCCTCTTCCGCATGTGCGGAATCGTGGGATACGTGGGTCACCGGCAGGCCCTCGACGTCGTGGTCGACGGGCTTCGCCGCCTGGAGTACCGCGGATACGACTCGGCAGGCGTCGCCGTGCTGACCGGTCCGGGGAGCCTCGCGGTGGAGCGGAAGGCAGGTCGGCTCGCCAACCTCGAGAACCGCCTCGACGAGGTCGGCAGGGGTGGGTTCGCCGGTACGGCCGGTATGGGGCACACGCGGTGGGCGACCCACGGGCCGCCGGTGGACCGCAACGCGCACCCGCACCGCGACGCCACCCAGCGGGTCGCCGTGGTGCACAACGGCATCATCGAGAACTTCGCGGCGCTGCGTGCCGAGCTGGAGGCCGACGGCGTCGAGCTGACCAGCGACACCGACACCGAGACCGTCGCCCACCTGGTCGGCCGCGCCTACGCGGAAGGCCCGGCCAAGGGCGACCTGCCCGCCTGCCTGCGGGCGGTCTGCCAGCGGCTTTCCGGTGCGTTCACGCTGGTCGTCACGCACGTCGACGAGCCGGACACGATCGTCGCGGCGCGCCGGTCCTCGCCGCTGGTGGTCGGGGTCGGCGAGGGTGAGACGTTCGTCGCGTCCGACGTGGCCGCGTTCATCGAGTACACCCGCGACGCCGTGGAGCTCGGCCAGGACCAGGTCGTCACGATCAGCCGGGACGGCTACCACGTCACCGACCTGGCCGGTGCGCAGGCGCCGACCCGCCCGTTCCACGTCGACTGGGACCTGTCGGCCGCCGAGAAGGGCGGCCACGAGTACTTCATGCTCAAGGAGATCGAGGAGCAGCCCGCCGCGCTGGCCGACACGCTGCGCGGCCACTTCGTCGACGGCCGGATCATCCTCGACGAGCAGCGCATGACCGACCAGGACCTCCGCGACGTCGACAAGGTGTTCGTGGTCGCGTGCGGCAGCGCCTACCACTCCGGGCTGGTCGCGAAGTACGCCATCGAGCACTGGACGCGGCTGCCCGTGGAGGTGGAGCTGGCGTCCGAGTTCCGCTACCGCGACCCGGTGCTGGACCGCGCGACGCTGGTCGTGGCCGTTTCGCAGTCCGGCGAGACCGCCGACACCCTCGAGGCCGTGCGGCACGCCCGCGACCAGAAGGCCCGCGTGCTGGCCGTCTGCAACACCAACGGCGCGCAGATCCCGCGGGAGTCCGACGCCGTGCTGTACACGCACGCCGGGCCGGAGATCGGGGTCGCGTCGACCAAGGCGTTCCTCGCGCAGGTCGCCGCGAACCTGATGGTCGGGCTCGCGCTCGCGCAGGCCCGCGGCACCAAGTACCCGGACGAGGTGGCCCGCGAGTTCCGTGAGCTGGAGGCCATGCCGGAGGCCGTCGCGAAGGTGCTCGGCACGGTCGAGCGGGTCCGTGAGCTCGGCCGGTCGCTCGCCGACTCGAAGGCGGTGCTGTTCCTCGGCCGCCACGTCGGCTACCCGGTGGCGCTGGAGGGTGCGCTCAAGCTCAAGGAGCTGGCGTACATGCACGCCGAGGGGTTCGCGGCCGGTGAGCTGAAGCACGGGCCGATCGCGCTGATCGAGGAGGGCCTGCCGGTCGTCATCGTGATGCCCTCGCCCAAGGGCCGGGCCGTGCTGCACGCGAAGATGGTGTCGAACATCTCGGAGATCCAGGCCCGCGGCGCCCGCACGATCGTGCTGGCCGAGGAGGGCGACGAGACGGTCGCGCCGTTCGCGGACGAGCTGATCGAGATCCCGGCGGTGCCGACGCTGCTGCAGCCGCTGGTGGCGACGGTGCCGCTGCAGGTGCTGTCGGCGGAGATCGCGCGGGCCCGCGGCTACGACGTGGACAAGCCCCGCAACCTCGCCAAGTCCGTCACGGTGGAGTGACCCGTGCTGGAGGTGTGGACGACCGGGCAGGTCAGGGCGGCGGAGGACCGGCTGCTGGCGCGCACCCCTGATGGCGCACTGATGCGCAGGGCCGCGTTCGGCGTCGCGACCGTGGTCGCCGGGCTGCTGCGGGAGCACACCGGTGGCACGGCGGGCCGCCGGGTGACGCTGCTGGTCGGCGGGGGCGGCAACGGTGGGGACGCGCTGTGGGCCGGTGCGTTCCTGCGGCGGCGTTCGGTGGCGGTGACGGCGGTGCTGCTGTCCCCGGACCGCACCCACGCTGAGGGCCTCGCCGCGTTCAGGAAGGCGGGCGGCCGGGTCGCCGGTGATCTCGGTGAGCCGGACCTGGTGATCGACGGCATCGTCGGCCTGTCCGCGCGCGGCCCGCTGCGGCAGGCGGCGGCGGAGCTGGTCGGGCGGGTCACGGCGCCGATCGTGGCGGTGGACCTGCCAAGCGGTGTGGACCCGGACACGGGCGCGGTCGACGGGCCCGCCGTGCGGGCCGACGTGACGGTGACGTTCAGTGCGCGCAAGCCGGTCCACGTGCTCAACACCGGGCACTGCGGCGAGGTGCGCGTGGTCGACATCGGGCTGGCCCCCGAACTGCCGGACCCGGACCTGATCGCGCTGGAGGCCGACGACGTCGGCTGGGCGTGGCGGGTGCCGGGGCCGGGGGACGACAAGTACACCCAGGGTGTCACCGGTGTCGCGGCCGGTTCGTCGACCTACCCCGGCGCCGCGGTCCTGTCGTCCGGCGCGGCGGTGCTGGCCACGTCGGGCATGGTCCGGTACGCGGGCTGGGCGGCCGACGAGGTCCGCGGCCGCTGGCCGGAGCTGGTCGCGACCGGCACGGTCGAGGACGCCGGCCGGGTCCAGGCGTGGGTCGTCGGACCTGGCCTCGGCACCGGCCAGACCGGCCGGGACGTGCTCACCGCCGTGTTCTCCGACGGCGTGCCGACCTGCGTGGACGCGGACGGCATCACGCTGCTGGCGGCCACCCCGTCGCTGTGGGACGCCCGCGACCCGGACGCGCCGGTGGTGCTGACCCCGCACGACCGCGAGTTCGCGCGCATCGCCGAGCCGCACGGGATCACGCTGGGCCAGGACCGGGTGCAGGCTGCGCGGGCACTCGCGAAGCGGCTGGACGCGGTGGTGCTGCTGAAGGGCAACGCCACGGTCGTCGCCGCCCCGGACGGCCGTGCGCTGGTGAACGCGGCCACGTCGTCCTGGCTGGCGACGGCCGGTTCCGGTGACGTGCTGACCGGGCTGATCGGCGCGCTGCTGGCGAGCGGGCTGGACCCGTGGCTGGCCGCGGGCTGCGCGGCGTGGGTCCACGTCCGCGCGGGCGAACTGGCCGCCGACGGCGCCCCGGCCCCCGCTTCGCTGATCCTGAAGGCGATTCCCGACGCGATCCGCGCCGTCCGCGCCGGTTAGCCGTCCGGCACGGCGTCGGTGCGAGCGTGCCGAGCAGGACCAGCGTGGCGACCACGGCGGGGCCCACTTGGCGCATCGGGCGAGGGCAGCGGCGTCTCCGGGCTGTGCGACCATGAACACCGTCATGCCTGATCAGCCGCCGCCCAGGGCCGAGGTGGTCATCGACCTCGACGCCATCCGGCACAACGTCGCGCTCCTCGCCGCCCGCGCCGCCGGCGCGGCGACGATGGCCGTGGTCAAGGCCGACGGCTACGGCCACGGCGCGCTGCCCGTCGCCCGCGCGGCGCTCGACGCGGGCGCCACCTGGCTCGGGTCCTGCTCCCTCGCCGAGGCGCTCGACCTGCGCGCGGGCGGGATCACCGCCCGCGTCCTGAGCTGGCTCGACGTCCCGGGGACCGACGTCGCGCCCGGCGTCGAGGCCGACGTCGACCTGTCCGCGTCGAGTACCGGCGAGCTGGCCGCGATCGTCGCGGGCGCACGGAAGGCGGGTCGGCCAGCCCGCGTCCACCTCAAGATCGACACCGGGTTGACGCGCAACGGCTGCCAGCCCCGCGACTGGCCCGATCTCGTCGACAGCGCGGCGAAGGCGCAGTCCGACGGGCACGTCGAGGTCGTCGCCGTCTGGTCGCACCTCGCGTGCGCCGACGAGCCGGGCCACCCGGCCAACGACCGGCAGGCGGCCCGGTTCGCCGACGCCCACGAGGTGGCGCTCGCCGCGGGCCTGCGCCCGTTGCGCCACCTCGCGAACTCGGCCGCCACGCTCGACCGGCCGGACCTGCACTTCGACATGGTCCGCGTCGGAATCGCCATGTACGGCCTGAACCCGTTGCCCTACCGGGAGGACCTGCGTCCGGCCATGACGTTCCGGTCGTCGGTCGCGCTCACCAAGCGGATCGACGCGGGCGAGTCCGTCTCGTATGGACAGACGTGGACGGCGGGCCGCGACACCACGCTCGCGCTCGTCCCCGCCGGGTACGCCGACGGGGTGTCCCGCGCGCTGTCGGGCCGCATGGACGTCTTCCTCGCGGGCAGGCGGCGCCCGATCGTCGGCCGCGTCTGCATGGACCAGATCGTCGTCGACTGCGGGGACGACGTGATCGCGCCGGGCGAGGAGGTCGTCCTGTTCGGCGCGGGCTCCCGAGGCGAACCGACCGCCACCGAGTGGGCGGCGGTCCTCGGCACCATCGACTACGAGATCGTCACCGGCATGTACCGGCCGCGCGTCGCCAGGAGCTACCGGTGACGGTGTCCAGGAAGGTCGGCGCGATCATCGGCGGCACCCTCGGGGTCGCGGCCGCGGGCACGGCCATCGCGTTCGGGGTGGCGCGGCGCAGGCACGACGACCCGGGGCGACAGGAGCTCGGCGGGCTGCGGCCCGACCGCGAGTACACGGTGCTCACCGAGGACGGCATCGAGCTGTCCGTCGAGGAGGTCGACCCCGGCGACGGCGGCAGACCCGCGCTGACCGTGGTGTTCGTGCACGGCTTCGCGCTCGACCGCCGCTCGTGGCACTTCCAGCGCCAGGCACTCGCCCGCCTCACCGAGCCCCGCGTCCGGCAGGTCCTGTACGACCAGCGCAGCCACGGCCGCTCCGGCCGCGCGAACGAGGCGTCCAGCACGATCGACCAGCTCGGCCGCGACCTCGGCGAGGTGCTGGACACGATCGATGGCCCGCTCGTGCTCGTCGGCCACTCCATGGGCGGCATGACGATCATGGCGCTCGCGGAGCTGCGGCCAGAGCTGTTCGAGGAGCGGGTCTACGGGGTCGCGTTCGTCGGCACCTCGGCGGGTGAGGTGGGCAAACGTGGCCTGCCCCGGCCGCTGCTGTCCCGCTACAACCCGCTGACCCGCAACCTCGGCAGGCTCGCCGACTGGCAGCCCGGCATGGTCGAGTTGGTCCGCGCGGCGGGCGGACACCTCACCCGCAGGGCGGTGCGGTCGCTGGCGTTCGGCACCAAGGACGTCGACCCGGCGATCGTCGACCTCACGATGGAGCTGATCGACGCCAACCCGGTGCGGGTGCTCGCCGACTTCATCCACACCCTCGGCACCCACAACCGGTACGCCGCGCTCGCCGGCCTCAAGCACACGCACGTGCTGGTGCTGTCCGGCGACACGGACCGGATGACGCAGTTCTCGCACGCGGAACGGATCGCGTTCGAGCTGCCCGACGCCGAGCTGGTGCGGGTGCGCGGGGCGGGACACATGGTGATGCTGGAGCAGCCGCAGCTGGTCAACGACCACCTCGTGCTGCTGCTGCAGCAGTGCGCGTACGGACACGAGAGCGGACGTCGACGGTGGTGGCAGCGAGGATGACAGCGAGGATGACGGCGGAACTTCGCACCGAGAGCGACACCCTGCGGTTCGGCAGGCGGATCGGCGGCCTGCTCGAACCAGGTGACCTGGTGTTGCTGACCGGTCCGCTCGGCGCGGGCAAGACGGTGCTGGCGAAGGGCATCGCGGAGGGGCTCGGCGTCGAGGGCCGCGTGAGTTCCCCCACGTTCGTCATCGCCCGCGAGCACCGGCCCTCGGCGGGGGGCCGCGGCATCCCGCTCGTGCACGTCGATGCCTACCGCCTCGGCGACGACTTCGCGCAGCTCGACGACCTGGACCTGGACACCGAGCTGGTCGAGGCCGCGGTCGTCATCGAATGGGGCGAACCGGGCACCAGGCTGTCCGAGGACCACCTGCTCGTGAACTTGATCCGCCGGGAGGACGATTCCCGGCTGGCCGAGGTGACTCCGTCAGGCTCTTGGGAAAAGCGCTGGTCGCCGTAGTCTGGAGGGTATGCGTGCGGTGATCTTCGATTGGGGTGGCACGCTCACCCCCTGGTATCCCGTCGACTACGGCGCCGCCTGGCGCAGCTACGCGGATCACCTCCACCCGGAGGACGCCGCGCAGGCCGCGAGGGTCGCGCAGGCCATCGTGGCCGCCGAGGAGCGGCACTGGACCGTCGCGCGGGACCACCACAAGGCGTTCACGCTGGCGCAGGTCCTCGCCGCCGCTGGCGCACCGCACCACGACGACGGCATGGCCGCGTACCGCACGTTCTGGGACCCGTCGACCTACACCGACCCCGACGTCGAGCCGACGGTGTCCGCGCTCAAGGAACAGGGCCTGCGGCTCGGGGTGCTGTCGTCGACGCCGTGGCCCAGGGAGTGGCACGAGGAGGTGCTGCGCCGCGACGGCGTGCTGCACCTGTTCGACGCGCTCGTGTGGAGCTCGGACCTGACGTACACGAAACCGCACGCCGACGCGTTCCTCGCCGCCATGCACGCGGTGGGCGTCGACGACCCGGCCGACTGCGTGTACGTCGGCGACCGGCTCTACGACGACATCTCCGGCGCCAAGTCGGTCGGCATGCGGGCCGTGCTGGTGCCGCACAGCGACATCCCGGAGTACCAGAGAGTGCCCGTCGACGTGGAGCCCGACGCCGTCATCCAGCGCCTGACCGACCTCCCCGAAGTGGTGGAGAGGTGGCGGAACTAGGCTTGACCGCCGTGCTGGTCATCGCGGTGGACACCGCGACCCCCGCGGTCACCGCCGGGGTCGTCGACGTCGAGGAGATGCTCGTCCTGGCCCAATGCGTCACGGTCGACGCGAAGGCCCACGGCGAGCTGCTGACACCGCACGTCCTCACCGCGCTGGCGGAGGCGGGCCGCACGTTCGCGGACGTGGACGCGATCGTGTCCGGCATCGGACCCGGCCCGTTCACCGGGCTGCGCGCGGGCATGGCCACCGCCGCCGCGCTGGGACAGGCGCTGGGCAAGCCCGTGTACCCGGTGTGCACGCTGGACGCGATCGCCGCCGACGCCGGCGTCGGCTCCGGCGGCCCGCTGCTGGTCGCCTCCGACGCGCGCCGCAAGGAGATCTACTGGGCCGCCTACGACGCCGACGGCAGGCGGGTCGCGGGCGCGGCCGTCGACAGGCCGGCCGCGGTGGCCGAGCGCATCCCGGCGCTGGCGGTCGAGCGGGTGGCTGGCAACGGCGCCACCCTGTACGACCTCGGCCTGCCGCACACCGGGCAGGAGTACCCGACGCCGCTCGGCCTGGCCGGGGTCGCGCGTGCCGACGTGCTGGCGGGTGCCAGGCCGCGCCCGTTCGTGCCCATGTACCTCCGCCGCCCGGACGCCACCGAGCCGGGCGCCCGCAAACGGGTGACCGTGCGGTGACCTCGGCGACCTTCCGGCTGGAACCCTTGCGGCGCGTCGACCTCGCCCGCTGCGCCGAGCTGGAGACCATCCTGTTCCCCGGCGACGACCCGTGGCGCGAGTCGTCGTTCCAGGCCGAGCTGGACGCCGGCCACCACTACGTCGGCGCGTACGTGCCCGCGGCCGGGCTCGTCGGGTACGCGGGCATCTCCGTGGTCGGCGGGCCGGGCGACGCCGAGGCGAACGTGCACACGATCGGCGTCGACCCCGGCTGGCAGGGCAACGGCATCGGCAGGGCACTGCTGCGTGCCCTGCTCGCGCGTGCCGACGAGTTCGCCGCCCCCGTCCACCTGGAGGTGCGCACCGACAACGCGGCCGCGATCGGCCTGTACGAGGCGCACGGCTTCACCAGGATCGGCATGCGGCGCAGGTACTACTGGCCCTCCGGTGCCGACGCGTACACCATGGCGCGCCCGGCACGGGTCGCAGAGGAGGCCCCATGACCATCGTGCTCGGCATCGAGAGCTCCTGCGACGAGACCGGCATCGGCATCGTCCGCATCGAGTCCGACGGTGCGCTGACCCTGCTGGCGGACGAGGTCGCGTCCAGCGTCGACCAGCACGCCCGCTTCGGCGGGGTCGTGCCGGAGGTCGCGTCCCGCGCACACCTCGAGGCGCTGGTCCCTTCCGTGACACGGGCGTTCGAGTCGGCTTCGCTCGAACTGTCGGACGTGGACGCCATCGCGGTCACGTGCGGCCCCGGTCTCGCCGGCGCGCTGCTGGTGGGTGTGTCGGCGGCGAAGGCGTACGCGGCGGCGCTGAACGTGCCGCTGTACGGCGCGAACCACCTTCCCGGCCACGTCGCGGCCGACACCCTCGAACACGGCCCGCTGCCCTCGCCGTGCCTTGCGCTGCTCGTGTCCGGCGGGCACACACAGCTGCTGCGGGTCGACGACCTGGCCACGAAGATCACCGAGGTCGGCTCGACCATCGACGACGCCGCCGGTGAGGCCTACGACAAGGTGGCCCGCATCCTCGGCCTCCCGTACCCCGGCGGCCCGCCGATCGACAAGGCCGCCCGCCGGGGCAACCCGGACGCCATCCGCTTCCCGCGCGGCCTGACCGGGCCGAGGGACGCGAGGTTCGACTTCTCGTTCTCCGGCCTGAAAACCGCCGTCGCGCGGTGGGTGGAGGCCCGCGACGGCCAGGAGATCCCGGTCGACGACGTCGCCGCGTCCTTCCAGGAGGCGGTGGCGGACGTGCTGACCGCGAAGGCCGTCCGCGCCGCGACCGAACTGGGCGTCGGGACGATGGTCGTCTCCGGTGGCGTGGCGGCGAACTCGCGACTGTCCACGTTGGCGGCGCAGCGGTGCGCGGAAGCGGGGATCACGCTGCGCGTGCCGCGCCCGAGGCTGTGCACCGACAACGGCGCCATGATCGCGGCACTGGGCGCCCATCTGGTGAAGGCCGGCGTGCGGCCGTCGTCTTTGGACCTGTCCGCGGGCCCCGGCCTGCCGGTCGGCACTGTGTCCGTCTGACCCGTACCCTCGTCCGGGTGAAGGTCGCGGTCACGGGAACCAGCGGTCTGCTGGGCGGCGCGCTGGTGCGCGCGCTGCGGGCGAACGGGCACGAGGTGCTCAGGCTGGTGCGCAGGAGACCGCGGACGGCCGACGAGGCGCTGTGGTTCCCGGAGGTCGACACGGAGCGTCTGCGCGGCGTGGACGCGGTGGTGCACCTGGTCGGTGAGCCGCTGGTGGGCAAGTGGACCGCGCACCAGCGCGAGGCGATCCGCGAGTCCAGAGTGCACGGGACCCGGCTGCTGTCGACCGCCCTGGCCGACATGCGGGACGGCCCTCGGGCGCTGCTGTGCGCGTCGGCGACCGGCTACTACGGCGACCGCGGTGCCGAGTCGTTGACGGAGGAAAGCCCGCCAGGGGTCGGTTTCCTGCCGTCGGTGTACGCGGCGGCGGAGAAGGCGGCGGCTCCGGCGGTGGCGGCGGGTCTGCGGGTGGTGCAGCTGCGGGTGGGGGTGCTGCAGTCGACGGAAGCGGGCGGCCTGGCCATCCTGCTGCCGATGTTCCGCCGCGGCATGGGAATCCGGGTCGGCCGGGGTGACCAGTGGGTGAGCTGGATCGACCTGGCGGACGCCGTCCGCGCGGTCGTCCACGTGCTGGGAAGTTCGCTGGCGGGCCCGGTGAACGTGGTGGCCCCGAACCCGGTGCCGAACCGGGAGTACGCGGACACGCTGGCGTCGGTGCTGTCGCGGCCGAGGCTGCTGGTGCTGCCGCCGTGCCTTGTTCGTCGGGTGTTCGGCGCGGGTCTGGCGGACGAGGTGCTGCTGGCGAGCACCCGCGTGTCCCCGAAATGTTTGATGACCAGCGGTTTCACGTTCGAACACCCCACGCTGCGCGAGACTCTGCAAAACCTGTTACTTCGGGTAACATGACTGCGTGAGCGACGACGAGGACGGTTACGCGGGCGAGGCCACCCTGACCGTGGACGGCGCGGAGTTGACCGTGACGGTCACCCTCCGGGGCAACTTCGAACCCGTGGACGGCCGGTACCACTGGTACGGCCGGATCCAGCCCCACGTGGCCCTGACGGAGAAGACGACGGGCCGCAAGGCGACGGGGTTCCTGCGCACGCCCCATGGTTCGGCGGAGGGGCTGCTGTCCGATCCGGACACGTGGGGCCGGTACCGGATCAGCGGCACGAGCAGGCCGCCCTTCGAGGTCCCGGTGTCGTTGGCGGACCTGCCTGCGGGCAGCTGACGGGCCGGAGGCGTTGGCCTCCGGCCCCCGAATCCACGCTACCGCAGGCCACCGACACGGAGGTCCACACGCGACCGTCGATGTCCATCCGCTGTGGACGACCAACCATCCTGTGGACAACCGCCCGCAACCGCGCGGGAGCTGTCGGTCCCTTGCCGTAGCCCGGAAACCGGGGGCCGGAGGCCGGCGCGGGTCACATGAACGACAACCGCACGTCCACGTCGTCGACGTTCACGAACGCCACCCGGTGTCCGAACTGGATCTGCAGGTACTTCATCTCCCCGCGCACCACCGTGTGGTTGGCCGAGTCGTACGTGACCGCCCGGTAGTACTCCGACGGCGACACCAGCCCGATCGCGTACTTCTGCCCGGCGGGCAGTGTGTACTGCAGCGGCGTCACCGCCTGCGGCGGAATCCCGTCCGGGTAGGCGGCGGCCTCCGGGTAGGCCCGCCCGTAGACCGGCACGCTGTCGCGCCCCTTCTTCGGCGTGGCGACGAAACCCACGGACCACGCGGCGTCGGACGCTTTCAGCCAGCCCTTCTGTCCCAGGTACCACACCGCGACCCACGCCCCGCGCCGCTCGGCGAGCGCGAAGGTCTGGCCGGTCTCACCGCGTGCCGAGTGGTCGGAGATGTGCATCGTGCCGGGGGAGCCGTCCGGGTGCAGTGCGATGTCGGTCAGCAGCGGCGCGTCGTCCGACGGCGCGGTCCGCAGCACGACCGTGCCCGACCCGTGCGGCTCGCACGGCTGCCCGGCCGTCTTGCACCCGGTGAACGCGGGCATGTTCGTCGCGTAGTCCGGTTTGATCGTCACGAGCCCGGTCCGGGACGTGCCCGTCGAGCGGAACGGTGCGTGCAGCAGCTCGAAGTAGTGCGCCCAGTCCCAGTACGGGCCCGGGTCCCAGTGCATCCCCCGGACGGTCGAGGGGATCGTCCCCGGCACGTTGTCGTGGCCGAGGATGTGTTGCCGGTCGAGCGGAATGCCGTACCTGCCCGCCAGGTACCGCACCAGCTTCGCCGACGACCGGTACATCGCCTCGGTGTACCACGCGCCGTTCGCCGCGAAGCCCTCGTGTTCCAGGCCGATCGACTTCGCGTTGACGTACCAGTTGCCCGCGTGCCACGCGACGTCCTTGTGCTTCACGTGCTGGGCGATGTGCCCGTCGGCGGACCGCAGCGTGTACTGCCAGCTCACGTACGTCGGGTCCTGCACCAGGTTCAGCGTGGTCTGGTAGCTGCCCTCGGTGTCGTGGATGATGATGTAGTCGATCTTCTGGCTCTGTGGCCGGTTCGCCTTGTCGTGGTTGCCGTAGTCGCCGTCGCCGAACTCCTCGTAGGGCGCCGGGATCCACTCGCACCCGAGGTCGGCGGGGCACTCCGCCTCGCCGGTGTCCGCCTGCCGCAGGCCGAGGCCGGACAGCTGCCGCGTGTTGGCGTTCACCGCGGTCGGCGGCAGCTGGACCCGCTGCCCGTCGTCGGTCACCCGTGACACGCCTTCGTTGATGGTCCTGAACACCTCGTCGGCGAAGGTCCGTGCCGAGGCGGTGTCCGACGCGCCGCTGTACCTGGCGACGGCGCCGTACCAGTCGCCAGGCGCGGCACTGTCGACGCCGAGTGCGCGCTGGTGATCGGCGAGCAGCGCCGCACCGCCGCGGATGTTCTGCACCGGGTCGGTCCGCAGCACGGCGGCGTCCACTCCGGTCAGGTCGGCGGCGACGTCGATGGTCCGCAGCGTCGGCGCGGACAGGTCGTCCTCGCCGGGGTCGGGCGGGAGCATGGGCCGGGCCGTGTCGCCCCGGGGGTCCTCGGTGCCCTCGTCATGGTGCGTCCCGCCGGTGTTGGCGGCGACGATGTCGGTGAGGTGCATCGGCCCGTAGCCGGCACTGGTGCTCGGCAGGCCCGCGTTGACGTCCCAGCGGGACTCCAGATAGGACACCCCGAGCAGCACACTCTCGGGCACGCCGAACTCCTCGGCGGCGGCCGCGTAGGCCTCCTGCCTGGTGGTGGGTGGCGCGGCACCCGGGGACGCCGCGGCGGTCGTCATGCCGGCGGCCAAGCCGGCCGCGACCGCGGCGATGAGGATCGTTCGGGACGTCGGTCTCGACATGACGGCCTCCAGGACGGGCGACTCCAGCAGTGCACAACTCTGCTGCCGCCCGCCCCGGGCGGTCAATAGTTTGCGGCCGAACGGGTTAGTTGGTGATTAGATCCCGGAGACGCACCACGTGTCGCCGTCCTTCTCCATCTCGACGGTGAACTGCTCGGTCTCGCTGCCCAGCGACATCTCGATCGTGGCCCGCGCGGTGTCGCCGGACTCCTGGACGTCATGGATGTCGGCCGACACGTCCAAGCCCGCGAGCTGGGTCATCTCCGCCTTCAGCTGGGAGGCGGCGCCGCTGGAGCACGCGTACTCGTCGATCAGGTCCTCGTCCTGCGTCTCGATCACCTCGACGGCGATGGTGGCGAGGCCCTCCGGGCTGGACGCGTCACCACCACCGGAACTGCTGCCGCTGCCGCCGCCGCTCGAACCGCCGGAGTCCTCGCCGCTCCCCGAGCCGTTGGGGCCGGGCAGCCCGTTGGGCAGACCGGAGTCCTCGGACGTGTCCCCGCCCGCGTTCGGCGACGGGTCGTCGTCGTCCCCGGTCAGGACGAGCACGAGCACGAGCGCCACGACGGCGGCCGCCACGACCCCGACGACGCCGACGATGAGCCCGGTGTTGCTCTTCCTGGGCGGCGGGTACTGGCCGTAACCGCCCGGCCCCGGCGGCGGGTAGCCGTAGCCGGGGCCCTGTGGTGGTGGCGGTGGCCCGTACCCACCGCCTTGCGGTGGCCCGTATCCGCCGCCCTGCGGTGGCCCGTATCCCCCTTGCTGCGGGTATGTCACTGGAATGCCCCCTTGGTGGAAAGTCCCGACGCCGGGAGCGTAACCGGGTGGTTCCCGCTTCGCGGCGCGTCCGCGCCGGATGGCCTCCTGACGCCATAGGCCCACCCTCGTTGCACGGTTAGCAGTCGCGTAGGTAGAGTGCCAAACGTACGGCCGACACCGCCCCGGCACCCGCGACGGCGGGGTGGCAGGAGCCGAGTAGCAAGACAGGTAACTGCCAACGCTTTCGAAGAAGAGACCCGTGGAGGTCATCGCGGTGAGCGTGAACATCAAGCCGCTCGAGGACAAGATCGTTGTCCAGGCGAGCGAGGCCGAGGCCACGACTGCCTCGGGCCTCGTCATTCCCGACACTGCCAAGGAGAAGCCCCAGGAGGGCAAGGTCCTGGCCGTGGGCCCGGGCCGTATCGACGACAACGGCAACCGCGTCCCGCTGGACGTGGCGGTCGGCGACGTCGTGATCTACTCCAAGTACGGCGGCACCGAGGTCAAGTACAACGGTGAGGACTACCTGATCCTCTCCGCCCGCGACGTGCTGGCTGTCGTCAACTGACGCCTGGCAACAGGCACACCACAGCGCCCCGGTGGCCCCCGTCCGGGGGTGCCGGGGCGCTGTGTGTCCAAGAAAGGTAGGACATGCCCAAGCAGATCAGCTACGACGAGGACGCTCGTCGTGCGCTCGAGCGCGGGGTGAACAAGCTCGCGGACACGGTCAAGGTCACGCTCGGCCCGCGTGGCCGGCACGTGGTGCTGGCCAAGAAGTTCGGTGGGCCGACCGTGACCAACGACGGCGTCACCATCGCGCGTGAGATCGAGCTCGAGGACTCGTTCGAGAACCTCGGCGCCCAGTTCGCGAAGAACGTCGCCACCAAGACCAACGACATCGCGGGTGACGGCACGACGACCGCCACCGTCCTGGCCCAGGCCATGGTGCGGGTCGGTATGCGCAACGTCGCCGCGGGCGCCAACCCGATGGCGCTCGGCCAGGGCATCCAGCTCGCCGCCGACGCCGTCGTCGACGCGCTGAAGGCCAAGGCCACCCCGGTCAAGGGCCGCGACAACATCGCCCAGGTCGGCACCGTCGCCTCCCGTGACGCGTCCATCGGCGCGCTGCTCGGCGAGGCCATCGAGAAGGTCGGCGAGGACGGCGTGATCACCGTGGAGGAGTCCTCCACGCTGGCCACCGAGCTTGTCATCACCGAGGGTGTGCAGTTCGACAAGGGGTACGTCTCCGCGTACTTCGCGACCGACGCCGAGTCGCAGCAGGCCGTCCTGGAGGACACCTACATCCTGCTGTACCGGGAGAAGATCTCCTCGCTCAACGACCTGCTGCCCATCCTGGAGAAGATCGCGCAGGCCGCCAAGCCGGTGCTGATCGTCGCCGAGGACGTGGAGGGCGAGGCCCTGTCCACGCTCGTGGTCAACTCGGTCCGCAAGACGATCCGCGCGGTCGCCGTCAAGGCGCCGTTCTTCGGTGACCGCCGCAAGGCGTTCCTCGACGACCTCGCGGTCGTCACCGGCGGCACCGTCGTCTCCTCCGACGTCGGCATGAAGCTGTCCGAGGTCGACCTCGACGTGCTGGGCACCGCCCGGCGCGTGGTCGTCACCAAGGACGACACCACGCTGGTCGACGGCGGCGGCACCAAGGAGGCCGTGGCGGGCCGCTCCGAGCAGATCCGCCGCGAGATCGAGAGCACCGACTCCGACTGGGACCGCGAGAAGCTGCAGGAGCGGCTGGCGAAGCTGTCCGGCGGCGTCGCGGTGATCAAGGTCGGCGCCGCCACCGAGACCGAGCTGTCGGAGCGCAAGCACCGCATCGAGGACGCGGTCGCCGCGACCAGGGCCGCGGTCGAGGAGGGCATCGTGCCCGGCGGCGGTTCCGCCCTGATCCACGTCGCCAAGGAGCTCGACGCGCTCGCCGACGCCCAGTCCGGCGACGTCGCCACCGGTGTGCGGCTCGTGCGTGAGGCGCTCGCCGCGCCGCTCGTGTGGATCGCGAACAACGGCGGTCTCGAGGGCGCGGTCGTGGTGTCGAAGGTCAAGGAGCTGGACTGGGGCCACGGCCTCAACGCGGCGAAGCTGACCTACGGCGACCTGGTGGCCGACGGCGTGGTGGACCCGGTGAAGGTCACCCGCTCGGCTGTCACCAACGCGGCGTCGATCGCGCGGATGGTGCTCACGACCGAGGTCTCGGTCGTGGAGAAGAAGGAAGAGGAGCCGGAGGCCGCCGGTGGTCACGGCCACGGGCACGGTCACGGGCACGGCCCGGGCTTCTGATCCCGCTCTGATTCCGCTGATCTCGTAGACGAAGAACGCCGCGTCCCGGTCGCTTTCCCCCGACCGGACGCGGCGTTCTTCGTTTCCCGCAGTCCCTGCTAGTTCGCCACAGCCAGTGTGCGCTTCTCCAGTTTGATGATGGCTTCCCGCTCACCCTCGGAGAGGCCACCCCAGATCCCGTACGGCTCGTGCACCGCGAGCGCGTGGCGCCGGCACAACTCCAGCACGGGGCAGGCCTGGCAGACCGCCTTCGCTCTGGCTTCGCGCCGGGCCCGTGCCGGCCCGCGTTCACCGTCCGGGTGGAAAAAGAACGCACTGTCCATGCCGCGGCAAGAACCCTCGAGCTGCCAGTCCCACACGTCTGCGTTGGGACCCGGGAGCCTCCGAGTGTCTGCCATGGTGACCGCCTCCCTCGCCGGATGTTCGCACTACCGGCTACTCCATTCGGTGCAGCGAGACCAACGCTAGAACCGCGCCAAAGCTTGTTCAAGGGTGATCGACTTATCAGTCAGGCATTTCAGCCGATCGGTGCACCACCTCCACGCTGCGTGTTCGTCGATCCAGTTGCCGGACACTCCTGATCACCCGACGATGGGAGGGTGGCGACGAAGGAGGCGTCCGTGGGCGATCAAGGCCGAGTCCTTGACGCGGTCATCGGTTCGGTGGCACGACATGAGGAGGAGGAGACGCTTCCCGTCGCGGCCGTCGCCCGCAGGCTCGGGGTGGCACCCGCGACGCTGCGCACCTGGGACCGCCGGTACGGGATCGGGCCGAGGGCCCACACGACCGGCAGGCACCGCCGCTACACCCACGACGACATCGCCCGGCTGGAGCTGATGCAGCAGGCGCTGCTGCGTGGCGCCACCCCGGCGGAGGCCGCGTCCTACGCACTGCGCGTGACCACCCCACCCGAGCCGCCCGAGGACGTGGGCCCCAGAGCGGGCGGCGCGTCGCTGCTGCGCGAGTTCAGCACCCGCTCGGCGATCGTGTTGGGCCTGTCCCGCGCGGCGATGGCCATGGACACGGTGGCGATCCAGCAGCTGATCGCCGACAGCGTGGACGCGCTGGGCGTCGTCGCCGTGTGGGACGACGTGCTGCGACCGGTGCTGGCCGCGCTGGCCAGCCGGTGGGAGCAGACGGGCGAGTGCGTGGAGGTCGAGCACCTGGTCCGCGAATGCACCCTGGCCGCGATGATCGGCGCCACCCCGACGGTGACCGCGCCGAGAAACCCGCGGCCGGTGCTGCTGTGCTGCGCGCCGGATGAACAGCACAGCCTCCCTCTCCATGTACTGCGCGCGGCGCTGGCGAGAGAGGGGATCAGCACACAGATGCTGGGCGCGGCACTTCCGGCGTCGGCACTGGCGGCCGCGGTGCGGCGAACGGGCCCGGCCGCGGTGGCGGTGTGGGCCCAGCTGCCCGAGTACGCGCACGCCGAGCTGTTCGCCGAGGTGCCGAGGACCCGGCAGCGGGTGCGGCTGTTCGCGTGCGGCCCAGGGTGGTTCACGACCGACCTGCCTGCCCGCGTGAACCGCCTTGAGGACCTGACCGGCGCCGTGCGCCGGATCGAGTCCCTCGTCGGCGCGGGCTGAGCACCGGCGCGTAGCGCTGGGCCTCGGTACGGCGGGCCCGTACGCATGCCCTGAACGACGCTTTCGGGACAGCGGTCTGCCCGGCGGGGATTGTCGGTCCTGCCCGATACGCTGGATTTCGGGGGCAGGCGGCTGCCCACCACGACACTGGGGAGCTTCGTGACCACGCTCGAACAGGCGGCGTTCGGGGACCGGCCCGATCTCGTCGTGACCGCCGCGCCCGCTCAGCCGTGTGAGCGGTGGCTCGCCGCCGTCGTGCTCGGCGCGCAGGGGCACTACGCGCGGGCCGCGACGCTCCTGCACGACCTGGTCCGCCGCACCGACGACCTCGGCGCCCTCGCCGCGGCCACGTTCGCCTCCCACCGCCGCCAGCTCGGTGGGCACGCCGCCGCCAGGACCTTCGACGCGCGCGGTCTCGTGGCCGCGCGGTCCGACGACGCCAGAGCCGACGTACTGCTGGGGCTGGCCGCGGACGCCGTGGGCGCCGGTCGTCTCGACGAGGCGCGGCGGCTCCGCGACCGGGTGCCGCTGACGTCCTGGCGGGCGCGGGTCCGCCACGGGTGGGTCTCGGCCGAGATCTGCTTGAGCGCCGGTGGAGCGGCGCGGCCCCACGCGGAGCGGGCGCTCGCGGAGGCCGAGGCCGCGAAGGCGACCCGGCACCGGATCAAGTCCGAGATCGTGCTGGCCGCCGCGCTGGCCGGGGCTGAACCGGTCATGGCTCGAAAGCTGGTCACCCGCGCGCGGGACGACGCTACGGATCTGCACCTGTCGTCGCTGGTCTGGCCGGCGTCACTGCTGCTGGTTGAGTTGGACCCGTCCGAGGCATCCGCGCACACCCGTAACGCGGGCCTGGTGTTGCACGGTCTGTTACTGAGAGCGGATCCACGTGGGCGGGAGCTCGCCGAACGCTCTCCGTGGGTGCCCGAGCTCGCTGGCCCAACCGGGTGAACAGGTGCGCTCGGACATCTGGGCGAACTGGTCAGCAGATTTACCACCAGATCGTGTCAAGGTTCGCCCCGAAGCGTCCGATAGGGAGAAGTACGTCACTCGGCTGCAGGAAGGAGTCCCCGTGACGACGGTCTTGATTTGCGACGACCGCCGCGGCGTGCGGGAAGGATTGACCCGTGTCATGTCCGCGGTTCCAGGGGTTAGTCGCATCGACTGCGTAGCGCACGGTGACGAGCTGCTCGCCCGCTTCTCCCGTGCGCCGGTCGACGTCGTGCTCGTCGGCACCCAGCGTGCGGTCCCCACAGGTGTGGAGGCAACCCGGCGCCTGGTCTCGGCGAACCCGACGGCGAACGTCATCGTGTTCGGTGCACCGGACGATGCCAGCAGCATCGCGGCCGCCATCGCGGGCGGGGCACGTGGTTACCTGCGGTGGGACGCCTCCCGTCCCGAGCTGGTCGCCGCACTCGCGCACACGTTGGCGAGCACCTCGGTGCCCGCGCCCCGCCAGCCGTCCGACCCCGGTGTCCAGCTCACCGACCGGGAGCTGCAGGTGCTGCGCGGCATGGCGATGGGCAAGAGCAACGGTCAGATCGGGCGGGAGCTGTACCTGTCCGAGGACACAGTGAAGACGCACGCGCGCCGTCTGTTCCGCAAGCTCGGCGTGCGGGACCGGGCGCAGGCAGTGGCGCACGGCTTCCGCCGGGGGCTCGTCTCCTAGGCTCTGCCGTGTGACTTCAGTCGGTGGGTCCGGTACAGCCGGGCCGGGTGGGACCGGAGTGCGTGGAAACGGGTCTGGCGACAGGGATGGGTCTGCCAGGCCCTCTTCCGCTGATGAGGGGTCAGCGGTCCTGACGACCGACGACGAGTTCGAGTTCCGGCCGTGGTGGGCCCGGGCTTCGACGCTCGTCGTGGTCGTCGTTGCCCTGTTCGTCGTATCCGGCGGCGTGACCGCCTGGCTGCGTATCTCCGACCTGCAGGAACGTGTGGACTCGCTGGAGGCGCAAACGCTTGCGGCCGAGACCGCCCGGCAGGACGCGATCCTCCTCGCCGAGGACCTCGCCACCTACGACTACCGCGACCTCGGGGGTAATTTCCGCCACGTCGCGGCACGTGCGACCGACCGGTTCGCCGACCAGCTCCGCGTGCTGACCGAGGAGCTGGGGCCCGAGCTGCAGCAGACGAGGGCGGTCGCCACCGCCACCGCGCGCTCGGCCGGTGTCGTCCGGGCCGACCAGGAGAAGGCCGTGGTCATGGTCTTCGTCGACCAGACCGTCACCAACTCGAAGGCCCCTGAGCCGAGGGTCGAGCGGAGCAGGATGGAGCTCACCCTTGTGAGTGAGGGCGGCGTGTGGCGGTTAGACCAGGCGGGGGAACTCTGAACGGTCCCTTCCGGCCGGAAGGGACCGCATTGTGGTGCGCGGTACGGTGGGTGACACCTCCGTGAGTGACGGCACAGTCCCCTCGGAGTGTGACTCAGAACTGTCCATACCTGCACGTAACGTTGAGGCTGCTCGCTGCGATGACCACACTGGGGGACGGACTGGACGCTTCTGTGGGCGCTGCCGTCGAGGGCGATCCTCGCGCCATTGACCGGGTGCTTGCGTCTATCCGGCCCCTTGTCGTGCGGTACTGCCGCGCGCGAGTAGGCAGGCAGGAGCGATCCTTCGCTTCGGCGGACGACGTCGCACAGGAGGTGTGTCTCGCGGTGCTAACGGCCTTGCCCAGCTACCGCGACCAGGGGCGACCTTTCCTGGCCTTCGTGTACGGCATCGCCGCACACAAGGTGGCGGACGCGCATCGTGCGGCCGGGCGTAACCGATCCGAGCCCGTCGCCGACGTACCTGATGAGCCCGAGACCGACGCCGGGCCAGAGCAGCGTGCCATGCAGCAGGATCTGAGTCGCCGGATGAGGAACCTGCTCGAAGTACTGCCCGACAAACAGCGTGACATCGTGCTGCTCAGGGTGGTGGTCGGGCTTTCCGCCGAGGAGACGGCGGAGGCGATCGGCTCGACGCCCGGGGCGGTCCGGGTGGCTCAACACCGGGCTCTGGCACGGTTGCGCAAGACTCTGTCAGCGGAGGAGGTGGTCTGAGTGAATGATCGAAGAGATCATGCCGAGCCCGAGTTCCCGGACTTCGACGAGAACACGGACACCGAGGCCATCGACCTCGCGCTGGTGCATGCCGACGACGAATACCTCGACCTGCTCGGTGGCGCCCGTCTGAACGACGAGGACGACCCGTTCGGCGAGTTCGGCGACGAGCGGCTCACAGAACTTCTCATGTCGTGGCGCAGGGACGTGGACGCCGAGCCCGCCGACGAGCTCGTGGACACCAAGCTCGCGACCGTGACCGTGCAGGCAGCCAAGATGCGCAGGAAGCGCAGACCGAGGTTGCTCGTGCCGGTCGCCGCCGCCGCCGCCGTGCTGGCGATCATGTTCGCCGGTGTCGGCCTCGCGGCACGGGACGCCCAGCCCGGCGACACCCTCTGGGCCCTTTCCAAGGTCCTCTACGCGGAGCGCGCCCGTTCGGTCGAGGCAGCGCAGACCGTCAAGCAGGACCTCGCGCAGGCACGTGCCGCGCTCACCGAGGGCAACCTCGCGATGGCCAAGTCCAAGCTCGAGGAAGCCAACGCGGCGCTGCCGACCGTCACCAGGGAAGACGGCAAGGACGAGTTGCAGGCCCAGCACGCCTCGCTGATGGCCAGGCTGCCCGGCAACCCGTCCGGTGAGGCAGGCCCGCCGCCCAGCCCGGAACCGTCGACACAGCCCGACCCGGGCACCGGCAGCTCCAGCGGTGGGAACGGCTCCAGCGGTTCGTCGGCGCCCAAACCGCCGCCGGTCACGAGCTCGCCGAGCACCCCGCCGGACACGAGCGAGAGCTCCACACCGCCGACGTCGACCACCAGCGAGCCACCGCGCAGCGACCCGGGTACCGGCACGCCGGGCGGTGGCGGCGAGACCGGTGGCGAGCCGGGTGACGAGCCGGCCGGCGGCGAACCGGCGAGCGTCGAGGGCGCGCCGGCAGGCGCGGGTCCCGCCGTCGTGAACTGACGCACCGGTACGCTGCGAGCCCATGACCGCCGGTCACGTGTACAGCCAGGCCCCGCGCTGCCCCCGCTGCGAGGGGCGGGCGCTGCTGACCAAGGAAGCCGCGCAGGCACTCGCCGACGACTCGGCGGGCAAGCTGACGACCGTGCGCTGCCCGGCCGATGACGGCTGGCACGTGCACGCACCGGTCAGCGACCAGGAGTAAGCCGAGCTACGTGGAGTTGGCGGCCTGTTTCGCCGTCGCCGTGATGCCGTCGGTGAAACCGCGGCAGTACTCCCAGCTCACGTACGCCGCCGGGTTCGGGTCGAACGCGGGCTCGTGCGGCCGCATCCGGCCGTCGGCCAGCAGCTGCTCCAGCGAGGCCCGCAGCAGCGCCCAGTCGTGGTAGTGCGGCTCCTGGCACTCCGCGCAGTCGACCACCACCCCGCGCACCGAGCGCTGTTCGAGCAGCGCCTGGTAGACGGCCAGGTCACGCAGGTCGGCCAGCAGTTCGTCGCGCTCCTGCGCCGAGACCGGCTCCGAGGTGGCCTGTTCCTCCTCGGAGAACGCCCACACGGGGTCGTCAGGGTCGCCGGCGAACGGATCCGGTGGCAGTGCGTCGTCCCTCACGCCCCGCACGGTACCGGGCGGGGGCACCCCGTGGTCCAGATACCATGGGTCAACTGCGGAAACCCCGTTACCAAGAAGGGCCACGATGACCACCGCTGAGGGGATCCCGGCCAAGTTCGCCACGCTCGGCCTCACCTTCGACGACGTGCTGCTGCAGCCGTCCGAGTCCGACGTCGTCCCCAGCGAGGTCGACACGAGCACTCGCCTGACCAGGAACGTCACCCTGCGTGTCCCGCTGGTGTCCGCCGCGATGGACACCGTCACCGAGTCGCGCATGGCCATCGCCATGGCCCGCCAGGGCGGTATCGGCATCCTGCAGCGCAACCTCTCCATCGAGGAGCAGGCGCGGCAGGCCGAGACCGTCAAGCGGTCCGAGGCCGGCATGGTGACCGACCCGGTCACGTGCTCGCCGACCGACACGCTCGCCGAGGTCGACGCGCTCTGCGCCCGCTTCCGCATCTCCGGCGTGCCCGTCACCGACGCCGACGGCACCCTCGTCGGCATCATCACCAACCGCGACATGCGCTTCGAGGTCGACCACACGAAACCGGTCAGCGAGGTCATGACGAAGGGCCCGCTGATCACCGCCCAGGTCGGTGTGTCCGCCGACGCCGCGCTCGGGCTGCTGCGCCGCCACAAGGTGGAGAAGCTGCCGATCGTGGACGGCGCGGGCAAGATCCGCGGCCTCATCACCGTCAAGGACTTCGTCAAGACCGAGCAGTTCCCCAACGCCACCAAGGACCCGGACGGCCGCCTGGTGTGCGGTGCCGCGGTCGGCGTCGGCGACGACTCGTACAAGCGCGCCATGACACTGGTCGACGCCGGGGTGGACGTGCTGATGGTCGACACCGCGCACGGCCACTCCCGCGGCGTGATCGAGATGGTCGCCAAGCTCAAGCACGAGCTGGGCGACACCGTGGACGTGGTCGGCGGCAACATCGCCACGACGGCGGGCGCGCAGGCGCTGGTCGACGCGGGCGCCGACGGTGTGAAGGTCGGCGTCGGACCCGGCTCCATCTGCACCACCCGCGTGGTCGCCGGGGTCGGCGTGCCGCAGATCACCGCGATCTACAACGCCGACCTCGCGTGCCGCCCCGCGGGCATCCCGGTGATCGGCGACGGCGGCATCCAGTACTCCGGTGACATCGCCAAGGCCATCGCCTCCGGCGCGTCCGCGGTCATGCTCGGCAGCCTGCTCGCGGGCACCGCAGAGGCGCCCGGCGACGTGATCCTGGTCAACGGCAAACAGTTCAAGACCTACCGGGGCATGGGCAGCCTCGCCGCCATGCAGTCCAGGGGCGCGGCCAAGTCGTACTCGAAGGACCGCTACTTCCAGGACGACGTGCTGAGCGAGGACAAGCTCGTGCCGGAGGGCATCGAAGGGCGGATCCCCTTCCGCGGCCCGCTGTCGCAGGTCGTGCACCAGCTCGTCGGCGGGCTGCGGTCCGGCATGGGCTACACCGGGTCACGCACCATCGCCGACCTGCAGAACGCCCAGCTGGTCCGGATCACCGCCGCGGGACTCAAGGAGAGCCACCCGCACGACGTGACCATGACCGTCGAGGCCCCGAACTACACCACTCGCTGAGCCGCGGGTTCGTTCCGCAAGCTCCGCTCAGAGTCTGCGGTTCGCTCCGCAAGCTCCGCTCAGAGTCTGCGGTTCGCTCCGCAAGCTCCGCTCAGAAAGGAACATCCACGTGCCGGATCTTGTGGAGATCGGCATGGGGCGAACCGCCCGCCGCGGCTACGCGCTGCACGAGGTGGAGATCGTCCCGTCCCGCCGGACCCGGTCGTCGCAGGACGTGTCGACCGAGTGGAAGATCGACGCGTACCGCTTCGACATCCCGTTGCTGACGCACCCGACCGACGCGGTCGTGTCGCCGTCGGTCGCGGTGGAGGTCGGCAGGCTCGGCGGCCTCGGCGTGCTCAACGCCGAGGGCCTGTGGGCACGCCACACGAACGTCGAGCAGGTGCTCGAGCGGATCGTCGCCACCGTCGAGGACCTGGACCACACCGCGCTGACCCGGCTGCTGCAGGAGCTGCACGCGGCGCCGATCAAGCCGGAGCTGATCGCCGAGGCGGTCAGGCGGGTCGCCGAGGCCGGCGTGACGGCCGCGGCGCGGGTGAGCCCGCAGCGGGCCGCTGAGCTGACGCCGTCCCTGCTGGCGGCGGGTGTGGAGATCCTGGTCGTGCAGGGCACGATCGTGTCCGCGGAGCACGTGTCGCGCGACGGTGAGCCGCTGAACCTGAAGTCGTTCATCGCGGAGCTGGACGTGCCGGTGATCGCCGGTGGCGTGCACGACTACCGCACCGCCATGCACCTCATGCGCACCGGCGCGGCGGGCGTGATCGTCGGCTACGGCACCGGTGTCGCCACGACGACCGACAGCGTGCTGGGCATCGGTGTGCCGATGGCGACGGCGATCGTCGACGCGGCCGCCGCGCGCCGCGACTACCTCGACGAGACCGGCGGCCGGTACGTGCACGTCATCGCCGACGGTGAGGTCGACGGCAGCGGCGACATCGCGAAGTCCATCGCGTGCGGCGCCGACGCGGTCATGCTGGGCAGCCCGCTCGCCACCGCGCAGGAGGCCCCCGGCAAGGGGTTGTACTGGACGGCGGCGGCCGCGCACCCGTCGCTGCCGCGCAGCCGGGTCATCCCGGCCGCCCTCGAGGAGGAGATCACCGACCTCCGCACGCTGCTGTTCGGCCCGTCGTCCGACCCGGACGGCGTGATCAACCTGTTCGGCGCACTGCGGCGCGCGATGGCGAAGACCGGTTACTCGGACCTGAAGGAGTTCCAGAAGGTCGGCCTGTCGGTTCGGGGCTGAGCGGAGCTTGCGGAGCGAGAATCGGGGCTGAGCGGAGCTTGCGGAGCGAGAGTCGAATCTGATGGAAAAACAGCTGGTTGCCGCACGGGACGGCGTCGGGCTCGCGGCACTGACCGACGACGACCGCCGCGTGCTCGACGAGCAGGGTGACGGCGCCTACGACGTCGACCCGGACGACCGCCCGGCGCTGCACTTCACGTTCGAGGTGCACCGGCTCGCGATCGTCGGTGTCGGGACCGGAGCCGTGCTCGGGTCGGTCAACTGGCACGCCATCGGCTACGGCCGCACCGCGGCCTGCACCGCGTGGAACATCGGCATCGGTCTCCTGCCCGCCGCACGCGGCAAGGGCGCGGGCGTCACCGCGTTGCGGCTGCTCATCGAGCACCTGTTCGCGACCACCGAGGTGGACCGGATCGAGGCCAGCGCCGACGTCGAGAACGTGCCGTCGCAGAAGGCGCTCCGCAAGGCGGGCATGCGGCGCGAGGGTGTGCTGCGCGGCGCTCAGCTGCGGGGCGGCAGGCGGCGCGACATGGTCGCTTTCGCGATCCTGCGGTCGGACCTGCCGGGCGCGGACTCCGCCCGCGAGATCGTCGCCGCCGTCGACGGCATCGCGCTCGGCACGCCGCTGCCCAGCGACGACGAGGTCCTGTCCGCGCGGTACGAGAGCGACTACGACCTCGACCCGGACGACCGGCCGTTGCGCCACCACCCGAACGTCGAGCGGCTCGTCGTGCTCGACCGGAAGACCGGGGAGCCGCTGGGCACGGTCAGCTGGCACGCCGTCGGCTACGGCCCGACCGCCGCGTGCGAGGCGTGGAACATCGGCCTGGCACTGGCGCCGGGCGTGCGGGGCCGCGGCGCGGGCACCGCCGCCACCCGCCTGATCGTCGAGTTCCTGTTCGCGACCACCGACATCGACCGCATCGAGGCAGGCACCGACCGGGAGAACGTGGCCGCGCAGCGGGTGCTCGCCAAGGCCGGTTTCCGGCCCGAGGGCCTGATCCGCGGCGCTCAGCAGCGTGGTGGCCGCCGCCGCGACATGCTGTCCTACAGCATGCTGCGCACGGACGTGGTCGAGGACACGGTGTCCGCACAGCGGCACGTGGTGCTCGAACGCGACGGTGTCGTGCTGGCCGAGCCGGGCCCCGGTGACCGCGAGGCGTTCTACGTCGCGGCGGGTGGCGACTTCGCCGTCGACCCGGACGACCGGCCGAGGGTGGCAGGCCCGGCGCGGACGTCGCTGTTCAGCGTGCTCGACGCGACGACCGGCGACCTGCTCGGCGGTGTGAGCTGGCACGCGGTCGACTACGGCGGCACCGTGTCGTGCTCGGCGTGGAACATCGGCATCGGCCTGCTGCCCGAGGCACGTGGCCGCGGCATCGGCACGATCGCGCAGCGCATGCTGGTCGAGCATCTGATGGCGACGACCGAGCTGGACCGCGTCGAGGCCAGCACCGACGTCGAGAACGTCGCCGAGCAGCGGGCGCTGGAGAAGGCGGGTTTCCGGCGGGAGGGCGTGCTGAGGGGCGCGCAGCTGCGTGGCGGTGTCCGGCGGGACCTCGTGCACTACGGACTGGTCCGGAGCGACCTCGGGGCCTAATCTCGTCCCATGGGTGAACTCGCGAGTAGGACTTCCGGTAACACCCACGACTACGACGTCGTGGTCGTGGGTTCCGGCTTCGGCGGCAGCGTCGCCGCACTGCGGCTCACGGAGAAGGGCTACCGGGTCGCGGTCGTCGAGGCCGGCCGCCGGTTCGCCGACGACGAGTTCGCCCAGACGTCGTGGAACCTGCGGCGATACCTGTGGGCGCCGGCGCTCGGCTGCTTCGGCATCCAGCGCATCCACCTGCTCAACGACGTGATGGTGCTCGCCGGGTCGGGGGTGGGCGGCGGGTCGCTGGTGTACGCGAACACGCTGTACCGGCCGCTGAAGCAGTTCTACGCCGACAAGCAGTGGTCCCACATCACCGACTGGGAGGCGGAGCTCGCGCCGCACTACGACCAGGCGTCGAAGATGTTCGGCGTGGTCGAGAACCCGACCGTCACCCCCGCCGACGAGGTGATGCAGAAGGTCGCGGCCGACATGGGGGTCGCGGACTCGTTCCACCCGACGCCGGTCGGCGTGTTCTTCGGCACGCCCGGCTTCGAGGTCCCGGACCCGTACTTCGGCGGCTCGGGCCCCCGCCGCACAGGCTGCACCGAATGCGGTTCCTGCATGACCGGCTGCCGCGTCGGCGCGAAGAACACGCTGGTCAAGAACTACCTGTACCTGGCGGAACAGCGTGGCGCGAAGGTCATCCCGCTGACCACGGTGACCGCGGTCCGGCCCATGTCCTCCGGCTACGCGGTCGACCTGCGCCGAACCGGCCGCCGCGCCCGCACGACGATCACCGCCGGGCAGGTGGTGCTGGCGGCGGGCACGTGGGGCACGCAGCGGCTGCTGCACGAGATGAGGGACCGGGGGGTGCTGCCGCGCCTGTCGCCCCGGCTTGGTGAGCTGACCCGCACCAACTCGGAGGCCATCGTCGGCGCGGCCCGCACGTCGGTCGACCCCCGCCGCGACTTCAGCAGGGGGGTGGCGATCACGTCGTCCATCCATCCCGACGAGAACACGCACATCGAGCCCGTCCGGTACGGCAAGGGCAGCAACGCGATGGGCCTGCTGCAGACCATCGCGACCGACGGCGCCGCCGCGACGCCGAGGTGGTTGCAGGCGGTGCGGTTCATGGTCCGGCACCCCGTGCGCACGGCGCGGCTGCTGCAGACCCACCGGTGGAGCGAACGGACCGTGATCCTGCTGGTGATGCAGAGCCTCGACAACTCGATCACCACGTACACCAGGCGCGGCCTGTTCGGCCGGCGGAAGTACGCGTCCCGCCAGGGCCACGGCAAGCCGAACCCGACGTTCATCCCGGCAGGCCACGAGGCGAACCAGCTGGCGGCCAAGCACATCGACGGGGAAGCGGGCGGCACGTGGGGGGAGATCTTCAACATCCCGCTGACCGCCCACTTCATCGGCGGCTGCCCGATCGGGGCATCGGCGGAGGATGGGGTCATCGACGCGTACCACCGCGTGCACGGCTACCCGGGGCTGTCCATCGTGGACGGCTCGGCCATCTCGGCGAACCTCGGCGTCAACCCGTCGCTGACGATCACCGCTCAGGCGGAACGCGCGTTTTCCTTCTGGCCCAACAAGGGCGAGCCCGACCCGCGCCAGGTGTCCGGTTACGAGCGACTGACCCCGGTTCCGCCGCGTTCCCCGGCGGTCCCGGAACACGCTCCGGCCGCTCTGTGGATCCGTTGAGGACGGCCGCCGGCCGATTCCGAAACAGGGACTCGAGTTGTCCACAGCCGGGGTAGTTGTCCACAATTGGGCTCGCTGGGCTTGTTTTGTCGGTGGGTGCCGGTAGACTGGCATGGCGGGACGCCCCCGGGTTCGGGTGGGGGTTGCGTGGGCAGGGCCCCGCTTCGCGGGGTCGGGCGCGGAGCGCCCTGTGCTGTTGACGGCGTGGTAATGCCCTGAAAGGCGCGTTCAGGGCGCTGGGCGTCCTGAATGGCCCATTGACGGCACTTGTTGTGCCGTGGCCTTTCGCGGCACCGGGCGGCCCCGCAGGGCGGGCCGCTGGGCGGGCCTGGACGTCGTGTCCTGAACGGCGCTTTTGGGACGTTCAACGGCCCGGGCGCGTCTTTTTGGGGCGTTGGCGGGGTGGGTGTCGCATGTGTCGGCGGGGCGAGGGCCGGTTCGTGGACGCTACGCTCGGATCGCCAGTTCACGTCGAGTTGGGGGTGCGGTTGTGGCGTTCGCTTCCAGTGGGGATCTTGCCGCCAAGGAGGAGACGTTCTCCGAGTTGGCGCCCGGGGTCTACGCGCTGACCGCTGACGGTGACCCGAACGTCGGTGCCATCGAAGGGCCCGACTTCGTCGTGTGCTTCGAGGCGCGGGCCACGCCCGTGGCGGCGCGGCGGTGGCTTGGGCGGTTGCGGGAGCGGACCGACAAACCCGTGCGCTACCTGGTGTTGAGCCACTACCACGCTGTTCGCGTGCTTGGTGCCAGTGCGTTCGGGGCCGCCGAGATCGTCACGCACACCCAGACCCGGCGCCTCATCGCCGAGCGGGGGCGGGCGGACTGGGCGTCGGAGCTGGCGCGGATGCCGCGGCTGTTCGAGGAACCGGACTCCATCCCCGGTCTCACCTGGCCGACGCTCACCTTCACCGACCGCATGGTCATCCCGCTCGGTGGGGACCGGGAGCTGGTCCTCGCGCACTGCGGGCGCGGCCACACCGCGGGCGACATCGTCGCGTGGCTGCCGCACGAGCGGATCATGTTCGCGGGGGACCTCGTCGAGGCGCGGGCCGCGTTGTACACCGGCGACGCGTTCCACAGCGAATGGGCATCGTCCACATTGGACACCGTGCAGGGGTTCGGGCCCGAGGTGCTCGTCGGGGGCCGGGGTGCGGTCGCGGCCGGGGCGGACGCGGTGTTCGCGGCCATCGCGCAGAGCAGGCACTTCCTCGACGAGCTGCGTCGCACGGTCGGTGCCGCCCATTCCGCGCGTGGCTCACTGAAGGACGCCTTCGACGCGGCGCACGACGCGCTCGCGCCCGAGTTCGGTGGCTGGCCGATCTTCGAGCACTGCCTGCCGTTCAACGTGCAGCGGTACTGGGACGAACTGGACGGCATCGACTGGCCGCGTGTCTGGACCGCGGAACGCGACCAGCAGGTGTGGGCCGCGCTCCGGGGCCAGTGATGCGGGTACTGGTCGTCGGCGCCGGTCCCGTCGGGATGACGGCGGCCCTGCTGCTGGCGCGCCGAGGTGTGCCCGTCACCGTGCTGGAGGCGGCGCCGCGCCGGGAAATGGTCGGCAGCCGCTCGATCTGCGTCCAGGGCGACGTGCTCGACGTGCTCGCGCGGGCCGGGGTCGGCACGCAGGTCGCCGACGTCGGGATCACGTGGACGCGCGGCCGCACCTACTACCGCGAGCACGTCGTCGGCGAGATCACCTTCCCCGAGGTTGGGGTGGCCGCGTTCCCGCCGTTCGTGAACACGCCGCAGACGGTCGTGGAGTTGTTGCTGGAGCAGCGGATCGCGGAGGAGCCGCTCGTCGACCTGCACTACGGCCAGGCGGTCACCGGCCTGAGCCAGGACGACGACGGCGTCTCACTGTCCACAGCGGACACCTGGTACCGGGGCACGCACTGCGTCGCGGCCGACGGGGCCCGGTCCACGGTCCGCGACCTGCTCGGCCTGCCGTTCGACGGGATGTCGTTCACCGACCGGTTCCTGATCACCGACATCCGCGCCGACCTCGGGTTCGCGCAGCCCGAGCGGCGGTTCTACTTCGACCCGCCGTGGAACCCGGGCAGACAGGTGCTGCTGCACCCGCAGCCCGGCGGCGTGTGGCGGATCGACTGGCAGGTCCCCGCCGACTTCGACCTCGAGAAGGACGACCTCGACACCCGTGTCCGCGCGATCGTCGGCGACGCGGACTACGAGGTCGTGTGGCTGTCGTTGTACCGGTTCCACCAGCGGCGGGTGCCGAGGATGCGGGTCGGCCGGGTGCTGCTCGCCGGTGACGCGGCGCACCTGATGAGCCCGTTCGGCGCGCGTGGCCTCAACTCCGGCATCGAGGACGCCGACAACCTCGCGTGGAAGGTCGCGCTGGACCGCCAGGGGCTCGGCGGCCCGGCGCTGCTCGAGTCCTACGACGTCGAACGCGGCGCGGCGGCGGCGGAGAACCTGCGGGTCACGGGCGAGACGATGCGTTTCCTGGTGCCGAGGACCCCCGAGGACCGCGCGCGGCGCCTTGACGTGCTGTCCCGCGCTGTCGACGACGAGGCGGCACGCGCGGAGATCGACGCGGGCAGGCTGGCGAGACCGTTCACGTACACGGACTCCCCGCTGACCACCTCCGGCGGCGGCCTGTGCCCGGACGCGCGGCTGATGTGGGGCGGGCGGCTGCGGGAGCTGGGTTCGTTCGTGGTGCTGACCTGCTGGTGTGACTGGCAGCCCGCCGACGAGTGGGAGCGGTCGGTCGTCGGCGACGTGCTCCCCCTCGACCAGGAGGACGACTCGGTGCTGGCCGACGCGCTGGGCCTGCGGCCGAGGCAGGCGGTGGTCGTGCGCCCGGACGGTCACGTGGCGGCGGTGCTGACCGAACCACCCGGCGGCATCGCGCCGCTGGTCACCAGGGCCCTGCGCAGGGCAACCGGGTGGTAGCCCCGCGGACCTGGCCCGGAAGGCCGCCCCCGAAAGCCACGCCACCCGCGAGGACCGGCCGCGCCGGGGTTTCACGATCGGGTGGCGGTGGACAACCTGCCCGGACCGCACACGTCTGATCATCGGGAGGTGCCGGAGTGATCGGTCGACGGCGTTTGCTCGGGGTCATGGCGCTGGGAGCGGCGGTGACGGCGTGCTCGCCCGAACCGGACGACGCGCGGCCCGGCCCGACAACGACCACCACCACGCCACCACCACCGTCCACCACGCAGGCACCCGTCCCGCCCGACTGGAAGGCGCTCCGCGCCCAGTTGCCCGGCGGGCTGGACCTGCCAGGTGACAGCGGCTACCCGGTCGCCAGCCGGTCGTACAACCCGCTCTTCGACAACCGCAGGCCCGCCGCGGTCGCGCACTGCACCAGCGTCGCCGACGTCCAGCGCTGCGTGGCCGTCGCCCGCGCGGCCAGGATGCCGATCGCCGCGCGGTCCGGCGGCCACAGCTACGCCGGGTACAGCACCCCGGACAAGGGCCTCGTGCTCGACCTGCGGCCCATGGCGGCCGTCCAGGCAGGCGGCGACCAGGCCGTGGTCGGTGCGGGGGCCCGGCTCATGGAGGTCTACTCCGCGCTCGCGGGCGCGGGTCGTGCGCTGCCTGCCGGGTCCTGCCCGACCGTCGGCGTCAGCGGGCTCACCCTCGGCGGCGGCATCGGCGTCACCACCCGCAAGTACGGCCTGACCTGCGACAAGCTCGTCGCGGCGCAGGTCGTCACCGCCGACGGCGAGCAACAGACCGTCGACGGCGGCGACCTCCTCTGGGCGCTCAAGGGCGGCGGTGGCGGCAACTTCGGCATCGTCACGTCGTTCACGTTCGCCACCGACCCCGCGCCCGGCATCACCGTCTTCTCGCTCGACTACCCGGCCGCCGCGACCACCGACGTCGTCGGCGCCTGGCAGGAGTGGATCGCCGGGCAACCCGACGAGATGTGGTCCAACTGCATCGTGTCCGCGGGTTCGCCGCCCACGTGCCGGGTCAGCGGCGCGCTCGTCGGCGACGAAGCCCGCGCCAAGGACCTGCTCCGGACCATGCCGCGCGCGTCGTCGCTGCTCATCACCGGCATGGGCTACCTCGACGCCATGCGGTACTTCGCAGGCTGCACCCAGGGCGACATCGCCCGGTGCAAACCCGAGTCGGAGGGTGGGCAGGTCGGCCGCGTGTCGTTCACCGCGTCGTCCCGGATCCTCGACACGGCCGTCGACCCGGCCGCGCTGGTGGACCTCCTGAACGGCCGCGACCGGCTCGACGTGCTGCTCGACGGCCTCGGCGGCGCCGTGTCCCGGATCGCGCAGGGCGACACCGCGTTCCCGCACCGCGACGCGCTCGCCACCGCGCAGATCTACTCGACCGGCGACGCCCAGGACGTCGCCGAGGTACGGGACGGGCTCGGGCAGCTCGCCGGACCGCACGGGTACGTCAACTACATCGACCCCGGCATGCCCGACTGGGCCACCGCGTACTACGGCGGCAACCTCCCGCGCCTGCGGAAGGTCGCCGCCACCTACGACCCCGACAAGGTCTTCGCCTTCGCCCAGTCGGTCTAGAGTTCCAGCCCGGTGAGCACCATGACACGCTCCTCGGTCAGGTCGGCCATCGCGGACCGGACGCCCTCGCGGCCGAAACCGGAGCCCTTCACCCCGCCGTAGGGCATCTGGTCGGCGCGGAACGACGGCACGTCGCCGACGATCACGCCGCCCACCTCCAGTTCGGCGCGCGCACGGAACGCCACCTGCACGTCCTTGGTGAACAGCCCGGCCTGCAGCCCGTACTTCGAGTCGTTGACCTGCGCGAACGCCTCGTCCACGCTGTCCACCACCGACACCGACAGCACCGGCCCGAAGACTTCCTCCGCCCAGACGTTCGCCTCGAAGGGCACCCCGGACAGCACGGTCGGCTCGACCGTCGCGCCGTTCCTCTTGCCGCCCGCGAGGAGCTTCGCACCGGCGGAAACGGCCTCGTTGACCCACTTCTCCACCCGCTCGGCCGCGGCCTCGTCGACCAGCGGGCCCACCTCGACGTCCGGGTCGTGCGGGTCACCGGTGCGCAGCGCGGTGACCGCGTCGAGCAGCTTGGGCAGGAACGCCTCCGCCGCCGGGCGCTCCACGATCACCCGCTGCACCGCGATGCACGACTGACCCGCCTGGTAGTTGGAGAACGTGGCGATCCGCTTGGCCGCGAAGTCCAGGTCGGCCCAGTCCGCGCACACGACCGCCGCGCCGTTGCCACCCAGCTCCAGCACGACCTGCTTGCGTGGCGCCGCGTCCATCAGCGACCAGCCGACCGGGCCGGAACCGGTGAACGACACCACCGGCAGCCTCGGGTCCTTGACCAGCGCCATCGTCTCCTCGTTGCCGACCGTCAGCACCGACCACGCGCCCTCGGGCAGGTCGGTCTCGGCCAGCAGCTCACCGAGCAGCAGCGCCGACAGCGGCGTGCGTGGCGCGGGCTTGACGATGATCGGCGCGCCGACCGCCAGCGCGGGCGCGATCTTGTGCGCGACCAGGTTCAGCGGGAAGTTGAACGGCGCGATGCCCAGCACCGGGCCGCGCGGCACCCTGCGCACCACCGCGAGCCGCCCCTCGGCGTTCGGGTCGGTGTCGAGCCGCTGCAGCTCACCGGAGAACCGGCGGGCCTCCTCGGCGGCGAACCGGAACGTCGAGATCGCCCGGTTCACCTCGAGCGCCGCCCACCGCAGTGGTTTGCCGTTCTCCGCGGTGATCGTCTCCGCGATCTCCTCGGCGCGCTCGGCGAGCCCGCGGGACACGTGGTCCAGCGCGGCCGCACGCACGTGCGCGGGCGTGGTCCGGAAGGTCTGCTCCGCGCCGACCGCCGCCGCGACCGCGCGTTCGACCTGATCGGCGCTCGGTACGCAGACGGTCGCTATCTCGTTTCCGTCGTACGGGTGGTGGACGGCGAGGGTCTTGTCACTCTGCTCGGCGCGGCCCGCGATCCAGGCAGGACGCGGGGTAGGCAGGTGCTGCTCGGTCGCGTTCATACCCCCACCGTAGTTCCATCGTGGCGGTGGGGCGCATGCGATGCTGTCGCCGTGACCGACAACTTCCACCGGCCAGTCCTCGTCGTCGACTACGGCGCGCAGTACGCGCAGCTCATCGCCCGCCGCGTGCGTGAGGCACAGGTGTACTCCGAGGTGGTGCCGCACACCGTGTCGGTGGCGGAGATGCTCGAGAAGGAGCCGCGGGCGATCGTGCTGTCCGGTGGTCCGTCGAGTGTGTACGCCGAGGGCGCGCCCGACGTCGACCCGAAGCTGTTCGACGCCGGGGTGCCGGTGTTCGGCATCTGCTACGGCTTCCAGGCGATGGCGCAGGCCCTCGGCGGCACCGTCGAGCACACCGGGGCACGGGAGTTCGGCCGGACCGACCTGGCCTCGGAGGGCGGCGTGCTGCACACCGACCTGCCCGCCAGGCACCCGGTGTGGATGTCGCACGGTGACTCGGTGACCAAGGCCCCGCCCGGTTTCTCGGTGACCGCGTCGTCGCCGGGCGCGCCGGTCGCGGCGTTCGAGGACACGCGGCGCCGGTTCGCGGGCGTGCAGTATCACCCGGAGGTGGCGCACTCACCGCACGGCCAGGAGGTGCTGCGCCGGTTCCTGCACGAGGTCGCCGGGATCCGGCCCCGGTGGACGATCGCGTCCATCGTGGACGAACAGGTCACCCGCATCCGCGAGCAGATCGGTGACGGCCGGGCCATCTGCGGGCTGTCCGGCGGTGTCGACTCGGCGGTCGCGGCGGCGCTGGTGCAACGCGCCATCGGGGACCGGCTGACGTGCGTGTTCGTGGACCACGGTCTGCTGCGGGCCGGGGAACGCGGCCAGGTGGAACGCGACTACGTGTCGGCGACCGGGGTGAACCTGGTGACCATCGACGCCCGCGAACGGTTCATGACCGCGCTCGAGGGCGTCACCGACCCCGAGCAGAAGCGCAAGATCATCGGCCGCGAGTTCATCCGCGTGTTCGAACAGGCCGAACGCGACCTGAAAGCCGAAGGCGACTACCGCTTCCTGGTGCAGGGCACGCTGTACCCGGACGTCGTCGAGTCCGGCGGCGGCACCGGCGCCGCGAACATCAAGAGCCACCACAACGTCGGCGGCCTGCCCGACGATCTGCGGTTCGAGCTGGTGGAGCCGCTGCGCGAGCTGTTCAAGGACGAGGTCCGCCGCGTCGGCCTCGAACTGGGCCTGCCGGAGACCATCGTGCACCGCCAGCCCTTCCCCGGCCCCGGCCTCGGCATCCGCATCATCGGCGCGGTCACGGCGGAGCGCCTGTCGATCCTGCGCGCGGCCGACTCGATCGCCCGCGAGGAACTGACCGCCGCCGGTCTCGACCGCGACATCTGGCAGTGCCCGGTGGTGCTGCTGGCGGACGTGCACAGCGTGGGTGTGCAGGGCGACTTCCGGACCTACGGCCACCCGGTGGTGCTGCGCCCGGTGTCCTCGGAGGACGCCATGACCGCCGACTGGACCCGCCTCCCGTACGACGTGCTGGAACGCATCTCCACCCGCATCACGAACGAGGTCGCGGAGGTCAACCGGGTGGTGCTGGACGTGACGTCCAAACCCCCGGGCACCATCGAATGGGAGTGAGACACGGGAAAGGCGCCCCTCGCGAGGGGCGCCTTTCGCCTGTCTCAGCGTTTGCCGCGTAGTGACGACGCCAGCAGGAGGATGCCCACCAGCAGCGCGCCGCCCGCCAGCAACCACGTCGGGTTGGGGATCTCGAAGGCACCGTCGGTCAGGACGAACGCCGACACCAGCAGGGTGCCGATGCCCGCGAGACCGGTCAGCAGGTCCGGGAAGCCCCGGCGGGTGTCGTTCTGGTCGCGCTCAGCCACGACGCACCTCCACGTTTCCCGTGTTCGCCTCGGCCCGCAGTTCGATCAGCAGCCCGCCCGGGCCGTCGTCGCCGAGGCTTTCGAGGTCCTCGACCTTCGAATCCAGGCCCGACTGCTCCTGGCCGAGGCATTCCACGTTGCCGCGTTCGGTCTCGCAGGTCACGACCACGTCCGCGTCCGCGGGCACGATCACCTCGACGTTGCCGACACCGGTGCGTGCCTCCAGCTCCACCTCGCCGGATGCCGCCGCGGTGGCCGGCAGCGAGGTCAGGTCGACCGTCACGTTGCCGACCGACCGTTCGTACTCGCGCTCCAGCTGTGCCAGCGTGGTCGGCTGCGCGGTCAGGTCACCCATGCCGCGGTACTCGCCGGGGCTCACGACCGTCAGCGCCAGCCCGGCCACCGACAGGGGCACCGCCAGCGCGATCAGGCCGCGGCCACCGCGCACGAACGCGCCGGCCACCATGCCGAGGCCGAGGATCGCCAGGACCACCCCCACGATGTGCTGCGGCGTGATCCACCCGCCCATCGCGAACGACATGCCGGCGGCGGCCACGAGTGCCAGCCCGACTGTCATGGTGCCGATCCGCGACCTGCGTTTCTTCGCCGGTGGCTCCGGTGGCTCCTCCGGTTCCGGCGCGGCGGGCTCTGGCAGGTCCCACGCGAACGGCGCCGCACCGAGCGGGTCCCACGCGGGCGGCGTGGTGCGGTCGTCCACCGGCGGGGGCGCGTCGACCGGCGCACCGGGCGAGGGTGTGCTCGGCTCCTCCGCCCGCGGGGTGGCGGGCGGCGGCTGCGGGGGCGTCTGCATCGACGTGGGGATCGACGTGGGCATCGACGTGGGCATCGACGTGGGCATCGACATGGTCGACGACGTGGGGGCCGACGTCATCGGTGTCGTCATCGGTGCCGCGGGCTCGACCGAGGAGCCAGAGGACCGCACCGGCCCGAGGTGGCCGCGGCTCTGGTGCAACAGGTACAGCAGCCCGCCGATCACCACGAGGCTCAGCCACGTCGGGAACGTCCCGATGGGCGAGCCGCCGAAGAACCAGCCGAACACCGGCACCAGCACGATGCACAGCAGGATGGTGAACCCGGACGACGTGGAGCTGCGGCCCTTGCCGAGCAGCGACTCCACCGGCGACGCCTCGTCGTCCTCCTCGGGCAGGAACAACCAGCCGAGCAGGTAGAAGAGGATCCCCGCGCCGCCGTAGAGGGCAGCCACGACGAACCCGACCCGCACCAGCACCGGGTCGATCCGGTACCGGTTGGCGACGCCCGCCGCCACCCCGGCGATCTTGCGGCCACGTCGCGGTCGCCGTGGCCGGGTGGCCCAGAAGTCCTTGACCGCGTCCTCGGCGCGCATCGCGCTGCCGCTGTGTCCCTGTGTCGCACTCACGACATGAAGCATGCGTCGGCACCCCGGTCCCGCACATCCGGGAATCACCCTGAACCGCACGGTCGGGGTTTTTCCCTGATGGAGCGCGCGGGGTCCCGTGTGACGATGGCACAGTGACTGTGCAGGCCGAGACACGAGAACCGGTGGTGGTGGACGCGGACCTCGAACGCGTTGCGCGCGACCAGGCCGACGACGAGATGAGGATGCGTCGCCGGCGGACCGGCCGTGCCGTCGCCGGGGTCGCGGGCGGGCTCGCCGACCACCTCGGCATCGGCGTGCTGTGGACCCGCATGGCGTTCGCGCTGCTCGCGTCGTTCGGCGGCGCGGGCGTGCTCGCCTACGGCCTGCTGTGGGTGTTCGTCCCGCAGGCACGCACCGAGCCCAAGCCCGTCGAGGTCACCGTCAAGGAGAAGCAGCAGGCCCGCGGCCTGCTCGCGATGGGCATCGGCCTCGCGGTCGGTGTCGGCGCGCTGTCCGGGATGCTCAACGGCTGGGTCGCGAGCGGCATCGCGGTCACGCTGGTCGGTGCCGCGCTGGTCTGGCGGGAGGCCGACGAGCAGCAGCGCCGCCGCTGGACCAAGTCCGGGGTGGTCGGCGCGGTCGTCGGGTCCGGCGGCCGCTCAGCGCTGGTGCGCGTGCTGACCGGTGCGGTGCTGGTCATCACCGGTATCGCCGTGTTCCTGGCCCGCAGCGTGAACCTCGACCAGATGCAGTTCGCGCTGCTCGCGGTGCTGGCCGCGCTGGTCGGCGTCGCGGTGCTGACCGTCCCGTTCTGGCTGCGGCTGGTCCGCGACCTCGGCGAGGAACGCACGCAGCGCATCCGCACCGAGGAACGCGCCGAGATCGCCGCCCACCTGCACGACTCCGTGTTGCAGACGCTCGCGTTGATCCAGAAGCAGTCCGAGGCGCCCCGCGAGGTGCTGCGCCTGGCACGCGGGCAGGAACGGCAGCTGCGCAGCTGGTTGTACGGCCCGAGCGGCTACGGCCGGGGCCGTCCCGTCGAGGGCGCGCAGGCCGGTGGCGCGGGCGGCACCGCGGAGGCGACGTCGCTGTCCGAGGCGGTCGAACGGGCCTGCGGCGAGGTGGAGGACAAGTTCGCGGTGAAGGTCCAGCACGTCGTGGTGGGTGACTGCCAGCTCGACGAGCGGCTGACCGGCCTGGTGTACGCGGCCCGTGAGGCGACGGTCAACGCCGCCAAACACGCCGGGGTCGGCGAGGTGAGCGTGTACGCCGAGGTAGAGCCGGACACCGTCGAGATCTTCGTGCGCGACCGGGGCAAGGGTTTCGACCCCGGCACGGTTCCCGCCGACCGGCATGGCCTGGCCGACTCCATCCGGGGCAGGATGGAGCGCAACGGCGGTGAGCTGCGCCTGCGGACCGCGCCCGGTGAGGGCACCGAGGTGCAGCTGCGCATGCCGCGGGTCAGTGTCGTTTCGTAGAGGGGTGTCAGCGATGGCGGAGAAGCCCGTACGGGTGTTCCTGGTGGACGACCACGGTCTGTTCCGGGCCGGGGTGCGTGCCGAGCTGGACTCCATCACCGACGAGGTCGAGGTCGTCGGTGAGGCCGGCACGGTCGGTGAGGCGGTCGCCGGGATCGCGCACAAGAAGCCGGACGTCGTGCTGCTCGACGTGCACATGCCCGACGGCGGCGGCGCCGAGGTGCTGCGCCGGTCCCGGCCGGACAACCCCGAGGTGGTGTTCCTGGCGCTGTCGGTGTCCGACGCGGCGGAGGACGTCATCGCGGTCATCCGGGCCGGCGCGCGCGGGTATGTCACCAAGACCATTTCGAGCCACGAGCTGGTCCGCGCGGTCGTGCGGGTGTCCGAGGGCGACGCCGTGTTCAGCCCGCGCCTGGCCGGTTTCGTGCTGGACGCGTTCGCCGACCGCCCCGGCGCGGCACCGATCTCCGACCCCGAGCTGGACCTGCTGACGCCACGCGAACGCGACGTGCTGCGGCTGCTGGCGCGCGGGTACGCGTACAAGGAGATCGCGGCCGAGCTGTTCATCTCGGTGAAGACGGTGGAGACGCACGTGTCGAGCGTCCTGCGCAAGACACAGCTGTCGAACCGCTACGAACTGTCCCGCTGGGCCTCGGACCGGCGGCTCGTCTGAGTGGAGCTTGCGGAGCGAACGTCGTCATCGACGGTTTGACCCTGACACGGTGTGAGGCCATAGACCTGGGTTCGTCATGTTCAGTATCGGAGACTTCGCCAGACACGGCCGCGTGTCGGTCCGCATGCTGCGGCACTACGACGCGCTCGGCCTGCTGCCGCCCGCACGCGTGGACCCGCACTCGGGGTACCGCGGGTACGAGGCCGCGCAGCTGTCGCGCCTGAACCGCATCGTCGCGTTGAAGGACCTGGGTTTCACACTGGACCAGGTCGCGTCGATCATCGACGAGAAGGTCGGTATCGACGAGCTGCGCGGCATGCTGCGGCTGCGGCACGCCGAGCTGGCGAGCCGGTTGGCCGCGGACCGGGCCAGGCTCGCGGCCGTCGAGGCGAGGCTCCGTTCCATCGAGACGGAGGGCGCCATGCCAGTCCAGGACGTGCAGGTCAAGAAGGTTCCGCCGGTGCGGGTCGCGGCGGTCAGCGGTGTCGCCGCGAGCTTCGAGCCGGGCTCCGTCGGCCCGGTCATCGGACCGCTGTACGACGAGCTGTTCGGTCTGCTGAAGGCCGCCGGGGTCGAGCCGGTCGGGCCGGGGATCGCGTACTACGAGGACGCACCGGACGGCGGGGTGCTGGTGCACGCCGCGTGCCCGGTCAACGTGGCGGCGGTCGAGGGCGCGACGGTCGTCGACCTGCCGGGCATCGAACGCGCGGCCACGATCGTGCACCACGGCGACATGGACAACGTCCTGTCGACGATCCAGACCCTGGCGACGTGGATCGAGGAGAACGGCCACACGTCGGCGGGTTACAACCGCGAGGTGTACCTGGAAGCCATGGGCGACTGCTCGACGTGGGTCACCGAACTGCAGGAACCACTGAAGTAGGACAGCCCCGGCACAACAGATGCCCTGAAAGGCGCGTTCAGGGCGCCCAGTGCCCTGAACGCGCCTTTCAGGGCGCTGGGCGCGCGCGGGCGGTCTGGACGATGCTGGTTCAATGGACCGGTGCCGCGTGGCCTCGCCAGCACAAGGGCGAGGGTGGGCGAGCACCCGACGTTTCCAAGGGGATGATGTCCGTGGCCAACCACAACATCGGCGCCGCCTGACCGCTGACGCCCGCGCGGTCATCTCCTTCTCCCCGTACAGCTCTGTCCTTCCTGGCGATCGGGAGACGCCGCGCACACGCATGCGCTCGTTTCGTCCACCCACGAAGGAAAGCAGGACCTTGATCATTTCTCTGACCACGACCGGCGCACGCAGCGGCCGGTCCCACACCGTCGAGGTCGGCGCGGTGCCCGACGGTGACGCGTTGCTCGTCGTCGCCTCCGCCGCCGGTGCGCCGCGGCACCCGGCCTGGTTCCACAACCTGGTCGCCAACCCGAGGGTCACCGTCGACGCCGGCCGGACCGCGATCGCCGTGCCCGCGGCCGCCGGGGAACGCGACCGCCTGTTCGACGTGGTGCTGGCCGCCGCCCCCGGCTACGGCGACTACCAGCGGCAGACCAGCCGGGTGCTGCCGGTCGTCGTGCTGCACCCGGAGGACCAGGACGTGGTGCGGGTCCGCGCCGCGGGCGACGAGCTGGTCGCGTTGCACGGCTGGTTCCGCGAGGAGCTGGCCGCGTTGCGTTCTGGCGCGGCCGTCGAGTTCACCGACGACCTGCGCAGCAACTGCCTCGCGTTCTGCGTCGGCCTCGAACGCCACCACATGGGCGAGGACCACGCCGTGTTCTCGTTCCTGCAGCAGCGGTTCCCCGAGCTGGGACCGGTGCTGGAGCAACTGCGCGCCGAGCACGTGAAGGTCGCGCGGCTGCGTGGTGAGCTGTCGGTGCTGGCCGCGCAGGACGGTCCCGCCCCGGCGGACTTCGACCGCCTGGACGCGGAACTGACCGCACACCTCGACCGCGAGGAGGCGCTGCTGGTGCCGCTGCTGAACGCGTTGCCGGACGTGCCGTGGCCTAAGGTCGGCTGACCGCGACGACCGGGGGCGGCGCCGGGATCCGCCTGCGCCGCACCCTGGTCAGCGCCACCCCGCCGAGCACGACCGCCATGCCGACGAGCACGTGCGGCGTCAGAGCCTCGCCGAGGAACAACGCACCCAGCAGGACGGACACGACCGGCAGCAGATAGCCGACGGTCGCCGCGTTGGTGGGCCCCTCGTCGGTGATGAGCCGGTAGTTGAGCGCGAACGCGAACCCGGTCCCGAAGATCCCGAGCACCACGACCGCGATGGCCGCGTCCCACCGCAGGTGGATCGGCGTGAACCCCGCCACGGGCAGTGCGAGCGCCATCAGCCCGGTGGCGGCGAGGATCTGCGACGCGGACAACGCGATCGGCCCGACCCCGCGCCCGGACACGAACCGTCCGATGTAGGCGAAACTGATCGCGTAACAGACCGCGGCGACGAGGATGAGCAACGCGCCCCAGCCCGCGATCTCCGCCTCCCACGGCGAGAAGATCAGCAGCGTGCCGAGGAACCCGAGCACGAGCCCGCCGATCTTCGTGGCGGACAGGTTCCGCTCGGACCGCAGCACGATCGCGATGAGCAGCACCCACAGCGGGGTCGTCGCGTTGATCACCCCGGCGACCCCGGAGTCGACGGTCTGCTGACCGACCCCGAAGAGTGTGAAGGGAATGGCGTTCCCGATCAGCGCTGCGACGGCGAGGTGCCCCCACAACCGCCGGTCCCGCGGCAGCCCGCGCCGCCCACCCCAGCAGAGCGCGACCAGGACGGACGCCCCGAGCACGAGCCGGATGAAGGTCATCTGCACCGGCGTGAAACTGGCGAGCCCCATCTTGATCCAGAGGAAGCTCGACCCCCAGAACAACGCCAACAGCCCCATGCGAACGAGCGTCGCACCACCACCACGGATCACGAACCCACGGTGCCCCCGGACCCACCGGTAGGACAAGCAAATAGAAGCACACAGACCCGTAAGCAAAACTGAAAGATCATCAACGCGGGCGGCGACGGCTCAGCCGTCGTCCTCGTTGTCTTCCTCGTCGTCGTCTTGGGACTTCTTGCCGAGGGACTTGTAGTCGTCGATCTTCAGCTCGTCGTCCTGTTCGACGAGCGTCAGCCGATATCGCTCGGTGGTCTTCTTGTCCTGCTTCGTCACGAACTTGAGCTTGGCCTCGACCACGGCGCCCGAGGCGGTCACCGACACCACGTCCAGCGACTCCACGGTGTTCCAGAACCTCTTGTACGCCCGCGCCCCGCCGGACTTCTCGTGCGCGTTCGGCGTCATCATCGCCCACGCCGCGCTCACGTCGTCCGGCAGCAGGCCGTAGTAGTCCCGCACCGCGGCCTCGTAGTCCTCCGGCGCCGGTTCGCCTGCGGTCTGCTCCGCTTCCGACGTGGTGGCCGACGCCGTGGTGGTGTCCGACGTGGGCGCCGCGCCGGAGTTGTCGTCGTTGCCACCGCTCGACAACAGGCTCGCCACCAGGATGCCGACCAGCGCCGCCGCCACGATCGCCAGCACCGTCAGCACGATCGACCGCACTCGCGAGCCGCCGGGGTTCGCCGCGGGCCGTGGCGGGGGCGTCGGCGTCGGCTCGCGCATGACCGGGCCGCTCGGCGCCGGCTCCGCGAACGGGTTGACGTCCAGCCTGGTGCCGTCCTGCGCGGGCATCTGGCCGGGCATCTGGGCAGGCATCTGTGCGGGCATCTGGGCGGGCGGGGGTGGCGGCGTCGCCCACCTCGGCGGCGTTGCAGGCGGACGTGCCGGGAGCCGGTTGCCCGCGATGCGGTCGGTCGGCGCGGCGGCGGCGTGCAGCGTCGCCTGCCTGCCTTCGGCCACCGCGAGCAGGCTGTCCCTGGTCGTGGTCAGCGACGGGCGTTCCGACGGTTCGACCCGCAGCAGCTGCATCAGCAGCGCGGTCAGCGGGCCGGCCTGCCGGGGCGGGGTGATCTTCCCGGCCGCCACCGCGTACAGCAGCGCGAGGGTGTTCTCGCTCAGTCCGAACGGGGAGTGGCCCTCGATGGCCGTGTACAGGGTCGAGCCGAGCGAGAACACGTCCGCCGCGGGCTTCGGGTCCTCGCCCTTCGCGACCTCGGGTGCCAGGTACGCGGGGGTACCGGCGAGCATCCCGGTCGCGGTGACCGTCACGTCACCGGTGGCGCGGGAGATGCCGAAGTCGGTGATCTTCACCGTGCCGTCGTCGCCGAGCAGCACGTTCGCCGGTTTGATGTCGCGGTGCACGATGCCGGCGGCGTGGGCGGCGACCAGCGCCGACGCCACCTGCGCGCCGATCCGCGCGACCTCGGTGGGCGGCAGCGTGCCTTTTTCCGTCAGTACCGCCGCGAGACTCTTCGACGGCAGGTACTCCATGATCAGCCACGGGTCGCCGTCGTGTTCCGCGACGTCGTACACCGTGATGGCGTTGGGATGCGTCAGCCGTGCCGCGATCCGCCCTTCCCGCATACATCTTCGCCGGGCCTCCTCGGCCTGCGCGGCCGAGAGCCCTGGCTGCAGGAGGAGCTGCTTGACCGCGACCGTGCGGTGCAGCCGCTCGTCGTGCGCCTGCCACACGATGCCCATCGCACCACTGCCGATCTGGCGGCCCAGCTGGTAGCGGCCCGCGACGACGGCACCCTCGGACGTCATGGCCTGACCCCCCGAACCCGCACCATCAACCTGCTCCTCCAGTGGGAGGAGGTGGGTCATCGGGTGTCGACTGTGACGTGGTCGTCGTCGGCTCCGTGGTGGTCGTCGTCGTTGTCGTCGTGGTCGTCGTTGTCGTCGTGGTGGTCGTTGTCGTCGTCGTTGTCGTCGACTTCTTGGGCGGCGGCGCCGGCTTCTTCTCCGTCGTCGTCGGCACCGACGACGTGGTCAGCTCGGAGGTGGGCACGACCTCGGTCGACTGCGTCTGCTTCGTCTGGCTCGGGTCGGTGGTCGGCGTCTGGTTGTCGTCCCGGCCGGACATCAGGAACGCGACCGCCGCGATCACGGCCACCAGCGCCAGCCCGGCGCCCACCACGATCGGCGTCCGGGACCGCCTCGACGGCGGCGGCGGTGGCGCCACCCGCGCCGACCGCACGGCCCGGGTCCGGTCCTCGGTGCCGACCATCTGGGTGGCCGAGTCGCCGTAGTACCCGTCCCCGTAGTCGTCGTAGTCGTCGATCAGCTCGGTCTGACGAGTGCCTGCCGCCACGGCCAGCGGGATGTCCGGCACCTCGCCCATGGCGACCGCGTGCAGCAGGTCCCTGGTCCGCGACGTCGACGGCCGCTGCTCGGGCTCGGCCGCCAGCATCGCCACCAGCACACCGGTGAGCGGCCCGGCCAGCTGCGGCGGGTTGATCCGGCCCGCGGCGACCGCGTGCAGCAGCTGCAGCGTGTTCTCCGTCAGCCCGAACGGCGGCTCGCCCTCGACCGCCGCGTACAGCGTCGACCCGAGCGAGAACACGTCCGAGGCGGGGGTCGGGTCGTTGCCGACCGCGGACTCCGGCGCCAGGTACGCGGGAGTGCCCGCGATCATGCCGGTCTTGGTGACGGTCACGTCGTCGCTGGCGCGCGAGATGCCGAAGTCGGTGATCTTCACGGTGCCGTCGTCGCCGAGCAGGATGTTCCCCGGCTTGACGTCGCGGTGGACGATGCCCGCCGCGTGCGCCGCGGCCAGCGCGGCGGCCGACTGGGCGCCGATCCTGGCCACCTCGCGGGCCGGGAGCGGGCCACGCTCGGCCATCACCATCGCGAGGGACTTCGACGGCAGGTACTCCATGATCAGGCAGGGCGCGCCGTCCTCGTCGACCACGTCGAACACCGAGATCGCGTTCGGGTGGTGGAGACGGGCGGCGATCCGGCCCTCGCGCATGCACCTGGCGACGGCCTCGGCCTGCTCCTCCGGCGGGAGGCCGGGGGACAGCAGGAGCCTCTTGACGGCGACGGTGCGGTTCAGTCTTTCGTCGTGCGCCGTCCACACGACGCCCATCGCACCGGTTCCGATGCGTTGAACCAGGCGGTAACGGCCGGCGACCAGGCGACCTTCATCGGTCATTGCGCCGAGTCCCCCCTACCTGCAGGTGATCGGTGTACATGCCGACTCCGGGATTTTTTTGGGAACGGCTGTCTGGCCCCGCGTGCGCCAACCCGCACCAGGCTAGGCGTTCACTCTGCGCGCACGAACAGGGACCACATCGTGCGCATCGGAGCATGCTTGGTATTGCGGGCGGTATGAGCAGGGGGTCGCAGGTTACCGGTTCAGTTGCGTTGCGCTGACAGGAGCTGTGCCCCGACGATACGGCGGGGACTCTCCGCGACCGTGAGCAGTTGCTGGATGTGCAGGTGCCCGCCGCCGAGCAGGCGCATGCGCACGGTGGCGAGCACTCCGTCGGCCCGCTGGACCACGTCGAGCGAGTCGATCGCGACGACGAGGGACCAGGACCGCAGGAACTCGCCGAGGCCGCTGTTCAGCAGGTCGGGCGAGAGCAGCTGGAAGGCGGTGGCCGGTGCGTCCGGCAGGTTCTCGTAGAACGCGCGGACCAGCTCCAGGTCGCTCGCCGGGGCGGCCTCGGTGGCACCGGTGCCACCACTCGCGGTCGTGCCGTCCACCGGGGTGGTGGCCTCGCCGTCGGGTGCCGTCGTGGCCGGGGAGCTGCGTGGCGCGGCGGTGGCCTCCTCCACCGCGGTCGGAAGCCGCGGTGGCAGTGGTGCGGGGGTGCTCGAGGTCGGCAGCGTCCGGTCGATCCGGTCCGGAAGAAGTGCCTGGTCACCGGTGATCTGGAGCGCCGGTCTCGCCGAGGACTGCGGGTGTTCGCGCCGCTGCTGGGCGATCATCGACGACACCGTGACCGCACCGCACAGCACCGCGCTCGCCACCCCGATGCTCGCCAGCTTGGCGAACTGGGCGCCCCGTGCGGGCGGTCGGCGATGCGAAGCCGGGGTCACCACCGGGATCGTGTCGGTGATGTCGTCCGGCTCTGCTGGGGAGCTGTCCGTGCAGCGCGCTGGTGACGGCTGTCTTGTGAGGAGCTCCGTGACGGTCACCGAGCCGGCGCGTACGTGCCGCCGACCGGTCGTCAGACGGTCCACTGTGTGATGGCCTCCGTGCGTAGCGTTAGGGGCCACTGGTACTCCGGTCGGCGGTCCAGATGCCAGTCAATTCGACTGGATCACCCGAACGGTGTTGCTCGCCGCTGGGATCTTCACTCGAATGGAGTATGACTCGGATCACTGTGTAACCGAGTCGTCGGTGATCTTGGGGTCGCCACCCCACGTGAAGGTGAGCTGCCGCTGTTCGACGGTCTCCGTGCCGTCCTCGTGGACCACCTTGACCCGGGACGTGGTGATCCCCTGGTTGCGGTCGATGGTGATGTCCTGGACCTCGACGCGCCGCACGCCGCCGTAGCGCGCCTCGATGCCCTTCGCGCCCTCGCTGGCCATGCCACCGGTGGTCATCGCGTGCGCGGCCACCGGGTCCGACGTGACCAGCCGGAAGTACGCCTCCGTGCGGTCGCCCATCGCGGCCGGGTCCGTCGGGGTCACCGGGGCGGGACCGACGGTCCGCCGCACCGGCCTGTTCGGTGTGGCCGGCGAGCCTGCTGCGGCCGGGCCCTCGCTCGACGGCCCGGTCGGCGCGACCGACTCCACGCCGGTGGTGCTGCCGACGACCGTGTCCCTGGCCGGGCTGCTGCCCTGCGTCGGCGACGTGGTCGTCCTGGTGCCCGGGGTGGTGCGCGCCGTGGTGGGCGGCGTGCTTTCCGGCGGGTCGGACCTCGGATCCTCGTTGGGCAGCGGGGCGAGGGTGAGCGGCCCGGTCGGCAGGGCGGGGAGCGCGTCGATCATCGTGCTGTCCTGGACGGGGCGGCCCATCAGCTCGCTGGTCGCGACGGACAGGCCGAGGACGACCGCCGCGGACGTGCCGACGGCGAACCACGCGGCCTTGCGCCAGCTCCGCGGCGGCGTGACCGACGCGGGCACCGTGCCGAGGTCGAACTTGCGCAGACCGGTCGCGGGTGTCTCGGGCAGCGCGTGGACCACCGCGCCCGGCAGCGGGCCGGCGTCGAGCGCGCCGTGCGAGGGCGGGGCCACCGGCACGGTGTCGGCCAGCGGGTCCGGCGCGGCCGCCTGGGCCGGTACGTCACGGGCGACGATGGGTTCGCGAAGGAAGCTCGGTGGCGCGTCGTCGGCCCGGACGCGCCCGGAACCGCGCGACGCGGGCACCCTGCTGCCGGATCCACGGTGCCGCGACCGGGCCCACCCGGGCGGGTCGGCCGCCGTACGGGCCACGGGCACCTCGGGCGGTGGTGGGAACTGGGTGGGCCACCCCGGCCGGTTGCCGAGCACCTCGCTGCCAGGCCACGACGGCTGCCGGAACACGGTCGCCCCGTCGCGCCGCGCGTGGGCCGGGCCGGTGTCGGTCGGGCGCACGGTCGGTGTCCACGCCGCCCCCGTCGCGCCCCGACGGTGCCGCCCATGACGTTGCTCCTGGCTGTGCCAGCCCCCGCTTGTCATGACTGTGTGACTGCCCTCCCTCCGGCTCGTGACGCGATGCGACGAAACGATCACTAACCGCTCGTGTCGACGAACTGGAAGCACTCCGCCAGCCGTCCCTCACCCAGCCCGAACTGCTCCGCCGTGGCCGCGTGGTACTGCCGAAGCTCCTGCTCGATGGCCTCGCCGGCCGGGCCCGCCTGCGACGAGTGGGAACGCAGCGCGGCCATCTTCCTGTCGAACGCGCCGGTGATGTCGACGGCCTTGTCGCGCAGGCGTGGTGGCCCGTCGGCGAGCCACAGCTCACGCACGGTCCACGGCTCGAGGCCCTCCTCGTCGAGGAGGGACCGGTGGGCGTAGGGGTTGCGGGCGTCCGGGTAGACGGCCGCGAACGTGGCCTCGCCGACCGCGCGGTGGTCCGGGTGCGTGGTGGGCACGAAGTCCCAGTTGATCTCCGGCGACCAGGTGAGCACCCGGTCGGGGCGCACGCGGCGGATCACCCTGGCGATGTCGCGGCGTAGTTCCATCGACGGGGTGACGGCGCCGTCGGGGTAGCCGAGGAAGGTGAGGTCGCTGACCCCGACGTGCGCGGCGGCGGCCCGCTGCTCGGCCTCCCGCACCGCGGCCATGCCCGGCGAGCCGTCACCGCTGGCCTCGCCGGACGTGCATACGCAGTAGGAAACCTCGATCCCGGCCGACGTCCACACCGCGACCGTGCCGGCGGCGCCGAAGTCGACGTCGTCGGGATGAGCGGTGACCACCAGCGCCGACCGAACGTTCGCGGTACTCACCCTCGCCAGGGTAAGTGGTTGCGGTCGGTATGACGGGCCGGGTGCGCCTGTCCCCAACGTGTCACCCCGTCGAGTGAAGCGCGCACGCCCTGCGAGGTTCTACTCGCCGGTGCGGTACCGCTGCTGCGTCGACTGCAGTGCCTTCACGGCCACGCCGCCCGACCCGGCCGCGAGCAGGATCGCCAGCACGTCGGCGAACCCGGACCCGTTGGTGAGCGCCCACGCGAGCAGCGCACCAGCCGTGGTGACCCCGGCGACCGGCCACCGGCTGCGGACGTACTGCGCGATCGGGGTACCGCCCGCCCGCTTGGCGGCGGCGGAGTTGAGCATCGCCAGGTACCCGGCGTGCCCGAGGGCCGCCAGGACCGCCGCGATGGCGACGAGGATCGCGATCAGGTTGAGGACCATGCCACCAGTGTGCCCGCGTTCGGTGCGTGCCGGATCGGTGGGAACCCTGAGATTCGCAATGGTTATCTGCCCAGCGGTCCCCGGCCGAGCGCGAGCAGGGCCATCGCGAGCTTGCGGCCCTCCGGGCCCAGCTCCCGGTAGCGGGCGAGCACGTCCATCTCGCGGTTGACCACGATGCGGGTGCCGCCCGCGGCCATCCTGGCGGCGCCGATCCGCTGCGACACCTCGATCCTGCGTTTGACCAGCCGCAGCAGTTCGCCGTCGAGCCAGTCGATCTCCGTGCGCAGCTCGTCGATGTCCTGGCCGGTGTCCTGGTTGGCGTCCTGGCCGGCCTGCTTGTCGTCCGCTGAGGTGGAGGTGGGGGGCATGTCGTGTTCCTCGCTCATGTGGCGGATCCCCTTGGCCCCGAGCAAAAAGCCCCGGGTCCGAGGACTCCGGGGCTTCGATGGTTGTTCGCGCGCTAGGCAACCACGGGAGCCGGAGTCCGGATCCCGTAGAAAAACTCGAAGCTGCGGTTGCGCACACGGCGATTCTGCACCGCGGAGTCGATCCTGTCCACCCGGCCCCGCCTCGCGTCCGGATGTCGGTGCGCCCCGGTAACGTAGCCCGCATAATGAGCACTCTGTTCGAATTGCCATCCCAGATGTCCCCGCCGCCCCGTCGCAAGGCGGGGGCGGAGCTGCTCGACGGCCTCAACGACCAGCAGCAGCGTGCCGTTCGGCACGCCGGTTCCCCCCTGCTCGTGGTCGCGGGTGCCGGCTCTGGCAAGACGCGGGTGCTGACCAGACGCATCGCCTACCTGCTGGCCGAACGGGACACCCACCCCGGCCAGATCATGGCGATCACGTTCACCAACAAGGCCGCCGCCGAGATGCGCGAGCGCGTGGCCGAGCTGGTCGGCAGGCGCGCCAACGCCATGTGGGTGTCGACGTTCCACTCCATGTGCGTGCGGGTGCTGCGCCGCGAGGCCACCACACTGGGCATGAAGTCGAGCTTCTCGGTCTACGACGCGGACGACACGCGCAGGCTGATCACGCTCGTGTCCCGTGACCTGGACATCGACCCGAAGCGCTACACCGCGCGCGGCCTCGGCTCCGCCATCTCGAACCTGAAGAACGAGCTGATCGGCCCGGAGGCCGCGAAGGACAAGGCGGCCAACGACTTCGAGCGCCGCACCGCCGAGGTCTACGTCGAGTACCAGCGGCGCCTCGAGCTGGCCAACGCGTTCGACTTCGACGACCTGATCATGCGCACGGTCGAGCTGCTGCAGAACTTCCCCGCCGTCGCCGAGTACTACCGCCGCCGGTTCCGGCACGTGCTCGTCGACGAGTACCAGGACACCAACCACGCGCAGTACACGCTGGTCCGTGAGCTGGTGGGCACCGAGTCCGACGGCGTGGAGCCCGGCGAGCTGTGCGTGGTCGGCGACGCGGACCAGTCGATCTACGCGTTCCGCGGCGCGACCATCCGCAACATCGTGGAGTTCGAGCGGGACTACCCGCAGGCCACCACGATCATGCTGGAGCAGAACTACCGCTCGACGCAGACGATCCTGTCCGCGGCCAACGCGGTCATCTCGCGCAACCCCGGCCGGCGCGACAAGCGGCTGTGGACCGCGCTGGGCGACGGCGAGAAGGTCGTCGGCTACGTCGCCGACAACGACCACGACGAGGCCGCGTTCGTCGCGCGCGAGATCGACCGGCTGATGGATGACGGCGACGTCAAGTACAGCGACATCGCCGTCTTCTACCGCACCAACAACCAGTCCCGCGTGTTCGAGGAGATCTTCGTCCGCATGGGGCTGCCCTACCGCGTGGTCGGCGGCGTGCGGTTCTACGAGCGCAAGGAGGTCCGCGACGCGCTGGCCTACCTGCGGGTGCTCGCCAACCCGGAGGACGCGGTCAGCCTGCGGCGGATACTGAACGTGCCCAAGCGCGGCATCGGCGACCGTGCCGAGGCCTGCGTGTCCGCGCACGCCGACAAGCAGCGGATCTCGTTCAACGACGCGCTCCGGGACGCCGTGGCCGACAAGGTGCCGATGCTCAACCCCCGGTCCCGCAACGCGATCGCCGGGTTCGTCGAGCTGCTGGACGACCTGCGCGGGCTCGTCACCGACGGGCACGAGACGGCCGACATCCTGGAGTCGGTGCTGGAGCGCACCGGCTACCGCGCCGAGCTGGAGGCCTCCGACGACCCGCAGGACGAGACGCGGGTGGAGAACCTGACCGAGCTGGTCACGGTGGCCCGCGAGTTCGCGCACGAGCTGCCGCCGGAGGTCCCGGACGACGACGGTGCCACCGCCGCCGACGACGGCCTGGTCGAGCCGGGGTCGCTCGCCGCGTTCCTGGAGCGGGTGTCGCTGGTGGCCGACGCGGACCAGATCCCGGACGAGGACAGCGAGGCCACCGGCGTGGTCACACTGATGACGCTGCACACCGCGAAGGGCCTCGAGTACCCGGTCGTGTTCTGCACCGGCTGGGAGGACGGCGTGTTCCCGCACATGCGGGCGCTCGGCGACCCGACGGAGCTGGCTGAGGAGCGGCGTCTCGCGTACGTGGGCATCACGCGTGCGCAGCGGCAGCTGTACCTGTCCCGCGCGCTCGTGCGGTCCGCCTGGGGCCAGCCGATGACCAACCCGCCGTCCCGGTTCCTCGACGAGATCCCGGCGGAGCTCGTCGACTGGCGGCGGCTGCAGCCGGAGCGGTCCGCGCCGAGCGCGCCGACGACGGGCTGGGGCCGCCGGTCGTTCGGCGGTGGTGGGTCCGGTGGGCCCGCCGCGCCGTCGTTCGGCCCGGCGAGGGGCTGGAAGGACACCCCCGCGCTGTCGCTGGACATCGGCGACCGGGTCACGCACGACAAGTACGGTCTTGGCACCGTGGTGGCCACGGACGGCGTCGGCCCGCGGGCGACCGCCACGATCGATTTCGGCACCGCGGGCACGGTCCGCCTGATGCTGATCGGCAGCGTGCCCCTCCACAAGCTCTGATCCCACTTTCGGGTGATCCACACTTCTCATGGTCGAACGGGTGTGCGAAACTGTCGGTGCCATCCGGTTGACTACTCACCACGCGGGATCACCCAGGTCCCGCCTGGTGAGGCAGGGGGTCCTAGATGTGGACGAGGTGCTGTTCGGGGTGCTCGCCGAGAACATCGGCAGGTACCTGGACGGGGTCGACCGGCGCGCTGAGCACTCGGAGGAGCTGCGGCTGCTCGTCGCCGCGTGGCGGGCGCTGCTCGACCTCCACCGGCCCGAGGGGCGTCGAGGCGGCTGCGAGGGCTGCGCCCAGGCGCGCCGTCACAGGGGCGGCATGTGCAACGTCTGGCGGGTCGCCAACGCGTTCTTCGTCCGCCGCGGCTGAGTGGCTGGCGCAGCGGTGGCGCACCGTCCGCGCGCACACGGCGGCGCAGCACGTTGTCAGGGTCGTGCGAGGGGGTGGATCAGAGGACGATGCCGTGGTCGAGGAGCCACGTCCGCGGGTTGATCTTGCGGGTGCCCTCGTCCCAGACCTCGAAGTGGAGGTGGGGGCCGGTGGACTGGCCACGGTTGCCGATGCGGGCGATCTGCTCGCCTGCCTTGACCCGGTCGCCCTCGCTGACGGAGTAGTCCTGCATGTGGCCGTAGACGGTGATCGTGCCGTCGTCGTGCTGGATGCGGACCCAGAGGCCGAAGCCGCTGGCCGTGCCCGCCTCGATGACCACACCGTCGGCGGCCGCGTAGATCGGCGTGCCGATGCTGTTGGCGATGTCGATGCCGAGGTGACTGCCGCCCCAGCGGGCGCCGAAACCGGAGGTGAAACGCCCCTCCGCGGGCAGGGCGAACTTGGGTCGCTCCGCCTCGGCCCTGGCCGCCGCCGCGGCGGCGACACGGGCCTGGACGATCTGGTTGGTGGAGGCGATCTTCTGCGCCTCGACCGGGGCGGTGGACATCTTGGCCACCGTCAGGACTTCTGGCGCGGCGGCGGATGAGGAGCCACCGATGCCACCGCCGAGCTGGGCGGAGGCGTTCTTGCTGTCGGCAAGCGGAGTGACGTCGTCGGAGGAGGTCTGCCCGGCCTTGAGTGTCTGACCAGCAGCGGCGGCGGCGAACGCGCCAACAGCGACGGCGGCGACCACCACGCGACCGCGAAGCGCGGACGACGGCGGGTTCATCCGGTGCTGAGCGGAGCGGATCCGCGCAGCGCTGTTGCGTTCAGCCAACGCAGCGTCGAGCGCTGCGCACTCCCGTGTGTCGCCGCCGGGGGAGCGGTGTCGAGACAAGGCCTGCCCTTCCGTCTTCGGGGAGTCCGGATTCGACCTGCGCCTGGCTCGTTGGGGCCGAGCTGTCGGCGTGGACACCGGGCGGGGGATCCCGGTTGGTCGGAAACCTTGCGGTTGCCGTCCTGTCCAATTCGTGACCGGACCGTGACAACGGACCGCAGGAAGATAACGAAGGGGCACCACTGAGGGCAACTCCCGCAAAACAAGTCCGCCAAACGGGTGGCGGCCCAACCGTCGGTAACCAGGGCGAATGACTCAAAGTTAGCCGCAGGTTACATAAGCGGTGTGACCCACGGCACTGTTTAACGGGCGTCCGAGCAGCGCTGCGGGAGGAATCGGCAGGGCTTTCCGTGACCAAATCCAGCTACGGCGGAGACCACCCGCCGAGAAGGTTTGAGTCCTCGATCAGGCGAGCCGGCCGGACAGGGAGATCGCCGGAAAACCATCCGAAAGGCCCGGCAAACCGGAACGCTAGCGGCCCGGTCGGGCAGCCGCGGCTCCCACCCCGGGGAGCCCGGGACACCCGGCAGGGCCGCCCGGCGCCGGGCGGCCGACCAAGGCGGACCGCACCAGCGTGCGCAACCCACTACGGGCGATCCCCAGGCTGCCCGCACTCGGCTCGGGCGAGCAACGCGGGCAGGGCCCCGGTCAGCCCGCCGACACCTGGCCGTCGTGGGCGGGTGCCGGGGGTGCGTCGTTCGCCGACCGGAGGGTGGGCGCGCCATGTGCGGTGCGGGCAACCTTGCTAGCGTCTTCACACAATGACTGCGCGGACTCCATCGACGCTCGGTTCGGCCGATGGCCGGGAGCGTGGGACATCACAGGACGGCGCGGTCGACCGGCTCGGCTGGGCCGCCTCGCCTGCTCGCCTACGCATCGCCCTGCTTGTTTCGGTGCTCGGTGCAGCGTTGACGGTCGCCGGGGTGAGCCGGGGACTGGTCGCCGACTCGCCTGCCGCCGGTTTCGGCAGCGGGTTCCTTCTCGTGGTGCTCGCGGTCGCACCATCGGTGGCAGCGCTTCTCTTCGTGCTGTCCGGGCGGGCGCTCGTCGGCGCCGGGGTGCTCACCGGTGCCGCGTTGCTCGCGCCCGGGTTGCTGCTCGTCGACGCGCAGTTCCTCGTGGACGCGCTTCAGGCCGCTCGGCCCGAGGTGCTCGTGCCCACCTCGCTCGCCCCGCTCACCCCGAGCGCCGGTGCCTACCTGGTGCTCGCCGGGCATGTCGCGGCCGGGGTGGCCGGGCTGCTCGCCGCCGGGCGGGCCGGTGCCGATCCGGACTCCGACTACTTCGCCGCCCTGGACCGCACCATCTCCGTCTCCGCGCGGGGGGCGGCCATGGGGTGGGCGCTGGCCGCCGCGACCGTCAGCATCGCCGGGTTGTTCTTTCCGCCCTTCCGGTCCGACAACGCCTTCCTGCTCGGGAACGACCTCGTCGACAGCCCGGCACTCGTCCGGTACGGCGGGATCCTGCTCGCGTTGACGCTGCTCGTCGGTGGGGTCGCCGCCGCGGGGAACGCGCGGCCGCCCATCGCGCGCGGCATGGCCGTCGGGTTGTTCCTCGCGCTCGCCTGGCTCGCGGTGCCCCAGGTCTTCTCCGTCGCCGCCATCGATTGGCTGCACTTCGAGCGCGGTGGCGGGCTGCTGACGCTGGTGCCGCTCGGGGTGCTGGTCGCGATCATGTTCGTCCTCCGGGGTGACCGGGAGCCTGCCGGCGACCCCGCCGAGTTGCGGCTCGAGACCAGTCCGCTGCACCTCGTCACCGGCGTGCTCGGGGTCCTCGCCGGGGTCGCCGCGATCCTCGGCGCCATCGGGGCGCTGGTCGTCGTCGAAGGGGGCGCGGACCAGCCGGACAGCTACGCCAACCGGCAGCTCGTGCCGGCCGGGATCGTCGTCGTCGTGCTCGGTGCCGCGTTGTTCACGCGGTGGGCGGGGGCCGTGCGGCCCGCGTTCGTCGTGTCGCTCGGCGGCATCGCGCTGGTCGGGCTCGCCAGCCTCGACGCCGCGTTCACCGGGACCACCGTGCCCGGCACCGCGTTCAACATGCCGGTGGTCACCGCGCAGGTGCACGTCGGCGCCGGTGTCTGGTTCGCGGTCATCGCGATCGTGCTCGCCGCGTTCGCCGCGGTCGCCGCCACCGTCGCGGGTGGGGCGGAGCGGGACGACGTCGACGTGAGCGAGCGGAAGCTGCACACCCGCGTCGCCATCCCGGCCGGTGCCGCTGTCCTCTTCGCGGTCGGCGCCTTCGCCGCGCCGATGATCGTGGCCACCGACTTCACCGCACCGGGGATCTTCTCCGAGTTCCGGCTCGCCTCCTGGGGGCTGCTCACCGGGCTGGCGGTGGTGGCCGGGGCGGCCGCCGTCGCCGCCTTCGCCCGGCCCGCCAGAGCGGCCGGGTTGCTGTTCGGTGCCGCGGCCGTCGTCGGGGTGCACCTGCTGGAGCTGCCGATGACCGGGGACCGGGTCGCGGACGCGTCGGCGGGACAGGGCACCTGGTTGGCGCTCGCCTGTCTGGTCGCGCTCGTCGCCGGTGCGGTCACGGCCATGACCGACCGCACCGAGTGAGGGACCTCACGGACGCCGCCCGTCGACCCTAAGTCGCAGGTCGCTAGGGTCTTCTGCGTGCCGAACCCCCAAGTCGAGCCGTAGATACAGGAGACCGTCGTAGTGGATCTGTACGAGTACCAGGCGAAGGACCTCTTCGGGGCCCACGGCGTCCCGGTTCTGCCAGGGGACGTCGCCGACACTCCCGACGAGGCCGGCCGGATCGCCGCCGACCTCGGTCAGCGCGTCGTGGTCAAGGCGCAGGTGAAGACCGGGGGCCGGGGCAAGGCGGGCGGTGTCAAGCTCGCCGACGACCCCGAGGACACCAAGGTCAAGGCCGAGGCGATCCTGGGCCTGGACATCAAGGGCCACCTCGTGCGCCGTGTCCTGGTCGCGCCCGCGTCCGACATCGCGGAGGAGTACTACTTCTCCTTCCTGCTGGACCGCGCCAACCGCACCTTCCTCGCCATGGCGTCCGCGGAGGGCGGCGTGGACATCGAGCAGCTGGCCGTCGAGCGGCCAGACGCGCTCGCGAAGGTGCCGGTCGACGCCATCAAGGGCGTGGACCTGGCCAAGGCCAAGGAGATCCTGACCGCGGGCAAGTTCCCCGAGGCCATCGTCGACCAGGCCGCCGAGGTCGTCGTCAAGCTGTGGGAGACCTTCGTCAGCGAGGACGCCACGCTCGTCGAGGTGAACCCGCTGGTCCGCGACCCGCAGGACAAGATCATCGCTCTGGACGGCAAGGTCACGCTCGACGAGAACGCGTCCTTCCGCCACCCCGGCCACGCCGACCTCGTCGACGTCGCCGCCGAGGACCCGCTCGAGGCGGCGGCCAAGGCCAAGGACCTCAACTACGTCAAGCTCGACGGCCAGGTCGGCATCATCGGCAACGGCGCGGGCCTCGTCATGTCGACCCTCGACGTCGTCGCCTACGCCGGTGAGGAGTTCGGCGGCATGAAGCCGGCCAACTTCCTCGACATCGGCGGTGGCGCGTCCGCGGAGGTCATGGCCAACGGCCTGGAGATCATCCTGGGCGACAACGACGTGAAGTCGGTCTTCGTCAACGTGTTCGGCGGCATCACCGCGTGCGACGCGGTCGCCAACGGTGTCGTGCAGGCGTTCCAGCTGCTGGAGTCGCGCGGCGAGCCCGTCAACAAGCCGATCGTGGTGCGCCTGGACGGCAACAACGCCGAGGAGGGCCGCCGCATCCTGACCGAGGCCGCCCTGACCGGCCTCGAGCAGGTCGACACCATGGACAACGCGGCACGCAAGGCCGCCGAGCTTGCCTCGAAGGGGGCCTGAGCCAGACATGGCTATCTTTCTGAACGAGGACAGCAAGATCATCGTCCAGGGCATGACCGGCGCCGAGGGCACCAAGCACACGCGCCGCATGCTCGCCTCCGGTGCCAACGTCGTCGGCGGTGTCAACGCGCGCAAGGCGGGCCAGAAGGCCGACTTCTCCGACGTCAGGGACGGCCTGACCCTGCCGGTGTTCGGCTCGGTCAGCGAGGCCATGGCCGAGACCGGCGCGGACGTGTCGGTCCTGTTCGTGCCGCCGAAGTTCGCCAAGGACGCGGTCGTCGAGGCCATCGACGCCGGCATCCCGCTCGCCGTCGTGATCACCGAGGGCATCCCGGTGCACGACACCGCCGCGTTCTGGGCGCACGCCTGTGCCACCGGCAACAAGACCCGGATCGTCGGCCCGAACTGCCCCGGCGTGATCAGCCCCGGCAAGTCGAACGCGGGCATCATCCCCGCCGACATCACCGGTCCCGGCCGCATCGGCCTGGTGTCGAAGTCCGGCACGCTGACCTACCAGATGATGTACGAGCTGTCCGACATCGGTTTCTCGACGGCCGTGGGCATCGGCGGTGACCCGATCATCGGCACCACGCACATCGACGCGCTCGCCGCGTTCGAGGCCGACCCGCAGACCGAGGTCATCGTCATGATCGGCGAGATCGGCGGCGACGCGGAGGAGCGGGCCGCGGCCTACATCGCCGAGCACGTCACCAAGCCGGTCGTCGGCTACGTCGCGGGCTTCACGGCTCCCGAGGGCAAGACGATGGGGCACGCGGGCGCGATCGTGTCCGGCTCGTCCGGTACCGCGCAGGCGAAGAAGGAAGCGCTGGAGGCCGCCGGTGTGAAGGTCGGCAAGACGCCGTCCGAGACGGCTGATCTGGCGCGCCGGCTCGTGGCCGCGAACGCCTGAGCCGACCGGCTGACAGTCATGTGACCGTGGGGCCGGACGCTGGTGTAGCGTCCGGCCCCACGATGGTCTGGTGCTCGGGGGAACCGCTTCGTACCGCCGGCCGTCGGAAGGTCTGAGAACGAGTATGTCCATCTATCGCGTCAATTGAGCTGAGGAGAGCAACGCGATGACCTTCCCAGGCGGGGCTCCGGGTGGTTACCCGGGCCAAGGGCCGCAGCAGCACCAACCCGGTCCCTACGGGCCTCCGCCCGGTGGCGGTACGAAGCTCGGCCTGCCGACGATCCTGCACATGGTGATCCTCGGTCTCGGCGTGATCAACTTCTTCATGGGCTTCGCCGACATGTTCGACGGTTCGGGAGGCGGCCTCATCGCGGGCTTCTTCTCCATCGGGTCGACGATCCCCGCGCTGTTCCTGCTCGGCGGGTTGTTCTCGCTGCCCGCGATCCTCCCCGGCGACGACAAGAAGCCGGGCATCGCGCCCGCCGCGTTCTCGATCGCGGGCATGCTGTCGATCCTGTTCCTCACCTTCTCGTCCGAGGGTGACGTGGGCACCGGCACCATCCTGATCATGATCTTCGGCATCCTGCAGGGTCTCGGCGCGGTCGCCGCGTACCTGTTCGACATCGGCGTCCTGAAGACGCCCGCGCCGAACCCCTACGGCCAGCCCGGTGGCGGTTTCCCGCCCTCCGGCCAGTTCCCGGCCCCGCCGCCGCAGCAGCCGGGTCAGCCGGGTCAGTTCGGCGCCCCGCCGGGGCAGCAGACCACGTTCGCGCCGCAGCAGGGTCAGTTCGGTCAGCCAGGGCAGCAGCCCGGGCAGCCGGGCACCCCGCCGGGTGGATACCCGCAGCAGGGCTGAGCTTGCAAGTTCCCTCGATGGGGTGGTCGCCGAAAGGTGACCACCCCATCGTTGTGTGCAGGGCATTCACCTGATCCGGTGGCAGCGGGCGTGGCATGCCGTGCACCACCGAGTCCACATGCGACCGTGGCGGCATGGTGCCCGATCCCGACGGACCCGCGCAGCCGGGACCGGCCCTCGACGAGCCGGAAGAGACGTCGGCCGAGGCGCCCGCGCTGACCAGGATCCGCGCCGTCGTCCTCGCCGCGCTCGGCCCGCTGCTCATGGGCTACCTGGTGGTCGCCGCGCTGCTCGCCCTCGTCGTCACGACCGCAGCCAACACCACCTTCGGGGCCACGGGCGTGCTCGTCGCGGCGCTGCCGGGCTGGCTCGCCGCGCACCAGGTGCCGGTGCGGATCTCCGGGCTCGAACTGGGTGTGCTGCCGTTGCTGCCGACCGCCGGCGTCGTCGCGATCACCGCGATCACCGCGGCGGGCGCGGCGGCACGGCTGGGCCTGCACCGGCCAGGGCAGGCGGCCAAGCTGGTCGCGGTCACCGCGGCCGCGCACGGGATCACGGGCATGATCATCGCCGGGTTGATGTCCCGGGGTGACGTCACCGCCGACCCGCTGTCGGCCCTGTACTACCCGGCACTGGTGTCCGGACTGGCCGCTCTTGCCGGGGTCGCGCGGCGTTGCGGCCTGCTCGACGCGATCGTCCACCGCGCCGACGAGGCCGCCGTCGCCGGTCTGCGTGCCGGGGCACTCGCGGTCGTGCTGCTGCTCGCGGCGGGCGGGGCGCTGCTGACGTTCGGGCTGCTCGCGTCGATCCCGGCGGCCCGCGAGCTGTTCCCGGCCGGTGCGGGCGACGCGATCGGCGTGCTGCTGCTGTCGATCGGCTACCTGCCGAACGCGATGATCGCCGCCACCTCGTTCCTCGCCGGGCCGGGGGTGTCGATCGGCGCGGTCACGGTGTCGCCTGCCGGGTTCGACGCTGGTCCGGTGCCCGCGTTGCCGCTGTTCGCGGCGCTGCCCGAGCAGGAAGCCGCGTGGTGGCACCTGTTGTTCGGGTTGCCGCTCGCGGTGGGGGTGCTGATCGGCAGGCGGCTGCGGTCCGTCGACGAGGACCCGGTGATGCGGCTGCGCGCGGTCGCGGTGGCCGCGGGGGTCGTCGCGGTGACGTTCGTGGTGCTGGGTGGCAGCGCGGGCGGGCACCTGGGGCGTGGCCCGTTCGACCCGGTCAGCATGCACGCGGCCGCGTCGTCGGTCGCGCTGGTGCTGTGGACCGCCGTGCCCGCCGCGGTGGCGACCTGGTTCGGTGGCCCGCGCCCGGCGATGCGCCGCCTGCCGGGCCTGATCGACGACGAGCCGGGACAGGTGATCGCCGAGGAGGAACCGGCACCCGAACCCGCCGACGAGACCGAGGCCACCGAGGCCACCGAAGAAGAGGAGCCCTCGGAGGTGCCCGGTCCTCGGGACGCGGTCGAGGAGTCCGGTGAGGTGGCCCGCGACTGACGCCCGGTCAGGGCAGTTGGGCCAGCTGCCGGATGTCGAAGGCGATGTCGTTCAGCGGGGCCGTGGTCCCGTTGTCGCGGAAGAAGTTCCACAGCTCCAGCGCGTGGTGGAGCCGGTACAGCTCGATCCGCGCGAGCCCGCTGCGCGGCAGCGGCCCGTACCCTTCCAGCAGTCCCGCGTACTTGGCCGGCGAGCGCGACAGCTCGTACTGCACGGTCTTCGCGAGGTCCGTCATCGGATCGGCGGCGACCGCGTTCTCCACGTCGACGAACCCGCTCACCCGCCACCCGTCGCCGTCCGGTTCGACGAGCACGTTCCCCTCGTGCAGGTCGTTGTGGCACAGCACCGCCTCCGAGCACAGCCCGAACAGCCCCGCCCGCTCCGCGACCCGCTCGGTCGCCAGCCGGTGCGTGGCCGGATCGCCGCCCAGTTCGCGGAAGCGGTCGAGGGTCACCAGGAACCGCCTGCTCATGTAGGCCGTGTTGTGCTGCTCCGGGTCGACGATCTCGGTGGTCACGTACCCGAACTCCGGCTGCACCAGCTGGTGCAGCGTCCGCAGGAGCGCGCCGATCTGGCGGTACACGTCGCGGTGGCACTCCGGCGGCACCCGCGCGTCCGACAGCGGGGACCCCGGCACCAGGGTCATCACGGTGACACCGTCCTCGGCGTCGACCGACACCACCGACGGCACGCCGGGCACGTCCGCCATCAGCGAGTAGACGTGAACCTCCTTGGCCTGCTTCCACCGCCACCCCTCGGCGTACCGCTTGCGGATCAGCGGCTCGCCGGGTACCCGCTCGGTGATGTGCACCACTGGAACATAGTGTGACCCGAACGTGCCGGGCGACCGGTTCATTGCGGGGATCACTGGTTGCCTAAGCTGCGACTATGCAGGGCGTGTCCGACGGACCACGGCCGCGCGATGCGCGCCAAGGCGTCCCTGGCCGCGTTGTCGCGACGGCGGGTGCAACCCGGTACGAGGCCGTCGCTGCGCCTTGCCAGGAACCGCCTGGATCACGAATCGCATCGACCGTGATCCGCCAGACACGACGCCCTAGGAGCCACCGCTGAGCGAGCCCATCCCGGTGAGACCGGACGTGCCCGCGCGGCTCGTCGTACTGGTCTCCGGTTCCGGCACCCTCCTGCAGGCCGTGCTCGACGCCGCCGACCTTCCCGTGCGCGTGGTCGCGGTGGGCGCCGACCGGCCGGGCATCGAAGGTCTCGCCCGCGCCGAGCGCGCGGGCGTGCCGGGCTTCGTGGTGCGGCTCAAGGACCACCCGGACCGGGCCGCGTGGGACCGTGAGCTGACCAAGGCGGTCGCGGCGTACGAGCCGGACCTGGTCGTGTCGGCCGGGTTCATGAAGATCCTCGGTCCCGAGTTCCTCGACACGTTCGGTGGCCGCGTGATCAACACGCATCCCGCGCTCCTGCCCGCGTTCCCCGGCGCGCACGCGGTGGCCGACGCGGTCTCCTACGGCGTGCGGGTGACCGGCGCCACGGTGCACCTCGTCGATGCCGGCGTGGACACCGGGCCGATCGTGGCGCAGGCGGCGGTGGAGGTGCCGCCGGGCGAGGACGTCGGCGCGCTGCACGAGCGCATCAAGGTTGTCGAGCGTCGGCTGCTGGTCGACGTGATCGCATTGCTGACCCGGCAGGGTTACACGGTGCACGGACGAAAGGTGAGCATCCCGTGACTGACGAGCGGCGCCCGGTTCGCCGGGCCCTCATCGGGGTTTCGGACAAGGCGGGTCTGCTGGAGCTGGCGACGGGCCTGCACGCGAACGGCGTGCAGATCGTGTCGACCGGCGGCACGGCCCGCGTGATCGCGGACGCCGGGGTGCCGGTGACGCCGGTCGAGCAGGTGACCGGGTTCCCGGAGTCGCTCGACGGGCGGGTGAAGACGCTGCACCCCCGCGTGCACGCCGGTCTGCTGGCCGACATGCGGCTGCCATCGCACGCCGAGCAGCTGTCGGACCTTGGCATCGAGCCGTTCGACCTGCTGGTGGTGAACCTGTACCCGTTCGCGCGGACCGTCGCGTCGGGCGCGTCGCCGGACGAATGCGTCGAGCAGATCGACATCGGTGGCCCGGCGATGGTCCGCGCCGCGGCGAAGAACCACGCGAGCGTCGCGGTCGTCGTGGACCCCACCCGGTACGACTGGGTGCTGGAGTCGGTGCGGTCCGGCGGGTTCACGCTCGCGGACCGGCAGGGCCTCGCGGCGGACGCGTACCGGCACACGGCGACCTACGACATCGCGGTGGCGTCGTGGATGGGGTCGGTGCTGGCACCTTCCGATGACGCCTTCCCGAGCTGGGCCGGTGCGAGCTGGGAGCGGCGCAGCGTGCTGCGCTACGGCGAGAACCCGCACCAGAAGGCGGCGCTGTACACGTCCGGCAAGCCGGGGCTCGCGACCGCGGAACAGTTGCACGGCAAGGAGATGTCGTACAACAACTACCTCGACTCGGACGCCGCGTGGCGCGCGGCGTACGACCACGAGCAGCCGTGCGTCGCGATCGTCAAGCACAACAACCCGTGCGGCATCGCGGTGTCCGCCGCGGATCTCGCGGAGGCGCACCGCAAGGCGCACGCGTGCGACCCGGTGTCGGCCTACGGCGGCGTGATCGCCGCGAACCGCGAGGTGTCGGTCGAGATGGCCGAGCAGGTCGCGGAGGTGTTCACCGAGGTCATCGTGGCACCGTCGTACGCGGACGGGGCCGTGGACGTGTTGATGCGCAAGAAGAACATCCGGATCCTGGTGGCGGCCCCGCCCGCGCGCGGCGGTCCGGAGATCCGCGCGGTGTCCGGCGGGCTGCTGATGCAGCAGTCGGACATCATCGACGCCCCGGGTGACGACCCGGCGAAGTGGACGCTGGCCACGGGCGCCCCGGTGGACGACGAGACCCTCGCCGACCTGGCGTTCGCGTGGCGCACGTGCCGCGCGGTCAAGTCGAACGCGATCGTCCTGGCAGCGGGCGGCGCGACCGTCGGCGTCGGCATGGGCCAGGTCAACCGCGTGGACGCGGCGAAGCTGGCGGTGTCGCGCGCCGGTGACCGGGCGCGCGGCTCGGTGGCGGCGTCCGACGCGTTCTTCCCGTTCCCGGACGGCCCGCAACTGCTCATGGACGCCGGGATCGCCGCGATCGTCCAGCCGGGCGGCTCGGTCCGCGACGCCGAGGTGATCGCGGCGGCGGAGACGGCCGGCGTCCCGGTGTACCTGACGGGAACCCGCCACTTCGCCCACTGAGCACGAACTGCCCTGAAAGGCGCGTTCAGGGCACTGAGCCTGGATCCACCGATCGTTTCGTGGTGTGTCTTGTCCGTGCGTTGCGTTGTTCCTGGTCACGCCCGCTTCGCGGGCGTGGGCGGCGCAGCGCCCGGCGCGCCCCGCGGGGTGAGCCGCCGTGAAAGGCGCGTTGAGGGCGTTGGTAGTGCCGTGAAAGGCGCGTTGACGGCGCTGGGCGCCGTGAAAGGGCCGTTCACGGCATAACGGATGCCGTCAACGCGCCTTTCGCAGCAGTTGCGAGGGCGCTGCGCGCCCGGCCCGCGAAGCTTGCTCCGAAAGGTGCTTTCGGGGGTATGGCTGGTGTTGTGAGTGTGCCGATAGGGACGCGCAGTGTCCCTATCGGCACACTCACGGCTATCGCGACCGAACCGAACGCGTCTTTCGGACACTGAACGAGCCGCAAGGTGAGTCGACGCTCGCGGCAGGGCCGCCGCGGCCCGCGAAGCGGGCCCGGCCACACCAGCAACCAGCAGTACAACCATCGGTGGTCCAGGCTGAGCCTGGTGGCCGGGCACCCGCTGCCCGGCGTAGGTTCTGGACGTGAGCGATCTTGGAGATGTCTTCGACGCCGGGCACGACGAGTTCGCCGTGCTGGGCCCGGTGCTCTGGAACCCGATCGGTGAGGCGACCGTCGCCGAGGCGGGGGTGGCGCCGGGGGAGCGGGTGCTCGACGTCTGCTGTGGCGCCGGGTCCTCCGCCATCCCCGCCGCTCGTGCCGTCGGGGCCGGTGGGCACGTCGACGCCATCGACCTCGCCGGCCGGCTGCTGGAGCAGGGACGTGCCAACGCGGCAGGTCTGCCCCAGCTGACGTTCACCCACGCGGACGCCACCCGCTGGGACACCACCGGCTACGACGTCGTCCAGTGTGTGTTCGGCGTCTTCTTCCTGCCCGACATGGACGCCGCGTGCGCGCGCCTCGCCGGTCTCGCCAGGCCGGGGGGCCGGTTCGTCGTGACCACCTGGGGTGAGCACGCCATCAGCCCCGTGCCCGAGATCCTCGGGGAGGCCGTCGTGGCCGAGGGCGGGGAGCCCAAGGCCAGTGCCGGGCGCGGTCCCGGCGCGCGGATCAACACGCCCGGCATGCTCGGGGACTGGCTCAGCGGGCTCGGGCTCGGTGACATCCGCGTCGCCACCGTCGAGCACAGCATGCCGCTCGACGACGACACCTCATGGGCCATCGTGATGGGTTCGGCCATGCGCATGCGCCTGAGCGGCGTAACCGAGAGCCTCCTTCCGAGGGTGCGTGCTCGTTTCGTCGATCTCCTCCGCGCCCGGAAGGTGGACCGCATGAACGCCGTCTCGCTCATCGGAATAGGCCGAACGGCGCAGTAGTCGCGTTTTCGCTCACATCTCCACAAATCCGCTGCCCGGGATTGTCATCCCGATCAGAAAAACCGGCGGATTGTTGCCTGCCAGAGTGGCCGTCGTTAGCGTACTCGCCAGTAGATAAGCGGCCTTGGCACCAATGGAGGTGTGTGTTGGGAGTTGAGGTCGTGGTCGATGACCTCGCCAAGTCATTCGGAAACCAGCGGATCTGGCAGGACGTCACGCTGACGCTGCCCGCCGGTGAGGTCAGCGTCATGCTCGGCCCGTCCGGTACCGGGAAATCCGTGTTCCTGAAATGCCTGATCGGCTTGCTGAAGCCCAATTCCGGCAAGATCCTGATCAACGGCGTCGACCTGGTCAGATGTTCCGAACACCAACTGTACGAGACCAGGAAACTCTTCGGCGTGCTCTTCCAGGACGGCGCGCTGTTCGGCTCGATGAACCTCTTCGACAACATCGCGTTCCCGCTGCGCGAGCACACGAAGAAAAGCGAGTCCGAAATCAGGAACATCGTGCTCGGCAAGATGGACATGGTCGGTCTCGCGGGCGCGGAGCGCAAACTCCCCGGCGAGATCTCCGGCGGCATGCGCAAACGCGCCGGGCTCGCCCGCGCGCTGGTGCTCGACCCGCAGATCATCCTCGTCGACGAACCGGACTCCGGTCTCGACCCGGTCCGCACCTCCTACATCTCGCAACTGCTCATCGACCTCAACGCGCAGGTCGACGCCACGATCATGATCGTCTCCCACAACATCAACCTCGCGCGGACCGTGCCGGACAACATCGGCATGCTGTTCCGCCGCGAGCTGGTCATGTTCGGCCCCCGCGAAGTGCTGCTCACCAGCGAGGTCCCCGCGGTCAAGCAGTTCCTCAACGGCTCGCGCATCGGCCCGATCGGCATGTCCGAGGAGAAGGACGAGGCCACCATGGCCGCCGAGCAGGCCCACGCCGCCGCCGGGCACCACGACGGGTCCACAGAGGACGTCCGCGGTGTGGTGCCGCAGCTCCAGCCGACTCCCGGCATGCCGTACCGGGAGGCGGTGCGGCGCCGCAAGGACCGCGTCATGCGCATCATCCACACGCTGCCGCCCGCCGCGCAGCACGGGATCGTGGCCAGCCTGGACGCCGACGACCGGCTCCGCTACGGCATCGGAGCACCGGTCAGATGACCAGGCAGAGCACCTTCCCCGGCGCCGCGGCGATGCGGGAGACCGGCCGCCTCTACGCGCTCGGGCTCGACGTCATTCGCTGCATTCCCCGCCGCCCCTTCCAGTTCCGTGAGTTCGTCGGCCAGTTCTGGTTCATCGCCAGCGTCTCGCTGCTGCCCGCGGCGCTCGTGTCGATCCCGTTCGGCGCGGTCATCGCGCTGCACCTCGGCTCGCTGACCCAGCAGATCGGCGCGCAGTCGTTCACCGGCGCGGCCAGCGTGCTCGCGATCATCCAGCAGGCCAGCCCGGTCGTCACCGCGCTGCTCATCGCGGGTGCTGGTGGCTCGGCCATCTGCGCGGACCTCGGTTCCCGCACCATCCGCGAGGAGATCGACGCGATGGAGGTGCTGGGGGTCAACCCGGTGCAGCGCCTCATCGTGCCGAGGGTGCTCGCCGCGATGGGTGTCGCCGCGTTCCTCAACGGGCTCGTGTCGGTGGTCGGCGTGCTCGGCGGCTACTTCTTCAACGTGATCATGCAGGGCGGCACGCCAGGTGCGTACCTGGCGAGCTTCTCGGCGCTGGCGCAGCTGCCGGACCTGTGGATCTCCGAGATCAAGGCCGTGATCTTCGGGTTCGTCGCCGGTGTGGTCGCCTCCTACCGCGGCCTCAACCCTGGCCGCGGCCCGAAGGGCGTCGGGGACGCGGTCAACCAGTCGGTCGTGATCACGTTCCTGCTCCTGTTCCTGCTCAACCTCATCCTCACGACGCTGTACGTGCAAATCGTGCCGCCGAAGGGGGCGTGAGCATGGCGCTCCTCGACGACCGGCCAACGGACCGGCCCAAGGTCGCCAACCGGATGCTGACCGCTGTCGACCGCCGGTTCACGTTCCTCGACGTCCTCGGCGACCAGATCTTCTTCTTCCTCAAGGCGATCGCGTGGACTCCCCGCGCGATCCGCCGCTACGGCAAGGAGATCACGCGCCTGATGGCCGAGGTCAGCTTCGGCTCCGGCGCGCTCGCGGTGATCGGCGGCACCATCGGCGTGATGGTCGGCATGACCGCGTTCACCGGCTTCGTCGTCGGCATCCAGGGGTACTCGGCGCTCAACCAGGTCGGCACGCCGGCACTCGCCGGGTTCATCTCCGCGTACTTCAACACCCGCGAGATCGCGCCGCTCGTCGCGGGCATCGCGTTGTCGGCCACGGTCGGCTGCGGGTTCACCGCACAGCTGGGCGCGATGCGGATCTCCGAGGAGATCGACGCGCTCGAGGTGATGGGGGTGCCGAGCATCCCCTACCTCGTCACCACCCGGATCATCGCCGGTTTCCTCGCGATCATCCCGCTGTACGCGATCGGCCTGCTGACCTCCTACGTCGCGTCCAGACAGATCACGATCTGGTTCTTCGGCCAGTCGGCTGGCACGTACGACCACTACTTCCACCTCTTCCTGCCGCCGGTCGACGTGCTCTACTCGTTCGGCAAGGTGCTGGTGTTCAGCGTCGTCGTCGTGCTCGCGCACTGCTACTACGGTTTCCGCGCCACCGGCGGGCCCGCGGGCGTCGGCGTCGCGGTGGGACGGTCGGTGCGCACGTCCCTGGTCGCGGTCAGCGTGATCGACCTGTTCCTGAGCCTCGCGTTGTGGGGCGCGACCACGACGGTGCAGGTGGCGGGATGAGGCACAAACTCGGCAGACGTGGCGCGGGGATCGCGTTCCTGCTGGTGATGGCCGTGCTGGCGTGGCTGTCGGTACAGGTGTACCAGGAGGAGTTCTCCGACGACGTGCTCGTCACGCTGAAGGCCGACCGGATCGGCAACCAGCTCAACGAGGCATCCGAGGTCAAGGCACGCGGTGTGGTCGTCGGTGGTGTGCGTGCGGTGCACGCGGGCAACGACGGCGCGACCATCGAGCTGGCGATGAAACCGGAGACACTGGACCGCATCCCCAAGGACGTCACCGCGTTGCTGATCCCGAAGACCCTGTTCGGCGAGCGGTACGTGCAACTGTCCATTCCGGACGAGTCGACCGCGGGTCCGCTGTCTGGCGGGGACGTGATCCGCCAGGACCGGTCGCGGAACGCGATCGAGCTGGAGCGCGTGTTCGACGACCTGATGCCGGTGCTGAAGGCGGTGCAGCCCGAGAAGCTCGCCACCACGCTCACCGCGATCGCGACCGCGCTGGAGGGCCGGGGGGAACAACTCGGCCAGGCGATGGTCAGCACCGCCACGTACCTGGAGGAGTTCAACCCGAACCTGCCGACGCTCACCGAGGACCTGCGCGACCTCGCGGCGGTCAGCGAGCTGTACGGCGACATCGCCCCCGACCTGCTCGACTCGCTCACCGCCTCGTCGGTCACCCTCAACACGGTCGCCGACCAGCGGGTCCAGCTCACCGACCTGTACGCGCAGGTCACCAGGTCATCGCAGGACGTGACGTTGTTCCTGCGCAACAACTCCGACAACCTGATCCGGCTGGCCGCGTCGAGCCGGGCGCCGCTCGAGGTCGCCGCCGAGTACTCGCCGAGCTTCCCGTGCACGCTCAAGGCGCTGACCGACCTCAAACCGTCGGTCGACCGGCTGCTCGGCGCGGGCACCGACGAGCCGGGCATGCACGTCGAGCTGATCGTCACCGAGGACCGCGGCAAGTACGTGCCGGGCCGGGACGCCCCGGTGTACGACGCGACCGGCGGCCCGCGCTGCTACCCGAGCGGCGTCGCCCCGACCCGGGGCGCGGTCGCCGCGCCCACCGGCGGCGCGGGACATCCGCTGCTGGCCGATGGCGACCTCGGGCTCGCGAACTCGCCACAGGAACAGGAACTGATCGGCACGCTGCTCGCACCCGCGGTCGGCGAGGTGCCGGGCTGGTCGAGCGTGCTCGTCGGCCCGCTCTACCGGGGCACGGAGGTGGCGCTGCGATGAGGAACCTGGCGGCCCCGCTGATCAAGGGCCTGATCTTCGTGCTCGTCACCGGTCTCGCCACGGCCGTGCTCGCGATCTCCATCGGCAACACGAACGTGTCCGACATGCTGAGCTACTCGGCCAGGTTCACCGACGTCACCTCACTGAACCCCGGCGACGACGTGCGCATCCACGGCGTCCGCGTCGGCCAGGTCGACGAGATGTCCGTTGTGGACGGTCACATCGCGCTGGTGCGGTTCTCGGTCGACAGGTCCAAGCCGCTGCCCGCGGACGTCACCGCGACCATCAAGTACCGCAACATGGTCGGCCAGCGGTACATCGCGCTGGAACGCGGCGAGAAACCCTCGGCGATCCTCCTGCGGGAGGACGCCGAGATCCCGCTCGACCGCACCCGGCCCGCACTCGACCTGACCGACCTGTTCAACGGCTTCAAACCGCTGTTCCAGGCGCTGTCACCGAAGGACGTCAACGAGCTGTCCGGCGAGATCGTCCAGGTGCTGCAGGGAGAAGGCGGCACGGTCGACTCCCTGCTGGCCCACACCGGTTCGCTGACCAGCACGCTCGCCGACCGCGACAAGGTCATCGGCGACGTGATCACGAACCTGAACTCGGTGCTCGCCAACATCAACGGCCAGGGCGACGCACTGTCCACTCTGGTCGGCACGCTGCAGCGGCTGGTGTCGGGCCTGGCCGGGGACCGGGCCGCCATCGGTGACGCGATCTCCGGGCTGGCCGACCTGACCGGTGCCACCGCCGGGTTGCTCGACCAGGCGCGCGAACCGCTCAAGGACAGCATCGCCGGGCTCGGGATGCTGGCGTCGAACCTGGTCACCGGGCAGGAGGACCTCGAGCAGTTCCTCACCGCCACCCCCGCGAAGTTCGAGGCCGTCGGGCGCACCGCGTCCTACGGCTCGTGGGTCAACTTCTACCTGTGCGAGGCGATCCCGGTGGGACACGAGGAGCACGGCTACCGCAGCGGCGCGCCGAGGTGTGACTCGTGAACAGGAGCTTCCGCGAACGCAGCCCTGGACCGATCGGCGTCATCGGCACCGTGGCGCTGCTGGCGATCACCGCGCTGGTGTACTTCTGGCCCGACCTGCCCGGGGTCGCCGGCACCACCTACGAGGCCGAGTTCTCCGAGGCCGCCGGGCTGCGGCCGGACGACGAGGTGCGGGTGGCGGGCATCAAGGTCGGCAAGGTCACCGACGTGGAGCTGGACGTGGACCGGGTGCTGGTCACCTTCCGCGTCGAGGACACGTGGGTCGGTGACCACAGCACCGCCGCCATCAAGATCAAGACGTTGCTGGGCCGCAAGTTCCTGGCGCTGCACCCGACCGGCGAGCGCGAACAGGACCCGGACGTGCGCATCGGGCTGGACCGCACGGTCACGCCCTACGACGTGACGCAGGCGTTCGAGGGCCTCGCGGAAACCGCGGCCGCCATCGACACCGACCAGCTCGCCGAGAGCTTCCGCACGATCTCCGACACGTTCGCGGACTCACCAGAGCACGTCCGGTCCGCGCTGGACGGCCTGACCGCGTTGTCCCGCACCATCTCCACCCGCGACGACCAGCTCGCGGAGCTGCTGCGCAACACCAGGCAGATCACGTCCACGCTGGCGGGCACGAACGAGGAGTTCGACAAGCTGCTCGACGACGGTGAGCTGCTGCTCACCGAGCTGTCGAACCGGCGGGAGGCCATCCACGAGCTGCTCACCGGCACCACCGAGCTGGCAGAACAGCTCTCCGGGCTGGTGGCGGACAACTCCGAGCAGCTGGCGCCCGCGCTCGAGCAGCTCGACGTGGTCAGCGACGTGCTGATCAAGTACGGCGACCAGCTCGACCGGAGCCTCAAGCTGGCCGGGCCGTACTTCCGCGTGGTCAACAACGCGACCGGCAGCGGCCGCTGGATCGACACCTACGTCTGCGGCCTCGTCCCGGAGAACCGGGAACCCTGCGTGCCGCCACGGCTGCCGGAAGGAGGGCCCCGGTGAACGACACGAGGGCACGCCGCCGCCTCGGCCGGATCGTCGCGCTCGCGACGGTCCTCGCCGTGGTCACGGCCGGTGTGCTGTGGTGGCTCTTCGGTGGTGGCGACCAGAAACGGATCACCGCGTACTTCTCCCGCGCGGTCGGCGTGTACGCGGGCTCGGACGTGCAGGTACTCGGTGTGCGGGTCGGTGCGGTCGAGTCGGTGACGCCACGCGGTGACCGGGTCGAGGTCGTGTTCACGGTGGACACCTCGGTCGGCGTCTCGCCGGACACGAAGGCGGTCGTGGTCGCGCCGAGCGTGGTGTCCGACCGGTACGTGCAGCTCACCGACCTGAGCCGGGGCGGGCCGGTGATCGAGACCGGCGCGGTGATCCCCGAGTCGCGCACCGCTACCCCGGTCGAGCTGGACGAGCTGTACGCGAGCCTGAACACGCTGGTCACGGCGCTGGGGCCGGAGGGGTCGAACTCCGATGGCGCGTTGTCCGAGCTGCTCGACACGGGGGCGGCGAACCTGGCGGGCAACGGCAAGGCGTTCAACGAGAGCGTCCGCAACTTCGCCGACGCCGCGCGCACGCTGTCCGGCTCGGCGGGCGACCTGTTCGGCACGGTCGACGAGCTGCAGAAGTTCACCACCATGCTCGCCACCAACGACGAGCAGGTCATGGGGGTGAACACCCAGCTCGACCAGGTGTGGCGCACGCTCGCCGCCGACCGCGACGAGCTGAGCACGGCACTGGGCACGCTCGCCTCCGCGCTCGCCGACATCCAGGCGTTCATCCGCGACAACCGGACCGCCATCAAGTCCAATGTGGACAAGCTGGCGCGGACCACCCAGCTGCTGGTCGACAACCGCGCGTCGCTCGCGGAGGCGCTGGACGTGGCGCCGATCGCCGCGACCAACGTGCTGGCGACCTTCGACCCGGCGACACAGACCCTGCAGGGCCGGGGGCTCCTCCTCGAATACCTCGCCGACCCAGGCGCGCCGGTCGTGCCGCTGCCGTTCACCGACGGCGTGCCGCTGGAGGGACCACGATGAGGCGCCTTCTCGCCGCGTGCGCCGCGGTCCTCGCGCTCGCCGGGTGCACCTCGACCGGCGCGAACGGCATCTACGACGTGCCGCTGCCCGGCGGCGCCGACCTCGGCGACCACCCCTACCGGGTCACCGTCGAGTTCGCCGACGTGCTCGACCTCGTGCCGCAGGCCGCGGTGAAGGTCAACGACGTGGTCGTCGGCCGGGTCGAGTCGATCGAGCTCGGCGGCGCGGACCGGTGGACACCGCAGGTCGTGGTGGCCGTGAACGGTGACGTGGCGCTGCCCGCCGACGCGACCGCGAGCCTGCGGCAGTCCAGCCTCCTCGGTGAGAAGTTCGTCGAGCTGGCCGCGCCCGCCGACAGCGCCAACCCGGCGAAGCTGGCCGACGGGGCGGTGATCACCGCGGACCGCACGAACCGGCACACCGAGGTCGAGGAGGTCTTCGGCGCGCTGTCGCTGCTGCTCAACGGTGGTGGCATCGGCCAGCTGCGGACCATCAACCAGGAGCTGTCGAAGGCGTTGTCCGGCAACGAGCCGGAGATCAAGGCCTTCCTGGCCAACATGGACGAGCTGGTCACCACGCTAGACGGGCACCGGGGCGACATCACCGCGGCGCTCGACGGGCTGAACCAGCTCTCGGCCACGCTCGCGGGCCGCAACGAACAGATCCGCGGCGCGCTCACCGACCTCACCCCCGGCCTGCGGGCACTGACCGAGCAGCGCAGCGCGCTCGTCACCATGCTGCAGTCGCTGGACACGCTGTCCGACGTCGCGGTCGACACGATCAACCGCAGCCGCGACGACATGGTCGCCGACCTGAAGGCGCTCGCGCCGATCCTCGACCAGCTCGCCGCCGCGGGGCAGAACCTGCCGCAGGCACTGGAGATCCTGCCGACCTTCCCGTTCACCGACCCGGTGCTCGAGGCGACGAAGGGCGACTACATCAACATCTTCCTCCGCATCGAGGTCGACCCGGACTTCGCCGAGCCGCTCCCGCCCCTGCCACTCCCGGAAGGGGGCAACTGATGCTCACGAAGACGGTCCGGTTCCAGGTGCTCGCGTTCGTGGTGCTCGCGTTCGCGGCGGTCGCGTTCGTCGGCGCCAACTACGCCGGGCTCGGCAGGCTGCTGGGCGGCGGCACGTACACCGTGCGCCTGCAGCTCGACGACGGCGGCGGCCTGTTCACCAACAGCGAGGTCACCTACCGGGGGGTCGCGATCGGGCGGGTCGGCGAGCTGCGGCTCACCGACGACGGCATGGAGGCCGACCTCGTACTCGACGAGGACGCGCCACGCGTCCCCGTCGACGCGAAGGCCGTGGTGGCCAACCGGTCCGCGATCGGCGAGCAGTTCGTCGACCTGCAACCACGCGGCGAGCACGGGCCGTACCTGGCGGACGGTTCGGTGATCCGCAAGGAGTCGACGACCGTCCCCATGCCGGTCACCACGCTGCTCGGGAACCTGAGTGAGCTCAACCAGTCGGTGCCGACCGAGTCGCTGCGGGTGGTGGTCGACGAGCTGTACACGGCCATGAACGACACCGGTCCGAGCCTGCGGCTGCTGCTCGACTCGACCATGTCGTTCACCGACGAGGCACGCAACCACCTGCCGCAGACCACGATGCTGATCGACGACGGCGCTACCGTGCTGGCGACTCAGCTCGACTCGTCGGCCGCGTGGCGGTCGTTCGCCGGCAACGCCAAGCTGTTCGCGGACGAGCTGGCGAGCGCGGACGGTGACCTGCGGGAGCTGATCGGGGCGGCGCCCGCCGCCGCGACGCAGCTGTCGGCGCTGCTGTCCGACACCAACCCCGGGCTCTCGGTGCTGGTGGCGAACCTGGTGACCACCTCGGAGATCTTCGAGTCGAGGATCGGGGGCATGCGGCAGCTGTTCGTGAACGTGCCCAAGGCCGTGGCCGCGACGTCGACGGCGATCCGGCCGGACACCGGCGACCTGTCGATCGTCCTGAACTTCAACGACCCGCCGCCGTGTGTGGCGGGCTACGACACGCCGTACCGGCAGGGCGAGGTCGAGACGCCGCTGCCGTTCGACACCACCACCGCGTGCACGCTCCCGAGCGGCGACCCGCGCCTGGTGCGCGGCTCCCAGCACGTGCCGGACGGCGGGGTGCCGACGCCCGCGACACCGGGTGGCGGTGTGTCGATGCCCGGCCCGCTCGGCGCGCCGGACCTGCCGCTGGTCGCCGACCTGGAGGGGTTGCTGTGGCTCGGGAAGTGAAGGTGATGCTGGGTGTCGTGGTGCTGGCGCTCGCGTTCGCCGGGTGGGCGGGCTTCACGTGGTGGCAGGCGGATCGCGACGACTCGCTCGCCTACGCCACGGCCCGCGACGAGGTGCTGGCGGCGGGCCGCACCCAGGTCGCCACACTGACCACTTTGGACTACCACGACGTGGACGCCGGCATCGAGAAGTGGCTCGCGGTGTCCACCGGCGGGCTGCGTGACGAGCTGGCCGCGACCGACGACGCGACCAGACAGCAGCTCAAGGCCAACGCGACGGTCGCGACCGGGCGGGTGCTCGACGCGGCCGTCAGCGAGCTGGACACCCGGTCGGGCTCGGCGAAGCTGCTGGTGTCGGTGGAGATCTCGACCGCGACGGACGGCTCGCCACCGACGGCGAAACGCAACCGGTTCGTCGCCGGGATGTCACGTGTGGACGGTGAGTGGAAGCTGTCCGCCCTGGACCAGGTGCCGTTGGGGGAGCGATGACCACACAGCTGGGCGAAGAGAGCGTCGACGAGGACGTGGACCCGGACACCGATCCGGACCCGGACACCGGCACGGACACCGACCTGGACACCGGGGCCGACCCGCCCGACGAGGACGCGGACCCGCCCGGGCCGACGGGGTTCTTCCGTCCGCGCCGCGTGGCGGTGGCACTCGGGGTGCTGGCGGCGCTGCTGGTCGGCGGGGGCACGTGGGCGCTGGTGGCCGCGGACGACCTGCGTTCCTCCGGTGCCGCACAGAACAGCGCGCTGGTCGACACCGGCCGCACCGCGGAGGTGAGCGCCGCCGTCAGCAGCGCGCTCAACCAGATCTTCTCCTACTCCTACGACAGGACCGAGGTGACGGAGGAGGCCGCCGCGGCCGTGCTCCGCGGCGAGGCGCGCGAGGTGTACGACAGGCTCTTCGCGCAGGTGCGGGACAAGGCCCCGGCGCAGAAGCTCGTGCTCACCTCCCGTGTCGTGTACTCGGCGGTGCAGTCACTGGAAGGTGACCGGGCCCGGCTGCTGGTGTTCCTCGACCAGTCCGCGACCCGCGTCGACACGAACACCACCAACGCCGCCGCCGCACAGTTGTCCGTAACGGTCAAACGTGAGGGCGGGCATTGGGTGATAACCGACATGGCACCCCGCTGAATTATCACGAGGTGACAAGAAAATTGTTCCGGACTGTTCGCCGGGAAGAACGGAGAGAAATAGACATGATCCTTTTACGGTAGGCAATTGTGGTTCCTGTTACCGGCAGGTAACGTCAATTGTGCGAGGGCTTCGAAAGCCGAAATTGCCTTCCGTAGTAATCCGCACGGAAAGGAACGATCATATGCGTGGACGATTGATCGGCACCATTGCCGCCGGGGTGGCGCTGGCCGCGACGACCGTCATGGCGGGGGCCGCTTCTGCCGCTCCGCTGTCGTGGGACGTCTCCCGGGACGACGGCGGCACGAGCGGCGACTTCACCGGCGCGGCCGGCGTGACCGTCCTGACCACGGAGTCCGGCATCGAGTTGACCTGCGACTCGGCGTCGGCGGCCGGCACGGCGAACCTCGGTTCCGGCGTGGCGAACCCGATCGCCACGCTCCCCGACGACAGCACGCAGTTCAACAACTGCTCCGGCCCGTTCGGTCTCACGTTCAACGTCGACCACCAGGGCACGTGGGAGCTGCACGGCGACTCCTACAGCGGGGGCGTGACGACCGGCAGGATCACCAACATCGTCGCGGACATCTCCGGCCCGTTCTGCGAGGCGACGGTCACCGGTTCCGTGAACGCCACGTTCGACAACTCCGGCAACGTGCTGGCGGTGCTGCCCGCCCAGACGCTGACGGTCAGCTCCGTCGACCCGAACAACGACTGCCTCGGGCTGATCACCCAGGGCGAGGCCGCCGGCTTCCAGGGTGACTTCGTCGTCACCCCGGGGCTGACGGTCATCGGCTCGTAGGACCGGTGGGGCCTGCCCGGTGCGTCCGGGCAGGCCCCGCACACTCCCGAAAGGCGGGTACATGAGGCGGAACCGACGGGCGCTGGTCATCGCGGCCGCGGCGACCTCGCTGGTGGTCGTCCCCGGCAACGCCGGGGCACAACAGGAACCGCCGCGTACCGAACCGCTGGTGATCGACACCTCGCTCGACTACGTGTGCGGCGAGGCGGGCCCGGTCACGCTGCGGGTCACCGCGTCGTTCCCGTCGGCGGGCGTGGCAGGCGAGCCGGTCGAGCCCGGCGACGTCGGTCTCGAGCTGACGGTGCCCGCCACGGCGCTCGCCGGGCTGCCGGACGCGGCCGGTGTCACGGCCGTGACCAGGCTCGGCGTGCTGCCCGAGACGTGGACGGCCGTGCTGTCCGACGCGGTGCCGCTCGCCGACCCCGTGGTGCTCGGCGGCACCGTCACCGTCCCGCCGGTGACCGCCCCGCCGGTGGGCGACCTGACGTTCACCGCGGGCGACCTGGCCGTCGAGATCACCGGGTACGCCGGGGACGGCACGCCGACCGAGCCACCCGCCATCGATCTGACCTGCGTGCTCGACCCCGCCGAGACCGCCGTGCTCGCGGTCGTCCCGGTCGAGGCGCCGGCACGAACGCCGAAGCGGGCCCCGTCACCCGAGCCAGGGGAGCCGGGCCGGCAGGACCAGCCCGGCGAGGGGCTGCCGTCCCTTGCCGCGGCGCCCCCACCGGCGGAGTGCTACCACCTCCCCGACGCGCCCCCGGAATACCGGGCCCCGTTCTGCGCGAACGTGAACGGCCGCGCCAATATCGCGAAACTGGACGCGGCGGTCGGTCAGCCCACGGGCCTGGTGAACATCACCGCGACGAATCTCATGATCCGCTGTCCGGACGATCCGAGCGTGATCTGCCAGAAGGCGCTCGCGTTGCCCGAGCTGAACGGCGAGCCGAAGTACCCGCCGGCGCCGGGATCGTTCTACGCGTTCGGTTTCGTGCCGGCCACCGGCACCATGCAGCTGACCCAGCTCGGGGTCGCGGACATCTACCTGTGGTCGAAACGGACCCCGATCCCGGGGCAGCCCGGCGAGTACGAGGGCCTCACCACGGTCAAGGTGCGGCTGTCCGCCCAGATCCTGGACGCCACCGTCAACGGTGTCCCCGTGCCGGTCGGGCCCGACTGCCGCAGCGCGGTGCCCATCGACGCCGTTCTCACCGCGTCCTACAGCGGTCCGGACAAGTACTCGATCACCCAGGGTGGCCCGTTGATGGGCACCGTGACGATCCCGCCGTTCAGCGGCTGCGGCACCACCGAGGACCTCGACCCGATCCTCACCGGCCTGATCTCGGGTCCGGGGAACCACGTCCGGCTCTACCAGGGCGCGGTCTGCACGATCACCGGCAACAACTTCGGCTGCCCGCCGGAGGAGCCGGTGGATCCGAAGTATCCGGAAACCTGAGGCACCGGACGCTCCACCCTGCTCGACGTTTCCCCAGCGCGCCCGTTCCTGCTTTCCGACCTGACGGAGAAACCGGCTGTTCCCCTTTTGAGAGGTGACCTGTGTCCAGAATCCGAAGAACCGTTCTCCTGGTCGTCGTGGCGGTGGTCGCGGCACTGCTCGCGGTCGTCACCCCTGCCTCGGCCACCACGCTCGCGGGCGCGTGGGCCCCGCTGAACCGGTGCCCGGTCGACGACCCCGCCATGCTCGCCGCCGACGGGGCGGCCGTTGCGGCGCTGTGCCTGTCCTCCAGCGCCACGACCGGCACGTTCACGATCGGCGAGACCACGCTCACGACCGGCACGACCGACCTCCAGGCGGGGGTGCTCAACCAGGGTGGCGCGTACACGCTCGTGGCGCCGAGGAACGGCGCGGTCATCGGCGCCCCGGTCGAGATCCCCGGCGGGCTGCTCGGCCTCATGTGCCCGAGCCGGATCCCGGTGATCTCCGACATCTGCGAGCGCGTGGCGAACAGCCCGCTCAACCGGGTGACCGCGACCATCCAGTCCGCGGGCGTGCCGAGGGACTTCAACCTCGCAGCCGGTGCCGGCGAGGGCACACCGATCGTGACGCTGCCGGTGAAGATCAAGCTCAGCAACCCGTTCCTCGACCCGAACTGCTACATCGGCTCGAACAGCAACCCGATCCTGCTGAAGCCGGCGAACACCGCGCGCCCGACGGCCCGCTTCGTGCGGTTCAACGCGGACGGCACGACGAACCCGACCGGCGAGATGGGCTACCTGTCGCTGTCCGGCGCCTCCCAGGCCGACACCACGTTCGCGGTGCCCGGCGCCACCGGCTGCGGCCTGTTCGGAATGCTGTCCGGTGCGGTGAACCTCAAGCAGGGCCTGCCCTCGCCCGCCGGTGAGAACAGCCTGGTCCTCGCGGACCCGGTCACCAACCTCGGCGGCTTCCAGACCCCGCGCAACTTCGCGCCCACCCAGGGCCGTCAGCTCGCGGACCGCTGGCACGCGGCTGTCGTCGGCTAGTCCGACACACCGAAGGTGCCCTTCGTCCTTCGAAGGGCACCTTCGGTGCGTTCAGCGCCGGTCGCGTTGCGCGGGAAGGACCACGTCGTTGTCCCTGCGCCGCCCCGGTGCGGTCCGCAGCACCAGTTCCAGCTCGAACCGCTGGTGGGGGTCGTGCAGCAGGGTGCCGAGCGACTGTTCCAGCTGCCGCATGCGGTAGCGGACGGTTTGCGGGTGCACGTCCAGCAGGGCCGCCATGTCCGGCACGCTGCCCTGCACGTCCAGCCACGCGCGCAACGTCTCCAGCATCCGCTCCCGCTGCTTGGCGGTGAGGCCGCGCAGCGGTGCCAGCAGCCGGTCCCGCAGCGTGGTGAGCAGCCGGTCGTCGGAGTGCACGAGCACCGTCGACAGGTGCTGTTCGCAGCGGATCACCTGCCGGTCCGGCAGCACCCCCTGCTGTGCGAGCGTGAGTGCCTTCCTGGCCCACCGCAGGGCGTGCGCGGCCGCGTCGAGCCGCACCCAGGGCCCGACCGCGAGGCGGCACTGTGGCAGCGCGGCCCGGATCGCCGCGAGCCGCGCGTCGGTCACCTCACCGGGCACCAGAATGCGCGGCTCGATCCCGTCCAGGTCGGCGAGCACGTCCGCGTCCAGCGTCGGTTTCCGCTGGTTGTGGCCGGTGCCGGGAAGGGTGTGGACGGCGATCGGCGACACCTTCTCCGGCACCGGCCAGCCGATCAGCTGCGCCAGTTCGGCGATCGCGGCGGCCGGTGCGGGCGGGGTCTGCATGATCATGCCGAGCAGCCTGCGGCGCCACGTCTCCAGCGCACCGGCGGAGGTCGCCTTGGCCTCGAGGTACCCGTCGAGCGCGACCGACGCCAGCTTGTCCATGTACGCGAACACGGCGTCGGCGAGCTGCGACATCACCGCCGACGACAGCCCGTTGCGCTTGCCGACCCGCATCATCCGCCGCCACGCCACCCGCGCGCCGACGCGGTAGGCGGCCTGCAGGTCGTCGAGGCTGCGGCCCTCACGCATCTCGTTCTGGCCGAGCTTCTGGTGGACCTCGTAACACTTCTGCGCGGACGCGTCCGGGTTGGCGATCTGCTCGATGAACAGGGTCAGCGCGTAGTGCACCCCGGCACGGATCGACTTGCCGTATGGCCCGTCGAGTGGTCGTGCGTAGTTGGGGATCTTGGCCCGGATCTCGTCGACGATCTCCGTGGCGAGACTCGCCAGCTCCGGCCGCAGAACCTCGGCAAGCGGCCGGGGCAGGGTGTTGTTGTCGAGCTGGTACTCGACCGTCATGTACTGCCCCCAATCACCACCGTGCGGCATCGAGCGGTGGCACATCGTGTATCGGCCCCGGGAAGCGAGATGTCACATCCGCACGGAACAAACCGCCGGTTTGTCGCCCCGGTGACAAGTTCACCGCATTTGATTGTAGGAGGTTGACAACCTTTCATCAACGACACCTAATATTGCCGCCAGGTGATACAAGGAGCCCGCCGGACGTTCGGCACGGCCCGCGAACCGAGATCCCGCACCGGAAACCGACTTCGCAAAGCCTGGCGTCACGAATGTGAGCCGCCCGCCCGCCGACGTCCCGAAAGACGCTTTCAGGACGTCGAGCGTCCCAAAAGCGCCTTTCAGGGCACGGCACTTACAGGGCGGTCGCCGTGAAAGACGCGTGCACGGCACAACAAGTGCCGTGAATGGGCCATTCAGGGCGCTGAGCGCCCTGAACGCGCCTTTCAGGGCATTGCCACGCCGTCAACGCGCCTTTCGCAGCACCAGAGCCAGGGCGCTCCGCGCCCGGGCCCGCGAAGCGGGAACCTGCCTGCGCAACCCCGACGGGATGGCAGGCAGACCCGCCCAAACCGCCGCCGACCTACACCCCCGCCACCCCGGAGACCTGCCCGTCCGGCGAGGACAAAGACCACCAGACAGACAACCCCGACGCCAAAGTCCTGCGTCAGCGACTGGGCTCGCGTTCGAAAACAGGCCGTGCTACTATCGAACAGGCGTTCGAGTTCGCTGCCTTCCCCGCAGCGCCTGGCGGGGGAAGTGGGGTGCGTGCGAATGCCGGCGTTGGGTGCAGCGTCGTCGCTGGCCGCTTCTGGTGCGGTGGGAGTGGCCAGCGACCTCGCGTCCACCCCGGACGACCGGGCCCGGATGCTACCCGTGCATCCGGCCCTCGCCGACCTGTTCCCGTGGGGCGGTCTGCGGCGGGGGGTCACGGTGGCGGTCCGGGGCTCGACGTCATTGCTGTTCGCGCTCCTGGCGTCGCCGACGGACACCGGGTCGTGGGCGGCGCTGGTCGGCATGCCCGACCTCGGTCTCCGCGCGGCGTCCGAACTGGGTGTCGCGGTGGAGCGGCTCGCCCTGGTCCGGCATCCGGGCGCGAACCTGCCCGCGGTGGTCGCCGCCTTGCTGGACGGCATGGACCTCGTGGCGGTCGACCCTTCCCGCCTCACCGACTCCCACCTCCGTCGCCTGTCCGCGCGTGCCCGGCACCGCGGCACGGTGCTGATCTCGACCGGTCCGTGGCCGGGGGCGGACCTGGAGCTGGCTCCCGCGCGGACACGGTGGACCGGCCTCGGTGACGGTCACGGTTTCCTCGAAGCACGCGAAACCCTTGTCGCCGCACGGGGAAGAGGTGCTGCGGCCCGCCCCGTTCGGGTCGAGGCGTGCCTCCCCGCCGCGGGTGGGGCCGTGGCGGGGAGTTCGAGACACCTGCCCGTGCGCCTGTTCGACAGCGACTGGCGGCGCGAACGCGCGGAAGTGTCCTGATCCCCCGATTTTCCTTGTGGCACAGGCATTTTCACTCGTCAGTGGGAATCCCGCCAATCCGCTTGACGCGCTGATCGTTCGAACGTATGTTCGACCGCGTGGAACGGATGCTCGTCGTGTGGTGCCCCGACTGGCCGGTGACGGCCGCCGCGGCGGCGGCCAGGTTGACGCCGCACCAGCCGGTGGCGGTGGTCGCGGCCAACCGTGTGGTGGCCTGCTCCGCGCCCGCGCGGATCGAGGGGGTCCGCAGGGGGATGCGCCGTCGTGACGCGCAGGGCCGCTGCCCGGAACTGGTCGTCTTCCCGGACGACCCGGTGCGGGACGCGCGGCTGTTCGAACCCGTCGCCGCCGCCGTCGAGGAGCTGGCGGTCGGCGTCGAGATCATCAGACCTGGCGTGGTCGCGGTCCCTGCCCGCGGCCCCGCCGGCTACTTCGGCGGCGAGGAACGCGCCGCGGAACGCCTGATCGACCAGGTCGCCGACCGCACTGGTGCGGAGTGCGAGATCGGTGTGGCCGACGGGTTGTTCGCGGCCGTCCTCGCCGCCCGGCGCGGACGGGTGATCCCGCCGGGCGCGAGCCGCGCCTTCCTTGAACCGCTGAGCGTTCGCGAGCTCGACCGGCCCGCCGAGGGGCACCACCGGGCCGACCTCGTCGACCTGTTGCGGCGCCTGGGTCTGCGCACGCTGGGTGCGTTCGCCGAGGTGCCGGAGAAAGACGTGTCGGCCCGCTTCGGCGCCGACGCGGTGCAGGCCCACCGGCTGGCCCGCGGCGAGCAGGAACGGCCGCCGTCCCGCCGGCGACCGCCGCCCGACCTGGTGGTCGCCGAGGAACTGGACCCGCCGGTGGAGCGGGTGGACGCGGCCGCGTTCGTCGCCCGCACGCTCGCCGAGAAGCTGCACACCGGCCTGGGTGCGCACGGCCTTGCCTGCACGCGCCTGGGCATCCACGCGATGACGGCCAACGGGGAGGAACGGTTGCGGGTGTGGCGGTGCGCGGAACCGCTGTCCCCTGGCGGCATCGCGGACCGTGTGCGCTGGCAGCTCGACGGCTGGCTCAGCGGCGTGGACGGCAGGCCGACCGCGGGCATCACCTGGCTGCGCCTCGAACCGGCCGAGGTCGTGGAAGGGCACGCACTGCAACTCGACCTGTGGCGCGGTGCGGGCCGCGTGGAGGCCGACGAACGCGCGGGCCGCGCCATGGTCCACGTGCAGGGCCTCCTCGGTCCGGACGCGGTGGTCACGCCCGTACTGGGCGGCGGCCGCGACCCCGGCGAGGCGGTGCGGCTGATCCCGTGGGGCGACGAACAGTTCCCGCGCCGCGACCCGGACGCACCGTGGCCAGGCCGGCTGCCCGCCCCGTCCCCGGCGACCGTGCTCACGAAACCGTTGCCCGCCAGGGTTTTCGACGAACGCGGCCGCCTGATCGACATCAGCTCACGACACGAGCTGACCGGCAGGCCGTGCCAGGTCTCGGTCGACGGCGGCCACCCACGCCGCGTGCACGCGTGGGCAGGCCCGTGGGCCACCGACGCGCGCTGGTGGATAAACCCCTGCCGCCGCGCCCGGCTGCAGGTCCTGCTGGAAGAGGACGACACCCAGACCGCACTGCTCCTGGTGCTTTCCGAGGAGCGGTGGACAGTGGAAGGAATCTACGACTGATGGCCAAGCTCTGCCCGGAATGCCGCTTCGCGGACGGGAGTTGCAGGCAGTTCGTCATCGGGCACCCCAACCCGGTGTGCGTCGCGGGCTACCCGCAACGCGTGACCCTCTCGGACGGCCTCGCCGACGACATGGACATCCTGGATTTACTCGTCCCGGCCCCACGTCCGTCCCCGGAGAACATCCGGGTGCGCTGACCGCACCCGCACTCGCGGGACAACGTGGAGCCGGGAAAGAAGAACACGGAACCCAGCCGGCCGGGAAGCCCACCAATCCGGGCAGAACAATCCGGCAGGACCGCCGACCCGGGAATCCCGAGAAGACAACAAGACTGCCGGAGCTGCGAAGCGCACCGGGCCTGCCGGGCACGTCAAGCCGCCGAGGGTTTGTGAGGAGGGGCGGTAATGGGGTGGGACAACCCGCCGGTTCGGTGGTCGGAGCTGGAACGCATTCTCTCCGGCCGCCCGGAACCGCACCACGGGGACGGCGGTGACAGTCCCGCGTGGACACACAAGCGCGAGCGCTACACCGCACCCGCCGGGGTCGGGCCGCCCAGTGTCACCGACCTCGCGGGCAGCGACGTGCGCGTCCCGTACGCGGAGTTGCACTGCCACTCCAACTTCAGCTTCCTCGACGGCGCGAGCCACCCCGAGGAGCTGGTGGAGTCGGCGGCACTGCTCGGTCTCGACGCGGTCGCGATCACCGACCACGACGGCATGTACGGTGTGGTCCGGTTCGCGGAGGCGGCGCGCGAACTGGGGGTCCGCACCGTGTTCGGCACCGAGCTGAGTCTGGGGCTCACCCAGCCGCAGAACGGGATCGCCGACCCGGAGGGCGACCACCTGCTGCTCCTCGCGACCGGGGTGTCCGGCTACGGCAGGCTGTGCCGCGTGATCACCGACGGGCAGCTCGCGCACGACAGCGAGAAAGGCCGTCCCGTCTACGACTTCGACGACATCGTCGACCAGACACGCGGGGAGGTCGTCGCGCTCACCGGGTGTCGCAAGGCGTCGGTGCGGCGGGCGTTGTCGCACGGCGGCCCGGACGCCGCGTTCGCCGAGTTGTACCGGCTGGCCGACGCGTTCGGGCGGGACCACACCTACGTCGAGCTGATCGACCACGGGCTGCCGCTCGACACCCGGCACAACGACCTGCTCGCGGAGATGGCACTCGAACTGCGGCTGCCGCTGGTGGCGACGAACGCCGTGCACTACGCGCAACCGCACCGCGGTGAGCTGGCGGCGGCGATGGCCGCGGTGCGGGCCCGGCGCAGCCTCGACGACCTCGACGGCTGGCTCCCGCCAGCGCCGACCGCGTACCTGCGTTCCGGCGAGGAGATGAGACGGCGGTTCGTCCGCTACCCGGGGGCGGTGCGGCGCGCGGCGGTGCTCGGCGTGCAGCTGTCGTTCGACCTGAAGCTGGTCGCGCCGCGGCTGCCGCCGTTCGAAGTGGACGGGCACACCGAGATCAGCTACCTGCGGGAGAAGACCTTCGCGGGCGCGCTCGTCCGGTACGGCACCCGGGCGCAGGCGCCGAAGGCGTACGCGCAGCTGGACCACGAGCTGAAGGTGATCGAGGAACTCGGCTTCCCCGGGTACTTCCTGATCGTCGCCGACATCGTGGACTTCTGCCGGGACAACGGGATCTACTGCCAGGGCCGGGGGTCGGCGGCCAACTCGGCGGTCTGCTACGCGCTGGGCATCACCAAGGTCGACGCGGTCCGCTGGGACCTGCTGTTCGAACGGTTCCTCGCCCCGGCCCGCGACGGCCCGCCGGACATCGACCTGGACATCGAGTCCGACCGGCGGGAGGAGGCGATCCAGTACGTCTACGAGAAATACGACCGCAGGCACGCCGCGCAGGTCGCGAACGTGGTCGCGTACCGGGCGAAGTCCGCGGTGCGTGACATGGCGAAGGCACTCGGGTACTCGCCGGGCCAGCAGGACGCGTGGAGCAAACAGATCGACCGCTGGGCACCGGTGAAGGAAACCGTCGGGGAGAACGACCACGACGTCCCCGTGACCGTGCTGGAACTCGCCGGGCAACTGGAGGACTTCCCCCGGCACCTCGGGATCCACTCCGGCGGCATGGTGATCTGCGACCGTCCCGTCAGCGAGGTGTGCCCGGTCGAACGGGCCCGCATGGACAGACGCACGGTCCTGCAGTGGGACAAGGACGACTGCGCCGCGATCGGCCTGGTCAAGTTCGACATGCTTGGCCTTGGCATGCTGTCCGCGCTGCGGTACATGGTCGAGTTCGTCGCGGAACACCACGGCGTCGAGGTGAACATCGACAAGCTGGACCTCGAGGACGGGAACGTCTACGAGATGCTGTGCCGCGCCGACTCCGTCGGCGTGTTCCAGGTGGAGAGCCGGGCACAGATGGCCACCCTGCCGCGCCTGAAACCGCGGGAGTTCTACGACCTGGTGGTGGAGGTGGCGCTGATCCGTCCCGGCCCGATCCAGGGCGGCTCCGTCCACCCGTACATCCGGCGCGCCAACGGCAGGGAGAAGGTCACCTACGACCACCCCCTGCTGGAGAAGGCGCTGAGGAAGACCAAAGGTGTCCCGCTGTTCCAGGAACAGCTGATGCAGATGGCGGTGGACGTCGCGGGCTTCACCCCGGCGGAGGCCGACGAGCTGCGCAGGGCGATGGGCGCCAAACGCTCGACCAGACGCATGGAACGCCTGCGGGAACGCTTCTACGAAGGCGCGGCGCGCCACGGCATCGGCGAGGGGCTGGCGAGCCGGATCTACGAGAAGCTGATGGCGTTCGCCAACTTCGGTTTCCCGGAAAGCCACGCGCTGAGCTTCGCGTACCTGGTGTTCGCGAGCGCGTGGTTCAAGCTGTACTACCCGGCGGCGTTCTGCGCGGCACTGCTGAAAACCCAGCCGATGGGCTTCTACAGCCCGCAGTCCCTCGTGGCCGACGCCCGCCGCCACGGCGTGACCGTGCAGGGGCCGGACGTCAACAGAAGCGACCCGCAGGCCACGCTCGAACCGGACGCGACCGGCGAACAGACCGTCCGGATCGGACTCGCCACGGTCCGGACCATCGGCAGGGAGCTGGCGGCGGAGATCGTGGCGGAACGGCGGCACGGCCCCTACCGCGACATGGCCGACCTGGCGAGAAGAACCCAGCTGACCAGAGCACAGCTGGAAGCGCTGGCGACTTCGGGTGCGTTCAGCGGCTTCGACCTGGCCCGCCGTGAAGCCCTGTGGGCGGCCGGCGCGGTGTCCGGCGAACGCCCCGACCGCCTGCCCGGCACCACGGTGGGCGCCGACGCCCCCTACCTGCCCGGCATGGACGGCATCGAGACCGCGGTCGCGGACGTGTGGGCGACGGGCCTGTCCCCGGACAGCTTCCCGACCCAGTTCGTCCGCGAATGGCTGACCAGCCAGGGCGCGTCGCGCGTGGCGGAACTGCCGAAGGTGAGAAGCGGCACGCGGGTACTGGTCGGCGGCGCGGTGACCCACCGCCAGCGCCCGGCGACCGCGGGCGGTGTCACGTTCCTGAACCTGGAAGACGAGACAGGCATGGTGAACGTGGTGTGCACACCGGGCCTGTGGACCCGCTACCGCAGAACGGCGAGGAACGCCGCCGCCCTGCTGGTCCGCGGCACCGTCGAGAACGCGGAAGGTGTGACCAGCCTGCAGGCGGACCACCTGGAGAACCTGGACCTGCGCATCCCCAGCCGCTCAAGAGACTTCCGCTGACCGGATGACCCAGGTCTCAGTCATGGACGCGTTCACGACACCACGCACAGCGAAGGTCGCCGAACGGCTGGTCTTCGAGTACCTGGCCGCCACCCAGGTCGAAACCGGGTGGCCGGAACCCACCAGCATCGACGGGCTGCCCCCGCTGCTGCGGAACGAATGCCGCGACCTGCGCCGGGTCCACCGCCAGCCGGGCGGCTTGTGGCTGGCCCACCAGGACGGCAGCCCCGTCGGGTGCGTCGGCCTGGTGACCCGTGCGCTGGGCACAGCCGAGGTCAAACGCCTCTACGTGCGCCCGACCCACCGCGGCGGGATCGGGCGCGTCCTGATGAACCACGTCCACCAGCACGCCGAGGACCACTACTTCACCCGCGTCGTCGTGAGCGTCGTGCCCACCCGCACCGCCGTCATCGACTTCTACCGCCGCCTCGGCTACACCGACACCGAGCCCTACGACATGTTCCCGGCGTCGATGGTCAACCTGCGGCGTCCGGTCACTCACCCGTAACGAACGTTCAACCGCCGGTGGTCGCGGCCATAGGATCCGGGCGTGCGTGACTACGAAGCCGGTAAGGACGGGCTTGCCGTGATCGTCGTCGGTGTCGACGGGACGCCGCGCGCACTGCACGCGGCCGCGTGGGCAAGTGGGCTGGCCCGGCGGGAGCGGGCGCGGCTGGTGTTCGTGTACGTGGAGCCGCTGACCAGCCCCGCGTACTGGTCGCCGTTCGGCATGGCCACCACCGCCGAGACCGCGGGCGACCTGGTCGCCGACCTGCGCCGCACCGTCGCCGACTACCTCGGCACCATGGGCGTGCGCTGGGAGCTGGTCCACCACCGCGGCGACCCCGGCCACGGGCTGGAGCGGGTCGCGGAGGAACTGCACGCGGACTGCATCGTCGTCGGGCGCGGCAGCGGCGGCGTCGCCAAGTTCCTCGTCAACGACGCGCGCAGACCTGTCGTGGTCGTTCCCTAGTCTCTCCGGCATGACCGACGAGGACTTCCGCGACGCCGACCTGTCCAACCAGAACTGGGAGGGCAGGCAGTACTCGCACGTCGACTTCACCGACGCCGACCTGCGGGCGCTGGTCACCAAGGGCTGCACGTTCGACCACTGCGACTTCAGCCGCGCCGACCTCGGCGAGTCCAGGCACACCGCGTCCGCGTTCCGGTCGTGCACGTTCGAGCGCACCAACCTGATGCACACCGAGTTCAACGGCTGCACGTTCCTCGGCACGAACTTCTTCGAATGCCGTTTCCGCCCGGTGAAGATCACCGAGACCGACCTGACGCTCGCCAGCCTCGCGGGCGCCAACCTGCGCAGGACCACGTTGGCCGGCCTGCGTTTCCGCGAGGCGAACCTGTCCGGCGCCGACCTCCGCGACTGCGACCTGACCGGCACCGACCTGCGTGGCGCCCGGCTGCTGGAGACCCAGCTGGGGGGCGCCGACCTGCGCGGCGCCCAGTTCGACGCGAACGGGCTGCGGCAGGCCGCGCTGGCCGGTGCCCGCGTGGACATCGACATGGCCATCGCGTTCGCCGCCGCCCACGGCCTCCAAGTGGGTGAATGAGCGGCGCAGCCGTCACGCGGCGGGGCCGGTCCCCTCTACCAGTAGGTGGACCTCGAGGTGCGGCACTTCCGGCTGGTGGAGGCGATCGCGCAGGCGGGCAGCATCACGAAGGCGGCGTCGGCACCGGGTGTCTCGCAGCCTTTCCTGACCGCGCAGCTGCAACGCATCGAACGCCGCGTCGGCGGCCCGCTGTTCCGCCGCGACCGCACCGGCAGCCAGCCAGACCGGGTGTGGCGACACGGCCGCTGGCCGGGGACCCGCTGTGCACTCGGCACCTGATCGTGTGGTCCGAGGAGGGCCCGCTGACGGCCGCTGCCATGCGTGACCTGATCGCCCGCGCGACCGGATGCTACTGGCACAAGGACCCGGCGCGGCAGGAGGTGTACGCGCGGTGGCTGGCCAGGCACGGCCGCCTGGGGACGTGAAACGGGGTGGCGGGTCAACCCCGAACCGCCACCCCGTTCCGGTCCTCACGACCGCGGTGGCTCCCCGCTGTCGACCTCCACGATCGCGCCGTGCGCGACCAGCTCGCCGACGGCGTCCGGCAGCAGGTAGGCCGTGCCGCCGCCGGGCTGGTCGAACCACGGGATCGCGGCTCCGGTCAGCACCTGCACCGGCTGGCGTACGCGGTACACGTGGTAAGGCCGGTCCACCCACTCGGGCACCAACGACCGCTCGGTGAACGGCGTGCCCACCGCGTACACGAGGTTGCCGTCGTCGTCGCCGAAGCGGTCGAACTCGGCGCCGGGCTCCAGCTCGATCATCCGCTTGCCGCGGAACAGCGTGAGCGGTGGCTCACCCGGCAGCGGTGTGATCGGCCACTCCGACCCCGGTGGGGCCGAGGCTGCGCCGTTGGTCGGCCGCGGCGCGAGCACCGTGGCCTGCTGCTCGCCACGCGGCGGCGACGGCGGTTCCATCGCCATGGTGTGCGCGGGCTCCCCACGCGGCGGCGTGCCGGGTGGCGGGCTGAACCCCGGTGTGCCCGGCGGCGGCCCGACCGGCCCCGACGGCGACGGCGGCGTGAAACCGGGCGTCCCCGGCGGCGGGCCGACGATCCTCGTCCCGAACTCGTCGCGGCCGCCGAAGTCGTTGCTGCTGAACTCGTCCTGCCCGGCGCCCGGCGCGGCGAAGTCGCGGCCCGGTCCGGTGCCGCCGAAGTCGTCCTGCCCGGTGTCCGGTGGGGCGAAGTCGTTCCTGCCCGCCGCGTGCGAGCCGAAGTCGCGGCCGCCGTTCTGCCCGGACCCGCCCGGCACGAAGTCACCTGGCGCGGCGAAGTCGCGACCGCCGTTCTGCCCGGAGCCGGTCGACGCGAAGTCGCCTGGCGAGCCGAAGTCGCGGCCCGGTCCGGTGCCGCCGAAGTCGTCCTGCCCGGTGTCCGGTGGGGCGAAGTCGTTCCTGCCCGCCGCGTGCGAGCCGAAGTCCCGGCCGCCGTTCTGCCCGGAGCCGGTCGACGCGAAGTCGCCCGGCGAGCCGAAGTCCCGCTCCGATCCGGCGTCGCGGCCCGCGCCGGGCCCGCCGAAGTCGTTGCGCCCGGCACCCGCCGAGGCGAAGTCGTTCGGTGCGCCGAAGTCGCGACCGGCGCCGGGGCCACCGAAGTCGCGGCCCGCGCCTGCCGAGGCGAAATCACGGCCCGAACCGGCGGCAGCGGCCTCCCGGCCACCGCCCGGTGTGAACTCCTCCATCGGCGCGGACATCGGTTCGTAGTCCGCGGCTGGCGCGGGCGGTTCGAAGCCGTGGTCCGGTGGTGGCGGGGGCAGCGGCGGCAGCTCCGGGTTCTTCGGCCCGGCGGCCCACCGGTCGGTGTCCAGCATCAGCTTGCCGAGCAGGAACGCCGACGCGTCCGCGACGTCCTCGAACACCGCGGGTGCGACCCAGTCCTGGTCGTGCCAGCCGACACGCCAGCCCTCGTCCGTCTGCTCCATCGTCCAGCCGCGCCCGGCGGGCTTGCCGATCCGGTACGCCGTCTCCGGCACGTCCAGGTCGTCGAGCCGGGTGCGCAGGTGGTCGATCTCGGCCGACGCGGGTCCCTGCGACGGCAGCGCGGCACGCGGTGGCGTCGCAGGCGGCATCTTCGGCGCGGGGACCGGTGCCGGTACCGGCATGGCACGGGTCGGGGCCGGTGCGGGCGGCGGCCCCGGGCGCGGCCCCGGTGGCGGCGGGCCGAGGAACTGCTGCGCCGCAGCGCGGGTCTGGTCGTCGACCGGCGGCAGCTGGAAGCGCATCCGGCGGATGTGCTCCACCAGGTCCGGCTCCGGTGCCACGTCGTGCTCGCGCAGGTAGTAGTTCACCGCGGCGGGCCAGATCCACGTGCCGTCGGTGTGGAACGCGACCGGCACCGACTGCTGGCCGTTGGGGTCGAGCCGGTCGATGTCGTAGCCGCGGGCAGGCCCGACCAGAGGCCCGTTGTCCAGGTAGTCCAGAATGTCCTGGATGTCCATCTCGTCGACCTGTGGCCGGTTCACCGACGGGCGGCCGTCCTCACCGGGGCCGTCGAAGATCCTGGCCACGCGGAACCGCGGCGGCCCGGGCGCGCGGTCCGGCATCGGGGTGCCCGGCGGTGGCCCAGGGGGCGGTGGCGCCGTGGCGAGCCTGCGCCGCAACCACTCCGGCACGTTGTCGTCCGTACGGGGGAACAGCCGCATGTCGTCCGGGTAGGCCTGGGGCGGCGGCGGGGCGTCCCAGGTCGGCTCCTCGCGGTCGTACTCGAGGTTGTAGCTCGACGGGTGGTCGAGCTTGTAGCGGGCGTTGAACCAGGTCCCGCGCCCTTCCCGGTACATCCCGGCCCGCAGCCGTGCGAACAGACCCTGCAGGTCGGCAGGCATCGTCCACGGCTCGGTGCCGCCGTCGGAGTAGGTGACCAGGCCGGTCGACTCGGCGTAACGGCCGACCGCGCGGTAGTCGACGGTGAGCTGCTCCCAGTCCTCGGGGGCGACGCGCAGCATCGCCAGCCCTATCTGCTTGACCAGGGCGTCCTGCTCGGTCGGGGTTAGCTGGGTCGGTTGTGCCACGGTGACATCTTCCCTTGTCCTTCGGTCGGCGTCCCAGCCTGCTTCTACCTGGCCCTCGTGGCACTCGCAAGGCCGCGTGAACGAGGATGACGACACGTGACGACGCCCGCTCTCTCCTCAGCACACCACCCCACCGCCCGGCTGCGCGCGGCGGGTGCCGCGCTGGCTGCTCTCGGCGGGGTGGGGTTGGCCGTACAAGGCCGCATCAACGGCCAGCTCGGCTATCAGCTGCACGACGGGGTTCTCGCTGCTCTGATCTCCTTCTCCGTGGGGTCTGTCCTGCTGCTCGCGGCCCTGCCGATACTGCCAGGGGCCCGTGCGGGGGTAGGCCGTTTGCTACATGCCCTTCGGACGATGGCACTACGCCCGTGGCAGCTACTCGGCGGCACCTGTGGTGCGTTCCTCGTGACCACCCAGGGTCTGACGGTCTCGATCCTCGGTGTCGCGGTCTTCACGGTCGCCGTTGTCGCAGGTCAGGTCGTCTCCAGCCTCCCGGTCGACCGCGCCGGGCTCGGGCCGGGCGGCCCTGCGCCCATCACACTCCCCAGAGCGGCCGGGGCGGCACTCGCTGTGATCGCGGTGATCGTTTCGGTGTCCGACCACGGGGTCGTCACTGATCCGGGTGGACTTTGGTGGGCCCTGCTACCAGCAGTAGCGGGACTGGGGCTCGCGTGGCAGTCGGCGGTGAACGGACAGGTCCGCGCCGCCGCCGACAACGTCGTCGTGCCCACGATCGTGAACTTCCTCGTCGGCACCTCCGCACTCCTGGTGGCGGCCGGAGTCGACGTGGTCGTCAACGGCCTGCCGGAGTCCTTACCCACTCAGTGGTGGCTCTACACCGGCGGCACGCTGGGCATCGTCGCGATCATGACCGCCGTGACGGCCGTGCGGCTGACCGGCGTGCTGCTGCTCGGCCTGTCGTCGGTCGCGGGTCAGCTGATCGGTGCAGTCCTGCTGGACCTGATCGTCCCGGCCGAGGGCGCCACGCTCTCCGTCACGAGCCTGGTCGGCATCGCGCTCACGATGGTCGCGGTCGGCATCGCCGCCATCCGCACCCGGCCCGGTCCCGCTCCTCGCTCCGCGAGCTCCGCTCGGTAGTACTGGTCGCTCCGCAAGCTCCGCTCGGTGAGAGGATGGGGCCCGTGACCGCGACGATCCTGGACGGCAAGGCCACCCGAAACGCGATCTTCGAGGACCTGCGCGTGCGCGTGCGGGCGCTCGCGGCCCGGGGCGTGGTACCCGGCCTCGGCACCGTGCTGGTCGGCGACGACGCCGGCTCGCACTCCTACGTCCGGGGCAAGCACAACGCGTGCGCCAAGATCGGCATCACCTCGATCCGCCGTGACCTGCCCGCGCACACCACGCAGGCGCAGCTGCACGAGGTCATCGACGAGCTGAACGCCGACCCGGCCTGCACCGGCTACCTCATCCAGCTGCCGCTGCCCGGCCACCTCGACGCGGGCGCCGCGCTGGCGCGGGTCGACCCGGAGAAGGACTCCGACGGCCTGCACCCCATGAACCTCGGCAAGCTGGTCCTCGGCGAGACGGGCCCGCTGCCGTGCACGCCGGTCGGCATCATCGAGCTGCTGAAGCGCTACGACGTGCCGCTGGCCGGCGCGAACGTGACGGTCGTCGGCAGGGGCGTGACGGTGGGCCGCCCGCTGGGCCTGCTGCTGACCCGCCGCTCGGAGAACGCGACCGTGACCCTGTGCCACACCGGCACGAAGGACCTGACCGCCGAGGTCCGCCGCGCCGACATCGTCATCGCGGCGGCGGGCAACCCGGCACTGATCACGCCGGACATGGTCAAGCCGGGGGCCGCCGTGCTGGACGTTGGCATCACCCGCACCGACGAGGGCCTGGTCGGCGACGTCCACCCCGGCGTGCGCGAGGTGGCGGGCTGGCTGGCCCCGATGCCCGGCGGTGTCGGCCCCATGACCATCGCGATGCTGCTGACCAACACGGTGCTGGCGGCGGAGCGGTCGTGAGCACCCCCCACCGCCGCAGGCACCCGGTGCTGGCACACCTGCCGTTCGGCATGGTGCTGGCGGTGGTGGCGCTCGGCCTGTTCCGGATCGTGCTCTACCACTGGCGGCAGGGCACGGTGCTGATCGGCGTCGCCCTGTTCCTCGCGGCCGGCCTGCGCGCGCTGCTGAACGACGAGCAGGCCGGGCTGATCATGATCCGCGGCCGCGGCGTCGACGTGCTGACCTACTCGGCGTTCGGCGCCTGCATGATCTTCGTGGCGATGACCATCGAAGGCGGCCCGCTGGGCAACTAGACGATCGACTCCGTGAAGATCATGTGAAGTGGCTTTGGTGTACGGACCCGTCCTCAGGCACGACCCCCACACCTGCGAGCGCTCGACGGGGCTGGGTCGATGCCGTGAAAGGCGCGTTCACGGCATATCGAGTGCCGTCAATGGGCCGTTCACGGCGCTGAGCGCCCTGAACGCGCCTTTCAGGGCATTGCCAATGCCGTCAACGCGCCTTTCACGGCGCCCAAACCAGGGCGCTCCGCGCCCGGCCCGCGCCCCGGGCCCGCGAAGCGGGCGCCTGCCTGCGCAACCCCGACGGTGGCACATCTAGATCCATCAAGTGATCTGTGTCGTTCCCGACACCCGCGTGACCCGCGCAAACGTGGTGCCTTGGTAGCCTCGCCGCACCGGTTTTTCTCTTCGTATTCGGGAGGATCTTCCCCGTGGCAAGCAAGGCTGCCGTCAAGGTCACCGTCACCGGTGCCGCCGGCCAGATCGGTTACGCACTGCTGTTCCGCATCGCCTCCGGGCAGCTCCTCGGGCCGGACACGCCCGTCCGGCTGTCTCTGCTGGAGATCCCCCCGGCGCTGAAGGCCGCCGAGGGCACCGCCATGGAACTCGACGACTGCGCGTTCCCGCTGCTCTCGGGCATCGACATCACCGACGACCCGAAGCGCGCGTTCGACGGTGTGAACGTCGCGCTGCTGGTCGGCGCCCGGCCCCGCACCAAGGGCATGGAGCGCGGTGACCTGCTCGAGGCCAACGGCGGCATCTTCAAGCCGCAGGGCGAGGCCATCAACGCGGGCGCGGCCGACGACGTGCGGGTCCTGGTGGTCGGCAACCCGGCCAACACCAACGCGCTGATCGCCCAGTCGCACGCACCCGACGTGCCTGCCGAGCGGTTCACCGCCATGACGCGCCTGGACCACAACCGCGCGCTGTCGCAGCTCGCCGCGAAGCTCTCCGTCTCGGTCACCGACATCGCCAGGATGACGATCTGGGGCAACCACTCCGCGACCCAGTACCCGGACCTGTTCCACGCCGAGGTGGGTGGCCAGAGCGCCGCGGCCGCCGTGAACGACGACGAGTGGCTGAAGGACACCTTCATCCCGACCGTCGCCAAGCGGGGCGCCGCGATCATCGAGGCCAGGGGCGCGTCCTCGGCCGCCTCCGCCGCGAACGCCGCCATCGACCACGTCCACGACTGGGTGAACGGCACCGACTGGACCTCCATGGCGGTGGTCTCCGACGGCTCCTACGGCGTCCCGGAGGGCCTGATCTCGTCGTTCCCGGTCCGCTGCGCCGAGGGCAGGTGGGAGATCATCCAGGGCCTGGAGATCGACGACTTCTCCCGCGAGCGCATCGACGCCTCGGTCCAGGAGCTGTCCGAGGAGCGCGACGCCGTGCGGGGCCTCGGCCTCATCTGAAGGTAAAACCGCAGGTCACGCGTTACGCCTGTGGCCCCGGTCATACCTGATGGCGTGAACATCGCGCCTTGTTCGTCAGATTCGGCCCTCGCTCGCATCTCACCCTCGACCGACCCACACCCGGTGGCGATCGAGGAGGAGGGCCAGAGATGACCACAGAAGCTGTTCACGCAGAGCTCGTCGCGTTGTACGACGGCACCACGCCGGTCCGTGCCCGCTGGTCCTACCGCGCCGACCACCCGTACACGGTGGTCGCCGCGTTCCAGACCGAACGGGACCGCTGGGTGGAATGGGTGTTCTCCCGTGACCTGCTCGTCGCGGGCCTGACCGAGTCCGCCGGTTTCGGCGACGTCCGGTTCCGGCCGCTCGAGGAGCGCGAGCTGAACATGCTGGTCGTCGAGATCGAGTCGCCGGAGGGCTACGCCCTGCTCGAACTGGACCACCAGTCGGTCGCCGACTTCCTCGACGCGACCGAGGAGCTGGTCCCGCTCGGCAGCGAGGACGAGCACTTCGACGTCGACGCGTTGATCGACGAGCTCACCAGGGTCTGACCGGGCGCGGTCGAACCACGGGCGGTGTGCCCAGGGAACCTGGACGGTCCTTGGCACACCGCTCATGGTGTCCCGCCGGGGTCACTCCCCGGATGACGCGGTCTCCACCACGCAGTCCGGCCCGGGGAAGACGAGGCCCTCGCGGCCGTCCGGGTAGCGGACGAGGTAGGGCGGCGCGCCGCCTTCTCCGCGCACTTCGATGATCTCGGCGATCTGGTCCGGGTTACCTACGGTGCGACCGTGCACGTGCAGCCGGTCGCCGGTTGCGGCCTGCATGCCCCCAGGGTAAATCCGTTTCGCCGGGTTCGCTTCTAGGCTGTCCGGGTGGTCTCCGAGGTTCTGGCGCGTGTCGAAGGTGTGTGCGGCGAGTTGGTGCTGCGGCGGGTGGGCCCGCACCACGAGATCATCGCGAACGGCGTGTTCCTGATGGACACCCGGAACGGCGAGTCGGAGCGGCTGATGGTCGCCGCCGCCGCGGACCGCATGCCGGCTGGCGCGACGATGCTGATCGGCGGTCTCGGCGTCGGGTTCTCGCTGCGGGAGGCGCTCGACCACCCGAGGGTCGGCTCGATCGTCGTGGTCGAGCGGGAGGCGGCGGTTCTCGACTGGAACCGGACCGTGCTCGGCAACGCGGGCGTGCTCGCCGACCCGCGCGTGCGGGTGGTGCGGGACGACCTCCTCGCGTGGCTGCCGGCCGCGGGCCGGTTCGGCGCGCTGTGCCTGGACATCGACAACGGTCCTGAGTGGACAGTCGACGACGGCAACGCGTCGCTGTACGGCCGGGCGGGGCTCGCGATGATCGACGACGCGCTGGCTCCCGGCGGGGTGCTGGCGGTGTGGAGCGCCGGCCGCGCGCCCGCGTTCGCCGCCGCGCTCGCGGAGCGGTACGGGCCGGTCGAGACCCTCGAGATCCCGGTGCCCCGCGGCGAGCCCGACCTCGTGTTCCTGGTGACCAGATCGAGATCGGGCAGCGGTGACTGAGGGTGGGTGCGCCACGATCACGCGGGTGAGCCCTGGAGGTGCGATGCTTCGACGCCGACCGCACCGGACCACGCCGCGGCAGTACCATCCGGCGGCGCCATTGGGCTCTCCCGCTGGGGTTGCTAGACCGAACGGGTGACTTTCTCTGCTGCCGCAAAGCAAAGCGGGGTGTTCAGCGCGAGGTGCTCACCAGCGCAGGTGCAGATGCACGGGCGTTCACAGGTTGTTTTCAAGATCCACTCCTGCGTTTACCAGCGTGCCGGGCGTCGCTACTCTGATCCGGTCCCACGAGTCCCTCTGCCTGTGAGGTTTGGAATGTCCGACACGGCGGCCAAGTACGAAGCGCCGAGCATGGTTCCGGTCGGGGTGGACCCGACCAGGGCGAGCATCGCTCGCGTCTACGACGCGTTCCTTGGCGGCAAGGACAACTACGCGATCGACCGCGAGGTCTTCCACAAGGTGCAGCGGGTCGCCCCCGAGGCGCGGGACCTCGCGTGGTCGAACCGGAACTTCCTGACCAGGGCCGTCCGGTTCCTCACCGACCAGGGCGGCATCCGCCAGTTCCTCGACTGCGGCTCCGGCCTGCCGACCGCCGAGAACACCCACCAGATCGCCCAGCGCATCGACCCGGAGGCCAGGGTCGTCTACGTCGACAACGACCCGGTCGTCATCGCCCACGGCGAAGCCCTGTTGGAGGACAACGACTTCACCCACTTCGTCGCGGCGGACATCTTCCAGCCGCAGGACGTGCTGCAGAACCCGACCGTGCGCAAGTACCTGGACTTCTCGAAGCCGATCGGCCTGCTGCATGTGGGCACCCTCCACCACTACACGGCGGAGAACGGCGGCGAGCTGATGCAGGAGTACGTCGACGCGCTGCCGTCCGGTTCGTTCGTCGCGATCTCGCACTTCCTCGACCCGGAGACCCCGGAACGCAGCGAACTGGCGCGCCGCATGGAGGACGTGTTCATCCACAGCCCCATGGGTTCCGGCCGCTTCCGCACGAAGGCACAACTGCGCGAGTTCCTGCCCGGCCTGGAGATCGTCCCTCCTGGGCCCGGCAAGCCCGCCGACTTCGACCTGTCGGACCTCTGGTGGCCGGACGGCCCGCGCCTGCGCCCGCTGAGCCCGGTGGAGGAATGCAGCGCGGCTGCGGTGGGCCGCAAACCCTGACACTGCTGGGTCCGCTGGTCGGGGCTGCCTGCCATCCCGTCCGCCACCATCAGGGCTGCGCGGGCCGGTACCGTCGCCGCCGTGCCGACCTTTCTCGATCTGCAGGACGACGCCGCGCTGCTGTCGCTCGAACACCAGCTCCACCTGATGGACACCGTCGGGACGCCGCCGTGGGAGGTCGACCTCGCCGTCCCGAGGTTCGGTTTCGGCGGTGACAGGCCGCTGACCGCGTCGGCCGTGCACCTGCTCGGCAGCGCGGCGCCCGGCCCGCGCTCCTGGCTGTGGTCGTGGGCGAATCCCACCGGGTACCACCCGGAGGTCACGTGGCTCGCCGAGCAGCTGCGCGACTTCGGCGTTGAACACGGCATCGCCGAGCTCGCCAGGCCAGAGGTCCCGTTCGACGACCTGCCCGGGTCGCCGACCGAGCCAGGGCACGTCGTGTCGCTGATGACGGAGGCCGCGAAGGCGGTCACGCGGCGGTGGACCGGCTACCAGGGCCCGGTCGGCGGTGGCACGCGCGTCGGCATGCTGATCGAGCACCCCTCGTTCGTGCTGCCCGCGCCCGAGGGGCCGCGTGTGTCCCGCGTGCTGCAGCAGGGCATCGCGGAGCTGCGGTTCCACGACCAGCGCCGAGGGTTCCGCTCCTACGCCCGCAACCGCGGCCTGCGGCTGCGGGAGAACGAGACCCAGATGCACATCGAGGGCCCGGCCTTCGCCGTGACCACGGCCTTCGACGAGCACGGCCGGGTGGCGGCCATGACCGTCGACATGCGTGGTGCCACACGACAGTAGGTTCCCGGGTCATGGCTGACATGACGGGTCAGGCCTTCGCCGCCTTCATCCGCTTCTTGTACGCGCGCACTTCGAGCAGGCTCTCCTGGTCGGTGATGTCCGCCACCGACAGGTGCGTGCCCTTCCTGCCGAACTCGCCGGCCGCCTTCTTCCAGCCCGTCGCCGTCAGACCGCGTTGCTTGCCGAGCAGGGCGAGGAAGATCTGCGCCTTGATCTCGCCGAAGCCGGGCAGCGCCTTGAGCCGCCTCAGCACCTCGGCGCCGTTCGGCCTGCCGGCCGTCCACAGCGCTTCCGCGCTGCCGTCGTACTCGTCGACCAGGCCCTGGCACAGCGCCTGGACGCGCTTGGCCATCGAGCCGGGGAAGCGGTGGATCGCGGGCGGGGTGGAGCACAGCGCCGCGAACTTCTCCTGGTCGTACTCGGCGATCACCCGCGCGTCGAGCGAGCCGACGCGGTCGAGGATCTTCTTCGGGCCGGCGAACGCGGTCTCGATCGTGATCTGCTGGTCCAGCAGCATCCCGATGAGGAGGGCCAACGGGTCGCGCTCGAGCAGCTCGTTCGCCTCGGAGTCGGTGGTCAGCCAGATCGCCATGGCGACATCATGGCACGTCAGCCTACGTCGCGAGGAGTAGCCACGGCCGGTGCGCTACCCCGGCGGGCGCACCGCGATTGTCGCGCGCACGCCGACGACACAGCGGCCGCGCGAACCGACCATGATGGGCATGACCGCCACCGCCGCGCGTGCCACCAGAAGGCTGACCCCGACGACGTTCAAGCTGCTGCTGTCGCTGCACATCGTCGTCTCCGTCGGGTGGCTCGGCCTCAACGTCGGGAACCTGACGCTCGCGATCACCGGCCTCGTCACCGACGATCCCGGCACGCAGCACACGGCGTTCGGCGCGATGCACCTGATCGGCGGGACGCTGCTGATCCCCGTGAGCCTGCTGGCGTTGGTCTCCGGTGTGCTGCTCGGGCTCCACACCAGGTGGGGTCTGGTCCGGTACCGGTGGGTGCTGGTGAAGCTGGTGCTGACGGTCGTCGCCGTCGTGCTGATCCCGCTGTCGCTGCTGCCGGGGCTCGCCGAACTGTCGCGGCTGATGGCAGGCACCCCGGCCGACCGGCTGGCCGACACGGGCCCGCTGGCGCTGGACATGCTGGCGGCCGGTCTCGTGTCGACGGCGATGTACGTGACGAGCGCGGTCCTTTCGGTGCTGAAACCGTGGGGCCGCACGCGCCGGGTCGCGTAGTTTGGCGGACGTGCTCGAACCCGATTACCCGATCAGGACCGCACGGCTGGTCCTCCGCACGTTCACCGAGTCCGATCTCGACGCCCTGCACGCCTACCAGAGCCTTCCGGAAGTGGCCCGCTTCCTGTTGTGGGAGGCGATGACGCGTGAGCAGGCCGCGCGGTCGCTGAAGCACCGCGTCGAACACCCGACGATCGAGAAGGAAGGCGACGGTGTCGTGTTCGCCGTCGAGCACCGGGAGACCGGCGAGCTGGTGGGGGAGGTGAACCTGGGCTGGCTGTCGGCCGAGCACGGCAGCGGTGAGCTGGGGTTCATCTTCGACCCGCGCCACCACGGCCACGGGTACGCGCGGGAGGCCGCGACGGAGGTGCTGCGGATGGGGTTCGAACAGCTGGGGCTGCACCGGATCATCGGCCGCGCCGACGCCAGGAACACCGCGTCGGGGAAGCTGATGGAGCGGCTCGGCATGCGCAAGGAAGCCCACTTCGTGAAGAACGAGCTCGTGAAGGGCGAATGGGCCGACGAGGTCGTCTACGCCATGCTGGCGCAGGAGTGGCAGGCACGGCCATGACGGCCGCGCACCCTGAGGGTTATTCCGGGGTTCAGCCCTGATGGCGGGGATCCCTTTTCCCGCAAAGCTTCCGGCATGAGACGACTCGTTACGATCGCTGTCGCCGGGTCCGCGGGGCTCGCGCTGCTCGTCGCACCGGCAGGCGCCGACTCCCGGCCGCCGCTGAAACCCGCCGACCTCGAAGCGGCCATCGCCGGGCTGCCGGACGCCGAGGCCAGTGGCGCGCTACTCCAGGTCCGCGGCCGCGACGGCGAATGGCAGGGCACCTCCGGTGTCGCGAACGTCCACACCGGACAGAAGGTCCCGGTGAACGGCCGGTTCCGCATCGGCAGCATGACCAAGACGTTCACCGCCACCGCGGCGCTGCAGCTCGTCGCGAAACGCAAGCTCGACCCGCGCCGTACCGTGCAGTCCTACGCGCCGGACCTGCTGCCGGCCGGGTACCCGCCCATCACCATCGACCACCTGCTCACCTACACCTCCGGCCTGCCCGGCATGGACATCGACCACAAGGACCCCGTCTGGTTCCTCCGGCACCGGTTCGACACCTGGACGCCCCGCCAGTTGTTCGACCTCGCTTTCCACCGCGAGGACGGCACGGTCAAGGAGATGCTGTTCCACCCCGGCAGCGCGCAGAAGTACGGCAACATCGACTACCTGGTCCTCGGCGCGGTCATCGAGGAGGTCACCGGCCGCCCGTACGGTGACGCGATCCGCGACGGTGTCATCCGCCCGCTGCACCTGTCCGCCACCAGCGTTCCCGGCACCGACACCAGGATCCGCGGTCCCCACGCGCGTGGCTACGAGGAGCACGACGGCACGTACACCGACATCACGGCGGCCAACCCGACCTACCAGTGGGCCGCCGCCGAAATGATCTCCAACGCGCCCGACCTCGACCGGTTCCTCACCGCGCTGCTGTCCGGGAAGCTCCTGCCACGGGCGCAGACCGCGCTGCTGTTCCGGATCCCCGACGTCAAGGTCCACAACAGCGACCAGGACGCCTACCTCGGCCACGGCATCGCGCGGCTGCCCGTCGGCGACATCGTGTTCTGGGGCAAGACCGGGGACCGTCCCGGCTACAACAGTGGCATGGCCGCCACCAGGGATCTCGGGAGGCGCGTCGTCTTCTCCGTCAACACACTGCACATGGGCGGCAGCGAGCAGCCCGTGGTCTCGCAGAAGATCATCGCGGCGGTGTCGGGCCTCGCCTGAGCGGGGTTAGCAGTACGCGTGTACCGTTTGCGGGGGCTGAACAGACCTGCACGCGCGCACCGAAGACGCGGAGAGGAGCATCCCGGCACATGGCCAAGATCAAGGTCCAGGGGACGGTCGTCGAGCTCGACGGCGACGAGATGACCCGCATCATCTGGCAGTTCATCAAGGAAAAGCTGATCCACCCGTACCTGGACGTCAACCTGGAGTACTACGACCTGGGCATCGAGCACCGGGACGCGACCGACGACCAGGTCACCATCGACTCCGCCAACGCCATCAAGCGCCATGGCGTCGGTGTGAAGTGCGCCACGATCACGCCGGACGAGGCGCGGGTCGAGGAGTTCGGGCTGAAGAAGATGTGGGTCTCGCCCAACGGCACGATCCGCAACATCCTCGGCGGCGTGGTGTTCCGCGAGCCGATCATCATCTCGAACATCCCGCGGCTGGTGCCGGGCTGGACCAAGCCGATCATCATCGGCAGGCACGCCCACGGTGACCAGTACAAGGCCACCAACTTCAAGGTGCCCGGCGCAGGTGAGCTGACCATCACGTTCACCCCGGCCGACGGCTCCGAGCCGATCCAGCACGTCGTCGCGAACTACCCGGAGGGGGGCGGTGTCGCGCTGGGCATGTACAACTTCAACAAGTCCATCGAGGACTTCGCCCGCGCCTCGTTCGCCTACGGCCTGCAGCGCGAGTACCCGGTCTACATGTCGACCAAGAACACCATCCTCAAGGCCTACGACGGTGCGTTCAAGGACATCTTCCAGCGCATCTTCGACGAGGAGTTCAAGGCCGACTTCGACGCCAAGGGCCTGACCTACGAGCACCGCCTGATCGACGACATGGTCGCCGCGGCCATGAAGTGGGAGGGCGGCTACGTCTGGGCGTGCAAGAACTACGATGGTGACGTCCAGTCCGACACCGTCGCCCAGGGCTTCGGCTCGCTGGGGCTCATGACCTCGGTGCTGATGACGCCGGACGGCAGGACCGTCGAGGCCGAGGCCGCGCACGGCACGGTCACCCGGCACTACCGCCAGCACCAGGCGGGCAAGCCGACCTCGACCAACCCGATCGCGTCCATCTACGCGTGGACCCGTGGCCTCGCCCACCGCGGCAAGCTGGACTCGACCCCCGAGGTCACCGGCTTCGCCGACGCGCTGGAGCAGGTCGTCGTGGAGACCGTCGAGAGCGGCAGGATGACCAAGGACCTGGCCCTGCTGATCAGCAAGGACCAGGAGTTCCAGACCACCGAGGAGTTCCTCGCGACGCTGGACGAGAACCTGCAGAAGAAGATGGCCTCGGCCTGATCGGACGCTGTTCGAGAGCCACGCCCACGCACTCCGTGTGGGCGTGGCTCTCGTTTTCACGGAGCGTGGCGGCGCCGTCGCGCCGCTGCTTCGGGCGGGTGGTTCCCACCGTTCGTCATTTGATTCTCGAAGGCCCTGCGTTATACAGGTCGGGAAGTCTCCGCGCGTTGAGGAGCGGTGCCGGTGAAGATCAAGTGGAGCGGCAAGCGGACGTTGGTCGCTCTCGTGCTGCTCGGCGGTGTCGGGTTGCTGTACGTGCAGGGCGCCGACCAGCGTCGTGAGCAGGGACGGGACGGTGCGCCAGCGTCCAGTGAGACGTCGGCGTGCCGGATGGTCTCGACCGCGGACGGGGTGCGGGTCCGGTCCGCGCCAGCCATCGACCCGGCCAACGTGGTCGACGAGCTGGCGGCGGGCGAGGAGGCGGACGCCTCGATCGAGGTGCGGAACAACTTCCGCAAGCTGGACGAGGGTCGTTGGGCGTCGGAGGACTTCCTCCGCCCGCTCGACGGGACCACCTGCTAGTTGGTGTGAGTGGGCGGTCGGTCGTCGTGTGCTGGTCGCGTCGGATCGGCCCGTTGACGGCAGGGCACCGTCCGCCGTGGTCGGCGGCGTGGTCCAGTTCCGCGAGCCGCTCCGACGGCCCGGTGTCGCCCGTGTGGGATCGTCTTGTTCGGCGTGCGCAGCCGGACACCGACGTTGGTCACGTGGTGGGCAGCTCGACGCCTGTCAGCTCGAACGGCCACCGGGCGGACAGAACAGCGGAACCCGGCGTGCTCGACGAGGAACCCGCACAGGCCCGCCCCGGCTCCGGCCGGCGGCGCAACTGCCGAGCGTGGTGACCTTCACGATGGGCCAGCCTAACCGGCTTGCTCGCCCGTCCGGGTGAATGGAATGGTCGCGGCGTGGACGAACCCTTGCTTGTCGAGCACCGGCCGCTGCCCATCGACGGGCGGCTCGGGCAGCAGCTGGCCTTCCTGATCGAGGTGGACCGCCTCAAGACCGTGCTGAGGGCCTCGCCCCTCGCGGCCGTCGACCGCCGGGAGAACGACGCCGAGCACTCGTGGCACCTCGCGCTGATGGTGCCGGTGCTGGCCGAGTACGCGGACGAGCCCATCGACGTCGGGCACACCATCCGGCTGGTCGTCGTGCACGACCTCGTCGAGATCTACGCCGGTGACACACCGATCTACGACGACGAACTGCGCGTGGACCAGGCCGAACGCGAGCTGGCCGCCGCGGGCAGGCTGTTCGGGCTGCTGCCGGACGACCAGGCCGTCGAGTTCCGCGCGCTGTGGGACGAGTTCGAGGAGCACAGGACGCCGGAGGCCCGGTTCGCCAAGGCCATCGACCGGTTGGAGCCGAACCTGCTGAACTGGATGGCCGGTGGCGGCACCTGGCGGACACCGGGTGTCACCGCGGATGTCGTGCGGAACAGAACCGAGCACATCGGTGCCGCGTCTACCGCATTGGGAGAGGCGATGGCGGCCCTCATCGCCGGCGCGGAACGCAACGGATGGGTCGCCGCTGGTCAGGCGGTGGCTGCCGGACCCGACTGATCGTCGGCGCCAGAAGGGGTCTACTCTCCCGCGACGTACCGATCGGGCTAACTACACGCCACCGTGTGTAGGGTTCCCGATCTCTGGCCCCCCAAACGGGGGGTACCTGACGGTGACGAACGCAGGAGGCGCACCAGTGCGCAACCGGGTTGTCTTGGCGCTCGCCAAGCTGGTTCGGGTGAGTGTGGTCCTGGCCCTGGTGCCGGTCGCTCTGGTGACCGGCGCGATCGTGGCGAGCGCGAGCACCGCGGACGGTGTGGCGGCGTCCAACATGCAGTTCCCCATCGGCCCGGTCGGCATCGCGGCCGTCGTGGTCGGCCTTGGCGGTCTCGTGACCGGCCTGGTGCGACACCACCGCCGCATCGCGGCCGCTGCCGTCCTCGCGACGCCGCGGGCCGCCGTCATCGAGCCGGAGCCCGTCGACAAGGCAGCCGCCTGAGCTTTGGGCACCTGAGTGGTGGCCTGGCGCTTCCGCTGACCGCTGGACCTGGCTGCGTTGGCCTCCGGCCCCCGGTTGCCGGCGTACGGGGCTGGGGTGACGGTTCCGGGCAGTCGAACCGCTGGCTGTGGTCAGCCGCACCACCTGTGGACAACCCGGCCCGGGTGGTGCCTGAGCGTCGCTCCGGTGTCGGTGGTGTCCGTAGCGTGGTTCGAGGGGGCCGGCGGCCACGGCGGCGGGCTCTGGGAGAATCGAGTCGTGCCGGAAACGCAAGAACGTCGCCCCCGAGTCCTGTCCGGGATCCAGCCGACGGCCGACTCGTTCCACCTCGGCAACTACCTCGGTGCGGTGCGCCAGTGGGTGGCGCTACAGGAGACGCACGAGACGTTCTACTGCGTGGTCGACCTGCACGCGATCACGGTCGAGCACGATCCCAAGCTGCTCCGCAAGCGCACCCGCGTGTCCGCCGCGCAGCTGCTGGCGCTCGGCATCGACCCCGACCGCGCGACGCTGTTCGTGCAGAGCCACGTGCCGGAGCACGCGCAGCTCGGCTGGGTCATGCAGTGCCTCACCGGGTTCGGCGAGGCCAGCCGCATGACGCAGTTCAAGGACAAGTCCGCGAAGCAGGCACAGGACCGGATCACGCTCGGGCTGTTCGGCTACCCGTCGCTGCAGGCCGCGGACATCCTGTGCTACCAGGCCAACCACGTGCCGGTCGGTGAGGACCAGCGCCAGCACCTCGAGCTGACCCGCGACCTCGCGCAGCGCTTCAACACCCGGTTCGGCCGCACGTTCACGCTGCCGGAGCCCTACATCCTCAAGGACGCCGCCAAGATCTACGACCTGCAGGACCCTGGCGCGAAGATGAGCAAGTCCGCGTCCTCGCCGAGCGGCATCGTGGAGCTGCTCGACGACCCGATGGTGTCGGCGAAGAAGATCCGGTCCGCGGTCACCGACACCGAGCGGGAGATCGTGTACGACCCGGAGCGCAAGCCGGGCGTGTCCAACCTGCTGGCGATCCTGTCGGCGTTCACCGGCCGCACCGCCACCGACCTGCAGGACGACTACGCGGGCAAGGGCTACGGCGACCTGAAGAAGGACGTCGCCGAGGCGCTCGTGGAGTTCGTGACGCCCGTCCAGGCCCGCGTGAAGTCCTATCTCGACGACACCGCCGAGCTGGACAAGATCCTGTCGCGGGGCGCCGAGCAGGCGCGCGAGGCGGCGTCGCGGACCCTGGCCCGCACCTACGACAAGCTGGGCCTACTGGCACCCGCGTGACGCCGTCCCGTCCTGCGGACACGGCCGGTGACGGCTAGCGTCTGCCTGTGGCGGACAAAGAATCCTTCCTGACCCGGCAGCGCGGGAAGCGGCCCTGGCTCGACCATCTCGTGCGGGCGGGCGAGGCGTACACCGAGCGGTACGGCAACCACTACGCCGCCGCCATCACGTACTTCAGCGTGCTGTCGCTGTTCCCGCTGCTGATGATCGCGTTCGCCGTCGCCGGTTTCGTCCTGGCAGGCAACGCGACGCTGCTGCAGGAGATGAAGTCCGGCATCGCAGAGGCCGTGCCGTCCGGCCTCGGCGAGACGATCAACGAGGTCGTCGACGAGGCGATCAACTCCCGCAGCACGGTCGGTGTCATCGGCCTGCTGGCGGCGCTGTACTCGGGGCTCGGCTGGATGTCGAACCTGCGGGACGCGCTGACCGCCCAGTGGGGCCAGGAGTACAGGAAGCGCCCGTTCCTCGCCACGACGGGCAAGGACCTGCTCGCACTGCTCGGGCTCGGCCTCGCCCTCGGTGTCTCGTTCGGGCTGTCCGCCGCAGGCGGCGGGCTCGGCTCGTGGCTGCTGGGCCTGGTTGGCCTGGACGACGACGCGTGGGCCCTGTTCCTGCTGCGCCTGGCGACGATCGTCCTGGCGCTGGCGGCGAACTGGCTGGTGTTCCTGTGGGTCCTGTCCCGCCTGCCACGGGAGAGCGTGGGCGTCCGGTCGGCCGTGCGGGGCGCCATCGCGGCCGCGATCGGCTTCGAGGTGCTGAAACAGGTCTTCACCATCTACCTGGCGAGCGTCACCACCTCGCCGTCCGGCCAGCTGTTCGGCCCGATCATCGGTCTGCTGCTGTTCGCGAACTTCGTGTCCCGGTTCCTGCTGTTCATCACGGCGTGGACGGCGACGGCGCGGGAGAACGTGATCAAGGCACCGCCCGCGCCGCCGCCACCCGCGGTGATCAGCCCGCGCATGCTGGTCCGCAGCGGCCCGGATGCCCGCAGCGCGGCCGGGCTGGTGGGCGTCGGCGCGGTCCTTGGCCTGTTGCTGCGCAGGAGGAAACGCCCGCTCGACTAGGGGTTGCACAGGCAGAGCCCCGCTTCGCGGAGCGCCGGGGATTTGGTGCTGTGAGAGGCGCGTTGACGGCGTGGCGATGCCCTGAAAGGCGCGTTCAGGGCGCTGGGCGTCCTGAATGGCCCATTGACGGCAGTCGTGGTGCCGTGAACACGCCTTCACGGCACTGGCCGGGCCTGTGGGTGCCGGGCGCTGCGGGTCAGGCGCGGGCGGCCCGCGCGGCGCGGGCGCGGCGGCGGCGCAGCCACATGGCCATCGTGGCCAGGACCGCGATGCCCGCCAGGATCACCAGCGGCAGGCCCACGTTGCCGAACGCGGAGCGTTCGGTGTCGGTCTCGGCCGACGCCGCCGGTTCACTGTCGGCCGCGGTCCCGGTGACGTCGGCCTGCTTGTTCGGGTTCGGCTTCGGCTGGGCCTCCGGGGACTGGGTGACCAGCTCGCCGACCGGCTTGGCGTCCCGCGCGAGGCCGAAGCCGTAGTCCAGCAGCGACGCGCCCTGCTCAGCGAGCGGCTCCTGCTCACGTTCGCCGCGCAGCAGCACCACCACGAGGCGCCTGCCCTCGCGCTCCGCGGCGCCGACGTAGGTGTGGCGCGAGTCGTCGGTGAAGCCGGTCTTGCCACCGAGGAAGCCCTCGTAGGTCCCCAGCAGGCGGTTGTCGTTGGTGACCTGGAAGCCGGGCCTGCCCGCGTAGCCGGGGAAGTCGATCCGGGCGGTCTTCGCCGCCGCCGCGAACTCCTCGTGCCCCATCGCGGCGCGGAAGATCAGGCTCTGGTCGTACGCGGACGTCGTCATGCCGGGGCCGTCGAGGCCCGACGGGGTCGCCGCGCGGGTGTCCAGCGCGCCGAGCTCCTTGGCCAGCGCGTTCATCTTCTCCAGCGCCACCTCGGTGCCACCCAGTGCCCTGGCCAGCGCGTACGCCGCGTCGTTGCCCGAGCGCATCACCAGTGCGTGCAGCAGCTGGTCGACGGTGTACTGGCCACCCGGGCCGATGCCGACCCGCGTGCCTTCCTGGTTCGCGTCCTCCTGCGTGCCCTCGACGACCGTCTCGGGACGCAGCTCGCGGATCACCACGATGGCGAGCAGCACCTTGATCAGGGACGCGGGACGCTCGCGGGCGTGCGGGTCCTTCGCGGCGAGCACCGCGCCGGAGTCGAGGTCGGCGATGATCCACGTGGCCGCCGTGACCGGCGGCGGGGCGTCGCTCTCCTCGGGCTGCACGATGCCGCACTCACCCATACGGGATCCCCCGACGGGGTCCTCGGGTACAGGCAGTGGTTCCGGGCTGGGTTGGCCGGGCTCCGGCTCCTCCGACGTGTCGACGGGCGGCGGCGGGAGCTGGCGGTTCTGGCACGCTCCCTGTGCGGAGTTGTTCTCCTCGCCCGTCGGTTGTGCCTGGCGTGCGGAGCGTGCGGCAACAGCACCTGGAGCGGCGACGATTGCGGTCATGACCAGGGCACACAGCGACAAGACGAGTGCCGGGACGAACCTGGTGGCAGCAAGGCGCACGGGAGCAGCCTAGGGCGTCAGCGTCGTGCGGCCGCGCCGACCCTCTGGGAAACCCGGAAAAGTGGTTTTGCTAGCGGGCGTTTGCAAAGCCCCCTTTTCGGGTGAATCTGAAAAGTTGGTCTGTCGTCGATCTTGGCCGCCGCGGCGGCCTGCCGGTTCGCCGCGGCCACGGGTGCCGCGGTTCGCGTCCGCGGAACACCTGCGTGGGGCTAGATTGAACAGGTGAACGCGCCGAGCCCAGGACAGCAGGCGAGGGTGTCCTCCCGGCAGCAGTCGAGGCTGCTCGCGCTCCTCCGTGACGAGGGTCCGATGTCGCGGGTGGCGCTGGGTGAGCGACTCGACCTGCCACGCGCGAAGCTGACCGGTGAGCTGACGCGGCTGGTCGACACCGGTCTGGTGGAGATCGGCGGACCGGCGGCGAGCCGGGGCGGGCGCCGGTCGACGCTCGTGCACCTGGCCGACGACCTGCGGTTCGTCTCGGCGGACGTCGGCGCGACCTCGGTGAACGTCGCGGTGACCGACGGCCGCTGCGAGGTGCTCGCCAGCCAGAGCGAGGAATGCGAGGTCCGGCAGGGCCCGACGCCGGTGCTGGGCCGGGTCGTCGACCTCGCGGAACGGGTGCTGGAGAAGGCGCCGGGCCGGCTGATGGGCGCAGGCATCGGGCTGCCGGGCCCGGTGAGCTTCCGCGACGGCATGCCGGTGGCACCGCCGATCATGCCCGGCTGGGACCGCTACCCCGTGCGCGACGAGCTGGCTGGCAAGTGGGGCTGCCCGGTCACGGTCGACAACGACGTGAACGTCATGGCACTCGGCGAGCGGCACGCCGGCGTCGCGCGGTCGCTCGACGACCTCATCTTCGTGAAGGTCGGCACCGGCATCGGCTGCGGGATCGTGCTCGGCGGCAAGGTGTACCGCGGTGTGGCAGGCACGGCAGGCGACATCGGGCACATCCGGCTGGACGACTACGGCCCCGCGTGCGCGTGCGGGGAGGTCGGCTGCCTCGAGGCGTACTTCGGTGGCTCGGCACTGGCCCGCGACGCACTGACACTGGCCAGGTCGGGCCGCTCGACGATGCTCGCGGAGAAGCTGAACGACCACGGCAGGCTCAACGCACAGGACGTCGGCGACGCCGCCGTGGCAGGCGACTTCGCGGCGGCGAACCTGGTCCGCGAGGGCGGCAGGCGCCTCGGGCACGTGGTGGCGTCGCTGGTGAGCTTCCTGAACCCGGGGATGGTCGTGATCGGCGGCGGCGTCTCCCGGCTCGGGCATCCGCTGCTGGCGGAGGTCCGCAGCTCGGTGTACCGGCGCTCGCTGCCGCTGGCGACGGGCAACCTGCCGATCGTGCTGTCGGAACTGGGCGACCTGGCAGGCGTCACCGGCGCCGCGTGGTCGGCGACGGAACGCGCCTTCGCCCCCATGAACTGACCGGCTGCACGGAACCCGGGCGCCGGGCACCCGCGGGGGGTGCCCGCGCCCCGCGAAGCGGGCCCTTCAACCCACGCGACTCCGACGGGGACGGCTGGCAGCCCCGAACCCGACGCAACCCACCCCTCCGCCACCCCCGGGACCTGCCCGTCCGGCGAGGACGAACCCCACGGCGAAACCGGCGAAACGGCCGAACGCAGCCCCGACGTGGCACGTGAGCCCCGCTGTGGACAACCGGCGCGGTGCGAGTTCCCGGGTGTCTGTGTTCTCTTTCACGGTTGCTGGCATCTGGGGAGACTTCCAGTAGGTTCGACACGACTTTTGCGTGGAAGATGCGAAAGATCGATCCAGATGTTGCGCCAAACGGGGTATTGCGAGACCCAAGACCCCTGAGACACCCTTCTTTGTGAGTTAGAGCACCGGTCTTCGATCGGGCCCTCAACGAAGTGGAGCGCCGGTGGGCCAGAGTCGCCCAGCAGATCAGGCTGGTCTGCGCCGAGGGAACCTCGCGCTGCTCGTGCGGACTCTCCGCGAGCACGGCGCGTTGTCCCGGGCGCAGCTCGCCGTGCGTTCCGGGCTGTCCAAGGCCACCGTCTCCAGCCTCGTCACCGACCTCGAGGCGCGTGGGCTCGTGCACGACGCCGGGGTGTCCGCGGGCGGGCAGGGGCGGCCGGGCCAGCTCGTCGACCTGCGGCCCGACAGTGTGTGCGGAGTCGGGCTCGACGTGCACGTCGGGCACATGGGCGCGTTCGTCATCGACCTCGGGGGTCAGATCCTCTTCCAGCGGCGCATCCCCGCCGACGTGCCGGGCATGGGGCCCGAGCGGGCACTCGACCAGCTCGGGCTGCTCGCCGCCGAGGCGATGGCCGGGCTCGAGAACGCGGTGGGGGTCACCGTCTCCGTGCCGGGGCTGGTCGACACCGCGGCGGGCACCGTCACCTTCTCGCCCCGGCTGCGGTGGCGGGACGTCGTCGTCGCGGACGGGCTCGCCGCGCGGACCGGGCTGGGGCTGGACCGGATCGTCGTGGACAACGACGCGAACCTCGGGGCGCTCGCCGAGGTGGCCGACATGGACGTCGCCGACCTCGTCTACCTCACCGGTGACTACGGCATCGGGGGCGGCTTGATCGCCGGTGGCCGGCTGGTCCGCGGCTCCATCGGGTTCGCGGGCGAGATCGGGCACATGGCCATGGACCCGCTCGGGCCCTACTGCTCGTGCGGGCGCCGCGGCTGCTGGGAGACGCAGGTCGGGCTCGGTGCCCTGCTGCACGCCTGCGCCGACCCGGACGACCCGATCCGGGATCCCGCACTCGACCTCGACCAGCGGATGCGCATGATCCGTGCGCGTGCCGAGCAGCACGACCGGCGCACCCTCGACGCGCTGCACCAGATCGGCACCGCGCTCGGGCTCGGTGTCTCGTTCCTGGTGAACCTGCTCAACCCGGCCGTCGTGGTGCTCGGCGGGTACTTCGCCGCCCTGCCGGAGTGGCTGGTCGAGCCGATCCGCAACCAGGTCGTGGCCCACGTGCTCGCACCGGGCGCTGGCGGCGCCAGGGTGGTCGGCTCGCGGCTCGGTTTCACCGCGGCGACCACCGGCGGCGCGCTGGCGTCGTTGCGCCGGGTGCTCGACGACCCGACGGTCGTGCCCGTCATCCAGACCCCGGACGTAGAACCAGAGGAGGCGCCGGCATGAGTGATCCTGGCGAGGTGTTGCTGACGATGTCCGGCATCGTCAAGACCTTTCCGGGGGTGCGTGCCCTCGACGGGGTGGACCTGGAGGTCCGCGCCGGTGAGGTGCACTGCCTGCTCGGGCAGAACGGGGCGGGCAAGTCGACGCTGATCAAGGTGCTCGCGGGGGCACACCAGCCGGACAGCGGCGTGATCACCTGGCGCGGCTCGCCGGCGACGCTCGGCTCGCCGGTCGCCGCGCTCAAGATGGGTGTCGCGACCATGTACCAGGAGCTGGACCTGGTCGACGGGCTCTCGGTGGCGGAGAACATCTTCCTCGGCCACGAGCCGGCCACGTTCGGCTTCTCGAACCGGCGGCTGGCCCGCAACAGGGCCCGGGAGCTGATGGCGCGTCTCGGGCACCCGGAGATCCCGCCGAGCCGGGAGGTCGGGCTGCTGTCCGCGGCCGGGAAGCAGCTGGTGTCGATGGCCCGCGCGCTCGTGCACGACGCGCGGCTGATCGTGATGGACGAGCCGACCGCGGCACTCGCCTCCGACGAGGTCGACAACCTGTTCCGGGTCGTCGAGGACCTGACGAACGACGGCGTCGCGGTCGTCTACATCTCCCACCGGCTCGAGGAGATCCGCCGCATCGGCGACCGGGTCACGGTCCTCAAGGACGGCCGCACGGTCGGGTCGAACCTCGGCGCGGACACCCCGACCACCGAGCTGGTGAACCTGATGTCGGGCCGCGAGGTGGACACGGTGTTCCCGCACCGCGACCTGTCCACTGTGGACCAAAACGACGAGGTTCTGCGGGTCGAGCACCTGACCAGGGGCGGCGAGTTCGCCGACGTCAGCTTCACCGTGCGGGCCGGTGAGATCGTCGGCATCGCCGGGCTGGTCGGCGCGGGACGCAGCGAGGTGCTCGAAGCCGTCTACGGCGCGCGGCGGTCCGACTCCGGTTCGGTGTGGGTGAACGGGAAGCGCCTGCGGCCCGGCAGCGTCACGGCCGCGGTCGCCGCCGGGATCGGGCTCGCGCCGGAGGAGCGCAAGAGCCAGGGCCTGCTGCTGGACCAGTCGGTGGCGAACAACGTGACGCTGGCGAGCCTGCCCGCGTACAGCCGGTTCGGGTTCACCGACCAGCGCAGGGAGCTGCGCGACTCGCGGGCGACGCTCGAGCGGCTGGACCTGCGGCCGGCGGACCCGCGCCGCGAGGTGCGCACGCTCTCGGGCGGCAACCAGCAGAAGGCGGTCGTCGCGCGGTGGCTGGTGCGGGACACGAAGGTGCTGTTGCTGGACGAGCCGACCCGCGGTGTCGACGTCGGGGCGCGGGCCGAGCTGTACCGGCTGATCCACGAGCTGGCCGCGACCGGGGTCGCGGTGGTGCTCGTCTCGAGCGAGGTGCCCGAGGTGCTCGGGCTGTCCGACCGCGTGCTCGTGATGCGGGAGGGCCGGGTGCTCACCGAGGCACCGGCGGGCGAGCTGACGGAGGCGGCCATTTTGGACATGGTGATGGAAGGTAGCGAGGTCATGGCATGAGTGACGTGAGCGAGAAGTCTCCGTCCACTGTGGAGGAACCGGTCCAGGCCGGACCGGTGAAGGGTGCGCGCACGCCGAGCGGGCTGCGGCTGGACATCCGGCTGACGATCCTCATGGGCGTGCTCGTCGCGCTGTGCGTGGTCGGCTACGCCCTCAACCCGGAGTCGTTCCTCGGCGAGAGCAACATCTCCATCATGCTGCGGCTCGCCGCCGCGATCGGCGTGGTGAGCGTCGGCATGACGTTCGTCATCATCTCGGGTGGCATCGACCTGTCGGTCGGCTCGATGGTGGCGCTCGCGAGCGTGTGGATGACGACCCTGGCCACGCAGTCCTACGGGCCGTTCGTGATGGTGATCTGCGCGCTGGCCGTCGGCCTCGGCGCGGGCCTGATCAACGGTGTGCTGATCGCGTACGGCAAGGTCGTGCCGTTCATCGCGACGCTCGCCATGTACGCGTCGGCCCGCGGGCTGGCCGAGCGCCTCTCCGAGCGGCAGACGCAGGGCGTGTCCGAGCAGGGCTTCCTGGAGTTCTTCCGCGGCGACTTCCTCGGCATCTCGATGCTGATCTGGATGCTCGCCCTCGTGTTCGCCGTCGGCTGGGTGCTGCTCAACCGCACCACGTTCGGGCGGCGCACGTTCGCGGTCGGCGGCAACGCGGAGGCCGCGCGCCTCGCCGGCATCAACGTCAGGTGGCACACGGCGATGGTGTACGGCATCGCGGGTCTGTGCTGCGGCATCGCCGCGATCATGGTCGTCGCCCGCACCACATCGGGTTCCTCGACCAACGGGATGTTCTACGAGCTGGACGCCATCGCGGCGGTCGTCATCGGCGGCACGCTGCTCTCCGGTGGCCGCGGCACGTTGATCGGCACCCTCATCGGCGTGCTGATCTTCACCGTGGTGAACAGCATCTTCACGCAGAACAGCCTCGACACCGCCACCCAGAACATCGCCAAGGGCGTGATCATCGTGGCGGCCGTGCTGCTGCAGGCGGCCTCCGCGCGCACTCGCAAGAGTGCAAGAACCTGAAGACCTGCAACGAAAACCCCGACACAGTAAGACCTTCAGTACAAGGGAGTACCAATGTCCATGGACCCGTCCCTGGCTCGCCGCCGGTTCCTCTTCGGCGCCGGCGCACTCGGCGCGAGCGCCGTGCTGGTCGGCTGCACCTCCAACGAGTCCGGCGCGGACCAGCAGCAGCAGGTCGCGCAGGGCGGTGGTGACAACGCCGAGAAGGGCAAGCAGGTCACCATCGGCTTCTCCGCGCCTGCCGCGGACCACGGCTGGATCGCGGCCATCACGAAGAACGCCCAGGCGCAGGCCGAGGCGTTCGAGGACGTCACCTTCAACGCCACCGAGGGCACGAACGACGTCAACCAGCAGATCGCGCAGGTCGAGACCCTCGTCAACGACGAGGTCGACGTGCTCGTCATCCTGCCGTTCGACGGCAAGGCGCTGACCGCGACCGGCCAGAAGGCCATGGACGCGGGCATCCCGGTGATCAACCTGGACCGCATCTTCGACACCCCGCTCGCGTACCGCACCTGGATCGGCGGCGACAACTACCGCATGGGCGTCAACGCGGGCACCTACATCGCCGAGCAGATGAAGGCCAAGAACATCTCGAACCCGGTCATCGGCGAGGTCGCGGGCATCGACTCGCTGCCGCTGACCCAGGAACGCAGCAAGGGCTTCTCCGACGCGCTCGCGAAGGAGGGGTTCCAGGTCGGGCCGAGGGTCGCGGCCGAGTTCACGGTGGAGTCCGGCGAGCGGCAGACCGCGAACCTGCTGCAGGGCGCCGCGAAGCTCGACGCGCTGTGGAACCACGACGACGACCAGGGCGTCGGCGTGCTGGCGGCGATCACCGCGGCCAACCGCACCGAGTTCATCATGGTCGGCGGCGCGGGTTCGAAGGCCGCGATGGACCACATCAAGGCGGACGACACCGTCCTGAAGGCAACGGTCCTGTACAGCCCGTCGATGGCGTCCTCGGCCGTCTCGCTGGCCCGTCTGCTCGGGCAGTCGAAGGGCATGGGCGACCTCGCGGAGCACGAGATCCCCGCGTCGATCACGACCTACTCGGCCGTGGTCACGAAGGAGAACGTCGACGACTACATGGACATCGGCTTCTCCTGATCTCGAAACAGAAGCGGGTGTGTTGACGTTTTCTTTGTGACAGCAGACGGAGGGTGAGATGACAGAGGGCAGCGGGGGACGGATCGGGGTCGGCATGGTCGGCCACGCGTTCATGGGTGCGGTGCACTCGCATGCGTGGCGGTCCGCGCACCGGTTCTTCGACCTGCCGGTGACACCGGAACTCGCCGTGCTCGGTGGGCGTGACCTCGCGCGCACCAAGGCGGCCGCGGCGAAGCTCGGGTGGGCCAGCGTGCAGACCGACTGGCGTGAGCTGGTCAACTCGCCCGACGTGCAGATCGTGGATGTCTGCACGCCGGGCGACACGCACGCCGAGATCGCCATCGCGGCGCTCGAAGCGGGCAAGCACGTGCTGTGCGAGAAGCCGCTCGCCAACACCGTCGAGGAGGCGGCGGCGATGACGGCCGCGGCGGAGGCCGCCAAGGAGCGGGGGGTGCGCTCCATGGTGGCCTTCAACTACCGCCGCGTGCCCGCGATCGCCTACGCCCGCAAACTCATCGAGGACGGCCGCCTCGGCGAGATCCGGCACGTCCGCGCCCTGTACCTGCAGGACTGGCTGTCCGACGGGAACGCGCCGATGACGTGGCGGCTGCGCAAGGAGACCGCCGGCTCCGGCGCGCTTGGTGACCTCGGCGCGCACATCGTCGACGCGACGCAGTACCTCGTCGGTGACCGGCTCACCGGCGTGTCCGCGCTGACCAAGACGTTCGTGGCCAAGCGTCCCGACGAGACCGGCGAGAAGGTCGACGACGTGACCGTCGACGACGCCGCCGTGTTCTTCGGCCGCTTCGCGGGCGGGGCCATCGCCACCTACGAGGCCACCCGGTTCGCGCTCGGCCGCAAGAACGGCATGTCCGTGGAGGTCAACGGCTCGCTCGGGTCGCTGCGGTTCGAGTTCGAGTCGATGAACGAGCTGTGGTTCTTCGACGGCGCGAACGACGCGGACGAGGGCGGCTTCCGCCGGGTCCTCGTCACCGAGCCGACGCACCCGTACGTCGGTGCCTGGTGGCCGCCAGGGCACCTCCTCGGCTACGAGCACACCTTCACCCACGAGGTCGTCGACTTCGTGCGCGCGATCCACGACGGGATCGACCCAGCACCGTCCTTCGCGGACGGGCTCCAAGTGCAGCGGGTGCTCGGTGCTGTCGAGAGCAGCGCCGAGAACGGTTCGGCATGGACGGAGGTCCAGTAGATGAACGACTACACACCGCGCCCGGAGCACAGGTTCAGCTTCGGGTTGTGGACGATCGGGTGGCAGGGGGTCGACCCCTTCGGGGTGGCGACCCGCCCGCCGATGGACCCGGCGTACGCGGTGGAGAAACTGGCGGAGCTCGGCGCCTACGGCGTCACGTTCCACGACGACGACCTGATCCCGTTCGGGTCCTCCGAGTCCGACCGGGACTCGCGGATCGCGAGCTTCCGCAAGGCGCTCGACGCCACCGGTCTCGTGGTGCCGATGGCGACGACCAACCTGTTCAGCCACCCGGTGTTCAAGGAGGGCGCGCTCACCGCGAACGACCGCGACATCCGGCGGTTCGCGCTGAAGAAGGTGCTGCGCAACCTGGATCTCGCGGCCGAGTTGGGCGCGAGGACCTACGTGCTCTGGGGCGGTCGCGAAGGCGCCGAGTCCGGGGTCGCGAAGGACACCCGCGCGGCGCTGGACCGGTACAAGGAGTCGCTCGACCTCCTGTGCGCGTACGTGCGGGAGCAGGGCTACGACATCCGGTTCGCGCTGGAGCCCAAGCCCAACGAGCCGCGCGGCGACATCTTCCTGCCGACGATCGGGCACGCGATCGCGTTCATCTCCGAACTGGAGGAACCGGACCGCGTCGGCCTCAACCCCGAGGTCGGGCACGAGCAGATGGCGGGCATGTCTGTCGTGCAGGGCTACGCGCAGGCGCTGTGGCACGAGAAGTTGTTCCACATCGACCTGAACGGGCAGAACGGTCCGCGCTACGACCAGGACCTGCGGTTCGGCAACGGTGACGTCAAGTCCGCGTTCCTGCTCGTCGACCTGCTGGAACATGGCGGTTACGAGGGCCCGCGCCACTTCGACTTCAAGCCGGGCCGGATCGAGGACGAGTCCGGCGTGTGGGAGTCGGCGCGGGGTTGCATGCGCAACTACCTGATCCTCGCGGAGAAGGCGCGGGCGTTCCGCGCCGACCCGGAGGTCGCGGAAGCGCTGGCAGCGGCCCGTGTGGACCAGTTGTCGACGCCGACGCTCGCCGATGGCGAGAGTCTCGCGGACCTGCGTGCCGAGGAACTCGACATCGACGCGGCCGCCGCTCGCGGCGCCGGCGTGGAGAAATTGGACCAGCTGGCGCTCGAGCACCTATTCGGCACTCGTTAACCCGTAAAGAAAGCGGCGTCGCCCGACCGGCACGTCAGGCGACGCCGCAACACGGAAAGGAGAATCAACCCCTTCTCGCGGTCCCCATTTCGGTGAGAACAAGGAGAAGTTACCAGTGCGAGGGTTCGGTAAGAGTAAGAATGCGGTCAAACCACCAGGAGTGAGGCGGGGACTACGCGGCGCATCGCGTTTCGCCGTCGCGGGACTGGCTTTGCTCACGGGAATCGGCGTCGCTTCGGCCCAACCGGTGAGCGCCTCTTCGGCGGAGGCCGATGCGGCCGTTTTGGTGTTCTCCAAGACCGCCGGCTTCCGGCACGACTCCATTCCGGCGGGTATCGCCGCCATCCAGAGTCTCGGTGAGAGCGAAGGCTTCAGCGTCGAGGCCACCGAGGACGCGGCCGCCTTCACCGCGGACAACCTGTCGCGGTTCGCCGCCGTCGTGTTCCTTTCCACCACCGGTGACGTGCTGAACGCCGAGCAGCAGAGCGCGTTCGAGGACTACGTCGACGGTGGCGGTGGCTACGCGGGCGTGCACGCCGCGGCCGACACCGAGTACGACTGGTCGTGGTACGGCGACCTCGTCGGCGCGTACTTCGCGTCCCACCCGCAGATCCAGCAGGCCACCATCGACGTCACCGCGCGGGACCACCCGTCGACCGCGCCGCTGCCATACCAGTGGACCCGCACGGACGAGTGGTACAACTACCAGTCGAACCCGCGTGCGAACGTGAAGGTTCTGGCCACACTGGACGAGTCCAGTTACGACCCCGGTGGCGGCGCCATGGGCGACCACCCGATCATGTGGTGTCACGCGCAGGAGCAGGGCCGGTCCTGGTACACCGGCCTCGGCCACACGCAGGAGTCCTACGCCGAGCCCGAGTTCCTGGCCTCGCTTGCCGGTGGCATCAGGTACGCGGCCGGTATCGAGGCCGCCGACTGCGCCCCGGGCAACGGTGGCCCCACCGACCCGCCTGCCGACGACGACTTCGACCAGATCACCCTCGCGAAGGGCGAGCCGAGCACAGGGGAGCCGATCGCGCTCGCCGTGCTGCCCGACCGCAAGGTGATCCACACCTCCCGCGACGGCCGCGTCTGGCTGACCACGCCGGAGGCCACGACCACACTCGCCGGTCAGCTCGCCGTCTACAACCACGACGAGGACGGCCTGCAGGGCGTCGCGATCGACCCGGACTTCGCCACGAACCGCTGGGTGTACCTGTACTACGCGCCACCGTTGGACACCCCGACCGGTGACGCGCCGGAGAACGGGACCGCGGCGGACTTCGAGCCGTTCAAGGGCCACAACCAGCTGTCGCGCTTCAAGCTCGGCGCGGACGGCAAGCTCGACCTCGCGAGCGAGCAGCAGATCCTGCAGGTGCCCGCGGACCGCGGCCTGTGCTGCCACGCCGGTGGCGAGATCGACTTCGACGGGCAGGGCAACCTGCTGCTGTCCACCGGCGACGACACCAACCCGTTCGCCTCGGACGGCTACACGCCGATCGACGAGCGGGACACCCGCAACCCGGCGTTCGACGCCCAGCGTTCCTCTGGCAACACGAACGACCTGCGCGGCAAGGTCCTGCGGATCACGGTCGCCGAGGACGGCAGCTACACCGTCCCCGACGGCAACCTGTTCGCACCGGGCACCGAGAAGACCCGCCCGGAGATCTACGCGATGGGCTTCCGCAACCCGTTCCGGTTCGCCGTGGACAAGGAGACGGGCTGGATCCACCTCGGCGACTACGGTCCGGACGCGGGGTCGGCGAACCCGGCCCGCGGCCCGGCGGGCACCGTCGAGTTCAACCTGATCAAGGAGCCGGGCAACTACGGGTGGCCCTACTGCGTCGGCGACAACCAGCCGTTCATCGACTACGACTTCGCCACCGGCACGTCGGGGGAAGCCTTCGACTGCGCGGCGCCGAAGAACGAGTCCCCGAACAACACCGGTCTCGTCGACCTGCCGCCGGTGCAGCCGGCGTGGATTCCCTACGACGGCGGTTCCGTGCCCGAGTTCGGCACCGGTGGCGAGTCGCCCATGGGTGGCCCGGTCTACCGGTACGACCCGGACCTGGACGCGGTGACGAAGTTCCCCGAGTTCTACGACGGCAAGAACTTCGCCTACGAGTGGGACCGCGGCTGGATCAAGACGATCGAGGTCGGGGCGAGCGGCGAGCGCGGTGCGATCGAGCCGTTCTTCGAGTCGATGACGCTGACCCGCCCGATGAACCTCGAGTTCGGCCCGGACGGCTCGCTGTACGTGCTGGACTACGGCAGCGGCTACTTCGGCGGCGCGCCGGACTCGGCGGTCTACCGGATCGACTACACCAAGGGCAACCGGACCCCGGCGGTGGAGCTGGCGGCGGACAGGACGTCCGGCCCGGCACCGCTGACCGTCCGGTTCGACCCGGCGGGCACGTCCGACCCGGACGGCGGTGACCTGACCTACGCGTGGGACTTCGACGGGGACGGCACCACCGACTCGACCGAGGAGGGGCCGGTCTCGCACACCTACGAGACACCCGGCCAGTACACCGCGCACCTGTCGGTGACCGACGAGACCGGGCTGACCGGCGCGGCGAGCGTCGTGGTCACCGCGGGCAACACCGCACCGACGGTCAAGCTCGACCTGCCGGTGAACGGCGGCTTCTTCGGCTACGGCGACACCGTGCCGTACCAGGTCACCGTCACCGACCCGGAGGACGCGTCGATCGACTGCTCGAAGGTGACCGTGGAGTACATCCTCGGCCACGACAACCACGGGCACCCGCTCTCGCGTGCCACCGGTTGCGAGGGTGAGATCACCACGCCCGCCGACGAGGGCCACGGCCTGGACGCCGACGTGTTCGGTGTGATCAACGCGAGCTACACCGACACCGGCTCCGGTGAGGTGCCGCCGCTGACCGGCTCGGACGAGATCGTGCTGCAGCCGAAGCTGAAGCAGGCCGAGTTCTTCACCGAGAACAACGGCACGGAGGTCGTCGACGCGGCCGAGGCGAGCGGTGGCAAGCGCGTCGGGTACATCGACGACGGCGACTGGATCAAGTTCGACCCGGTGAACCTGGTGAACGTCGACGCGATCGGCTACCGGGTCAGCTCGGGCGGCGCGGGCGGCACCATCACGGTCCGCAAGGGCGCGCTGGACGGCCCGGTGGTGCAGACCGTGCAGGTGGGCAACACCGGCGGCTGGGACACCTACGCCGACATCGCACCGGCGCCGGTCACCGACCCCGGTGGCTCCGGCCCGCTGTACCTGGTGTTCAGCGGCACCGGCACGGGTGGGCTGTTCGACGTGGACAACATCCAGGTGCGGGGCGAGGGCGTGGCCGGTGGCCCGGCCGAGCCCCAGGAGTGCACGCCGTTCACGCCGGACGAGGGCTACCGCGCCCTGTACGACGGCACGGCGGCGAGCCTCTCCGACTGGAAGATGTCCGGCCCCGGCCAGTTCGTCCAGCAGGAGGACTGCACCATCCTGTCCACCGGCGGCATGGGCCTGCTCTCCTTCGACGAGGAGTTCGGCGCCTACAGCCTGAAGATGGACTGGAAGATGGCCGGGGACGACAACTCCGGTGTCTTCGTCGGCTACCCGGACCCGGGCAACGACCCGTGGGTGGCGGTGAACCAGGGCTACGAGATCCAGATCGACGCGTCGGACGCGCCGGACCGGACCACCGGCTCGGTCTACTCGTTCCAGTCGGCGGACATCGCGGCCAGGGACGCGGCGCTCAAGCCGCCGGGTGAGTGGAACGCCTACGAGATCGTCGTGGTGGGGCAGACCATCAAGGTCTACCTCAACGGGACGCTGGTCAACGACTTCACCAGCACCGACCCGGCCCGCGACCTCACGCAGGGGTTCGTCGGCATCCAGAACCACGGCAACGGCGACGACGTGTGGTTCCGGAACATCCAGATCAAGGAGATCGTGGACGAGACCGCACCGGTCACGACCGCGACCTTCGCGCCGCCCCCAGCGACCGGCTGGCACCCGGGCACCGTCCCGGTGTCGCTGACCGCCGAGGACGACGGTCAGGGTGTCGACTTCATCGAGTACAAGCTCGACGGTGGTGAGTGGACCCGCTACACCGGCACGGTGAACGTGACCGGCGACGGTGAGCACACGCTGCTCTACCACGCGGTCGACCGGGCCGGGAACTCCGAGGCCGAGAAGGCGGCGACGATCAAGATCGACGGCACCCTGCCGACGCTCATGGTCGCCGGCATCGCCGACGGGCACGTCTACGGCGACGCGTCCGACGTGGTGCTGTCGTGGCACGCGGAGGACGCCACGTCCGGGGTCGCCTCGGTGACGGGCGCGCTCGACGGTGCGCCGATCACCTCGGGGCGGGTGCTCGCGCTGTACCAGTTGCCGCTGGGCGTGCACGGGTTCTCGGTGTCCGCGACCGACACCGCGGGGAACGTGACGTCGCAGTCGCTGACGTTCGCGACGACCACGTCCCTGCGGGACATCGGGCAGCTGCTCGACCGCTTCCGCGCGACCAACCGGTTGTCGCTGTCGGCGTACAAGCAGCTGGACAGCCTGCTCACCAAGGCCCGCAAGGCCGAGGCGAAGGGCAACGACACCAGGGCGGTGCGTTTCCTCGGCACGTTCACGCAGCTGGCCATCGACGAGACGCTCGTCGGTGACGAGGATGTGCGATCGGTCCTGGAACGCGACGCCGAGGCGGTCATCGACGACATCGAAGGTGTGGCCGCGCTGCCCCAGGCGGCTCGATGACCAGGTGAGGCAGCCGGTGGACCGGCGGTGCGTGCGGCACCGCCGGTCCACCGGGGGCACCGCTTCGTTCGAGGAAGGAATTGCGGGATGGCGGGAACGGGTTTGTGGCTGGTCGGAGCACGGGGTTCCGTGGCCACGACGGCCGTGGTGGGACTGCTCGCGTTACGGGCGAAGCTCGTCGAGCCGGTCGGTTGCGTGACGGAACGCCCCGAGTTCGCGGGGGTGCCCCTGCCCGCGTGGGAGGACATCGTGGTCGGTGGCCACGACGTCGTCCACACGCCACTGGAGAAGCGGGCCGAGCAGCTCGCCGAGGCGGGCCTGTTCCCGCACCGCGTCCTCACCGCGACGGCGACCGGCCTGCGCGCCGTGGACGCCCGCATCCGCGACGGCTACCACCCGGCGACCCACACCGGTGCGCAGGCGGACGCCGTGGCCAGGCTGGTCGCGGACATCACCGCGTTCCGCACCACACACGGCCTCGACCGCGTGGTCGTGGTGAACGTGTCGTCCACCGAGCCGCCGGTGCCCGCGCTCCCCGAGCACACCGATCTCACGCTGCTCGAGGCCGCCCTTGCCGACCCGGCGCGGTCGGTGCTCCCACCCAGCTCACTGATGGCCTACGCCGCGCTGCGGGCGGGCTGTCCATTTGTCGACTTCACACCGTCGCCGGGGGTGCGGCTGCCGGTGCTGCACGAGCTGGCCGTGTCGCTCGGCCTGCCGTACGCGGGCTCGGACGGCAAGACCGGCGAGACGCTGCTGCGCACGGTCCTCGCCCCGATGTTCACCGCCCGCGCGCTGCGGGTCCGCTCGTGGGCGGGCACGAACCTGCTCGGCGGCGGCGACGGCGCCAACCTGGCCGACCCGGTGGCCGCGGCTGGCAAGCTGGAGTCGAAGGCCCGCGGCCTCGCCGCGCTGCTCGGCGAGGGCGTGACCGCACCGCTGCACATCGACAACGTGCCGGACCTCGGCGAGCAGAAGACCGCGTGGGACCACGTGTCGTTCGAGGGGTTCCTTGGCGCGCGGATGAATTTGCAGCTGACATGGACCGGCCTCGACTCGTCGCTGGCCGCGCCGCTGGTACTGGACCTGACCAGGCTCGTGGCCGCCGCACACGCGGCTGGCCGGTCCGGGCCGCTGGCGTCGCTGGCGTTCTTCTTCAAGGACCCGGTGGCAACGGAGGAACACCGCTTCGCGCAGCAGACGGACATGCTGACCGAGTGGGCGCAGGCACTTGTCCACAGCGAGGGCAGTTGTCCACAGGCCGACCCGGAAGACCCCGGAACGTCACCCCCAGCCGATAGAATGGCAAGGCGGGACGCCCCCGGGAACGGGTGGGGGTTGGGCAACGCGCGCGCGAGCGACGAGGGTTCGTCGTGAACGCGTTCCTGCGGCTCGTGCGGGCTCCGGCCGCGTTGACCGTCATCGGTGACACGGTCGCCGGTGCGGCCGCCGCGGGCAGGCCGCTTCGCGGGCGGCGCTTGCTTCTCCCGCTTTCCTCGGCATCCTTCTACTGGGCCGGGATGGCGCTCAACGACTGGGCCGACCGCGAGCTCGACGCCGTCGAGCGACCTGAGCGGCCCATCCCGTCGGGACGCGTCAGTCCCGGCCAAGCACTCGCGGTCGCCGGCGGGCTCACCGCCGCGGGCCTGGGCCTGGCCCGCGCCGCCGGCGGCCGCGACACCCTCAGGATCGCCGTGCCCCTCGCGGCGGCGGTCTGGGCGTACGACACCGTCCTCAAGAAGACCGCCGCCGGACCGGCGGGCATGGCCGCGTGCCGCGCGCTCGACGTCCTCATGGGCGCGGGCGCGGACAACGCCCGCACGGCACTGCCCAGCGCGATGGCGGTCGGCGGCCACACCTACGGCGTCACCGCGCTGTCGCGGGGCGAGGTGCACGGCGCGTCGCGGAGGACCGCGCGCGCCGCGTTCGCCGGCACCGCCGTCACGGCCGCGACCTCGGTCCTCGGTGCACGCACCTGGCGGGACCGGCTCGCCGCGCTCGCGTTCTCCGGCGCCTACTCCGGGCTCGTCGGCCGTGCCCAGTACGACGCCATCCAGGACCCGTCCGCGGCCAAGGTGCGTACCGCCACCATGGCCGGCATCCACGGCATGGTCCCGCTCCAGGCCGCGCTCGCCGCCCGCCGCGGCTCGCTCCTCGGCGCGGCCGTGGTCGCCGCCGCGCTGCCGGTCGCCAGGAAACTCGCCAAGAAGGTGAGTCCGACATGAGGATCGGCTACGGCACCAACGGGTTCGCCAACCACCGGCTCGACGACGCGCTGCGGATCATCGCCGACCTCGGCTACACCTCCGTCGCGCTCACCCTCGACCACCACCACCTCGACCCGTACGCCGAGGACGTCGCCAAGCAGGTCGACCACGTCGCGAACCTGCTCGACGTGCTCGGCCTGCGCAGCGTCGTCGAGACCGGCGCGCGCTACCTGCTCGACCCGAACCACAAGCACCACCCCACGCTCGTGTCCGACGAGCAGGAACGGCGGGTCGACTTCCTCGCCCGCGCACTGCGGGTCGCGCAGGGGCTCGGCTCCGACGCGGTGTCGTTCTGGTCCGGCATCCGGCCGTCCACGGTGGACCAGGACACGGCGTGGCGCAGGCTGCGCGCCGGTGTCAGCGCGGTGCTCGAGACGGCCGCCGAGGTGAACGTGCCGCTGGGCCTCGAACCAGAGCCCGGCATGTTCGTCCAGCACCTGTCCGACGCGCTGCGCCTGCGGGAGGAACTCGGTGCGCCCGCGCTGCTCGGCGTCACGCTCGACGTCGGCCACTGCGTCGCCGTCGAACCCGTCGACGCGCCGACGTGCATCCGCCGCGCCGCGGACCTGCTCGTCAACGTCCAGCTCGACGACATGCGCCCCGGCGTGCACGAGCACCTCGAGTTCGGCGACGGCGAACTCGACCTGCGCGCCACCCTCTCCGCGCTGACCGAGGTCGGCTACACCGGCGTCGCGGCGGTCGAACTGCCACGGCACAGCCACGCGGCGCCGGTCGTGGCCGCCCGCGCGCTCGTCGCGCTGCACGCCGCGCTGGCCCCGGTGAACCCGGCGGCCAGCGATGACACCGATCCGGAGTGGGTGAGCGACGTGGACCATCCCTGGCTCGTCGAAGCCGAGCAGAAGGTGCGCCGCGACCCGAGGACGATCGCCGCGCTGTTCCCCGCCGTCGGCCGCAAGGTCGGCCGCGCACCGCTGCGGCCGGAGGCCGACCAGCAGGGCCTTGTGCACGGCACCGTCGACGACCTCGCCCGCACGCGCCTGCTGGCCGCGCTCGCCGAGGTGCTCGACGCCGGGAAGCTGTCCGAGGAGATCGCGCAGCTCTACCGGTACGGCGACGACGCCGAGCGCCGCGGTGTCCTCCGCGGCCTCGCCGCACTGCCCGCCGCGACCGTCCCGGCGGGGCTGGAACTGGTCAAGGACGCGTTGCGCGCCAACGACATCCGGCTCGTCGCCGCCGCCATGGGCGACTTCGCCGCGAACCACCTCGACGCGCACAGCTGGCGGCACGGGGTGCTCAAGTGCCTGTTCGTCGGTGTGCCGCTCGCCGCGGTGGCCGGACTGGACGCCCGGACCGACGACGAGCTGCTGCGGATGGTCGGCGACTACGCCGAGGAACGCAGGGCGGCAGGCCGTGAGGTCCCCGCCGACGCCGTGACACTGCTGGAGGCCAGACCGTGAGGATCTTCGACCCGCACATCCACATGACCTCGCGGACGACCGACGACTACGAGGCCATGTTCTCGGCAGGCGTGCGCGCACTGGTCGAGCCCGCGTTCTGGCTCGGTCAGCCACGCACGAGCGTCGCGTCGTTCACCGACTACTTCGACTCGCTCATCGGCTGGGAACGCTTCCGTGCCGCGCAGTTCGGCATCCGCCACCACTGCACGATCGCGCTGAACCCCAAGGAGGCGAACGATCCCCGCTGCCGTGAGGTGCTCGACGTGCTGCCGCGCTACCTCGCGAAGGACGGTGTGGTCGCGGTCGGCGAGGTCGGCTACGACTCGATGACGCCGGAGGAGGACGAGGTGTTCACCCGCCAGCTCGCCCTCGCGATCGCCCACGAGCTGCCCGCGCTCGTCCACACCCCGCACCGCGACAAGCTCGCCGGCACGCGCCGGACCCTGGACGTGGTGAAGGAGTCCGGCATCGACCCCGGCCACGTGCTCGTGGACCACCTCAACGAGCCGACCGTGGGGGTCGTGCACGAGTCCGGCTGCTGGATGGGCTTCTCCATCTACCCGGACACCAAGATGGACGAGCAGCGGATGGTCGCGATCCTGCGGGAGTACGGCACCGAGCGGATGATCGTGAACTCGGCCGCCGACTGGGGCCGCTCCGACCCGCTGAAGACGTACAAGACCGGGCTCGCCATGCTCGACGCCGGGTTCACCGAGGCCGACGTCGACAAGGTGCTGTGGCGCAACCCCGTCGAGTTCTACGGCCAGTCCGACCGGCTGGTGCTCGACGAGCTGCCCGGGTTCACGCCGTCGGCCGATACGTTCGCGGGCAACTCGGTGCTGCGCGGCGGCGGGAACACATGACCCCGCTGTCCTACTGCACCAACGTGCACCCGGCCGAGGACCTCGCGGGTGTGCTGGCGCAGCTCGACCGCTACGCGGAGCCCATCCGGCGCCTGGTCGGCGTCGACGTGCTCGGCCTCGGCCTGTGGCTGCCCGCCGTGCTGGCAGGGGAGCTGGCCGCGGCGCCCGCGCTGCGGGCCAAGCTGCGTGCGGAACTGGACGCCAGGGGACTCGAGGTCCACACGCTCAACGCCTTCCCGTACGGCGGTTTCCACGACGAGGTGGTCAAACACTCCGTCTACCGTCCAGAATGGACGAACGAGGCGCGGCTGCGGTACACGGCCGACTGCGCCACCGTGCTCGCCGACCTGCTGCCGGACTCCGCGGTGTACGGCTCGATCTCGACGCTGCCGCTGGCGTGGCGCACCCCGTGGTCGCCAGCGGACGACGAGGTCGCGACCACCGCGCTCACGTCGCTGACCACGACACTGGCCGGGATGGCCGCGGCGAACGGGCGGCCCATCCGGCTCGCCGTCGAGCCGGAGCCGGGCTGCGTGCTCGACACCGTCGCCGACGCGGTGTCGTGGCTCGCGCCGCGCGTGGACCCGCGCTACATCGGGCTGTGCCTGGACACCTGCCACCTCGCGGTGTCGTTCGCCGACCCGGCCGCCACCGTCGAGCAGATTTACCGGTCGGGTCTCGAGGTCGTGAAGGTGCAGGCGTCGGCGGCGCTGCAGGTCGAGGACCCGGCCACCGGTCCGGCGCGCCTCGCGCTCGCCGACTTCACCGAGCCCCGCTACCTGCACCAGGTGCGGGAACGCACCGGGTCGGGCACGGTCCTCGCGGCCGACGACCTGCCGCAGGCGCTGACCGAGTTGCCGGGCCGCGACCCGTGGCGGGTGCACTTCCACGTGCCGCTGCACGCCCGCCCCGCGGCGCCCCTCTCGGCGACGACGGACGTGCTGCGCACCGCCATCGCCGCGCTACAGTCCACTGTGGACGATACGCTGCCGCATGTCGAGGTGGAGACCTACACGTGGAGCGTGCTGCCGGAGACCGCCGGCAACGGCGGCGACACGGCACTCATCAGGGGGATCGCCGCGGAACTGCGCTGGGCCGTCGCGAACCTGCTGGAACCTGGAGGAGTTCGATGACACAGCTGGTCGTGGTCGACGTCGTCGGCATGACACCGAAACTCTTGCGGCACATGCCGAACCTGTCGGCGCTGGCGCGCATGGGGTGGCAGGCCGAGCTTGGCACGGTGCTGCCCGCGGTGACGTGCAGCGCCCAGTCGACGTTCCTGACCGGCGCGCTGCCGCGCGACCACGGGATCGTCGGCAACGGCTGGTACTTCCGCGACGTCGGCGAGGTGCACCTGTGGCGCCAGCACAACAAGCTGGTGCTCGGCGAGAAGGTGTGGGAGACCGCGCGGGCCGCCAACCCCGACTTCCAGGTCGCGAACGTGTGCTGGTGGTACGCGATGGGCGCGACGACCGACATCACGGTGACGCCGCGGCCGATCTACCACGCGGACGGGCGCAAGTCGCCGGACGCGTACGTGCGGCCGCCCGCGCTGCACGACGAGCTGACCGGCGCGCTCGGCGAGTTCCCGCTGTTCCAGTACTGGGGCCCGACGGCGTCGCTGGCTTCGAGCGAGTGGATCGTCGGCGCTTCGCGGAAGATCCTGCGCGAGCACCACCCCGACATGCTGCTGGTGTACGTGCCGCACCTGGACTACGACCTGCAGCGGTTCGGCCCGGACGCGCCGGAGGCGGCGCGTGCCGCCGGCGAGATCGACGCCGCGCTGAAGCCGCTGCTGGACGACGCGCGCGACGCGGGCGCGACGGTGGTGGCGCTGTCGGAGTACGGCATCACCAACGTGCGGCGACCGGTGGACGTCAACCGGCTGCTGCGCCGCGAAGGCCTGCTGGAGGTGTACACGCAGCACGGCATGGAGTACCTGGACCCGTGGGTGTCGCGGGCGTTCGCGGTCGCCGACCACCAGGTGGCGCACGTGTACGTCGCGGACCCGGCGGACATCCCGCGCGTGCGGGACATGCTGTCCGCGCTAGCCGGGGTGGACGAGGTGCTGGACCGCGCCGAACAGGCCAGGTACGGGATCGACCACGAACGGTCGGGTGAGCTGGTCGTGGTGGCGGACCCCGACGCGTGGTTCACCTACTACTACTGGCTCGACGACGACCGGGCGCCGGACTTCGCGCGGGGCGTGGACATCCACCGCAAGCCCGGCTACGACCCGGCGGAGCTGTTCTTCAACCCGGCGGACCGGCTGGCGAAGGCCAAGGCCGGGCTGAACCTGGTGAAGAAGAAGGCGGGCCTGCGGTACGCGATGCAGGTGGTGCCGCTCGACCCGGCCCCGGTCCGGGGCTCGCACGGCAGGCTGCCCTCGTCGGCGGACGACGGCCCGGTCCTGCTGTGCTCGGTGCCGGACGCGGAGCCCGGCGGCGCCGTGAAGGCGACGCAGGTGCGTGATCTCTTGTTGCAGTTGCAGGGTGTTCCGGAGGGAGTTCGACGATGAGTCGACCAGTCACGTTGTTCACCGGCCAGTGGGCCGACCTGCCTTTCGAGGAGGTGTGCAAGCTCGCCGCGCAGTGGGGTTACGACGGGCTGGAGATCGCTTGTTCCGGTGACCACTTCGAGGTGGACCGCGCCCTGGCGGAGGACGACTACGTCCAGAAGAAGCTGGAGCAGCTGGCCTCCCACGGCCTGAAGGTGTGGGCCATCTCGAACCACCTGGTCGGCCAGGCGGTCTGCGACGACCCGATCGACGACCGCCACAAGAACATCGTCCCGTCCCGTATCTGGGGCGACGGCGATCCCGAGGGCGTTCGCCGGCGTGCGGCCGAGGAGATGAAGGACACGGCCCGCGCCGCGGCGAAACTGGGCGTGGACACGGTCATCGGCTTCACGGGCTCGAAGATCTGGAAGTACGTCGCGATGTTCCCGCCGGTGAGCCAGGACGTCATCGCCGACGGCTACGCCGACTTCGCCAGCCGCTGGAACCCGATCCTCGACGTGTTCGACGAGGTGGGGGTCCGGTTCGCCCACGAGGTCCACCCGTCGGAGATCGCCTACGACTACTGGACCACGAAGAAGACCCTCGACGCGGTCGGCAACCGGGAGGCGTTCGGCCTGAACTGGGACCCCAGCCACTTCATCTGGCAGGACCTGGACCCGGTGGGCTTCATCCTGGACTTCGCGGACCGGATCTACCACGTGGACTGCAAGGACACCAAGAAGAGGTTCGACGGCCGCAACGGCCGGATGGGCAGCCACCTGGCATGGGCCGACCCCCGCCGCGGCTGGGACTTCGTGTCGACCGGCCACGGCGACGTGCCGTGGGAGGAGTGCTTCCGGGCACTGAACTCGATCGGCTACACCGGCCCGATCTCGGTCGAATGGGAGGACGCGGGCATGGACCGCCTCCGGGGGGCCGAGGAAGCGGTGACGTTCATCCGCGCCCACCTGTTCGACAAGCCGGAGGCCGCCTTCGACGCCGCGTTCTCCACGAAGGACTGACAGCGTTCCGGTGAGGCGGCTCCCGGGCCGCCTCACCAGGGGCGTCGGCCTCCGCCCGCACAGCCCGACCCCGGTGGATCGCCGATCGCGTCCGCGAACCCCGGTCCCGCGATGCCGCCGTCGATGTCCGGGACCCAGCGCAGACCGAGTCTCCTTTCCCTAAGTCGTGTCCGGTCACGAGCCGGATCGTTGTTCAACCGTCTCCACCCGTCCCAATGGAGGGATCTGTCGTGGCTATTTCGAGAAGGTCCATGCTTCGCGGTGCCGCCGGTGCCGCTCTCGCGGCCGGCGCGGCCGGGGTGCTGCCCGGTGTCGCGTCGGCCGAGGGGGCCGGGCGCGGTGGGCGCTGGGGCCTGCGCGTGCCGAAGGACAAGATCAGCATCCAGCTGTACACGCTGCGGTCGGTCCTCGAGACCGACCTCGAGGGCACCCTCGACGCGCTCGCCGACATCGGGTACCGCAAGGTGGAGCTGGCGGGCACCTATGGCCGCAGCGCCACGGAGTTCCGGAAGCTGCTGGACGCGCGGCGCATCAGGGCGACGTCGACCCACGCCGGTATCGACGGGGATCTCGACCAGGCCATCGCCGACGCGAAGATCCTCGGGAACCGGCGCAGCAACGTGGCGTGGGCGAACTTCGGCACGATCGCGGAGTGGGAGACGTTCGCCGACCGGCTCGAGGCGGCGGGCAAGGCGTACCGGCGGGCCGGGATCAAGTTCGGCTACCACAACCACAACCAGGAGTACCAGACCATCGACGGGGTGCGGCCGATCGACGTGCTGGCGCGCCGGACCTCGCGGCGGAACGTCAGCTTCGAGATGGACCTGTACTGGGTCGTGGCCGGTGGTGCGGATCCGGTGCGGGAGTTCTACAGGAATCCGGGCCGCGTCGAGCAGTACCACGTGAAGGACCGCGCACCGGACGGCGGTTTCGCCGACCTCGGTGAGGGCGACATCGACTTCCGGCGGATCTTCCGCGCCACCCGGCCCCTGGAGGTCGAGGAGTACATCGTCGAGAACGACCAGCCCGTCGACGCGCTGAAGTGCGCCGAGACCGGCTACAAGTACCTCACCAACCTGCGGTTCTAGCCCGACCGGGTCTCGGCGGGCGGCCCGATACCGGCCTGACCCGCCTAGACTCGATCACGGAGGTGTTGACCATGCCGCTGGTGGCCGGAGTCGACTCGTCGACCCAGTCCTGCAAGGTGGTTGTGCGTGACGCGGAGTCCGGCGCACTGGTGCGCAGTGGCTCCGCACCGCACCCCGACGGGACCGAGGTGGACCCGGCGGCGTGGTGGACCGCGCTGCGGTCGGCGATCGACCAGGCGGGCGGCATCGACGATGTCGCCGCCGTGTCGGTCGCCGGCCAGCAGCACGGCATGGTGTGCCTCACCGAGTCCGGCGAGGTGGTCCGGCCTGCGCTGTTGTGGAACGACACCCGTTCCGCCAAGGCCGCGGCCGACCTCGTCGACGAACTGGGCGGCGGCGGTGCCTGGGCCGACGCGGTCGGCGTGGTCCCGGTCGCGTCGATGACCGCGAGCAAGCTCCGCTGGTTGCGCGACCACGAACCGGAGTCGGTGGCCGCCACCGCGGCGGTGTGCCTGCCGCACGACTACCTGACGTGGCGCCTGTCCGGCGGTGGCCTGGACCGCCTGACCACCGACCGCGGCGACGCGTCGGGCACCGCGTACTTCTCCGCCGCCACCGGTGCGTACCGGACCGACCTCCTCGAACTCGCGTTGGGCGCGACCCCGGCGCTGCCGAGGGTGCTCGGCCCGTCCGACGACTCCGGCCGCACCCCGGCAGGCGCCCTGCTCGGTGCGGGCACCGGCGACAACATGGCCGCCGCCCTCGGCGTCGGCGCCGAACCGGGTGACGTCGTCGTCTCCATCGGCACGTCCGGCACCGCGTTCGCGGTCGCCGACAAACCGTGCGCCGACGCGGCCGGCCTGGTGGCCGGGTTCGCCGACGCCACCGGCCGGTTCCTGCCGCTGGTGTGCACCCTGAACGCGGCCCGCGTGCTGGACGCGGTGGCCCGCATGCTGGGCGTCGGCCACGACCGCTTCGCCGAGCTCGCGCTGTCCGCCCCACCTGGCGCCGACGGCCTCACGCTCGTCCCGTACCTGGAGGGCGAGCGCACCCCGAACCTGCCGGCCGCCACCGGCGCACTGCACGGCTTACGCCTGGCGAACGCCACCCCGGCCCACCAGGCCCGCGCGGCCGTCGAAGGCATGCTGTGCGGCCTGGCGGACGCACTGGACGCCCTTGTGGCACAAGGAGTCCGCACCGAACGTGTGCTGCTGGTCGGTGGTGGCGCCCGGTCCGCCGCCGTCCGCGGCATCGCCCCGACCGTCCTCGGCCGCCCGGTGCTGGTGCCCGAACCCGGCGAGTACGTGGCCGACGGCGCCGCCCGCCAGGCCGCGTGGACCCTCGCGGGCGGCAACGCCCCACCCAACTGGAGGCTGGGCGCGACACAGCGCGTCGACGGCGACCCGACACCCGGCCTGCGCGAGCGCTACGCGGAGGCCAGGGACAAGTTCGTGGCCAGCCCGCCGACCCGGGATTGAAGCAGCGTTCGACGGTGTCAACCGGTGCCCCGATCGACGTGGACCGGGTACTGGCCTGCTAGAACTGCTCGTACCGACGGGCTGACCCACGGCCTGGCCGACCCAAGGGAGATTGTTCTCGTGGAGTTCGTCCGCCTCCTCCTGGTGTTCCTGCACCTGCTGGGCATGGCGCTGCTGGTGGGGATGTTCCTGGTCCAGCGCCGCGCCGCCGCCGATGCGCCGCTCAACAAGGGCTGGCTGCACGTCGCCGCACTGCAGTTGATCACCGGGCTCGCGTTGCAGCTCCTGGCCCCGGCCACGGACCAGGACTACAACGGGATGAAGCTCGGCATCAAGACGCTGATCCTGCTGGTGATCGCCGCGCTCGCGCTCGTCTACGTGATCCGCCGCGTGCCGGCTCCGAAGTGGCTTCCGCCGTCACTGGTCGGGCTGGTGGTCGTGAACGTGGGCATCGCGGTCTTCTGGACCTGAGTCACGCGGACCTGCCGCGCAGGATCTCCAGTACCTCGGCCATCTGACCGTCGAGCGCGTCGAACCGCCGACCCTGCGCGGCGAACCGCTCGTCGACTCTGGTGGTGAGGCCATCGACCCGGGTCGCCAGGCCGTCGACTCGAGTGGTCAGGGTCCCGACTTCGGTGCCGAGGGCGTCGACTCGGGTAGTGAGGCTGTCGACTCGAGTGGTCAGGGTCCCGACTTCGGTGCCGAGGGTGTCAACTCGGGTGGTGAGGTCGTTGACCTTGGTGCCGATGGCATCCACTCGGGTTGCGAGGCTGTCGAGCTTGGTCCTGGTCTCGCTTACGTCATCCCTTGTCGCTTTGAGGATCTCGTGGATTGCCTCGATGTCGTTCCGGTTCTGCTTGTACTGGCGGTTCAGCTCTGCGGCTGTGGTGCGGAAGGCCACGGGTCGGATCCTAACTACGGAGTGGCTGGACTGGGCGTCGTCGGATTTCTGCCGGTAGTGTGGCTACTCGTCGGTAGCTTCAGGGGTTCGTGGAGGGTGTTCTCGCATGTCGGTGGGGCGGGAGTTCGATGTCGTGCTCTTCGGGGCCACCGGGTTCACCGGCGGTCTCACGGCCGAGTACCTGGCGGCGCATGCGCCCAAAGGCTGTCGGTGGGCGATCGCCGGTCGGTCCAGGGAGAAGCTCGTAGCGGTGCGCGAGCGGCTCGCCGAAATCAACCCCTTGTGTGCTGATCTCGAGTTGCTCGTCGCCGACGTCACCGACCGTGAGGCGTTGCGGGCCGTGGTCTCCCGTGGGCGGGTGGTCGTCACCACCGTCGGGCCCTATTTCCATCACGGGGAACCACTTGTCGCGGTGTGCGCGGAGACCGGCACCGACTACCTCGACCTCACCGGTGAGCCCGAGTTCGTCGACCGGATGTACCTCGACCACCACGACACCGCTGTCGCGAGCGGAGCGCGGATCGTGCACTCCGCCGGGTTCGACTCCATTCCCTACGACCTCGGGGTGCTGTTCACCGTCGAGCAGCTGCCCGAGGGGGTGCCGGTGGATGTCCAGGGGTATGTCTCGGCCTCCGCCGGCTTCTCCGCGGGGACCTACCACTCCGCCATCACCGCGTTCTCCCGGCTGCGGGAGATGGCGGCCACCGCCAAGCGGCGCAGGCAGGTCGAGGACCGGCCGGAAGGGCGTGCCGTGCGCGGTGCCAGCGGCCGCCCCCGGTTCGAGAAGGACATCGGCGCCTGGGTGCTTCCCGCGCCCACCATCGACCCGCAGGTCGTGTTGCGGTCCGCACGTGCGCTGGAGCGGTACGGGCCCTCCTTCAGCTACGGGCACCACCTCGCGGTCAGGAAGCTGCCCGTCGCCGCCGGGATCGTCGGTGCGGTCGGGGCCGCGGTCGTGCTCGCGCAGGTGCCGCCCGCCAGGAAGTGGCTGCTGTCGCGCATGGCCGCCGGGGACGGGCCCACTCAGGAACGCCGCGACAAGGCCTGGTTCCGGGTGCGGTTCGTCGGCACCGGTGGTGGCCGCCGGGTGGTCACCGAGGTGTCCGGGGGTGACCCCGGCTACGGGGAGACCGCCAAGATGCTCGCGGAGTCGGCGCTCTGCCTCGCCTTCGACGACCTGCCGAAGACCGCCGGGCAGGTGACGACGGCCGTCGCCATGGGGGACAGGCTGATCGACCGGCTGGTGCGTGCCGGGCTGACGTTCCGGGTCGTGGCGTAGTCGCTGCGTTCATGGCGTCGATCGTGCCGCGTGCCGGCGGTCGGCGCCGCTGCCCGACGCGGATCTGTGGACAAGTCCGGCGGCTGTGGACAACCGGCCGATCGGCGCCGGTTGACGCGGCGAACTGTCGGTCGTCGGTGGTAGGGGGCCGGGAGAGGCCGCCGGCGGAGCTGGAGAGGGAGGCGGCCAGGTGATCTGGGTGTGGATCGGCGTCGCAGTGGTGCTGGTGGCGGCCGGGGCGCTCGTGCCGGTGCTGTCCGGTCGCGACCACCGGCTGCGCAGCAACGACGAGGCGGTCGCGGCGCGCTCGCGGTACCACCAGCTCGGCCACTACGTCGAGGACGGCGTCGAACAGCTCGACGACGAAAAGGCCATGGCACTACTGCGAACGGCCCATGAGCGTTACAACACGACGGGCGCGGCGCTGGCCAGGGCCACAACGGAGGAGGACTTCCTGCTCGCGCTGCGAATCGCCGAGGAAGGGCTCACCGCGGTGGCGGACGCCTATGCCCTGATCGGGCGAAGCGGCCCGAGAATCACGAAACAACGACGTCACAAATGACCACACCGCACGCGAGCGATCACTTTCGGTACTAGTCTGCGCGGGCTCGAAGAACGATTGGGTCACGCGGGTCTACGCGGCGGTAGCACTTCCGCGACCGCAGAGTACGGTCTCGCCAATAAGTCGGCGTTCGGCACTTGGCCGGGCGTGTCAATGTGAAGGCGGAGGGAGAAAGCCTTGCGCTTCAAGCGGGGAGTCGCGGTCACCGCGATCGCGCTGACCAGCGTGCTGTCCGTGGTCGGGTGTGCGAAGGATTCGGGATCCTCGAACGGCTCCGGCGGCGGTAACAACGCCGCGGGCTGCAAGACCGTGGACAAGCCGGCGGCCGCGTCCGCAGGGACGACGACCAGCGAAGCCGCGACCGAGGCGGACGGCAGCGCGCTCAAGGTCGGGCTGGCATTCGACATCGGCGGCCGTGGCGACGCGTCGTTCAACGACTCGGCAGCGGCCGGCCTTGACCAGGCCATCGCCGAGATCGGTGTGAAGAAGGAGAACACCAAGGAGCTCACCGCCACCGACCAGGAGAGCGAGGACGCCAAGCTGACGCGTCTGCGCCAGCTGGCGCAGGAGGGCCACAACCCGATCGTCAGCGTGGGCTTCGCCTACTCCGACGCGACCGCCAAGATCGCCGCCGAGTTCCCGAACACCCAGTTCGCCGTGGTCGACGGTTTCGTCGAGAACGCGCCGGCGAACGTCACGTTCCTGGGCTTCGCCGAGCACGAGGGCTCGTTCCTCGTGGGTGTCATCGCGGCGCTGAAGAGCGAGAGCTGCACCATCGGCTTCGTCGGCGGCGTGAACGTGCCGCTGATCCAGAAGTTCCAGGCCGGTTTCGAGCAGGGTGTGAAGACCGTGGCGCCCGACGCCGAGGTCGTCTCGAAGTACATCACCGAGGCGGGTGACCTCACCGGCTTCGCCGACGCCCCGAAGGGCCAGGTCGCCGCGAAGGGCCTGATCGACCAGGGCGCGGACGTCGTCTACCACGCCGCGGGTGCTTCCGGTAAGGGTGTGTTCGCCGCCGCGAAGGAGGCGAACGTGATGGCCATCGGCGTCGACTCCGACCAGTACAACCAGAAGACGGTCGCCGAGTACAAGGACGTCATCATCACGTCCATGCTCAAGCGCGTCGACGTCGCGGTGTTCGACTACATCGCCGCGGTCGCCGCGAACGACCTCGCCAGCCTGCCGCCGGTCTTCGACCTGAAGGTCGACGGCGTCGGCTACTCGACGTCGGGCGGCAAGATCGACGACGAGACCAAGAGCTGGGCCGAGGCGTACAAGCAGCAGATCATCGAGGGTGAGATCGAGGTCTCGGACGCTCCGAGCAGCTGACGAGCCCGAAGAGTGTGACGCCCGTGGGTGTGCGGTCGAGCAGCCGCGCACCCACGGGTCTTTCCTGTGAGGAAGGGTCTCCATGACCGACACCGAGGTCGACACGGTGGCCGACGCGGACGCGCGACCCGTGCCCGCGGTCGTGCTCGCCGGCATCACGAAACGGTTCCCCGGCGTCGTCGCCAACAGCGACGTCGACCTGACCGTCGAGACGGGCGAGGTGCACGCGCTCTGCGGCGAGAACGGGGCGGGCAAGTCCACCCTGATGAAGATCCTGTACGGGATGCAGCCCCCGGACGAGGGCACCATCACGGTGCACGGCGAGCAGGTCCGGTTCCGGTCCCCCGCCGACGCGATCAGGGCTGGCATCGGCATGGTGCACCAGCACTTCATGCTCGCCGACAACCTGACCGTGCTCGAGAACGTCGTGCTCGGCGCCGAGAACCTGTACGGGATCGGCAAGCGGGCCAGAGCGAGAGTGCGTGAGCTGGCCGGCTCGGTCGGCCTGGAGCAGGACCCGTCGACGCTGGTCGAACGCCTCGGCGTGGCCGACCGGCAGCGCGTGGAGATCCTCAAGGTCCTCTACCGGGGCGCGCGGATCGTCATCCTCGACGAGCCGACCGCGGTGCTCGTCCCCCAGGAGGTCGACGAGCTGTTCGACACGCTGCGGACGATGCGCGCGGACGGCTACACCTTCCTCTTCATCTCCCACAAGCTCGACGAGGTCCGGGCCATCGCGGACTCGATCACCGTGATCCGCCGCGGCACGACCGTCGGCACGGTCGCCCCGGACACGGTCACCTCCCGCCAGCTCGCCGAGATGATGGTCGGCTCGGAGCTGCCGAGCCCGGAGACCCGCACGTCGACGGTCACCGAGAACGAGGTCCTGCAGGTCCAGGGCCTCACGCTGGAGGCACCGGACGGCCGCCGCATCCTCGACGACCTGCACCTCGTGGTCCGGTCGGGCGAGGTGCTCGGCATCGCGGGTGTCGAGGGCAACGGGCAGACCGAGCTGGTCGAGACGCTCATGGGCATCCGCAGGGCCGCCGCCGGGCGGGTGCTGCTGAACGGCCGCAACCTGACCAGGGCGGGCACCCTGGCCCGCCGCGAGGCCGGCATCGGCTACATCCCCGAGGACCGCACCCGCCACGGCCTGCTGCTCACCGAGCCGCTGTGGGCGAACCGCATCCTCGGCTACCAGACCAGGAAACCCACGGCGCGCGGCGCGTTCCTGGACATCGCGGGCGCCCGCGAGGACACGCGGCGGATCGTCGAGGAGTTCGACGTCCGCACCCCCGGCATCGAGGTCACGGCCGCGTCCCTGTCCGGCGGCAACCAGCAGAAACTGGTGATCGGCCGCGAGCTGTCCGGTGACCCGGTGCTGCTGATCGCCTCCCACCCGACCCGCGGCGTCGACGTGGGCGCGCAGGCCGCGATCTGGGACCACATCCGCAACGCCCGCGCCGCGGGCCTCGCCGTGCTGCTCGTGTCGGCCGACCTCGACGAGCTGATCGGCCTGTCCGACTCGATCAAGGTCATGCTGCGCGGCAGGTTCGTCGCCGACGCCGACCCCACGACCGTGACGCCGGAGGACCTGGGGTCCGCGATGACCGGTGCCGCCGTGGTGGACGATTCGGGCGCGCTGGTGACGGAGACCGGAGGTACCCCATGAACTCCCGGCTGCGCTCGTCGCTGCTGGCACCCGTCCTCGCGGTCGTCTTCGCCGCGGTGCTGTGCGCGATCGCGCTGCTCGCCTCCGGGGCCAACCCGGCGGAGGCGCTCGGTGTGATGATCGGCCAGGTCGGCGAGGGCCAGGTCGCGGTCGACATCGTCAACTCGACGGCCATCTACATGCTGGCCGCGCTGGCCGCCGCCATCGGCTTCCAGATGAACCTGCTGAACATCGGGATCGAGGGCCAGTACCGGGTCGGTGCGCTGGTCGCGGCCATCGTGGGCAGCGCGATCGTGCTGCCGCCCGTGCTGCACTGGCTGGTGATCCTCGTGGTCGCGGCCGCAGCGGGCGCCGCGTGGGCGACACTGCCCGCGATCCTGAAGGTCACGCGCGGGGTGCACGAGGTGCTCTCCACGATCATGATGAACGCGATCGCGTTCGGTCTTGCCGCCTACCTGATCCGCCGCGACCAGTTCGGCATCCTCATCGGCAACAACGTCTCGACCGAGCCGCTCCCCGAGTCCGCCCAGGTCCCCGGCATCGAGCTGGGTGACCGCGGCACGGTCTTCGGCCTGGTGTTCCTCGCGGTCGTCGCGGCCGCGGTGTACGGCGTGGTGATGAACCGGACCCGGTTCGGGTTCGAGCTGAAGGCGTCGGGCCTTTCGCCGACCGCCGCGGCGGCCGGTGGCGTGAACGCCAAGAAGATGATCGTGGTGTCGCTGCTGGTGTCCGGTGCGGTCGCCGGCCTGGTCGGCATGCCGGAGATCCTGGGCCGCGACCACGCGTACACGCTGAACTTCGCGTCCGGCTACGGCTTCGCGGGCATCGGCATCGCACTGCTCGGCCGCAACCACCCGGTGGGCATCGCGTTCGGGGCGCTCCTGTGGGCGTTCCTGGAGAAGGCGAAGGGCGCGCTGGACAACGTGGGTGTGCCGAGGGAGATCGCGACGATCATGCAGGGCGCGATCGTCCTGTCGGTTGTCGTCGCGTACGAGATCGTGAAGCGGATGGAGCTGGCCGCCGAGCAGCGGCGCGTCGGCCAGGCCACGGGCACCGCGGTCGAGCCGGAGGGGGCTGCCAAGTGAGCATCGCGGACGTGCGGTCTGCTTCTCCGGCAGGCATGACGGTGACACCGCCGCCGCGCAGGCGGGCGGTGCCGGGCTGGGCGATGTTCGTGTTCGGCATCGTCGCGGTGGTCGGTGTGCTGGCCACCACCTCGTTCCTGACCGGCGAACCGGCGCTGACGTCGTCGTCGACGATGCAGAACACGGTCACGCTCGGCCTGCCGATCCTCCTCTGCGGTCTCGGCGGCATCTGGGCCGAGCGTTCCGGCATGATCAACATCGGGCTCGAGGGCATGATGATCCTCGGCACCTGGGGCGCGGCGTGGGCAGGCGTGCTGGGGCTCGGCCCGTACGGTTCGGTGCTGTTCGGCGCGATCTTCGGTGCGCTCGGCGGTGCGCTCCACGCCATCGCGACCGTGTCCTTCGGCGTCAACCACATCGTGTCCGGGGTGGCGATCAACCTGCTCGGCGCCGGTGTCGCGAAGTACCTGTCGACGCTGATCTTCGCGCCGCTGTCGGACAACCCGCGTGACTCGCCGCCGATCGACCGGTTCGACACCTTCTCCGCGCAGGGCCTGGCGGACTGGCTCGGTGAGCTGGAGTCCGAGCAGCGCGCGGTGATCTCCGACGTGGCCGGCCTGCTGCGTGGTCTGGTGACGCGGGTGTCGCCGATGCTGATCATCGGCATCCTGCTGGTGTTCGCGACCTACCTCGTGCTGTGGCGCACCAGGTTCGGGCTGCGGCTGCGGTCGTGCGGCGAGAACCCGGTCGCGGCCGAGTCGCTCGGCGTGAACGTCTACCTGCACAAGTACATCGCGGTGATCGCGTCCGGCGCGCTGGCAGGCATCGGTGGCGCCGCGCTGGTGCTCGGTTCGAGCCCCTCGATCTACTCGGAGGGCCAGACGGCGAACCGCGGCTTCATCGGCCTCGCCGCGATGATCTTCGGCAACTGGCGGCCGGGCGGCACCCTCGCCGGCGCGGGCCTGTTCGGTTACGCGGACGGCCTGCGGCTGTCGTCGGGCCCGGAGACGGTGCACGCGCTGCTGTACGCGGCGGTGATCTGCGCCGGTCTGCTGGTGATCTGGCAGCTGTTCCGCCGCAAGTGGACGACGGCCGCGCTCGCCGGGGTGGGCGCCGTCGCCGTCTATGCGCTGTACTACGCGACGGACGAGCTGCCCTCGGAGTTCCTGCCGTACACGCCGCACATCATCACGTTGGTGGTGCTGGCGCTGGCCGCGCAGCGACTGCGGCCACCGGCGGCGAACGGCATGCCATACCGGCGAGGTGAAGGTGACTGAGCAGCTTGACCGAGCGCGGCTTGCGGGAGTGGACATCGTGACAGAGCGCGGCTTGCGGAGCGAGCATCGTGGTTGACTGGGAGAAGTTGAGGGCCGCGGCCGTGGAGGCGGCTCAGGTCGCGTACTGCCCGTACTCCGGCCTGCAGGTCGGGGCGGCGGCGGTGTGCGACGACGGCCGGATCGTGACCGGCTGCAACATCGAGAACGCCTCCTACGGCGTCGGCCTGTGCGCGGAGTGCACGATGGCTGGCCAGCTGCACCTGACGGGCGGCGGCCGGTTCGTGGCGGTGGCGTGCCGTTCCGGTACGGGTGACCTGCTGATGCCGTGCGGCCGGTGCAGGCAGATCCTGTACGAGTTCGGCGGCGCGGACTGCCTCATGGACACGCCGGACGGCCCCCTGCCGATGTCGGCGGTGCTGCCGCACGCGTTCGGCCCGGCTGATCTACCGTGACACGGTGAAGCACACGGCAGTCGACGTCATCCGGACCAAGCGCGACCGCGGTGTCCTGTCGGACGCCCAGATCGACTGGGTCATCGACGCGTACACCAGGGGCGAGGTCGCCGACGAGCAGATGTCGGCCCTGGCCATGGCGGTTTTCCTGAACGGCATGACGTTCGAGGAGACGTCCCGCTGGACCCAGGCGATGATCGACTCCGGCGAACGGTTGTCGTGGCCGGTCCCGACGGTCGACAAGCACTCGACGGGCGGCGTGGGCGACAAGATCACGTTGCCGCTGGCGCCGCTGGTGGCGACGTGCGGGGTGGCGGTGCCGCAGCTGTCGGGCCGCGGCCTCGGCCACACGGGCGGCACGCTCGACAAGCTGGAGGCGATCCCGGGCTGGCGCGCGCAGCTGTCGACGGAGGAGATCCGCGCACAGCTGGCGGACGTGGGTGCCGTGGTCTGCGCGCCGACGGAGGGCCTGGCCCCGGCGGACCGCAAGCTGTACGCGCTGCGGGACGTGACGGGCACGGTCGAGTGCGTCCCGCTGATCGCGTCGTCGATCATGTCGAAGAAGATCGCCGAGGGTGCGGGCGCGCTGGTGCTGGACGTGAAGGCCGGCTCGGGTGCGTTCATGCGTTCGCTGGACGACGCCCGCGAGCTGGCGTCGGCGCTGGTGGCGATCGGCACGGCCCACGGCCAGAAGGTGTCGGCGCTGCTGACGGACATGTCGGTGCCGTTGGGCCGGGCGGTGGGCAACGCGGTCGAGGTGGCTGAGGCGGTCGAGGTTCTGCGCGGCGGCGGACCACCGGACGTGGTGGAGCTGACGGTGGCGCTGGCGTCGGAGATGCTGTCCCTGGCGGGTGTGCCGGTGGACCCGGCGGAGGTGCTCGCCTCCGGCGCGGCGTACGAGACGTGGTGCCGCATGATCGAGGCGCAGGGCGGCGACCCGAACGCGGAGCTGCCCGCACCCAGCCACGTGCGCGTGGTGGCGGCACCGAGGGACGGTGTGCTGACCAGGCTCGACGCACTGGGTGTCGGCGTTGCGGCGTGGCGCCTGGGCGCGGGCCGGGCCCGTAAGGAGGACCCGGTTCAGGCGGCGGCGGGCGTGCTGTGCCTGGCGAAGCCGGGTGACGAGGTGACGGCGGGCGAGCCGCTGCTGGAACTGCACACGGACACCCCGGACGCGGTGGACGGCGCACTGGCGGCCCTGGACGGCGCGTACGAGATCGGCGACGACGCACGTGGGCGGGACAGCCTGGTGCTGGAGGTGATCCGGGGGTAGGACGGCCGCGGCCCCCCGATCACCACCGTAGCGGCGAACACCGACAGAAACGGCCGACGCGGGACAGGCCTGTGGACAACCGCAGGGAACCGCCAGGCACGCACAAGAGCGCAACTAATCCCGCACGAAAGCGAAACTCGCGAGTCCCGAACGGGAGACTCGCGGGTCCCGAACCGGGGACTCGCGGGTCCCGAACGGGGGACTCGCGGGTTCTGAACCGGGGACTCGCGGGTCCCGAACGGGGGACTCGCGGGTTCTGAACCGGGGACTCGCGGGTCCCGAACGGGGGACTCGCGGGTTCTGAACCGGGGACTCGCGAGTCCTGAACCGGGGACTCGCGAGTCCTGAACGGGGGACTCGCGGGTCCCGAACCGGGGACTCGCGGGGTTGTCGGGGGGATGGGGTGTGGCTGTGGTGGTTGTGGTCAGGCCAGGGCGGCCAGGGCTGTGTGGGTCAGTACCCGGACGCCGGTCAGCAGGGCTCGTTCGTCCAGTACGAACGTCGGCTGGTGGAGGTCGGGCGGGGTTCCCTCGCCCGACCACACGCCGAGCCGGGCGAACGACCCTGGCACGTTCTCCAGGTACCACCCGAAGTCCTCGCCGCCGGAGGACTGCTTGGTCCCGGTCACCGCCTGCTCGCCGAGCGCCGCCTCGACCCCGGCCCGGAGCACGGCCTCGGACTCCACGTCGTTGACGACCGGCGGCACCCCACGCCGGTGCTCCAGCTCGAACCCGACACCGGTCGGCGCGAGCAGTGACTGCACCAGCCCCGCCACCAACGGCTCGAGATCGGCCCACACCTCGTGGTCACCGGTACGCAGCGTCCCGCGCAGTACCCCGTCCTGGGGCACGGCGTTGGGGGCCTCACCGGCGTGCACGGCGCCCCAGACCAGCACGGTCCCGGACCGCGGGTCGATGCGGCGCGACAGCAGCGCGGGCAGCCCGGTGATGACGGTCCCGAGCGCGTGCACGAGGTCGGCGGTCAGGTGCGGCCGGGACGTGTGCCCGCCCGGCGAGGTCAGCCGCAGCTCCAGCAGGTCGGTGGCCGACGTGATGGCCCCGACGCGCGTGCCGACGCTGCCGACCTGCAGCCGGGGGTCGCAGTGCAGACCGAAGATCGAGTCGACGCCGTCGAGCCCGCCTGCGGCGATGACGTCCAGCGCGCCGCCGGGCATGACCTCCTCGGCGGGCTGGAACACGAGCCGGACCCGGCCGGGCAGCTCGGGTGCGGACGCGAGCGCGAGACCGGCGCCGAGCAGCATCGACGTGTGCCCGTCGTGCCCGCAGGCGTGTGCGGCACCGGGCACGGTGGAGGCGAACGGCAGCCCGGTCAGCTCGGTGAGCGGCAACGCGTCCATGTCGGCGCGGAGGGCGACACACCGGTCGCCGCCTCCGTTGTCGCCACCGTCGTCGCCGCCGATGTCGCAGATCAGGCCGGTGCCGGTGTCGAACACCTTGGGGTGCAGGCCCGCCGAGGACAGGAGGCCCGCGACCAGCTCGGTGGTGTTGTACTCGCGCCTGGACAGCTCGGGGTTGGCGTGGATGTGCCGGTACCAGGCGAGCACGTCGGGCGCGTTGCGTGACAACCAGTCGTCGAGCCATTCCGGCCCGCGACCGGCTCCGATGTCATCCACACTGGGCATACTGACGCCCTCGTCGGTGATCAGCACGCCGGCCCCGTTCGCGGCTGTCGAGCCGCCGTCCCCGGGTGCGTCGGATCGCGAGTCGAGCACGGTCACGCGATCCTCCCGAGGTCCCGTGAGTGAGTCATGATTCGTCAATCCTGCACCATCGGTGGTGGTGAATCGCACGAGGTTTCCTGGTCCGCCGGTTGCCGGTACCGGCAGAGCGCCGAACGGCGAAGCGGGTTCAGCCTCGCTAAACGATCACTGTCGACCAGCGGCCGCTGATCACTACTTCGCCTTGGCCCTCTTGCGCCGGATGCTGCGGCCCCAGATCACGGCGCCGATCAGCACGATGGAGGCGACCCCCATGACGATCTTGCGCCGCGACTCGGCCCGGTCCTCCTCCGTCTCCGGGGGATCGATGTCCACGGTCGGCGCCGTCGGTGCGGTGGCGGGTCCGGAGGGCGGCGGCGCCGGCTGTTGGCCGACGACGAGGCCGTGCTCAGGGCCGGAGTGGTGGGACTCGGCGACCGAGTGAACCGGGAGCAGCGCCAGGACTAGCCCCACGAAGGTCACGACGAGTAGTCGAATGGCGCTGCGCATGCGACAAGCCTATCCAGAGCGGGCGGGATGGATCAGCGGCCGGGCGGGTATTGATGCGCGATCGTCAGTCCTCGTCCGTGGCCGCCAGCACCGCGATGCTGCGTCCGCCGGGCCGGAGGCAGAGCACGCCGAGGTCCCACGCGATCCGCCTGAACCAGTCGTTGGCGGCGTCGAACGTCCACCACGCGCAGCCCGCCACGGTCCCGTCCGCCAGCGCGGTCACCGACCGCCGCGCGGCCACCAGCCCGCGGGTCCTGCCGAGCCCCCGGTCGTAGGCCCCACCGTCCTCGGCCGCCGTGAGCAGCATCGACTCCACGTCGGCGAGTGTCGCGGCCCGCAGCGCGAGCCCGTCACCGGCGACGCAGTCCAGCCCAAGCGACTCGACGGTCCTTAGCCCGACGTGGGCCGCGGCCAGCGGCGCGTCCAGCGTGAACACCGCGGCTTCGGCACGACCGTTCGACTCGGTCAGCCACGTGGTCACGGCCGCCGTCATGTCCTCCGGTGTCGTCTCGCGGGTCGCGGACGGCACCGTGCCCGCCGTCGTGATCAGCTCCACCCCCCGGACCGTACGCGGAGAACCGGACGGGCGACAACGGCGGCGGTCAGTTCCCGAACTCCTCCAGGATGCGTTCCGCGGCCAGGGTCGGGGTGAGCGTGCCGTCGGCGACCTGCTGTTCCAGCGACGGCGCGAGCGCGTGCACCCCGGGGTGCTCGGACAGCCTGGTCAGCAACGTGTCCCGGACCATCGTCCACGTCCAGTCGACCTGCTGCCGCTTCCGCTTAGCCGCGAGCGCGCCCGACTCCCCCAACGTGTCGTGGTGCCGTTTCACCTGTTCCCACAGGGTGTCGAGGCCGGCGCCGGTCATGCCGCTGCACGTCAGCACCGGCGGGGCCCACCCGTCCGACGACGCCTGCAGCAGCCGCAGCGCGCCCGACAGCTCGCGTGCCGCCTTGCGTGCGGGGAGTTCGTGGTCGCCGTCGGCCTTGTTCACCGCGATCACGTCCGCCAGCTCCAGAACGCCCTTCTTGATGCCCTGTAGCTGGTCGCCGGTGCGGGCGAGTGTCAGCAGGAGAAAGCAGTCGACCATGTTGGCGACCGAGATCTCCGACTGGCCGACGCCGACGGTCTCCACCAGCACCACGTCGTAGCCGGCGGCCTCCATCAGCACGATGGTCTCGCGGGTCGCGCGGGTCACGCCGCCGAGCGTGCCGGAGGTCGGCGACGGGCGGATGAACGCCGACGGGTCGACCGACAGGCGGGCCATCCTGGTCTTGTCACCCAGGATCGAGCCGCCGGTGCGGCTCGACGACGGGTCCACCGCCAGCACCGCGACCCGGTGCCCGCCACCGGTGAGCTGCGTGCCGAGCGCGTCGATGAACGTCGACTTGCCCGCACCGGGCACACCGGTGATGCCGACCCGGTGCGCGCCACCGGCGTGCGGCAGCAGCTCCACCAGCAGCTGCTGTGCCCGCGCCCGGTGGTCCGGGCGCCGCGACTCGACCAGCGTGATCGCCTTCGACAGCGTGCCGCGGTCACCGGCGCGCACACCCTTGGCGTACGCCTCGACGTCGATCTCCCTCGGCATCAGCGGGCGATGAGCTTGCGCAGCAGGTCGGTCGCGGCGTCGGCGATCACCGTGCCGGGGCCGAAGATCGCGGCCGCTCCGCAGGTGTACAGCTCGTCGTGGTCCTGCGGCGGGATCACGCCGCCGACGACGATCATGATGTCGTCGCGGCCCAGCGCGGCCAGCTCGTCGCGCAGCGCGGGCACCAGCGTGAGGTGACCGGCGGCGAGCGAGTTGACGCCGACGATGTGCACGTCGGCCTCGACGGCCTGCCGTGCCACCTCCGCCGGGGTCTGGAACAGCGGGCCGACGTCGACGTCGAAGCCGAGGTCGGCGAACGCGGTCGCGATCACCTTCTGGCCGCGGTCGTGGCCGTCCTGGCCCATCTTCGCGACGAGGATGCGCGGCCGCCTGCCCTCGGCGTCGGCGAACTCCTCGACGACCCGGCGCGCTTCCGCCACGTTGGACACGCTGCCGACCTCCTCGGAGTAGACGCCGGAGATCGTACGGATCTGCGCCGAGTGCCGCCCCCACACCCTGCCGAGCGCCTCGGAGATCTCGCCGACCGTCGCCTTCGCGCGGGCCGCGTCGATCGCGAGCGCGAGCAGGTTGCCGTCGCTGTCCGCGGCGGCCGTCAGCGCGGCCAGCGCACCGTCCACAGCGGACTGGTCGCGTTCTGCCCGCAGCCGCCGCAGCTTCTCCACCTGCTGCGCGCGCACCCCGGCGTTGTCGACCTTCAGCACGTCGATCCGCTCGTCGGCGTCCGCGAGCCGGTACTTGTTCACGCCGATCACCGGCTGGCGGCCCGAGTCGATGCGGGCCTGCGTGCGGGCGGCGGCCTCCTCGATGCGCATCTTCGGGATGCCGGCGTCGATCGCGCGCGCCATGCCGCCGGCGGACTCGACCTCCTGGATGTGGCCCCACGCCTTGCGTGCCAGCTCGTGGGTGAGCCGCTCGACGAACGCGCTGCCGCCCCACGGGTCGATGACGCGGGTGGTGCCGGACTCCTTCTGCAGCAACAACTGCGTGTTCCGCGCGATGCGTGCCGAGAAGTCGGTCGGCAGGGCCAGCGCCTCGTCCAGTGCGTTGGTGTGCAACGACTGCGTGTGCCCCTGGGTCGCGGCCATCGCCTCGACACACGTGCGGATCACGTTGTTGTAGACGTCCTGCGCGGTCAGCGACCAGCCGGACGTCTGGCAGTGCGTGCGCAAGCTGAGCGACTTGTCCGACTTCGGCTCGAACTGCTTCACGAGCTTGGCCCACAGCAGCCGCGCTGCCCGCAGCTTGGCGACTTCCATGAAGAAGTTCATGCCGATGGCCCAGAAGAACGACAGCCGCGGCGCGAACGAGTCGACGTCCAGTCCGGCGTCCACTCCCGCCCGGATGTACTCGACGCCGTCGGCCAGCGTGTACGCCAGCTCGAGGTCGGCGGTCGCACCCGCTTCCTGCATGTGGTAGCCGGAGATGGAGATCGAGTTGAACTTCGGCATCTGCCGGGAGGTGTGCGAGAAGATGTCGGAGATGATCCGCATCGACGGCTGCGGCGGGTAGATGTAGGTGTTGCGGACCATGAACTCCTTGAGGATGTCGTTCTGGATGGTCCCCGTGAGCTGGCTCTGCGGCACCCCTTGTTCCTCGGCGGCCACCACGTACAGCGCGAGGATCGGCAGCACGGCGCCGTTCATGGTCATCGACACCGACATCTTGTCCAGCGGGATGCCGTCGAACAGCTGCCGCATGTCGTAGATCGAGTCGATGGCGACCCCGGCCATGCCGACGTCACCGGCGACGCGCGGGTGGTCGGAGTCGTAGCCGCGGTGCGTGGCGAGGTCGAACGCGACCGAAAGGCCCTTCTGCCCGGCCGCGATGTTGCGGCGGTAGAAGGCGTTCGACTCCTCGGCGGTGGAGAAGCCCGCGTACTGGCGGATGGTCCACGGCTGGTTGACATACATCGTCGGGTACGGGCCACGCAGGAACGGCACGATGCCCGGATAGGTGTCCAGGAAGTCCAGCCCGTCCGTGTCCTCCCTGGTGTACAAGGGTTTCACGCCGATGCCCTCCGGCGTCTCCCACGCCAGCGCGTCGGGGCCCTTGCCGGTGGTGTCCTGCAGGGCGGCCTGCCACTGGGCCGCGGTGCCGGTAGCCGGCTCGCCGAGCGCGATCCCGGAGAAGTCGGGGATGGTCATGACCGGTCCTCCAGTGCCGCCTCGAACGGTTCCGCGTACCGCACCCTCGGCAGCCCGCCGGCGGGGACCGCGGGTTCCGGCTTGCGTGCCAAGGGTTTCTCGTCCCTGTCCGGGAAGACGGTCACGCCGGTGATCGCCTCCTCGCCCGCGTCGAGCCGCGCGGTCCGCGCCGCACGGACGGCCGCGATCCGCTCCTCGACCAGGCCGGAATCGAGCGCGGCGACGATTCCGCCCGCCCTCTCGATCTCCTGGAACACCGCCCAGCCCGCGTGCGCCAGCTCGTCGGTGTGCCGCTCCACGTACCAGGAGCCGCCCGCCGGGTCGATCACCCCGGCGACCCTCGCCTCCTCGAGCAGGATCGAGTGGGTGTTGCGTGCGATGCGGCGCGCGAAGCCGTCCGGCAGGCCGATGGCCGCGTCGAACGGCTGCACCGTCACCGCGTCCGCGCCACCGGCACCGGCTGCGAAGCAGGCGAGGGTCGTGCGCAGCATGTTGTTCCACGGGTCGCGGCGGGTCATCATCGTCGACGAGGTCACGGCGTGCAGCGGCGCGATGGCCCGCGGCGCGCCGCAGACCTCCGCGACCCGCGCCCACAGCCTGCGCGCGGCCCGCAGCTTCGCGATCGTGCCGAACTGGTCGGCGGTGGCGGCGAAGCGGAACTCCAGCTGCCGCACGGCCCGCTCGACCGACAGCCCCGCGCCGGTCAGCGCCCGCAGGTAGGCGACCGCGGTCGCCAGCGCAGCGCCCAGTTCCTGCCCGTCGGACGAGCCCGCCTCGTGGTAGGGCAGCGCGTCGACCACCACCGACCGCAGGTTCACGTACCGCTCGCCGGTCCGTGCCGCGAGCGCGGCGGCGCCGTCGAGATCGGGTGTTTCCCCGGTGCGGGCGCGGTGCCCGACCGGGTCGGCGCCGAGGTTGCCGAGCACCTCGCCCGCCCGGACGCCCTTGTCGTCGTGCACGGCCAGTAGCGCGTCGGCGGCGGCCACGAAGTCGGCACCGGCGTCGAGGGTGACCGGGGCGAGGTCGACGTAGACGTCGGCGAGCACGTCCGGCAGCGCCCCGACGGGCAGCCCGGCCGCGCCGACGACCAGCCACAGCGACGAGACACCGTTCTCCAGGTCGGCGAGCACCGCGCGGCGGGTGATGTCGACGTCCGGGTCGGCGTGGCGCTGGCGGACGTCCCAGCCGGTGGCGACCGCGCCGTCCGGCCTGCCGCCCCTGGTGAACGAGGACTCCCCGGGGAAGTCGGGGGACATGGCGGTGGTGATCGTGCCGTCGGGACGGCTGCCCCTGGTGAACGGTGGCAGGCCGGGGAAGCCCGCGTCCGGGGCCGCGTCGTCGGCCGTGTAGAGGGGCCGGATCGCGAAACCGTCGTAGGTGGCGCTCGCGAGGAGGTCCTCCACGGGACCGTCGTGGCTGTCGACGTCCACGCCCGACCTGCGCAGCACCTTGTCGACCATGGCCCGCCACTGGTCCCTGGTCGCCGGGTTGAACTCCGATGCCAGCCGCAACTGGTCCGCCGAGGTCATACCCCGCAATGCTACGGACGCGGCACGTGAGCGCCAGGGCACGCGAGTGTGAGGCTGATCGCCGGGGATCCGGTGATGACCGGCACAATGGCGTCCGTGTCCAGCACTGGGGAGCGGGTCGTCGCCGGGCGCTACCGGTTGCGCCGGCAGCTCGGCCAGGGCGCCATGGGCACCGTGTGGGAGGCCTACGACGAGTTCCTCCACCGCACCGTGTCGGTGAAGGAGGTCCTCCTCCCGCCCGGGGTGCCCGAAGCGCAGGCCGCCGAGCTGCGGGAACGTACGCTGCGTGAGGCGCGCGCCATCGCCGCGCTGTCCCACCCGAACGTCATCACGCTGCACGACGTCGCCCGCGAGGACGGCGAGCCGTTCGTCGTGACCGAGTACCTGCTCGCGCACAGCCTGGCCACGCTGATCAACGTCCTCGGCCCGCTGCCGGAGCAGAAGGCCGCCGCGATCACCGACGCGGTGGCGGCCGGCCTGGCCGCCGCACACCAGGCGGGCATCACGCACCGTGACATCAAGCCGGGGAACGTGCTCATCGGGGTGGACGGTCAGGTGAAGCTGACCGACTTCGGCATCGCCCGCAACGTGTCCGAGCAGACGCTCACGAGCACCGGGATCATGCTCGGCTCACCCGCGTACATCTCGCCGGAGGTCGCCGCCGGCCGCGAGGTGACACCGGCGGCGGACCTGTGGGGCCTTGGCGCGACGCTGTTCGCGGTGATCGAGGGCCGCCCGCCCTACGACGTGGACGGCGCGGTGCTGGAGACGGTCAACCAGGTCGTGCACGGCGACGTCCCGCGCCCGTCCGCGGCGGGGCCGCTGTGCGACATCATCGCCGCGCTCATGGTGAAGGAGCCAGAGCAGCGGATCTCGCTGCGCGAGCTGCGCAACCGCCTGCACCCGCTGCTGCCGCCGCCGAGCACCCCGCTGCTGACCGACGAGGACCTGGCCCAGCTGGCGGAGGCGGCGAGTTATCCACAGCCGCCGGGTTGTCCACAGGCCGACCCGGAAGACCCCGGAACGTCACCCCCAGCCGATAAGATGGCAAGGCGGGACGCCCCCGGGAACGGGTGGGGGCTGGGCAACGCGCGCGAGGACGACGGTTCCGAGGTGGTTTCCGAGGCTGTCGCCGACGCCGCCGACGAGGTCGGCGGCTCGCGAGGGCCGGATGACGCTCCCGTGCTCGCCCCCGCGCCAGGGCCGCTGCCCTTCGACGTCACGGTCCGCCACGAAGTTCGCCGCGAACGCGGGTCGGTCGCCTCCGCGCTCGTCGCGTTCTTCTCCGTGCTCTTCTTCTTCGCCGCGGCCGCAGGCGGTTTCGTGCTCTCCCGCTACGTCGGCGGCGAGCCGATCACGCCACCGCGGCAACAGACCACCTCGACCCGGCCCTCCGTCCCGGCCGAGGACGACGCGGGCGTCCTCAAACCCAGGACCGGCAACGCCGCCAGCACCACCCCGGCCCAGGGCGGCGGCTTCCAGGTGCTCGTGCCGGCCAACTGGGTCGAGTTCACCGAGGAGGTCGGCGGCGGCGAGCTGCCAAACAGCACCCGCTTCTACTACGTCTCACCCGACGGCACCCAGCTGCTGACCGTCGAGCGGATCGTCGACTTCTACCCGGAACACGTGATCGACGAGTACGTCGACGTCCTGATCAACCGCGACTCCGAGGTGCGCGTCGAGTCGATCGAGATGCGGCCGATCAAGGGCATCACCCCGATCGGTGTCGAGCCGCCGGAGTCCGCACAGGAGCTGACCTACCGCACCATCACCAGCGCCGCGGAGCTGGCGCCGGGCGAACAGCGCACCCAGGACCTGCACCAGGGCACCTTCGCGCGCCTGCTGCCCTACGCCCGCGACCTCTGGGTGGTGTCGATGACCGCGCTCATCGACCAGGAGGACCCCAGCCGCGACCTGTTCGCCGCCATCGCGAAGGAGTTCAAGGTCACCGGATGAGCGTGGCCTATCCTCCCCGGGTGACCGACATCCAGGACCACTCCGCCGAAGCCGTGGCGGCCGCCGCGGCGCTCGCCAAGCGCACCGGCGTCGACACCCATGACGTCGCGGTCGTGCTCGGCTCCGGCTGGCGACCCGCCGCCGACGTGCTCGGCGCACCCGACACCGAGGTGCCGATCGGCGACCTGCCCGGCTTCGCCGCCCCGACCGTCGCCGGCCACGGCGGCACGTTGCGATCGCTCCGCGTCGGCGACAAGCGTGTGCTGATCCTGCTCGGCCGCACCCACCTGTACGAGGGCAGTGGCGTCGGCCCGGTCGTGCACGGTGTGCGGACCGCGGCCGCCGCCGGGTGCCGCACGGTCGTGCTCACCAACGCGGCGGGCTGCCTGCGTGACGGTGTCGCGGTCGGCCAGCCGGTCCTGATCAGCGACCACCTGAACCTGACGGCCACGTCCCCGCTGTCCGGCGCCCAGTTCGTGGACCTGACCGACCTGTACTCGCCGCGTCTGCGCGCACTCGCGAAGGAGATCGACGCCTCGCTCGTCGAGGGCGTGTACGCCGGGCTGCCGGGCCCGCACTTCGAGACACCGGCCGAGATCCGCATGCTGCGCGTGATGGGCGCGGACCTGGTCGGCATGTCGACCGTCCTCGAGGCCATCGCCGCCCGTGCCGCGGGCGTCGAGGTGTTCGGCCTGTCGCTGGTGACCAACCTGGCGGCCGGTGTGACGGGCGAGCCGCTCAACCACGAAGAGGTCCTCGAGGCGGGCCGCGCGTCGGCCACCCGCATGGGCGCGCTGCTGAAGTCGCTGGTGGAGCGGTCGTGAGTCTCCCGCCGGAGCTGCGGGACCGCGCGTTCCGCTGGATCGCGGACGACCCCGACCCGGCCACCCGCACGGAGCTGCAGCAGGTCGCGGCCCGCGCCATGGGCGGCGACCGGTCCGCGGTCGACGAGCTGGCCGACCGCATGAACGGCACGCTCGCGTTCGGCACCGCCGGGCTGCGCGGCCCGGTGCGCGCGGGCTCCAACGGGATGAACAAGGCGGTCGTGCTGCGTGCGACCCACGGTGTCGCGACGTGGCTGACGCACAAGGGGCACACCGGTGGCACGGTCATCGTCGGCCGCGACGCCCGCCACGGCTCGGCGGAGTTCGCTGCCGCGGCGGCGTCCGTGCTCACCGCCGCGGGTTTCGTGGTGCGCACGATGCCCGGTCCGCTGCCGACCCCGATGACCGCGTTCCACGTGCGTGCTCTCGGCGCGGTGGCGGGTATCCAGATCACCGCGTCGCACAACCCGCCCGCCGACAACGGCTACAAGGTCTACACCGATGACGGCGCCCAGATCGTCCCGCCCGACGACAAGCTGATCGAAACCGGCATCCGCGAGGCACCGCCCGCCGTGTCGGTGCCCGTGGCGCCGGGCGCGCTCCCGTTGGCGGACGTGTCGGGTTACGTCGCCCGCGTCGCCACGCTGCCCCGGGGTAGCGCCCGCGACCTGCGGGTCGTGCTGACCCCGATGCACGGCGTCGGCGGCGGGACCGCGCTGGAAGCCCTGCGGGCGGCGGGTTTCACGGACGTGCGGCTCGTCGGGGCACAGGCCGAGCCGGACCCGGACTTCCCGACGGTGGCGTTCCCGAACCCGGAGGAACCGGGCGCCGCGGACCTGCTGCTGGGTTGCGCGTCCGAAGTGGACGCCGACCTGGCGATCGCGCTGGACCCGGACGCCGACCGCTGCGCCATCGGCGTCCGCGACAAGGACGGCTGGCGCATGCTGCGCGGCGACGAGACGGGTGTGCTGCTCGGTTCGCACGTGCTGTCCACAGTGGACCAGCCGGACCCGTTGGTGGCGTCGACGATCGTGTCGTCGTCGATGCTGGCGCACGTCGCGGCCGCCAACGGCGCGCGGCACACGGAGACGCTGACCGGGTTCAAGTGGCTGATGCGCGCGGGCGAGGGCCTGGTGTTCGCCTACGAGGAGGCGCTGGGCCTGTCGGTGGACCCGGACTTCGTGCGCGACAAGGACGGCATCTCGGCTGCCGTGGTGGCCTGCGACCTGGCGGCCACGCTGAAGGCGGCCGGCCGCACCCTGCTGGACGTGCTCGACGACCTGTACACCGCGCACGGCGTGCACCTGACCGACCAGGTCTCGCTGCGGTTCGCGGACGTGTCGGCGATGCTCCCGCTGGTGGCGGGTCTGCGCTCGACCCCGCCGGAGCGGCTGTGCGGCGTACCGGTCACCGAGGACGGCCCGGCCGCGGACATCGTCCGCCTGCGCGGCGAAGGCCTGCGCGTGGTGGTCCGCCCATCGGGCACGGAACCGAAGGTGAAGGCGTACCTGGAGGTGGTCACCCCGGTGACGGGCACCCTCGCGGACGCCCGCACCCAGGCAACCACCCGACTGGCCACCCTCCGCGACGAGGTGACGGCACTGCTGAAGGCGTAGGTTGGCCGCCATGGCCAGGTTGTTGATCGTGCATCACACGCCATCGCCGTCGGTGCAGGCCATGTTCGAGGCCGTGGTGGCCGGGGCGACGACCGACGAGATCGAGGGTGTCGAGGTCGTGCGCAGGCCCGCGCTCGCGGCCACGGTGTCCGACGCGCTCGAGGCCGACGGCTACCTGCTCGGCACCCCCGCGAACCTCGGCATGATGTCGGGTGCGTTGAAGGTGTTCTTCGACCTCGCCTACTACCCCTGCCTCGACGCGACCCGCGGCCGTCCCTTCGGCCTCTACGTGCACGGCAACAACGACACCACCGGCGCTGTCCGCGGCATCGAGTCGGTCACCACCGGCCTCGGCTGGGAGAAGGCGTCACCCGTGGTGTCGGTGACCGGCGAGCCGGGCAAGGCCGACCTCCAGGCGTGCTGGGAACTCGGCGCCACGGTCGCCGCCGGACTGATGTCGACGTAGCCGGCGATGTCCGCACCGCAGGCTCGCGAACGGCACTAGGCCGTCGCCGCCTGCCGTTCGGTCACCACGGCGCGTTCGCAGTTCTCGTAGTTGGCGATCTTGTGGTTGAGCACGTCGAGGCACGAGTTCAGCTCGGTGATCCGGCTCAGCACCTCGGTCCGCTGCTCCACCAGGATCTGCTTGCGCCGTCCGGCGCTCGCCACCCCCTGGTGCCGCAGCTTCGCGTACTCGCGCATCATCCGGATCGGCATGCCGGTCATGCGCAGTTTGGTCAGGAACTCGAGCCACACCAGGTCGTCGTCGGTGTAGGCGCGGCGGCCGCCCGAGTCCCGGGCGGGTGGTTCGATCAGCTGAATGCGTTCGTAGTAACGGAGAGTGTCGATCGACAACCCACTGCGGTGGGCTGCCTCGGCGATCGCGTAAGTCACGTCCCGACGGTAGAAGCTGGAGTGCACTCCAGGTCAAGTCAGAGGTCGCTCTCCTTCGGGTGCGCCCACGCCTCCAGGCGCTGCGCCATCTCCCGTACGTCGACGTTCCCGCGGCCGACCTCGCGGACCAGGTCAAGCGCCTCGTCCTCGTCCGCGTCGATCCACCAGCCGTTCATGTCACAGATGGTCACGGCCGCGACCCAGCCGAGCCGCCAGTTTCCCTCGACCAGGGGACGCGTGCACACGATCGAGTCGAGCAGCGCTGCCGCCTTGAGCCACAACGTCTCGTACGCCTGCACCCCGAGCACGGTGGCGCGGGGGCGGTGTGCGGCGGCGTCGAGCAGCCCGAGGTCGCGCACGACCAGATCACCACCGGTGACGGCAGCGGCCAGCACGAGCAGGTCACTGGCGTCCAAGTACATGATCACGCAAGGATCATGTCAGAGACCACCGACAGTTCTAGGCCGTTCCGATGCGGTCCAGCAGCCCCTTGTAGCGCGGTAGGACGCGGCTCAGCACCTCGCCGAGCTGCTGTTCCTTCTGCAGGCGTGACCAGCGGTCGGCGAGTGCCAGCCGCAGTATCTCCTGCTTCGACCGCCCTTCGGCTTCGGCCAGCTGGGCGAGGTGGGCGTTCTCCTCGTCCGTGAGCCTCAGAGTCATCGCCATGCTTTCGACGGTACCACCGTGATACCAGGTCGACCTAGACCGCGCCGTACTGCCGGTCACCGGCGTCGCCGAGCCCCGGCACGATGTAACCGGAGTCGTTCAGCCGCTCGTCGATGCTCGCCGTCACCAGCCGGACCGGCAGCTTCGCCTCCGAGAGGTGCTTGATGCCCTCCGGCGCGGCCAGCGCGCACACCGCCGTGACGTCGGTGGCGCCGCGGCCGGTGAGCAGCCGGATCGTGTACTCCATCGAACCGCCGGTCGCGAGCATCGGGTCCAGCACGAACACCGGCCTGCCCGCGAGGTCGGCGGGCAGCGACTCCATGTACGGCGTCGGCTCGAGCGTCTCCTCGTTGCGCGCGAGGCCGACGAAACCCATCTGCGCCTCGGGAATGAGTTTGTGCGCCTGGTCGGCCATGCCGAGCCCGGCCCGCAGCACCGGCACCAGCAGCGGCGGCTTCGCGAGCCAGTACCCCTCGGTGCGGGCGACCGGGGTGTGGATGCGCTCGGTGCGCACCGGCGCCTCCCGCATCGCCTCGTAGATCAGCATGACGGTCAGCTCGTGCAGCGCCGCGCGGAACACGGCGTTGTCGGTGCGGGCGTCCCGCATCACGGTCAACCGCGCCTTCGCCAGCGGGTGATCGACGGTGAGCACATCCATGACGCGACACGTTAGCCGCTCAGACCGACCACACCTCGGCAGTGGCGAGAAAAGCGGACGACGACGGCCGGTGCTCGGTGCCGCCGACCGTCACCTCACCGGGCACTGGTTGCCCGTCGACCGTGATGGCCGCGTCCGCGACCGGCGCCAGCAGCAGTTGCAGCGAGTGCGGGACCCCGTCGAGGGCGAAGCCGTCCGTGGTGAACGTGCGCCGTCCCAGCACGGCCGCCATGGTCACCTCGATGCCCGCGCCCCGCGCGGTCAGCCCGGTGTCCAGGTCCAGCTCGACCGCCACCGGCGCCGCCTCGACCGCGGGCGCGGGCCACGGCAGCCCGGCCACCTCGGGGAAGTGCCGCACGAAGTACTGCGCGAGCCACTCGGCCAGCGCCGGGTCGCTGCCGACGGCACGCACCCGGTTCCCGTGCCACAGGACCAGGGCGTTGCCCGCGCCCCGGACCGACCAGTCCACCGTCCACACGGAAGCGAACGCCGTCACCACGTCACCGTCGGTGAGCCGCACGCCGGGGTTCGCCCCGCTCAGGATCACGGCGGTCATCGGTGCGCCAGTACCGCGAACATGGTCACCGACATGTGGAAGTCGCCGGTCTCCGCGCCCGTGGCGAGGTCGGTGAGGAACCGTTCGCAGTCCTCGGCGCCGATCACGCCGCGGTCGACGGCCATCCTGCCGAGCATCCGCACCAGCTGCCCGGTCGCCGCCTCCGGTGACTGCACCAGCGCCTGCGAGCCGATGTCGTCGACGGTCAGGCCAGCACCCGTGAGGTGACCGGGAAGCCGCCGCGCCGCGAACGGGTTCACCACACCGCACCGCATCGACTCCGTCATCACCCGCACGATCTCCGGGTCACCGGGATGGATGATCGCCGTCGCCCAGTCGGTGTCGGTGATCACCACGCGCCCGCCGGGTCGCAGTACGCGCGCGATCTCCTCGGTCGCCTTCTGCGGGTGGTCGAGGTGCTGGAACACGCGCTCGCAGGTGACCGCGTCGAGCGAGGAGCCGGTGAACGGCAGGGCGTAGGCGTTGCCGTCGACGAACCGTGCGCGGGGCGCGCGCCGCGCCGCTTCCGTGCGCATGCCCGGGTTGGGGTCGACGCCGACGACCTCCCCGTCCGCGCCGACGGTCTCCGCGAGGAGCCGCGCGAGCTCACCGGTGCCGGAGCCGATGTCGAGCACCCGGTTGCCCGAGGACAGGCCGAGTGCCGAGATGGTCCACGCCCGCAGCCGCGGGATCCCGGGCAGCCGGGACTGCTGGTCCAGGGCGGCGATCTGCCTCGCCAGAGCATCGGGGGAGATCTCGTCGGCGTGGAAAAGACCGCGCCGGGCACCGTCGGGCATGTGCGCACGATAACCTCACCCGCGTGAGTGAACCGCCAGCCGTGCCAGACCCGCGGGAGATGCGGGTGTCCAACGACGACCGCGAGCGCGTGGCGCAAGTGCTGCACGACGCCATGGCGGAGGGCCGGCTGACCGTCGGCGAGCTGGAGGAGCGCCTCGACCAGGTCTACGCGGCCAAGGTCTTCCGCGACCTGGAACCGCTCGTGCGCGACCTGCCCGTCGGTGGCCAGGCCCCGCGGTTGCCGGTGCCCGCCACCCCGGCCCCCGCACCGGCGGCGGCCAACCGCGTCGGCGGCCGGGGCACGTCCAGCGCGGCGGTCGCGATCCTGTCCGGCTCCGTGCGCAAGGGCGTGTGGACCGTGCCGCCGACGTTCACGTCGTTCGCGCTGATGGGCGGCGTGGAGATCGACCTGACCGAGGCACGGTTCGAGGACGCGGAGACCACCATCCAGGCGTACGCGATCATGGGCGGCATCGAGATCACCGTGCCGGACGACATCGCGGTACAGGTCAACGGCATCGGCTTCATGGGCGCGTTCGAGAACCGCGTGCAGAACCAGGGCCAGCCACGGCCGGGCACCCCGCTCGTGAAGATCAACGGCCTCGCGCTCATGGGCGGCGTCGAGGTCAGGCGCCGCAAGCGGAACAAGGACCAGCAGCAGATCGAGGAGTGACCCGGCCCGCGCGCCGTGCCCCGAAGGGCGCTCGGCGACCGCCTGGGGCACCTTCACCAGCTGCCTGTTCCCTCAGGGCTTGGCGAAGTCGGGTTGCGTCGGTGCGGGCCCCGCTTGGCGGGGCCGGGCACGTAGCGCCCTGGCTCTGGTGCTGTGAAAGGCGCGTTGACGGCGTGGTAATGCCCTGAAAGGCGCGTTCAGGGCGCTGGGCGCCCTGAATGGCCCATTGACGGCACTCGTTGTGCCGTGATCGCGCCTTGCGCGGCGGGTCGCCCCGCGGGCGCTGTGCGGCCGTAGTGCCATGTCCTGAAAGGCGCTTTCGGGGCACTCAACGTCCCGAAAGCGCCTTTCGGGACATCGGCGAACGCCTCGAATCGCTGCACCAGGCTCCGCGAAGCCAACCTCGCCTGCCTTCGCCGGACTCCGCAAATCCGCGAACCGGCCGGAACGCAACCCCCACCCGATCCCGGGGGCGTCCCGCCGTGCCAGTCTACCGGGGGGCACCGACGGAAACCGGCTCGCGGGTCCTGCCTGTGGACAACTCCCCGACCTGTGGACAACCCGGCTCGACCGGGCGGTCCCGGGCGGGGGTGCCGCCTAGACTCGGGCGCATGGCAGCACCCTCAACGGCGAGCACCGGGTTACCGCCCGCGCTTGCCGACGCGACTCGGGACGAGATGTCCCTGCGGCGGTTCCTCCACGGGCTACCGGGCGTGGACCAGGTCGGCGTCGAGCAGCGGGCGGCGGGCCTCGCCACCCGCAGCATCAAGAAGGCCTCGAAACTGCAGGCCATCGACACCGCGATCGGCATGGTCGACCTGACCACGCTCGAAGGCGCCGACACGGCGGGCAAGGTCCGTTCGCTGTGCGCGAAGGCGCGCCGCCCCGATCCCGAACGGCCGGACGTCCCGAAGGTCGCGGCGGTCTGTGTCTACCCCGACATGGTGGCGACCGCGGCGAAGGCGACCGCGGGCACCGGCATCGACGTGGCCAGTGTCGCCACGGCGTTCCCGTCGGGACGGTCGACGCTCGACATCAAGCTCGCCGACACCCGGTTCGCGGTGGAGAGCGGTGCGACCGAGGTCGACATGGTGATCGACCGGGGCGCGTTCCTCTCGGGACAGTACGGCCGGGTCTTCGACGAGATCGTGGCCGTGAAACAGGCCTGCGGCGCCGCGCACCTCAAGGTCATCCTCGAGACCGGTGAGCTGGTCACCTACGACAACGTGCGCCGCGCCTCCTGGCTGGCGTTGCTCGCGGGCGGCGACTTCATCAAGACCTCCACCGGCAAGGTGAGCCCGGCCGCGACGTTGCCCGTCACCCACGTGATGCTGCAGGCCGTCCGCGACTGGCACACCCAGACCGGCGAGCACCGGGGCGTGAAGTCCGCGGGCGGGATCCGCAACACCAAGGACGCGATCCGCTACCTGGTCGCGGTCAACGAGGTCGCCGGCCCGGAATGGCTCACCCCGGAACTCTTCCGCTTCGGTGCGTCCAGCCTGCTCAACGACCTGCTGATGCAGCGGCGTGCCCAGCTCGACGGCCACTACAGCGGCCCTGACTACGTGACGGTGGACTGACATGTGGGAATACGCGCCCGCTCCCGAGAGCAGGGACATCGCGAACCTCAAGCCCAGCTACCGGATGTTCCTCGACGGCGAGTTCGTCGACGGCGCCGGTGAGCCGCTGAAGACGGTCAACCCGGCCACCGAGGAGGTGCTGGCCGAGGTCGGCACGGCCGACAAGAACGACGTGGACCGCGCCGTCAAGGCCGCCCGCCGCGCCTACGACCGGGTGTGGGGCAGGATGCCGGGCGCCGAACGCGCCAAGTACATCTACCGGATCGCCCGCATGATCGCCGAGCGCGCGCGTGAGCTGGCGGTACTGGAGAGCCTCGACAACGGCAAGCCGATCAGGGAGTCGCGGGACGTCGACGTCCCGACCGCGTCCGCGCACTTCTTCTACCACGCGGGCTGGGCCGACAAGCTCGGCTACGCGGGCCTCGGGCCGGACCCGAAGCCGCTTGGTGTCGCCGGTCAGGTCATCCCGTGGAACTTCCCGCTGCTGATGGCGGCGTGGAAGATCGCACCAGCGCTGGCCTGCGGCAACACCGTCGTGCTCAAGCCGGCCGAGACCACCCCGCTGACCGCGCTGGTGCTCGCCGAGATCATCCAGCAGGCCGAGCTGCCGCCTGGCGTGGTGAACATCCTGCCCGGCGCCGGTGACGTCGGCGCCGAACTGGTCGGGCACGCGGGTGTCGACAAGGTCGCGTTCACCGGTTCCACCGACGTCGGCAAGCTCATCCAGCGCTCGCTCGCGGGCAAGGGCAAGAAGCTCACGCTGGAGCTGGGTGGCAAGGCGGCCAACGTGGTGTTCGACGACGCGCCGCTCGACCAGGCCGTCGAGGGCATCGTCAACGGCATCTTCTTCAACCAGGGGCACGTCTGCTGCGCGGGCTCGCGGCTGCTGGTGCAGGAGTCGATCGCCGACGAGCTGGTCGAGAAGCTGCACGCCCGCGTCTCGACGCTGCGGATCGGTGACCCGCTGGACAAGAACACCGACGTCGGTGCGATCAACTCGCGTGACCAGCTCACGAGGATCACCGAGCTCGTCGAGTCCGGCGAGAGCGAGGGCGCCGAGAAGTGGGTGAGCCCGTGTCCGTTGCCGGACAAGGGTTTCTTCTTCGCGCCGACCGTGTTCTCCGGCGTCAGCCAGGCCATGCGGATCGCCCGCGAGGAGATCTTCGGGCCGGTGCTGTCGGTGCTGACGTTCCGCACCCCGGACGAGGCCGTCGCGAAGGCCAACAACACGCCCTACGGCCTGTCCGCGGGCATCTGGACGGAGAAGGGCTCGCGGATCCTCTGGATGGCGAACCAGCTCCGCGCCGGTGTGGTGTGGGCCAACACGTTCAACCGCTTCGACCCGACCGCGCCGTTCGGCGGCTACCAGGAGTCCGGGTTCGGCCGCGAGGGCGGCCGCACGGGACTGGAGGCATACCTCGATGTCTGACCGTCTCTCCGTAGCGAAGACCTACAAGCTCTACATCGGCGGCGCGTTCCCGCGTTCCGAGTCGGGCCGCTCCTACCCGGTGCGCGACAACAAGGGCGGCTTTCTCGCCAACGCGGCGCAGGGGTCCCGCAAGGACGTCCGCGAGGCGGTCGTGGCCGCGCGCAAGGCGTTCGGCGGCTGGGCGAGGGCCACCGCGTACAACCGCGGCCAGGTGCTGTACCGGGTGGCGGAACTGCTGGAGGGCAGGCGCGAGCAGTTCATCGCGGAAACCGCGGCCAGCGAAGGCGTCGCCACCAAGAAAGCGCAGTCCACTGTGGACGCGGCGATCGACAGGTGGGTGTGGTACGCGGGCTGGACCGACAAGATCGCGACCGTGCTCGGCGCGTCGAACCCGGTGGCAGGGCCGTACTTCTCGTTCTCGGTGCCGGAGCCGACCGGTGTCGTCGGCGTGCTCGCGCCGCAGTCCTCGTCGCTGCTGGGGCTCGTCAGCGTGGTCGCGCCGGTGATCGCCACCGGCAACACCGCGGTCGTGATCACCTCGCAGGAACGGCCGCTGCCCGCGATCACCCTGTCCGAGGTGCTCGCCACCTCGGACGTGCCCGGCGGGGTGGTCAACATCGTCACCGGCCGCACCGCGGAGCTCGCGCCGTGGCTCGCCTCGCACGCCGACGTCAACGCGCTCGACCTCGCGGGCGCACCGGAGGCGATGCGGGCCGAGCTGGAGGGCGCCGCGGCCGAGACGGTCAAGCGGGTGCTGCGGGCCAGGGCCACCGAGCCGGACTGGACCGCGCAACCGGACATCTCCCGGCTGCGCGCGTTCGTCGAGACGAAGACCGTCTGGCATCCGATGGGGGTGTGATTGGCGGATTCACCCGCATGTCGGGGGCTTGTTGACCTACTCTTTCGAGTTGGCGGGAGCCACCGGGGGCTGGTGTGCGTCCGAGCTGTCAGGAGGGGACCAGATGACGAACCACGACGAGCCGCTGCCACCGCCGCCGCCGGGTTACGACGCGGAGGAGGGCGCCTTCGCGGCCTTCGCCAAGGGGTACCGGCCGCTGGCCGACGACCTGAACCGGGCGACGGGCAACGACCTCGGCGCGCACACGTCGCTGGACGGCAACGTGTTCTCGCGGGTCGGCAACGAGGTGGGGCTGGCCGACGCCATCCGCAACGCGACGCAGAGCCAGCTCGACCGCGTGAACGGCCTCGCGGGCAACACCAGCTCCATGGCGGACGCGGTCGGCCGGACGTGGACGAACTACGTCGACATCGAGGACGAGGCAGGCAGGCGGGTGCGGCGGGCGACGGGTGAGATGGCATGAGCCCCACGACCGTCCCGCTCGTCGCCCCGCTCGTCCAGCCCGCCGCCGACGCGCAGCGCCAGCTCGCGACCGACGACGGCGCGATCGAGGGCGTCGGCCAGGCACACGGCAACGTCCAGAACGCGCTGTACACCTACGACTCGGACGCGGGCAGCCAGGTCCAGACCCTGCAGTACGGCTGGACCGGCGGTTCGGCGGACCGGCAGGCCGCGGACGCCCGCACGATGAGCACCACCACCAAGGACATCAGCGAGTACAGCGCGGAGGTCCAGACCGCGGTGCGCGACGCGGCGGGCATCCTCAAGGTCGGCCAGAACACCAACCAGCAGCTCATCGACAACTTCATGGACAAGGCCGCGGAGCTGCTGTCGGCCGCGTCCGCGCTGCGCGCGGCCGGTGACCACGCGGGCGCGCAGGCCAAGATCTCCGAGCTGATCCGGCTCGGGGCCCAGGTGAGCGGCGAGAGCAGCACGAACCTCGAAGCCGTCATGACGCAGCTGACCGGCGTCGTGGCCCGCCTCGACGGCGGCGGCGCCACCACCCCCGCCGGCGCGGAGAGCAACAACCCGCCCGCCGCCTACAACAGCAATGGCGGCGGCGGCGGTGGTGGCGGCGGAGACAGCGGTGGCGGTGGCGGGGGCGGTGGTGGCGTCGTCACCAAGAAACGCCTCCCGGTCGCGATCCCGCCACAGCCCGGCACGGGCGTCGCGGTGAACCTGCCGGACGGCAGCACGGTCATGGCCCCGAACGAGACGGCGGCGAAGGCCGTCCGCGCCGCACTGGGCCAGCTGGGCGTGCCGTACGTGTGGGGCGGCACCGCACCCGGCGTCGGCCTCGACTGCAGCGGCCTGACCCAGTACGCGTACGGCGAGGCGGGCCTGGACATCCCGCGTACCTCCCGCGAACAGGACATCGGCGCGGAGGTCCCGTCCGCGGACCAGCTGCTGCCCGGCGACCTGGTCTGCTGGGAAGGCCACGTGGCGATGTACATCGGCAACGGACAGATCGTCGAGGCCGGTGACCCGGTCCAGGTCGGCCCGCTGCGCACCACCAACTCGGGCATGCCGTTCGTGGGCTTCTACCGTCCCACCGGATGACAGAACTCGCGTTCTTCGTGGACCTGGCGGTCACCGGCACCGTGCTGGGGCTCGACCACACGAGCACCATGGCCGAGGTCGAGGCGGTGTTCGAGCTGACCCACGCGTCGGCGTACCCGAACTCGCTGGTCACCGACGCGGGGCTGGTGGAGTTCGGCTGGCAGCGGTGGCACGGCGGGGACACCTGGACCGCCACCTACTTCGGTGCCCAGGCCCACCGGCTCGGCCTCCTCGCGGACAAGGAACAGGTGGAGTCGCCGCTGGTGGCGCGGTACGGCGATTTCCCGGCCCGCGTGCACGTCGAGGACCTGCTGGCCGCGACCACCGCCGTCGGTCACCCGCTGCGGCAGGTGCCCGACCCCGACGAGAACCGCGTCGCCTACTGGTCCCCGGTTTCGGACCTGCACGTGCTGGCCGTCGCCCCGGACAGAGCCGGGGAGCCGGACCCGCCCGGCACCGTGCTCAAGATGCTGGGTCCGCAGCCGTGGTGGCCGTGGCACCGGAACATGGGCAGGGAACTGGAGTTCGCCGGGTACGCACGACAGCTGCTGGCGACCGGGCGGTCGGCGTGGCTGGACGCGCACGACCCGGTCGACGAGCCGCCCGAGGTGCGCAGGGACTGGTGGGGCTGCCTCACCAACATGGTGCAGCGGAAGGCCAAGGTGCACGAGCCGGTGGTCGCGCTGCACCGGGAGGCCGCCGAACGCGCCGTGTGCACGGTCGCGGAGGCCGCCCTCGCCGAGATCGCCGTACTGGTCCGCGCACACGGCAAGGGCGTCCCCGCCGGTTCGACCGACGAGGCCACCACCCGCTGGCTCGCGCACGTCCCGCCCGGCGGTGACCTGCGGTCGGACCGCGTGCTGCGCAACCAGATCCACGCGGTGGGCCAGGGCCTCACGCATCTCACCGACCCGGCTCTCGCCGACGCGATGCGGCCGTGGCTGGACCTGCGCCCGGCACTGCTCGCGGACGGGCGCGCACCCCGAGTTCCGGCACATTAGCGCGCTTGTCGGACCTTTCGGGCACACTTGTGCGGTACCGGGGATCAGGAGGGGTCGTGGAGATCGACATCGACCACGAGTTGGCGGCGGTGGACCGCAACGTGGCGCAGGCTGGCGAGCGGGCGCAGGAGCAGGTCGCGCGGGTCGGTCGCGTGACGGGCAAGGCCAGTTCGCCCGATGGCGGCATCGAGGTCGAGGTTGCGCCCGGCGGGCTGCTGACCGGGCTGCGGCTCTCGCCCGGCGCCGTGTCGGGGGACATGGAGACGTTGGCCCGCAACATCACCTCGCTCGCCGACCGGGCGACCCGGCGCGCGGGCAGCAACATGTACAAGACGCTGGCGCCGGTGCTGGGCGAACGGGGCGAGAAGCACCTCGAGTCGCTGGGGTACGTGCCGGTGGACGACGACGAGGACGCCGCCGAGGTCGACTTCTCCGACCCGCTCAAGCACCGCGGGAGCAGGCGGTGATCGAACGCGAGCCGCTCGACCGCAGCACGCGGCAGATGATCGAGGACGGGCGGGCCAGACAGGAAGCCCTGTCCAAAGTGGACGAGGTGCTGGCGACGGTCACCGGCACCGCGCACGACCGCAACGGCACCGTCGAGGTGACCGTCGACGGGCGGGGCAGGCTCGTGCGCCTCCGGCTGGCGCAGGAGGCCGCGCGCTACGGGCCCGACGGGCTCGCGCGGCTGATCGTGAAGGTCGCCGCGGTCGCCATGGACGACGCGACGCAGTCCGGCTACAACAAGGTCGCGCTGCTGCTCGGCGACAACCTGACCTACGCGCTGGAGCAGCTGTCCGGCCGGGCGGCCCCCGCGCGGCGGCCGGGTGACGAGGGCATCACGGCCGAGGAGTTCCAGTCCCGACGCGAGAAACGGGTCGGGGCGAAAGGCCCGGATTCATCCGATGAACTCGACTCCTTCGACCCGTCATCGCTACGGTCCGACCGGTGATCCACCCAGTTTCCCCGACCACGTAGGCTTCCCGTCGTTCTGAGTGCCCCACGGATTGCCTGACCTGGAGGTCCAGCAATGTCCCAGGACATCGTCTCGATCGAGCTCGGCCTGCCCCAGGGCGATGTCGTCACACTGTGGGCGCCGCGCTGGCGGGAGGACGGCGAGGAGTGGGAGGCCTTCCTCGGCCACGAGGAGGACCTGTACGCGTTCCCGGACGCCGCCCACCTCGCCGCGTTCGTCCGCACCGTCGACGAGCACGACCTCGCCGACCACCCGGCGTGGGACGTCGTGCCCGAGCTGTCGGTGCCGGAGCTGCTGCCGGACGAGGCACACACCTATGACCTCGTCGGTGTGCCCGAGCTGGCCGCGGAGGAGCCGGACACGTGGACGATCGGCGAGCTCGCCGACATCATCTCGATCGTCCGGTCGCTCGCCGACGTGTGCGAGCTGGACGACGTGCACGCGGTGCTGAACTCGGCCGCCGGGTTCGCCGTGCTGGAACAGGGCACGTTCCCGTTCACCGGCCGTGAGGGCGAGAAGCTCTGGACCGACCTCGCCGAGACCATCTCGGAGCGGTGGGACGAGGTGCTGGACGCGATCGACGAGGTCGTCGTGGTCCCGGACGTCGACAAGGCGACGCTGGACGAGACCACCGACGAGCTGGCGGCCTTCCAGGCCGAGTCGGCGGAGGCGGAGAGCGCGCTGGACGCCGAGGACGCCGACGACGTCGAGGAAGAGTCCAAAAAGGACGACGCGGAGGACGTGGCCGAGGACGCCGACGAGGACGAGGACGCCGCCGACGAGGACGTCGAACCGGAGCCGGCCGGGTTCTGGGCCGAGGTGGGCATCGACCCCATCAAGATCATCACGGCGGAGGCGGAGTACTACACGCTGCGCTGCTACCTCGACGACGAGCCGATCTTCCTCGGCGCCAAGGGCAAGATCTCGGTCACCAAGTCGCCGCGCGCGCTGGCCAAGCACATCGCCCAGTCCGTGAACGAGGACAACGACCTCGCCGAGGTCTCCACGTGGGACGACGTCGCGACCAGGGCGACCGACGGCAGCCTCGAGATCGACGTCGAGACCGACAACACCTACGTGGTGAACGGCCTCGCCGAGGACATCGAGGAGGGCCCGGACGCGGTCGACCCGGTCCAGCTCGACCTCGCCGTCGAACTGCTGAACGACGCGGCGGACTGGGCGGGCGACAAGAGCGTGTCCGAGGCGCTGGCCCAGTCGGAGAGCCTCGGCTGGCTGGTCTCGTTCGTGCTGCGGCCCGACCCGACGCGGCTTGCGCCGAGCCCGCCGTTCGACGCGGAGGTCGAGGCCTGGCGCAAGCTGGTGAGCGACTTCGAGGAGCGCCTCGACATCAAGTAGGCAGACACGAAAGGGACCCCGTCACCCGACGGGGCCCCTTTGTCGTGTCAGCTCGTCAGCGCGGCGTAACCCGGCTTGATGATGGTGTTGATGATCGCGAGCCGCTCGTCGAACCCGATGAACGCGGACTTCATCGCGTTGATCGTGAACCACTGCAGGTCGGCCCAGCCGTAGCCGAACTGGTCCACGAGCGTGGCCATCTCCGAGGACATCGAGCAGCCCGACATGAGCCGGTTGTCGGTGTTGACGGTCACCCGGAAGCGCAGTTTCGTGAGCAACCCGATCGGGTGCTCCGCGATCGACGGTGCCGCACCGGTCTGCACGTTGGACGACGGGCACATCTCCAGCGGGATGCGGCGGTCGCGGACGTAGCTCGCGAGCCTGCCCAGGTGCACGGTGCCGTCGTCGTCGACCTTGATGTCGTCCACGATCCGCACGCCGTGCCCGAGCCGCTCCGCACCGCAGTGCTGGAGGGCCTCCCAGATCGACGGCAGGCCGAACGCCTCGCCCGCGTGGATCGTGAAGTGCGCGTTCTGCTGCCGCAGGTACTCGAACGCGTCCAGGTTGCGCGTGGGCGGGAACCCGGCCTCCGGGCCCGCGATGTCGAAGCCGACCACGCCCGTGTCGCGGTGGCGCACGGCGAGCTCGGCGATCTCCAGCGAGCGCGCGTTCTGCCGCATGGCGCACAGGAGCGTGCCGATCCGGATCCGGCGGCCCGACTCCAGCGCACGAGCGGTGCCGACGCGGAAGCCTTCCTGCACTGCTTCCACGATCGTGTCGAGACTGAGCCCGTTCTCACAGAACAACTCCGGCGCGTAACGCACCTCGGCGTAGACGACACCGTCCGCCGCGAGGTCCTCCGCGCACTCGGCTGCCACCCGGACGAGTGCGTCGGTCGACTGCATGACCCCGCACGTGTGCGCGAACGTCTCGAGGTAGCGCACGAGCGAACCCGAGTCGGCGGCCTCGGAGAACCAGCGGCCGAGTTCGCCGACGTCGCTGGTGGGGAGCTCGCGGTAGCCGTTCGCCTCCGCCAGCTCGATCACCGTGGCGGGCCGGAGGCCACCGTCCAGGTGATCATGAAGGAGAACTTTTGGCGCGGACCTGATGGCCTCCGGGGTCACCGGAACGGGGTTCATGCTCGACATGGTGCAACGGTACTCGGCGGGTGGTGTCATTCGATCGGGTAACCAAAGCACCACGTAAGGTCATGCCCGGCCGTGGCATTCGCGCCGTGGCCATAGTCCGATCGGCCCAACAGTCACGTTTTGGGCCTGCTACGAACTAACGGGTGGTGTATGGACGCGTTCTGGGAGTGGCTAGGCTCGCAGAAGTCGGCCCTGCCCCTCCCCACGACGAAGGTCACCTCCGTGAACGAGAACAACAACTCGACGGTGTCGTTCGACCGGATGCGCAACATGTTGGTGCGCGCGGCCGAGATCCGTGAGAGCGAACAGCAGCAGATCTTCGACACGCTGGACGAGATCCACGCCAGGCTGTCACCCCTGGAGTCCATCGGGGCGGTCCGCAAGCGGCTGTCCGAACTGCCGGACCGCACCGAGGTCACCGCACTCGCGTCGCGCGTCGAGGACGCGATGGCCAAGCTCGAGGCGCAGGACACCGCGCTGGCCGCGCTGACCCGTGCCGTCGAGGGCATCGTGGACAAGCTGGCCACGCCGTTCGCGCAGCTGGACGGCAGGCTCGACGGCATGGCCGGCCGGTTCGAGGGTGTCGCGGGCCGGATGGACGGGCTCGAGGACAAGCTCGCGAGCATCCACCGCCGCATCGACGAGCTCGACGCGCACGTCGACAAGCACCTCGACAAGCAGGACGCGAAGCTCGACGCACTGCCGGGCAACGTGACCGGCCCGGTGCGCGAGCGCATCGACGCGGCGGAGAGCACGCTGCGCGAGCGGGTCGAGGGCGTCGAGAACACCGTGCGCGGCCGCATCGACGAGGTCGACGCCGCGGTCCGCGGCCAGCTCGACGCGACCCGCGACAGCGTCCACCAGACGGTCGCCGACGCTTCGGAGACCGTGCAGGGCAAGGTGGCCGAGGCGGCGGAGGGCCTGCACGCGAACGTGGACCAGAAGTCCACGTCGCTGTCGATGAAGGTCGAGGCGACCCGCAAGGCGCTGCAGGACTCGATCGACGAGACGAAGACGACGGTCGACGGCACCGAGCGGCTCGAGGAGCTCGCGGTGCGCCTTGAGCAGGTCACCGGCCGCCTGGACGGCATGACCAGCAGGCTCGACGCGGTCGAGGACGGCTTCACCGACAAGATCGCCGAGATGGGCAAGACGCTGTCCGCGAGCCTCGCGAAGGTCGAGGGCACCGTCACCAAGCAGCCGGACACCGAGTCGGTGGTGTCGCTGGTGCAGAAGAGCAACGAGGAGTCGGAGCGCCGCATCGGCGGCCACCTGGACGAGGCCATGGCCACGTTCGCGGAGTTGATGATGGGCGGCGGCGGGCAGCCGCCGCGCCCGCCCGCCACGCTGCCGCGCCAGACCGCGCGCCGCCGCAACGGCAAGGTGCAGAAGAACACCCCGAGGAACGACGACCACGACGAGGCCGACGTCCCGAGCTGAGCCTGGTCCGCAAGGCCCCCATCGCAACGCGGTGGGGGCCTTGCTTTGTCTCGTCTGGACCGGAAGGCACTCATCGGTCCTGGCCGGGCGCCGCAGCCGGTGAATGCCGGATCGGTGTCGTCGCCGGAACCGACCAGCACAAGGCACTCGCGGTCACGAACGGGGAACTCGCGAGTCTTGAACCGGGGACTCGCGAGTCTTGAACGGGGGACTCGCGAGTTCTGAACGGGGGACTCGCGAGTCCTGAACCGGGGACTCGCGGGTTTTGGTGGGGTTTGGTGGGGGGTGGGTCAGGCTGGTTCTGGTTCTTTTAGTTCTGGGCGGGCTTCCGGGGCTGTCGCGCGGATGGCGTCCGCGGCCTGGTCGTCGGGTTGGGTCTGGCTGTCGCGTTCCGCTGCCACCCGGGCCTGGTAGATCTCGACCTCGCGGTTCGTGGTCTCCTCCGACCAGCCCAGTACGTCCGCCATCAGTTCCGCCACCTGCCGTGCGCAGTCGACGCCGCGGTGCGGGTACTCGATCGAGATGCGGGTCCGGCGGGCCAGGGTGTCCTCGATGTGCAGCGCGCCCTCGTGCGAGGCCGCGTACACGACCTCCACCTGCAGGTAGTCCGGTGCCGCGCTCAGTGGCTTCAGCAGCTCGGGGCGGCCCTCCGCCAGCGCGAGCACCTCGTGCACCAGCGACCCGTACCGGTCGAGCAGGTGCCGCACCCGGTACGGGTGCAGACCGTGCCGCGCACCCAGCTGGTCGACCTGGTTCACCAGCGCGTGGTACCCGTCGGCGCCCAGCAGCGGCACCTTGTCGGTGATCGACGGCTGGAGCCTGCCCGGCAGGTCGGCCGACGCCGCGTCCACCGCGTCCGCCGCCATCACCCGGTAGGTGGTGTACTTGCCGCCCGCGATCGCGACCAGGCCCGGCGCCACCCTGGCCACCGCGTGCTCACGGGACAGCTTCGACGTCTCCTCGCTCTCCCCGGCCAGCAGCGGCCGCAGGCCCGCGTACACGCCCTCGATGTCCTCGTGCCTCAGCGGCGTCGCGAGCACCGAGTTCACGTGCTCGAGGATGTAGTCGATGTCGTGCTTCGTCGCCGCCGGATGGGCGAGGTCGAGGTTCCAGTCCGTGTCGGTCGTTCCCACGATCCAGTGATTTCTCCACGGAATGACGAACAGCACCGACTTCTCGGTCCGCAGGATCAGGCCGGACTCGGCCACGATCCGGTCGCGGGGCACGACGATGTGCACGCCCTTGGACGAACGCACCCGGAACCGGCCACGCGAGCCGGAGAGCCGCTGCAGCTCGTCGGTCCACACACCCGTGCAGTTGATCACCGCGTTGGCCTGCACCTCCTGGGTGCGGCTGTTCTCGACGTCGTGGATCCGCACGCCGGACACCCGGTCCGCTTCCCGGATGAAGCCCGTGACCTGCGTGGAGGTCCGGATCACCGCGCCGTAGTGCGCCGCGGTCCGCGCGACGGTCATGGTGTGCCGCGCGTCGTCGGCCTGCGCGTCGAAGTACCGGATGCCGCCGATCAGCGCCGACCGCTTCAGCGCGGGCACCAGCCGCAGCGCACCGGCCCGGCTCAGGTGCTTCTGACCGGGCACGGACCGCGCGCCGCCCATCCTGTCGTACATGAACAACCCAGCCGCGGTGTACGGGCGCTCCCACACCCGATGTGTCAGCGGGTACAGGAAACTCACCGGCTTCACCAGATGGGGTGCCAACCGGGTGAGCATCAGCTCGCGTTCACGCAGCGCCTCCCGCACGAGGCCGAACTCGAGCTGCTCCAGGTACCTCAGCCCGCCGTGGAAAAGCTTCGACGACCTGCTCGACGTGCCGGACGCGAGGTCCCGCGCCTCGACCAGCGCGACGCGCAGCCCGCGCGTCGCCGCGTCCAGCGCCGTCCCGGCCCCGACCACGCCGCCACCGATCACGACCAGGTCGAACGTCTCGGAACCCAGTCGCCGCCAGGTCTCCTCACGCTCAGCTGTCCCCAGCTGACCGCCCGTGGTATCCGCTGTCACGGCGCCTCCTCGTCCTATACGTTCCGGACGAGAACCACGCTACCGGCCTAACGGGTCTCCCGATATCTGGACAAGTTGACCTTGTGCGCCGTAGCGTCGGGCTCGCTCAGGGTAGGCACCGGCGCCCCACCCTTCAGGCCGACGGACGCCTACCACTTCGGCACGAAGGAGTGGTCGTGGATCTGAACTTCGGCGAGATATTCCTCTGGGAGATGCTGGGCACCGCCGCGCTGATCTTGCTCGGTGTCGGTGTCGTGGCCAACGTCGTTCTCAAACAGACACTGGGTTCCGGCGGCGGTTGGCTCCTGATCAACTTCGGCTGGGGTTTCGCGGTGTTCGTCGGCGCGAGCATCGCCAACCCCAGTGGAGCGCACATCAACCCGGCGGTGACGCTCGGTCTCGCCGCGGCCGACAAGGCCGAGTGGGCGGACGTGCCCGCCTATCTGCTCGGCCAGCTCGTCGGCGCGTTCATCGGCGCGGTGCTGGCGTGGCTGACCTACAAGCTGCAGTTCGACACCCACGACGAGCCCGCGAACACGCGCGGCATCTTCGCCACCGGGCCGACCGTCCCGAACTACGCGTGGAACACGGTCACCGAGGTCATCGCGACCTTCGCGCTGGTGTTCTGGATCCTCCTGAGCCCGGCCGCCGGGCCCGGCGACGACGGGGTGCCGACGTTCGGCAACTCGGCGCTTGGTTACGCGGCGGTCGCCTTCGTGGTCGTCGGCATCGGTGGTTCACTCGGTGGGCCGACGGGATACGCCATCAACCCGGCGCGTGACCTCGGTCCGCGCATCGCCTACGCCCTGCTGCCGATCAAGGGCAAGGGCAGTCCGGACTGGAACTACTCCTGGGTGCCGATCGTCGGCCCGGTCGTCGGTGGCGTGCTGGCCGGGCTCGTGTACCTGCTCCTGCCCGCCGCGTCCTGAACGAGGAAGGTATCAACATGACGAGCTATGTGGCCGCGATCGACCAGGGCACCACGTCCACCCGCTGCATGATCTTCAGCCATGCGGGTGAAGTCGTGGCGGTCGACCAGATGGAGCACGAGCAGATCTTCCCCAAGGCGGGCTGGGTCGAGCACGACCCGGAGGAGATCTGGCGCAACACCCGTGAGGTGGCCGCCGGCGCGCTGGCGAAGGCGGACCTGTCCGCGTCGGACGTCGTCGCCGTCGGCATCACCAACCAGCGCGAGACCGCGGTCGTGTGGGACAGGTCCACCGGCAAGCCGGTGTACAACGCGATCGTCTGGCAGGACACGCGGACCGACCGGATCTGCGCGGAGCTCGAGGCGCTCGGCGGCGGGCAGGACCGGTACAAGGACAAGACGGGGCTGCCGCTCGCGACGTACTTCTCCGGTCCCAAGATCCGCTGGATCCTCGACAACGTCGAGGGCGCGCGGGAACGGGCCGAGGCCGGAGAGCTGCTGTTCGGCAACATGGACACCTGGGTCCTGTGGAACATGACCGGTGGCCCGCAGGGAGGCGTGCACGTCACCGACCCGACGAACGCGTCCCGCACGCTGCTGATGGATCTGTCCACCCTGGAATGGGACGAGTCGATCGCCGCGGACATGAAGGTCCCGCTCTCGATGCTGCCGACGATCAAGTCCTCGTCGGAGGAGTACGGCAGGGTCCGCGAGCGCGGTGCGCTGGCGGGCGTGCCGATCGCGGGTATCCTCGGTGACCAGCAGGCCGCGACGTTCGGGCAGGCGTGCCTGTCACCCGGCGAGGCCAAGAACACCTACGGCACCGGCAACTTCGTGCTGCTGAACACCGGCACGGAGAAGGTGATGTCGCAGAACGGCCTGCTCACCACGGTCTGCTACAAGATCGGCTCGAACGACCCGGTGTACGCGCTGGAGGGTTCGATCGCGGTGACCGGGTCGCTCGTGCAGTGGCTGCGCGACAACCTGGGCATGATCGCGTCCGCGCCGGAGATCGAGGGCATGGCGGCCGCGGTCGACGACAACGGCGGCTGCTACTTCGTGCCCGCGTTCTCGGGACTGTTCGCGCCGTACTGGCGGTCCGACGCGCGCGGCGCGATCGTCGGCCTCACGCGGTACGTGAACAAGGGCCACCTGGCGCGGGCGGTGCTGGAGGCGACCGCGTTCCAGTCGCGCGAGGTGATCGACGCGATGAACGCGGACTCCGGGGTGCCGCTGAAGTCGCTGAAGGTCGACGGCGGCATGGTGGTCAACGAGCTGCTGATGCAGTTCCAGGCCGACATCCTGGGCGTGCCGGTGATCCGGCCCGTCGTCGCGGAGACCACGGCGCTCGGCGCGGCGTACGCGGCCGGTCTCGCCGTCGGGTTCTGGGCGGGTGAGGACGACATCCGCAACAACTGGGCCAAGGACAAGGAGTGGACCCCGTCGATGGACGACGCCGCCCGCGAGAAGACCTTCGGCCTGTGGAAGAAGGCCGTGACGAGGACCTTCGACTGGGTGGAGGCGGACGACTGACGCCCGGCTGGCTGCCCTGAAAGACGCTTCCGGGACGCTGAGTGTCCCGGAAGCGTCGTTCAGGGCATGGCGTCAGGGGCCGATGCCCGTGCACGGTCTGGTGCGCAGGTCGGACACGTAGTCCGCGGGCGCGCCCGCGGACTCGGCCGCGTCGGACACCACGCCGAGATAGCGCGCCGAGGGCAGTCCCCCCTCGTAGGCGTCCAGGACGTACAACCAGGCGAGCACCGAACCCTCGAGTGTCTGGACCCTCAGCCGGATCTTCGAGTGCAGGCCCAGCTCGGAGCCCTCCCAGCGGTCGAGACGCGTCTCGTCCTCCTGGGTCACGTCGTAGAGCACCACGAACACCTGCGACTTCGGGTCCTCGACGATCGTGGCGAGCGCACCCTCCCAGCCGAGGTCCTCACCGCCGAAGGTCAGGCGCCAACCTACGAGCCAGCCGGTACCCGCCATCGGGGAATGCGGGGCTCGCTCCATCATCTGGGCGGGATCCATGTTGGACCCGTACGCGGCGTAGAGCGGCACGACGACAGCGTAGCGATACCGCGGATCATGCGCTGTCACATCGCCGCGCCGCGCCGCGTACCGTTTGTTCCCGAAAGCCTTCACATGAGCAGAGGGGAGCTGCGGGTGACCCGGATCGTGATCATGGGTGGCGGCCCGGCGGGGTACGAGGCGGCGCTCGTCGCGGCCCAGCACGGGGCCGACGTCACGATCGTCGAACGGGACGGGCTCGGCGGCGCGTGCGTGCTGTACGACTGCGTGCCATCCAAGACGTTCATCGCGTCGGCGGGCGCCCGGTCGGCCTTCCACAACGCCGATGAGCTGGGCATTCGTGTCGAGAGCGAGCTGCCGGGCGTCGAGCTGCCGGTGGTGCACGGGCGCGTGCGGGGCCTCGCGCTCGCCCAGTCCGCTGACGTGCGCAACCGCGTGCAGCGCGAGGGCGTGCGGGTCGTCAACGGTGTCGCGCGCTTCTGTGACGACAAGCCCGGGATGGCCGCGCACCGGGTCGTCGCGGAGTCGCCGGACGGTGCGAAGGAGGTCCTCGACGCCGACGTGGTGCTCATCGCGACCGGTGCGACCCCGCGCGTGTTGCCCGGCGCCGTGCCCGACGGGGAACGCATCCTCGACTGGCGGCAGATCTACGACCTGCCCGAGCTGCCGGAGCACCTCGTGGTCGTCGGGTCGGGGGTCACGGGCGCGGAGTTCGTGTCCGCGTACACCGAGATGGGTGTGCGGGTCACGCTGATCTCCAGCCGCGACCGGGTGCTGCCGCACGAGGACGCCGACGCGGCCGCCGTGCTGGAGGACGTCTACGCCGCACGGGGCACCGAGGTGGTCAAGCACGCGCGGGCGTCGCGGGTGGAGCGGACCGCCAAGGGCGTGGTGGTGCACCTGGAGTCGGGTGGCACGGTCGAGGCGTCACACGCGCTGATGACGGTCGGGTCGGTGCCGAACACGCAGGACATCGGGCTGGACAAGCTCGGGCTGGCGACCGGGCCCGGCGGGTTCGTCTCGGTGGACCGGGTGTCGCGGACCAGCGTGCCCGGCGTGTACGCGGCCGGTGACTGCACCGGGCTGCTGATGCTCGCGTCGGTGGCGGCCATGCAGGGCCGGATCGCGATGTGGCACGCGCTGGGCGAGGGCGTCGCGCCGATCAAGCTGAAGACCGTCGCCGCGAACGTGTTCACCCACCCGGAGATCGCGACGGTGGGCATCTCGCAGCAGTCGATCGACTCCGGCGAGGTCCCGGCCCGCACCATCATGCTGCCGCTGGCGACGAACGCCCGCGCCAAGATGGAAGGCCTGCACCGGGGCTTCGTGAAACTGTTCTGCCGCCCCGCGACGGGCGTGGTGGTGGGCGGCGTGGTGGTGGCACCTGCGGCGAGCGAACTGATCCTGCCGATCGCACTGGCCGTCCAGAACCAGCTGACGGTGGAAAACCTGACCCACACGTTCTCGGTCTACCCGTCCCTGGCCGGCTCGATCACCGAAGCGGCCCGCCGCCTGATCCGCCACGACGACCTGGACTAACCACCACCCACCCACCCACCCTCACCCGCCCGCCCCCACTGCGCGAGTCCCCCATTCAGAACCCGCGAGTCCCCCGTTCGGGACTCGCGAGTCCCCGTTTCGGGACCGGTGAGTTGGCGGTTCGCGCACGACCGCTCGCGTCTCGAGCCGCCAGTTCACCGGTTCCGAACGGGGAACTCACCGGTTTTGAACGCGGGACTCGCGAGTCCTGAACGGGGGACTCGCGGGTTCTGAAACGGGGACTCGCGGGGTTAGTGGGGTTCTTCGTGTAGGTCGGTCAGGTGTTGTAGTAGGCGGCGGGGGGCGGCCGGGGAGATCGTGGTCCACGGTTCGGTGTCCGGGGACTCGCGCCGGACCTGCAGGTAGCGGCCCGCTTCGGTGTCGAAGAAGCTGATCACCCGGCCCGCGCGGACGCGGCGGCCCCACCGGTCGCGGGTCGCGCTGCCGTACTGGCCGCGGTTGACGATGTCGTCGATCATGTCCGCCAGCGTCCGCGCGTCGCCCGCCCGCACACCGCGCTCGCGCAGCGCGGCCGCCAGCTCGTCCTGCTTGCCCGCCGCCTTCGCCGCGGCCTCGAAGTCGGCCGTCGGCAGCGTGATCGACTGACCCGGCCCGGCCTGCTTCCGCGGCAGCACCGACAGCGCGAACCTCGGCAGGCCGGTCGAGTCCGCGGGGCGCAGCGTCAGCCGCCCGTTCGCCAGCACCGCCAGCACGGCCTCGTCACCAGTGGCCGCCGCCAGCAGCCGCACCTCACCGCCGAGTCGGGTCTCGCCGCTGACCTGGGTCTCGTTGCTGAGCCGAGCCTCGCTGCCGAGTCGGGTCTCGCCGCTGAGCTGGGTCTCGTTGCCGAGTCGGGTCTCGCCGCTGAGCTGGGTCTCGTTGCCGAGCCGAGCTTCGTTGCCGGGCTGGGTCTCGTTGCCGAGGCGAGCTTCGCTGCCGGGCTGGGTCTCGTTGCCGAGGCGAGCCTCGTTGCCGGGCTGGGTCTCGCCGGTGAGTCGGGGCTCGTCGCCGAGCCACAGTCGGCCGTCGATCTCCCGGTCCGGCTTGCGCAGCAGCGACAGCAGGTGGGTCAGGCCGGGGTGCGCGTCCACCGGTGAGCCGAGGCCGCGGCCCGCGAGCGCGTCCCAGACCCCACGGACGATGCGCTTGCGCTCCTCGTCCGTGCGGCCGGGTGACGGGACCCGCAGGACCAGCGGAATCTGGGCGTCACCGTAGTAGTGCTCCCACAGCACGTCGAACTCGAGCGTGCTGATCTCCACCGGGTCGGTCCCGACTCCGCCGATCGTGCCGCCGACAGTCATGCGGTGATCATCGACCGCCCTCGCCGATCACCGTGGGCGGTAGCTTGTGTTCCTCGTCCAGGATGGAGACCGACTCCGTGACCTCGGACTCCCGCAGGTCGAACCGGCGCTTCGGGCTCTCGCCGACCACGGGGTCGTCGTTTTCGCCGAACCACTGGCTCGACCCGATGGCCTCCATGCCGAACCGGCGCAGCGCCATCTTCTCCTGCCCACCGTTCACCGCACCGGTCGCGGGCGCGATCGGTGCACCCGCACCCGAGTGGGCGCCCGCCGCGGCCTGGCTCGCCGCGGCGGCCTGGGCCTGCTGCAGCTCGTTGGGCGCCATGGCCATGCTCGCCGAACCCGCCTTCGGTGGCACCGGACCGTGCCCGCTGCTCGAACCGGGTGCCGGGGCGGCGGCGGTCCGCTTCGCCGCCCGTTCCTGCGACCCACCGGACGCGCGTGGCGCGGCGAGGAACGGCCCGGTGGCCACGCCCATCGTCTTGCCTGGTGCCGGCGGCGGGGTCGCAGGCGTCACCGGCCGCCTGGGCTCCTCGTAGTGCGCCGACGAGCCGCCGGTGGGTGAGTGCCAGGGGTCGCGGTGGGGGGTGTTGTGGCGCCAGTCGGGGCGGGGCCGGTCGTCGTGCCGGGACGGGCCGGGACCGTGCACTCCGGCCACGCCGGTCGGCAGGATGCCGAGCAGCCCGCCGCCGTGCCCCTGGTGCATCCCGGTGTTGGGCAGCAACTGCCGCGGCATGTCGAAGCTGGCGAGCGATGCCGTGGTGGACTTGGTGTTGGTCTCGTAGGCGGCCATCACCTCGAACGCCCGCTCCTGCGCGCCCGACGAGGCCGCCTCGCCTGGTTCGGCGTCGACCTGGGTCTGGAGCACCTGCACGGCGGGCGCGACCGCGGGGTCGGGCTGCACCGGCGGCACATCTTCCGGCGCGGGCATGTCGGCGCGGGCCTTGGCGACGTGGTCGCCCTGGTCCTCGACGGCCGTCCGCATGAGTCCCGCGCAGGCGCCCGTGCTGTCGGCCCACGTCACCGCGGTCGACAGCCGGTCGTAGGCGGCGCCCGCGGCCTTGCCCTGCCAGCCGGAGCCGGTGAGGTCCAGCGCCTTCTTCAGGTCCTGGCCGATCTCGGTGAGGGTCGTGGCGATCTCCTCCCACCGGCGCGACGGCGACGCGGACGCCGCGGCGCCCGGCCCGTCGTGGAGCATCAGGTACAGCTCCTTGTGGGTGTACCCGCGCCAGCGGGCCGCCTCCTCGGGGATCGCCGGGGTTTCCTCGGCCGCCGGGGTGCCTTCCGGAGGCGTGACGGTGTCAGTCATGTCGCCTCTCAGCCCTCGTTCCTACCGACGCCGTGGACGTTGTCGCCGTCCGTCTTGTCGTACTGCTGCGCGGTCTTGTCGAGGTTCTGGACCGCGGCGTCCAGCTGCGTGCGGTAGGCACGCAGGGTGTCCACCGCGGACCGGTCCGACTCGACCGACCGGTCGTTGAAGAGGATGGCCGCCCCCTGGCTGACCGGGTCCTTCGCCCATGCCTTCACCCGCAGCTCCGCCTCCGCCAGCTCGAGTTGGCGGTCCACCCTGGCGAGCGCGTCGGCGAACGCCGAACGCAGCCCTGGGACCGCGTCCGGATCGACCTTGACGATGTCGTTCTGGGTACCCCCACCCCCGTGCTTACCTGGCACTCGGTTGCCCTCCCAACCAGATCCCCTGTGGTCGATCAACCATAGCCAATACGGATGATCGGATTCGATGGTTCATCCCGATTTCGTGCGATCTTTTTCCGGAGTCTGGCAATGGGGTGTGGGGTCGGGCAATCCGCCGATCGGCTCGCTGCCTTCGGCGGGTGTCAGTAACCGCGTTCGTGCCGCATCCAGCGGCGCTGGTCACGCCTTCGGTCCTGGCCGTGCCAGCGGCCGTTCACGAAAAGAAAGAAGAACAGCACGGGGAGGAAAAACCCGATCTTGAGCACGACCAGCACCACGCCGACGGCCAGTATCGCGGCCACGGGGATCGCGACGGGCGCCACTTTCTCGGCGAACCCGCGCTGCCTGGGCGCGACGGCGCCCTTCGGCCTGCCGAACGCGGGCTTGGGTTCGGGCAGGTCGCCGAACAGGCCGAGCAGCTGCCCCCGGGTCTTGGCGGTGGCCACCTCGGCGGACCGCTCCCCGTACTCGTCGATGTCCAGCCGGCCCGCGCTCATGTGCTCGCCGAGTTTGGCGAGGGCCTCTTCGCGCTCGGCGTCACTCACCCGGATGTCGGAGGGCTGGTAGTCGCTCACCCTTCCAGCGTACGTCTGTAACCGTGTAATCAGCCGGGTCGATTGTCGTGAGCTGAGGGTTCTCTCAGTCCTTCAGCTCGCAGAGCACGCTGCCCTGGACGACGGTCTCGCCCGCGGCGACGGACAGACCCGTCACGGTGCCCGCCTTGTGAGCGGTGACCGGGTTCTCCATCTTCATGGCTTCCAGCACCACGATGAGGTCACCGGCCTCGACGGTCTGGCCGTCCTCGACCGCGATCTTCACGATGGTGCCCTGCATGGGGGCGGCCACCGCGTCGCCGGAAGCCGCGGCCGCCTTGCCGCCGGCCCGCTTGCGGGGCTTGGCCTTCTGCCCGGTCGCGGCCGGGGCCGTCGCGAAGCCCTCTGGCAGCGACACCTCCAGCCGCCGCCCGCCGACCTCGACCACCACGGTCTGCCGGTCGCCCTGCTCGGGCAGTTCCTCGGTGGCGGTGAACGGCTCGATCCGGTTGTCGAACTGGGTCTCGATCCACCGCGTGTGGACCGAGAACGACGTGCCGTCGCCGACGTAGGCCGGGTCGCGGACGATCACCCGGTGGAAGGGGAGCACGGTCGCCATGCCCTCGACGACCATCTCGTCCAGCGCGCGCCGGGACCGTTCGATGGCCTCCTCGCGGGTCGCGCCGGTCACGACCACCTTCGCGAGCAGCGAGTCGAACTGGCCGCCGATCACCGTGCCCGACTCGACGCCGGTGTCCACCCGCACGCCTGGCCCGTCCGGCGGCACGAACCGCGTCACCACACCCGGCGCGGGCAGGAAGTTGCGGCCCGCGTCCTCACCGTTGATCCGGAACTCGATCGAGTGGCCGCGCGGCTCGGGATCGGCGGTGAACCGCAGCTTCTCGCCCGCGGCGATGCGGAACTGCTCACGCACCAGGTCGACCCCGGCGGTCTCCTCCGACACCGGGTGCTCGACCTGCAACCTGGTGTTGACCTCCAGGAACGAGATCGTGCCGTCCTTGCCGACCAGGTACTCGACGGTGCCGGCACCGGAGTAGCCGGCCTCCTTGCAGATCGCCTTCGCCGACGAGTGGATCTCCGCGCGCTGCTCGTCGGTCAGGAACGGCGCGGGCGCCTCCTCCACCAGCTTCTGGTGCCGCCGCTGCAGCGAGCAGTCCCGCGTGCCGACCACGACCACGTTGCCGTGCCGGTCGGCCAGGACCTGCGCCTCGACGTGCCTGGGCTGGTCGAGGTAGCGCTCGACGAAGCACTCGCCGCGCCCGAACGCCGCCACCGCCTCGCGCACCGCGGAGTCGAACAGCTCCGGGATCTCCGCCAGCGTCCGCGCCACCTTCAGCCCGCGCCCGCCGCCACCGAACGCGGCCTTGATCGCCACCGGCAGGCCGTGCTCCTCCGCGAACGCCACGACCTCCTCCGGTCCGTCCACCGGCTCCTTCGTGCCCGGCACCAGCGGGGCACCGGCCCTGGTGGCGATGTGCCGCGCGGTCACCTTGTCACCGAGGTCGCGGATGGCCTGGGGGTCCGGCCCGATCCAGGTCAGGCCCGCGTCCAGCACGGCCTGCGCGAACTCGGCGTTCTCGGAAAGGAACCCGTAGCCGGGGTGCACCGCGTCCGCGCCGGAGCGGGCCGCCACGTCCAGCAGCTTGCCGATGTCCAGGTAGCTCTCGGCCGCCGTCGAACCGCCGAGCGCGAACGCCTCGTCCGCCAACCGGACGAACAACGCGTCCCGATCGGGGTCGGCGTAGACCGCCACACTCGGCAGGCCGGCGTCCCGGCACGCACGGATGACCCGGACGGCGATCTCACCGCGGTTGGCGATCAGGATCTTGCTGAGCTGGGGCACGCCCTTACTCCCTCATCGACGAGGCGGCACACTTGTTACTGGTGGGGAAGTTTACGGACCCTGTGCTGACATGGGGCGAGAGCAAGGTCACGAGGGTGAGGTGACGGGTGACACGCTCGGAGAAGCCGTGGGCCGTGGTCGTCACTGTCATGGTCTGCGCCCTGGTCACGCTGGGCGCGCTGGTCACGGCCGGCGTGCTGCGCCACGAACGGGCGAGCACCGCCGACCCGGTCGCGACCACGACCGTGCCGCCGACCACGTCGGGTGTCGGTGCCGACGGGTGCCTGACCAGGCCGTGCGTGGTGGTGGGACCGGTCCCGATCGGCGGCACCACGGTGCAGCTGGTCGCGGACGCGGGCGGCCGGTCGGGCCGCGTGCAGATCGGCGGTGGCGGCGCCAGCGACGTGATCGAGGTGACGATCACCAAGCTCGGCGCGGTCCTCGGGCCGGACTCCCTGCAGTGCTCCGGTGGCACCCAGTCGGCCTGCGTCGTGCGCGGCGACACCCCGGACGGGATGCTCGGCCAGATCGTCGTCGGCCGGTCCGGTGAGTGGGCGTCGCTGGAGAAACCGTTCGCGTCCGACGCTGGGTTCGTCGCCGTGCAGGACGTCACCGGGCGCCAGAGCGGTCCGGAGGTGCTCGTCGCACAGCACCGCTGCGACCGCCCCGACTGCGCAGGCACCCCGGTCTACGTGCAGGTCTTCACCCTCAGGAGCGATTCGCTCGGCTGCACCCGCGACTACGCGCGGCTCGATTCGATCCCCGACTGGCCCGTCGTGGACCTCACCGAGGCGACCCTCAGGGACTGCGGGTAGCCCACAGGTCGACCACCCGCACACCCACCTCGGCCAGCAGCCCGCGGGTCAGCGGCAGGCTGATGCCGATCACGCTGGACGGGTCGCCCTCGACGCCGTCGACGAACCAGCCGCCGAACCCGTCGAGCGTGAACCCGCCCGCCACCGACAGCGGCTCACCGGTCGCGATGTACGCCTCGACCTCGTCATCGGCAGGCGACCCGAACCGGATCGTAGTGGCGACGGTGCCGGTGGCGACCGCGTCGACCACGCCGTCGCGGACACGGAGCACGGCGTGCCCGGTCATCAGCCTGCCCTCGCCGCCCGCCATGTTCTTCCACCGCTCGCGGGCCCGCTCGGCCGTGCCCGGCTTGCCGGCCAGCTCACCGTCCTGGGACAGCATCGAGTCGCAGCCGACGATCACCGCGTCGGCGTGCCCGGGCGCCACCGCGCGGGCCTTCGCCTCGGCGAGCGTGACCACCACGTGCTCGTGCGGTGCGTCGGCGGGCAGCGCGGCGGTGATCGCGTCCTCGTCGACGCCGGAGACCTCGACGACGGGTTCGATGCCCGCGGCGCGCAGGACCATCAGACGGGCGGGGGACTGGGAGGCGAGAACGAACTGCACGCCAGAACTCTAGTTGCGCACCTTCGTTCCGACCTTGATGCCCGTGGCGGCCACGATGCCCAGCAGCAGGACCGCGATCGGCAGCATCAGGCTCGCCTTCGCGGCGACCGTGAAGCCTTCGTGGAACACGCCCGTGACGATGCGGCGCACGAGGTCGGCCGTGTTCGGGTCCAGGCCGGCGGGCACCGGCGGGCGCGACGAGTCGAACTGGCTCGCCGTGTTCGCCGCCTCGGTGACGCGGTCGACGAACTCCTCGCGGTATCGCACGGGCAGCCGTTCCGCGTACCGGCTGGCGGCGTCGGGCACCGCGAACGCCACCCCGAGCTGCAGCACGAGCCCGGTCGCCGCGCTGCCGAGCACCCCGCCGACCTGCCGGGAGGTGTTGAACACGCCGGAGGCCGCGCCGGCCAGCTCCTGCGGTATGCCCGCGGTCGCCGCGGTCGTCAGCGGCGAGAACACGAACCCGATGCCCAGCCCCGCGAGCGCGAGGCCGGGGACCAGCGTGACCGGGTCGAGGTCCGGGTCCGCCTGGTAGACGAGGACGCCGACGGCCATGGCGAGCGTGCCGAACCCGCCGATGATCAGGTTCCGCGCGCCGATGCGGTGCCACAGCGCGCCGGAGACCCCGGCGGCGGCCGCCGCGGTGAGCGCCATGGGCAGGGCGAGCGCGCTGGACTCGAGCGCGGACAGGCCGAGGACCGTCTGCAGGTAGAGGACCAGCGGGAGGAACATGCCGGTCATCGCGAAGCCCATGGCCGCGTGCGCGAGGTTGGCGTAGGTGAACGTCGGGTCGCGGAACACCTCGTTGGGCACCAGCGGCTCGCGGGTCTTGACGGTGGCCTGGCGGTAGCCGAACGCGGTGAGCAGCAGCACCCCGGCGATGAGGATGTGGACGATCGTGAACGGCCCGGCGACCGGGCCCCAGTGGTAGTGCTGGCCGTTCTGCACGCCGAACACCAGCGCGAGGAGACCGGCCGCGCACAGGAACGTGCCGAGCGGGTCGAAGCGCAGCTTGCGGCGCGGCTGCCAGTTCGGGAGCGCGACGAGCGCGATCACCAGGCTGACCACGCCGATCGGCAGGTTGATCAGGAAGATCCACTGCCAGCCGACGTGCTCGACGAGCAGGCCGCCGAGCACCGGGCCCGCGAGCGTCGCGACCCCGGCGACCGCGCCCCACACGGAGATCGGCACGCCGCGTTTCTCCGGCGGGAACAGGCGGGTGATGAACGACAGCGTCTGCGGTGTCATGAGCGCCGCGCCGAGGCCCTGTAGCGCGCGGGCGGCGATCAGTTCAGCGGCGCTGGTGGCCAGGCCGCTCCACGCCGAGGCGACGGTGAACGCGACCAGCCCGGCGACGAGGACGTTCTTCGGTCCGAACCGGTCACCGAGCCGGCCCGTGATAAGGAGGGGGACCGTGTTCGCGAGGAGGTAGACGCTGTTGACCCACACGATCTCGTTCAGGTTCGCGTGCAGGTCGGTGAGCATTGTGGGGATCGCGACCGTCACGATCGTCGAGTCGAGCATGATCATGAAGAAGCACGCGCAGAGAGCCCACATCGCGGTCCACGGGCTTCTCATGCGGTGCAGTGTGTCAGTTCGGATTCGGTGCCTTGTCGGGGATCATGACCGGCGGTGAGGATGTGAGATATGCGGCATCTGGATCGCCCTGTGCAGCTGCCCGCCAGCGCCAGCGGTAACCGGTTGTGCCGCCACCGCAACCCCGGCGGGTGCACCCGGTGGTGCTCGTACAAGATGTTCGCCAAGGTCATCGCGGGCACGATCCTGGTGCTCGGCCTCATCTGCGCGGGCATCTGGTTCGCGGACGAACAGCAACGCGTCCGCGAGGTCCTGTACGGCCTCGCGATCTACGTCACCCTGATAGTCCCCGCCATCATCTGGGCCAACAGCCACGAACGCAACTAACCCCCGCGAGTCCCCGCTTCGGAACCCGCGAGTCCCCGTTTCAGGAGTCGCGAGTCCCCCGTTCGGAACCCGCGAGTCCCCGTTTCAGGACTCGCGAGTCCCCCGTTCGGAACCCGCGAGTCCCCGTTTCAGGACCCGCGAGTCTCCCGTTCAGGACCCGCGAGTCTCCCGTTCGCGACCGCCGAGTTGGCGGTTCAGGTCCGCGTCGCGAACCGCCAACTCAGCGGTTCTGAACGGGGAACTCGCGGGTTCTGAACGCGGGACTCGCGGGTTCTGAAGCGGGGACTCGCGGGGGTTAGTGGGGGAAGGTTGAGGTGTGCCAGGCGTTGGGGCCGTGGGGTAGTGGGGGGCGGTGCAGGGTGCGGCGGTCCGACCAGGCTGATCGTGGGGGTGGGGGTGCGGGGGTGTCACGGGTGTTCAGCGTGGTGATGACCGCGACCAGAGCGGCCACCTCCTCGTCGGTCGGGTTGCCGTGGACCACGCGCAGGTGGGGGCGCTCGCTCATGGTGTGGGAGTTCTCGTTCACAGCGGGATGTTCCCGTGCTTCTTGGGGGGCAGGGTCTCGCGCTTGTCCCGCAGCAGCCGCAGCGCGCGGGCCACGTGGCCGCGGGTGTGCGACGGCGGGATCACCGCGTCCACGTACCCGCGTTCTGCCGCCACGTACGGGTTGCACAGCGTGTCCTCGTACTCCTGCTGCAGCCGCGCCCGCAGCGCGTCCACGTCCTCACCGGAGGACGCGGCGCCGGCCAGCGTCTTGCGGTGCACGATGTTCGCCGCGCCCTGCGCACCCATCACCGCGATCTGGGCGGTCGGCCACGCCAGGTTCATGTCGGCGCCGAGGTGCTTGGACCCCATCACGTCGTACGCCCCGCCGTACGCCTTGCGGGTGATCACCGTCACGAGCGGCACCGTCGCCTCCGCGTACGCGTAGATCAGCTTCGCGCCGCGCCGGATGATCCCGTTCCACTCCTGGTCGGTGCCCGGCAGGAAGCCCGGCACGTCCACGAACGTCAGCACCGGCACGTTGAACGCGTCGCAGGTCCGCACGAACCGGGCCGCCTTCTCCGACGCGTCGATGTCCAGACAGCCCGCGAACTGCGTCGGCTGGTTCGCCACGATCCCGACCGCGTGCCCCTCGACCCGCCCGAACCCGACCAGGATGTTCGGCGCGAACATCGACTGCACCTCGAGGAACTCGCCGTCGTCGAGCACCCGCTCGATCACCGAGTGCATGTCGTACGGCTGGTTCGGCGAGTCCGGGATCAGCGTGTCCAGCTCAAGGTCGGTCGCGGAGACGTTGTCGGCCACCGAGCCCTCCTCGGCGAACCCGGGGAACACCGGCGCGTCGGACATGTTGTTCGACGGCAGGAACGACAGCAGCTCCTTGACGTAGGCGATCGCGTCGTCCTCGTCGGCGCCCATGTAGTGCGCGTTGCCGGACTTCGTGTTGTGCGCCCGCGCGCCGCCCAGCTCCTCGAACCCGACGTCCTCGCCGGTCACCGTCTTGATCACGTCCGGGCCGGTGATGAACATGTGGGAGGTCTGGTCGACCATCACCACGAAGTCGGTCAGCGCGGGCGAGTACACGTGCCCACCCGCGTTCGCACCCATGATCAGCGAGATCTGCGGGACCACCCCGGACGCGCGGGTGTTGCGGACGAAGATCTCGCCGTACAGGCCCAGCGACACCACCCCCTCCTGGATGCGCGCGCCGCCGCCCTCGTTGATGCCGATGATGGGCCGCCCGGTCCTGATCGCCAGGTCCATCACCTTGACGATCTTCTCGCCGTACACCTCGCCGAGCGCGCCGCCGAACACGGTGACGTCCTGGCTGAACACGCAGACGGGGCGGCCGTCGATGGTGCCGTGCCCGGTCACCACACCGTCGCCGTATGGCCGGTTGCGCTCCAGCCCGAAGTTGGTGGACCGGTGCCGCGCCAGCTCGTCGAGCTCCACGAACGAACCGGGGTCGAGCAGCGCGTCGATGCGCTCGCGGGCCGTCTTCTTGCCCTTCGCGTGCTGTTTGGCGACCGCGCGCTCGGAGCCGGCGTGTACCGCCTCGTCGCTGCGGAGGTACAGGTCGGCGAGCTTTCCGGCGGTGGTGTGGATGTCGGGCTCACCGGTGGGCACCTGACCCAGTGGTTCGGTCGCGCTGCTCATGCTCGGGAGCCTAGTCACGGTCGACTCCCGGTAAGTTCTCGAATGTGACCGAGAACAAGCTGGACGTGCTGGTCCTCCGTGAGCAGTTCGTCGCGCCCAACGGCCCGTACGCGGCGCTGGACGTGGTGGAGAAGACCGGATCGACCAACGCCGACCTGCTGTCGGCGGCCGCCGACGGTGCCGCGGACCGGACCGTGCTGGTCGCCGGGGAGCAGACCAGGGGCCGGGGCCGCCGCGACCGCACGTGGGTGTCGCCGTCGGGCTCGGGGATCTACCTGTCGGTGCTGGTCCGGCCCTCGTCGGTGCCGCCGGAGCGGCTCGGCACGCTCGGCATGGTCGCCGGGCTGGCGCTCATGCACGCCGCGACCGAGACCGCCGGTGTCGAGGCGGTGCTGAAGTGGCCGAACGACCTGCTGGTCGGCGCGGAACGGGCGAAGGCGGCCGGGGTGCTGTCCGAGGTCGTGCCGGACGCCGCGGGCCAGGCCGCCGTGGTGGGGGTCGGCATCAACGTGACCGCCCTGCCGGAAGGTGCCGAGCCGGGGCCGGGCGGGCTGGTGCCGGGGTCGCTCGCGGACGCGGGCGCGGCGGTCACCGACCGGACCGAGCTGACCGCGAGCTTCCTGCGCGCGTTCGTGGAGATGGAGGCCGCGTGGCGGCTGAACGACGGTGACGTCGAGCGGTCCGGCGTGCTCACCGGCTACCGCGAGGCGTGCGGCTCGATCGGGCAGCGGGTGCGTGCCGAACTGCCGGACGGCGCGCTGACCGGGGTCGCCGTGGACGTCGACACCGAGGGCAGGTTGTTGCTCAAACTCGACGACGGGACCCCGAAGGCGATCGCCGCGGGCGACATCGTGCACCTGCGGACAGTCTGAGGGACATTCTCGCGGGTCAGCCCACGAACTGTCGGTCCACCTCGGTACGGTTACCGCGACAGCTTCGCCGAGGCGGTTTTGATATCGGGAGGACGCCGTGGCTTACCCAGACGATCTGCTCAGTGACGGTGAGCGCATCATCCTGCACAAGCACTCGCACTGGAAGATGCTGCTCCTCCCGTACGTCGTCCTGATCGCCACACTGGGTCTCGGCGTCTGGCTGGTCATGCTCGTGAAGGACACGTCGTGGAGCATGGCGGGCCTCATCGCGATCGGCGCGGTCGCGTTGATCATCCTCGTCTGGCTGTTCTTCATCCCGTTCGTCCGCTGGCGCACCACGCACTTCATCGTCACCACCGACCGGGTCATGGCGCGTGAGGGCGTGGTCAACCGGACCGGCATCGACATCCCGCTCGCCCGCATCAACAGCGTCCGGTTCGAGCACGGGCTCGTCGACCGGATCTTCGGCTGCGGCACGCTGATCATCGAGTCGGCGTCGCAGGAGCCGCTCGAGTTCGACGACATCCCGTCGGTGGAGAAGGTGCACACCATGCTCTACCGCGAGATCAACGACAACCCGCACGACGACTTCGTGCCGCAGCCCCCTGGGCAGGCGCCGCAGCAGACCCAGCAGTACCCGCCGCAGGGCGGCGGCCAGCTCCACCGGTGACCGCCCGCGATCTCGGCCTGCCCTCCCGGGTGCCCGCACCCGGGTTGCCAGGCCGCGTCACGATCTGGGAGGTCGGGCCGCGCGACGGGCTGCAGAACGAGGACACGGTCGTCCCGGTCGACGTGAAGCTCGAGTTCCTCGACCGGCTCGCCGACGCCGGGCTGACCACGGTGGAGGCCACCAGCTTCGTGCACCCGAAGTGGGTGCCGCAGCTGGCCGACGCCGAGGAGCTGCTGGCCGGGCTCACCCCCCGCGACGGGGTGCGGTACCCGGTGCTGGTGCCCAACGAGCGGGGGCTCGACCGCGCGCTCGCCGCCGGTGTCCGGCACATCGCGATCTTCGCGAGCGCCACGGAGACGTTCGCGAGCCGCAACCTCAACCGCACGCTCGACTCGCAGATGGCGATGTTCGAACCGGTCGTGAGCCGGGCGGTCGCGGAAGGACTGGACGTCCGCGGCTACGTGTCCATGTGCTGGGGCGACCCGTGGGAGGGCGCGGTCGACCCGGCCGCGGTCGTCTCGGTCGGCCGCAGGCTGCTCGACATGGGCTGCTCGCAGCTCTCCCTCGGTGACACGATCGGTGTCGCCACCACCGGGCACGTCGCCGCGCTGGTCGACGCGTTCACCGCCGCGGGCACCCCGGTGTCCGCGCTGGCGGTGCACTTCCACGACACCTACGGGCAGGCGCTCGCCAACACGGTCGAGGCGCTGCGGCACGGGGTGACCACTGTGGACTCCTCGGCCGGTGGTCTCGGCGGCTGCCCGTACGCGGAGTCCGCCACCGGCAACCTCGCCACCGAGGACCTCGTGTGGTGCCTCGACGGCCTTGGCGTCGAGACCGGCGTCGACCTCGACAAGCTCGCCGACACCAGCGCGTGGATGGCCACGAGGCTGGGGCGGCCGAGCCCGTCCCGCGTGGTCCGCGCGCTGCGGGGCTGACCGTGCGGCTCGCCGACCTGGCCCGGGAGACCCTGCGACGGGACGCGCTGGTGCGCGGGGACCTGACGTGATCACCGAGGTCGGCGGCGCGCCGGTGTACGTCTGGCGGGCCGAGACGCCGTGGCTCGCGGTGTCGTCCGCCGTGCTGGGCGGCGGGTTCGGCGAGCGGTCGTGGGTGGTCAACGCGACCGTGTCCGACACCTACGAGCGCCTCGACCCGGACCGCCACCTCGCCGAGATCGCCGCGTCGCTGCACCTGACCGGTGACGGCATCGGCCTGTTGACCGCCGTTGACGTACGTGAGGTCGAGCAGCGCGAGGACAGCGGCGTTCGGGTCGCGGTCACCACCGGGATCGGTGCGCACCCGACGTGGGCGGCCGGGCCCTCCCTCGTGCCGGAACGGGTCGGCACGATCAACGCGATCTGCTGGCTGCCGGTGCGGCTCACCGAGGCTGCGCTGGTCAACGCGGTCGCCACGGTCGCGGAGGCCAAGGCGCAGGCACTGTTCGAGTCCGGCGTGCCCGGCACCGGCACCCCGACCGACTCGGTGGTCGTGCTGTGCCCGCCGTCCGGGCCCGCGGCACCGTTCGGTGGTCCCCGTTCGGTGGTTGGTGGGGCACTCGCCCGCGCGGTGCACAGCGCGATCCGCGCGCGCCTGTGAAAATCACCGGGAACCGTTGGGCGGCACCACACGTCCAACGCGAGACCGAGACCAATGCCGTCCCCAAGCGGAGGTGGCCGTGGTGGTTGACCACAGAGCCCAGGTCGAGGACCTGCTGGCCGGCTATCGACGCAGCCGGGAGCAACTGGGGGCCGTGCAACGGTCGCTTGCGACCGTCCGCGAGACGGTGACCAGCGACGACGGGCACGTCTCCGTGACGGTGTCCGCGTCCGGCACGCTCGTCGACCTCACGATCAGCGACGACGCCTATCGCGTGCTCCGGCCCGCCGACCTGGCGGCCCTGATCGTCGGAACCACCGAACAGGCCACCGCGCGGGTGACCCGCCAGGCCGGTGAGGTGCTCGCGCCGGTGCTGCCCGCCGACACGGACCCGGCCGCGTTGCTGCGCGGCACGGCGGACCTGTCGGCCGAGGAACTGACGCCCGCACCGCAGGAACCTCCTGCCGACCTCCCGGACGAGACGTTCGAGGACAAGTCCTGGATGCAGTCTGGGGGCCCACGTGACGCACGACGGGTATGACGTCGACGCCGAGCGGCTGGCCGGTCAGGCGAGCCAGTTCGAGCCGCTGAGCACCAGGGTCGCGGGCATCCACCGCGGCCTCGCCGACGCGTTGGATGCGGACGGCGCCTGCTGGGGCACCGACGCGGTGGGGCAGAGCTTCTCGTCCGTGCACGCCCAGCCCGCCGACGACGTGGTGGCGCGCCTGTCGTCGCTGTCCGAGCGGCTCGGCACGGTCGGCACCCGGCTGTCGGACACCGCGGCGACCTACGGCGCCGGCGAGCAGGGTGCGCTCGACCACCTGAAGGCCGCGGAGCAGTAGATGGGCATCGAGCTGCCACCGGAACTGGCGGACGTCGCCGCACAGGCGGGGGTCGTCTGGCCGGAGGCCGACGAGGACGCGATGGCCAGACAGGCCCAGGCCTGGCGGGACACCGCGACGAGCATGTCGACGCTGGCGACCGACGCCGACACCACCGCCCGCTCGGCACTGTCGTCGGTGACGGGCGAGGCCGGTGCCGCGGCGGCCAGGGAGTGGAAGTCCTTCGTGGACGCGGATTCCGGTCACCTGACCGCCGTCGTCCGGGACGCCAACGCGGCCGCCGACCGCCTGGAGCACGCGGCCGACCAGGTCGGCACCGCGAAGGTGGAGATCGTCCGCAACCTGGTGAACCTGGCCCAGAACTCCGACGCGGCGCACGCGGCCGCGTCGGCGGGGCACCCGCTCGCGCTGGCCGGGCTGGACACGGCGGTCCGCGGCACGGCGGCGAACGTGGCCCACATCGAGTTGCAGCTGGTCAGCGCCGTGCAGCCGGGGTCCGGTGTGGACATGGCGAACGTGCGGCCACCGGCGAACGCCGACCCGGGCCACCACCTCCTGCCGGGCGTCACGACGGCGGTGACGGACGTCGCGACCACGGTGCGGGACACGGTCGCCGACACCGTGGACCAGACCGCCCAGGCCACCACCGGCGCGGTGTCGGACGTCGCGCGCCCCGGCGCGGCGGTGACCGGCGACGCGGCCGACCTCGTGCGCTCCACGCCGGGCAACCTGGCGCCGGGCCTCCCCGGTGACGTGGTGCCCGACCGGCCAGGGGACGTGGTGCCCGGTCTGCCCGGCGAGGTCCCCGGCCGCCCCGGCGACCTGGTGCCGGGCGAGCCGCGCCCGGGGCCCGCGGATCCGGACATCACCGGCCCGGTCCCGGCGGACGCCATCGACGCCATCGACGCCATCGACGACGATCTCGCCGACGACACCCCGACCCCGCCCACCGGCCAGACCGTGCAGGCGGGGTTCGCGGGCGGTCTGGAACCGGCGGTGGCCCCGCAACCGAACCTCCCACCAGCGGCCGCGCCGCCGCTGGCCAACCCGGCGGCACCCCCGGCGTACGGCGCACCTGGCGCACCGCCGTTCGCGGGTGCCCCGGCGGCTCCCGTCGGCGGCGTACCCGCCCCGGCCGCACCCGCGCCGGCCCGCCCGGTGCCACCGGCCCCGGCCGCGGCGTTCGCCCCGGCGTCGGCGGCCCCGGTGGAACGCCCGGTCGACCCGGTGCCGCGGGCCGCCAAACCCCTGGCGGGCCCGCCCGGCGCGCCACCGCCCGCCAAGGGGGAGCGCAACGAGGTTCTGGCGGCGTTCTGGCTCCACATGTTCCCGATCGGCCACCTGCCGGTGGCCTCGTACCGCCCGGCACGTCAGGTCCCGGCGCCCCCGCCGGAACTCGACTACGCGGCGGGCATCCGCTTCGAACCGGGCGACCACCCGGATTTCCACCTCGTCGACGACCGCCCCCGCCTGACGGACCTGCACGAGGCCATCGCCCACCGCGCCGCGGCCAAGGCCGCCGAGGACGCCGCCCCGGTACTGCCGCCGCCCGCGAACCCGCAGGGCTACGCCCCACCGTCGGCCTACCAGGGGCAGGGCTACCCGGCGCGGCAGCCCTACCCCGCGCAGCCGGGCTACTCCGCGCCGGTCATCGCGCAAGCCCCGCCCGCCGAACGCGTGCCCGGCCCACCGACCCCACTGCCCGCCCCAGCGCGGCCCACCGAACCGGCGGGCTCGGCCGACGCCGTCACGCTGCCCAGGTTCCGGCCCGTCAACCCGAGCGCGGGCATCACCGCCGACCACCCGGCGGTCCAGGCGCTGCTGGCGAACCACGACCCGCTGGGCGGCGCCAACGAGCGGGACTGGGACCGCCGCTACCTCGTCCGTCTCGGCAGCGTCACCCCGCAGGGCATCAGCCCCGAGGGGCTCGAGTACAACTGGCCGACCAGCGAGCAGTACCCGGAAGGCGGCAGCGCCCCCGGCGAACCGGAGACCCTCGCCGAGGACACCGTCATCGACCGGTTCGGCTCGCCGCACGGCCGGGTGTTCGCCGCCGACGGCACCACGTTCGCCCAGCGTTCGCTGCCGCCGGCGCACAAGGACGGCGGCTACCGCCGGTACCGGGTCACGAGGCCCCTCCCGGTGTGGCGGGCCGTGTCCGCGGCCTGGTTCGCGCAGCCGGGCGGCGGGATCCGCTACCGCACGACGCACACGGCCATCGAGCTGGTCGCGCTCGGCTACCTCGAGGAGATCGCATGAACGCCGAGTCCATCACCGAGTGGCTGGCCGCCGTCGGGGTGCCCGCCGAGGTCGTGTCCGTCGGCGCGGAGGCCGACAACGCGTGGTGCCTCGTCCGCGACGACACCGCCGACGACGACGGCAACTACGCCTGGGAGGTCTTCTGGCGCGAGCAGGGCAACCGCTACGACTGGGCCCGCTTCACCAACGAGCAGGTCGCCTGCCACTACCTCTTCGGCAGGCTGACCTGGGCTCAGGTCGTGCGCGGTGCGCTGACCCCGGCCTGAAGGACACCCAGCGCGGCGTCGTGCAGCAGCCCGTTCGACGCGAGCGCGTCCCCGCCGTCGAAGCGGGGTTCGCCGCGCAGGTCGGTGAACCGGCCACCGGCCTCGGTCACGATCACCTGCACGGCGGCGAGGTCCCACGGGTACGCGATCGGTTCCGCCGCCAGGTCCAGCGCGCCCTCGGCGACCAGCACGTGCTGCCAGAAGTCGCCGAACGCCCTGGTCTCCCAGCACGCGTCCATGAGCGCCAGGTACGTGTCCCGCGACTCCCACAACCGGACGTCCGTCGTGGACAGGTAGGCGTCCGCGAGCGCCCCGACCCCGGAGACGCGCAGCCGCCGCTCCCCGCACCACGCCCCGCCACCGGCCGAGGCGTGCCACCGGCGCGGGAACGCGGGCGCGCTCACGACCCCGACGACCGGCGTCCCGCCGTCGACGAGCGCGATCAGCGTCGCCCACACGGGGTTGCCGCGCAGGAAGTTCTTGGTCCCGTCGATCGGGTCGACGATCCACGTCCGCCCGTCCCCGACGGCCCCGCCCCGCTCCTCGCCCATGACGTCGTCGCCGGGCCGCAGCTCGTCGATGATCGCGCGGACCGTGTCCTCGACGGCCGTGTCGGCGTCGGTCACGGGTGAACGGTCCGGCTTGCGGTCGACCACGAGGTCGGCGGCGAGGAACCGGGCCATGGTGATCTCGTCGGCGGCGTCGGCGAGCCGCAGAGCGACGGCGAGGTCGTCAGAGTGCATGCACGGAATGCTGTCATGTGTAGGCCGACAGGGCCGCGGGGACGTTCCCCAACCCGCGCACCGCCTCCAGCAGGTCCACCACGTCGCGGAAGTGCGCGTCGAGCCGGGTGAACGGTTCGGTCGGCCAGGTGTCCCGGTACTCGATCTCCTCTTCGGGGTCCGGCGGCGAGGTCGAGACGGCGGGACCCACCGGAGTAATGCCCTGAAAGGCGCGTTCAGGGCGCTCAGCGCCCTGAACGCGCCTTTCAGGGCATGAGCCCGGCGGCCACGGCGGGACGACATCACCCTGTTGGCACTCTTCTCCAGGGCCGGTCTGGACGCCGTGCGGGCATAGGGTGTGACCGTGAGCGTGGTGTTGCTGGCCGAGGATGACGCGGCGATCGCCGATCCGCTGTCCCGTGCCCTGAACCGGGAAGGGTACGAGGTCCGGATCGTCGCCGACGGGAACCATGCGTTCGAGACCGCCAACGGCGGCGGCGTCGACCTCCTCGTCCTCGACCTGGGGTTGCCCGGGATAGACGGACTGGACGTGTGCCGCAGGCTTCGGGCGGCGGGGCGCGGGCTTCCCGTGCTCATGCTGACCGCCCGCGCGGACGAGGTCGACTTCGTCGTCGGGCTGGACGCGGGCGCGGACGACTACGTCGCGAAACCGTTCCGGCTCGCCGAGCTGCTCGCCCGCATCCGGGCGCTGCTGCGGCGCAACGCGCCGGGCAGCATCGAGGTCAACGGCGTGAAGATGGACCTCGCGGCGCGGCAGGTGATCGTCGACGGCGACGAGGTGACCCTGGCCAACAAGGAGTTCGAGCTGCTGCGCGTGCTGATCCAGCGGGCCGGCCAGGTCGTCACGCGCGAGGAGATCCTCGACGAGGTGTGGGGCGGGCCGGAGCTGCGGACCAGCAAGACCCTGGACATGCACATGTCGTGGCTGCGCCGCAAGGTCGGCGGCCGGGGCGGCGCGCGGATCGCGACCGTCCGCGGTGTGGGCTTCCGCTTCAACACCGACTGAGACACCGCACCCATGCGCCGCCGCATCCTCCTGGCGATCCTGCTCGCCGTCACGGTCACCGCGTGCGCGCTCGGCATCCCGCTCGGCTGGTCGGCCACCGCCGTCGTCGAGAGCCTCACGCGGGAGGAGCTGGGTGCCCGCGCCCGCCAGATCGCGGCCGCGCTCGACGACCAGGTCACCAGCGGCGACGAGCTGAACCTGAACGGCGTGCAGCTGCTCGTGCCCACGGGCGGGCACCTGCTGGTCGTGCTGCCGGACTCGGGTGTGCGGCGCGAGTTCGGCACCGTGCTGGCAGGTGACACGGTGGCGGAGGAGGTGCCGATCGTCCAGCACGGCAAGGTCATCCTGTCCATCGACGCCGGACCGATGCGCACCACGCAGACACAGGTCACGCTGCTGGTGGTGCTGGTCGTGATCGCGGCGATCGGCGGTGGCGCGGCGGTCGCGACCGTCACCGCGCGGCGGCTGGCCAGGCCGCTGCGGCACGTCGCCGACCGCGCCGCCCGGTTGGGTGCCGGGGACTTCCGGCTGGACCGGACCCGCTACCAGGTGGCCGAGCTGGACTCCGTCGCCGAGGCGCTCGACGCGTCCGCGACCGCGCTCGCCCAGCTGGTGCAGCGGGAACGGGAACTGGTCGGGGACGTGTCGCACCAGCTGCGGAGCAGGCTCACGTCGCTGCAGCTGCGGATCGAGGAGCTGACCGTCGTGCCCGACAAGGAGGTCGCGGGCGAGGCACAGGCGGCGCTGGAACAGGCCGAACGCCTCGCCGACGTGCTCGACGAGCTGATGGCCGCGGCCCGCGAAGCACGGGCGACCGGCGCCGAACCGGTGGACCTGAGCGCCGTACTGGTCGGCATCGCGGACGAGTGGCGGGCGCCACTGCGTGCCGACGGACGGTCGTTGAAGGTGAAGCTGCAGGACAACCTGTTCGCGAAGGTGTCACCGGCAAGGCTGCGCGAGGTGATCGGTGTGCTGCTGGACAACGCACTGCGCCACGGCAGCGGCACGGTGTCACTGACCGCCCGCGAAGGCGTGGCGGCGAGCGGTGACACGGTGGTCATCGAGGTGGCCGACATGGGTGCGGGCGTCCCGGACGAACTGGCAGAACACGTCTTCGAACGCGGCTTCTCCGGCGCGGGCTCCACCGGTCTCGGCCTGGCACTGGCCCGCGCACTGATCGACTCGGACGGCGGACGGCTGGAACTGTCGGCGAAACGACCGGCCACGTTCACGGTGTTCCTGCCGGTCCCCCGCGCGGGCGACGTGCAGGGCGTCCGCTGGCCGGCGGAGCGCTCCCCGCGCTGACCGCACCGCGTGTCCAGTTCTTGTCCACTCTTTCGTGTCCGTGGGTAACGGTGCGCGGCGAACCGCGACGTTTGGGGAAACGCCACTCCCCGATCACATTGGCAGCCACCATGACCATGCCCGAAGTCCCGTACGCGCCGCCGATGGCCGGTGCGCCCTTTCCTCCGCCCGCGCCGCGCCGCAACGTGGTGGCGATCCTCGCGGTCGCGTTGGCCGCGGCACTCGTCGTGATCATCGTGTTGCTCGTTCTCCTGCTGACCTCGGGCGGCTCCGAGGACGGCTCGGAGGGCGGTGGCCCGGGATCGTTCACCCTGTCCGGAACGTTCTCACTGACCGACGGTGCCACTGGCTACGCCACCCAGGGCGCATGCGAGGGCACCGGGGGATATGACGACATCCGCGAAGGCGCGCAGGTCACGGTGTACAGCTCGGCAGGCGAGGTGCTCGGCACCGGCGTTCTCGGCACGTCCCGCTACCTCGGCTCCGTCTGCGAGTTCGAAATTGCCGTTGACGGTGTGCCGAGCGGTCACGACTTCTACCAGGTCGAAGTGAGCCACCGAGGGAAGATCGCCGTGCCCGACGAGGAAGCGCGGGCGGGGCTGGTCGCGTTGACCCTCGGGTGAGCCCTCAGGAGTGGCCCAGTTCCTCGATCGGGTCGTCCGGGGGTGGGGTGTGGCGGCGTTTGTGGCCCAGCTCGTCGGGGAAGACCCAGCGGCGGAACGCCCAGAAGCGGAAGAACATCGCCAGCAGCATGCCGATGATCGAGCCGCTCGTGAAGTCGGCGATCTCCTGGACCAGCCGCGACACGTGCGGCTCCTCCAGTTGCAGCGCGTACCGGGAGATGTACAGCGGCGCCGAGTTCAGCGCCACGCCGACCCCGCTGATCAGGAAGAACAGCGTTGCCTCGTGGGTCCGTTCGCGACCGCCCCTGGTGCGGAACGACCATTCGCGGTTGAGCACGTAGGACACGATCGTCGCCACGATGATGGCGATGACCTTCGCGGTGACCGGCTTCTCCGACAGGACCGTGAACTTCAGCAGGTACCAGATGCCGTTGTCGATGACGAACGTCGTGGTGCCGACGATCGCGAACTTCAGTAGTTCGCGGTGCTTGAGCAGTGTTCTGCGCAGTGGTTCCGGCACGCGCGCGAGCACGGAGTCGACAACGGTCACCCGGGCAGTCTACGGAGCGCTACCGCTCACGCCGCCTCGTCGTCCTCCTCGATGACGGCGAGCCGCTGCCCTCTGCGGCCGACCCGGACAATTCGGGGACGGGCGCCGGTCTGCGGGAACACCCATTTCCGGAATGCCCACCAGCGGAACACCATCGCGATCAACGTGCCGAGGATGATGCCGCTCGCGAAGTCCGCGACCTCCTGCACCAGCAGCGTGACGTGTGGCACCTCGAGGTTGAACCAGTACCGCGACACGAACAGCGGCGCCGAGTTCAGCGCCACGCCGATGCCGCTGATCAGGAAGAACAGCGCCGCCTCGTGCTGGCGTTCGCGGCCGCCGCGGGTGCGGAACGACCATTCGCGGTTGAGCACGTACGACACGATCGTCGCGATGATCACCGCGATCGCCTGCGCCGTCACCGGGTTCTCGTTGAGCACCGTGAGCTTCAGGCTGTAGTTCACGACCACGGTGACCACGAAGCACACACCGCCGACGACCGCGAACTTCAGCAACTCCTTGTGCTTCACGAGCACGGCCCGCACCGGTTTGGGCAGGCGCGAGAGCACCCGGTAGAGCAAGCTCATGGCGGCGCAGTCTATCCACGCGCCGTGACCGTGCTGTGATCAGCCGTGTGCTCAGCGGCCGGTCAGCCACCTGAGCAGGTCACCCAGGCCGCCGTGCTCCGGCGGCGTGGGCTCGGTGCCTCCCGGCGGCGTCGTCGTGGCCGGCGGCGGTGTCGTCGTGGTCGTGCCCGGCGGTTTCGTGCTCGACGGCGGGGTCGTCGGCTTCGTGGTCGGTGCGCCCGTCGGGTCGTCCGGCGACGACGGCACGGTCTGCGGCTTGGACGGCGTGTTCGCGCTGCTCGGCGGCGGTGTGCTCGACGGGTGCGGCGGCTGGTCGGGATTCGGCGGGAACAGCCAGGTCCACAGCGTGACCTTCTCGCTGGCCGTGGCCTCGCCGAGCGCCGCGGACACTTGTAGCTGGTTGCGGCCAGGCTGGTGCTGCGGCCACGGGTCGGCGTGGACCCGCAGCACGATCCTCAGCGTCTCGCCCGGCGCGAGCGCGGCGGAAGACGTGCACGTGGTGCCGTCGTCGGACTCGCACGACATGTCCTGTGACGACCAGCGTTCGCGCGCGGGCTGGTCCAGCGTGATCTTGACCGGCCGCGAGCTGGTGCCCGTGTTGGTGACCGCCACCTCGACGACCGGGTGCCACAGCGGCATCAGGCCGAACAGGTCGGACTTGACCGCCACCGACAGCAGCAGCATGTCGGTGGTCTCTTCCGGCAGCACGTCGACGCGGACGGAGACGTTCACCCGGATGGAGGTGCCGGCCGACACCGATCCGGTGATGTCACCACCCTGGCTGTTGGCCGCGGCCCGCAGGCGGAAGAGCAGTGTCACGGACTCGCCGGGCCGCAGGCCGGCGTCGCTGGAGCAGCGCACGGTGCCCGTGCCGCCCGGGCAGTCGACGGTGCCTGCCTGGCGCGCGCCGTTGAGGTTCAGCAGCCGGGGCCCGGCGAGCCCGTCGACCGGGACCGCGGACACCCCGGGGGGCAGGTTCAGCACGGCCGTGACCGGTTCGGACACCGTGCCGCCGGTGTTCCGCACGGTCAGCGGCAGGTCGGCGGGACCATCGCCCGCGATCAGCGACACGGGGGCGGCGGGCCCGCTCGCGTCGAGCAGCGGCGGACCCGGCTGCGGTGTGGGCTGCTCCGCGGGTGGCGGTGGTGGGTTCTGCGCGGGCGGCGGCGGATTCTGCGCCGGTGGCTCGGCGGGTGGCGGGTTCGGCGCTGGCGGCTGCTGCGGTGGCTGCTGTGGCGGCGGGTTCTGGGCAGGCGGGGGTGCGGTCTGCGTGGGGACCGGCGCGGCCGCGGGGATCTCCGGCGACTCGCCACCCGCGGTCAGGCCGACGACCATCGCCGCGGCCAGCGCGACGCTCGACGCGGCGACCCCGAGGAACTGGCGTGGCCCGGCGGCCGCGGCACCGGCCGCGCCCGCCGCTCCGGTCGCCGTGGCGGCCGTGCCGACCGTCGTCACCTTCAGCACGCCGGTCGCCGCGATGTAGCCCGCGGCGCCGATGCCGAGCACCAGCGGGGCCACGAAACCGCGCATGGCGCCGTTGACGTCGGCCAGTTCGGCGGCGAGCGCACGGCACCGGTCGCACGTGTCGAGGTGCGCCTCGACCTGGGCCTTCTCCCGCTTGGCGAGCCCGCCCCTTGTCCACGCGCCCAGCCGCTCGGCGGCCGCGCGGCAGTGCCGGTCGGTGGTCTCGGCGAGGTGGACCTGCAGGTACGCCTGCCGCAGTCCCTCGCGGGCGCGGTAGGCGAGCGCGGAGACGCCGTTGGCGGTCAGGCCGAGGATCGGCGCGACCTCGGCGGGTGACTGGCCTTCGATCTCGGTGTGCCAGAGCACCGCCTGCCAGCGTTCCGGCAGCCGCGCAAACGCTTGCGCGGCGAGCGAGCGCTCCAGTCCCTTGACGGCCGGGTCGTCGAACTCCTGGCTCACCGCGTCCATGGAGACGCCGGAGACCGTGGCCACGTCGTCCGACAGTTCGAGCTTGCGTTCCCGCCGTGTCCGGTCGTAGGCGGTGTGCCGGAGCGCGGTCAACAGATATGCCCGAAAGGCTGAATCTGGACCGCGTCCTGCACGGAGCGTGTCGAGCACCTTGGCGAAGGCCTCGGAAACGAGGTCGTCGGCCTCGGCCGGGGAACGCGAAAGCTGGCGTGCGAGGTTGTAGGCGGAGCCGACATGGCGTTCGTACAACGCTCCGTACGCGGACACCGTCCCCTTGCGCACGGCCTCGATCAGCTCGGCGTCGCCAGGCCCCTCAACGTCGGCTGGAACGGTGGCCACAATTCTCCCTCACTCGCATGCGTACAGCGCCGGGACCTCGGTGTTCATGGTCCGGTCCCCTACTGACGCGCTCCCGGCCACAGTGTGACGCCTAATGCTCTCAACGGCATCATCCGATCACCGGAATGGCCGTACGCGGGACGGATTCGGAGGCGTTTTCGCCCGAACGGCGTCACGGTCCTCACCCGCCGACGTTTCTCATCCGACGGGCACGGCGGAGGGAAGAGCGACAGTGACAGTACGTGAGGCCGACCCGCGCTCACATCGTGGCGATGCGGAGGGTACTGGTCACGACCTTCGCGTCCTCCGCGCACGGTGGCGCACGGCGAGCATCGCGGCGGGGTGGCGGTTCCCCAGCGACTGGGGAGTGCCGGAGGTGGACGAGGTCTGCCTGACCGCGGTGCGCAGGGGGGACCTGTCGACGGCGCTGGCCGGACTGGGCCGGGCACGCGCCGAGGCCGGGGCCGGACTGGACGAGACACTGACCGACCTGGCCGCGCTGCACGCGGTCCTGACCAATGCCGAGGTCCGCGACGGGCTCATCGCCACCGACCCCGACGCCGCGCCGACGCGGCTGGTGCGGACGGCGGCGCTCGCGTGGGCGGAGGCGTCGTTCTGCGAGCTGCGCAACGCGGAGACGACGGAGAACCTGACCAACCTGACGACGATCGCGTACCTGCGGACCCGGCTCGGCGAGGTGTACCGGCAGGCGGTGCGGCTCGGGGTGCCCGCGGCGGAGACCCACGCGCTGCTCGTGGTGACGCTGGACCTGTCCGCGGTGACGGGCTGGGCCCGCCTGATGGCGATGGTCCTGGTGGCGGACGCACTGCGGGAGATCTTCGACGGCGGCGAGAGCATCGCGCTGCTCGGCCCGTCGGTGGCCGCGGTACTGGCCGAACGCGACCACGACTTCGCCGACCGCGCACTGAGCGCGGGCTGGCTGATCACCGAACGCCTGGCCGTGGACCCGCAACTGAAGTCCACCGACCGCCCAACCGTCCGCCTGGAACGCCTCCCACCCACCCCCCAGACCGCCCAAACCCTGCTACAAACAATCAGCCGCGCCTAACCCCACACCCCACCCCCCACCCCGCGAGTCCCCGCTCCAGAACCCGCGAGTCCCCGTTTCGGAACCCGCGAGTCCCCGTTTCAGGACCCGCGAGTCCCCGTTTCAGGACCCGCGAGTTCCTGTTTCGGGACGGTTGTTCCCGCGCTGCGAACCACGGTCTCGCCGTTCTGAACGGTCAACTCAGCGGTTCTGAACGGGGGACTCGCGAGTCCTGAACGGGGGACTCGCGGGTTCTGAAACGGGGACTCGCGAGTCCTGAACGGGGGACTCGCGGGGCTGGGTGGGGGAGTTTGTGGGGAAGCGGGCGTGGTTTGCTCTTCGGGTGCGGGTGGATGTTCCTGTTGCCTCGGGTCAGGGCTGGGTCGGGGAATCGCTGCGGCGGTTGTTCGCGCGGCCACGGTTGGTCGTCGCGCTCTTCGCCGTGCCCGCCGTCGTGCTCGCGGCCGGGATCGTCAGCTGGCTGATCGACTGGCGGCTCGGGGTCGACAGCGCCGTGTACCGGTCCGGGGCGGTCGCGTTGCTGACCGGGGAACCGTTGTACGACAACATGTTCCTGTCCGCGGAACCGCCGTGGGCGCGCCTGCCGTTCACCTACCCGCCGACCAGCACGCTGCTGTTCGTGCCGCTCGCGCTGTTCCCGACGCAGGTGTCCTGGGGCATCCTCGGCGCGCTGTCGGTCCTCGCGCTCGCACTGGTCGTCCGCGTCACCATCCAGAACGTCCCGACCCGCCCGGCCTGGCTGCGCCCCGCGCAGACCACGATCGTCGTCACCGTCCTCGCACTCGGCCTCGAACCCGTCTGGCGCACGCTGTTCCTCGGTCAGATCAACCTGATCCTGATGGGGCTCGTGGTCGTCGACGTCCTCGTGCTCGGCCGGTCCCGGCACTTCGGCGGCGTGCTCGTCGGGGTCGCGGCCGCGGTGAAGCTCACGCCGCTGGTCTTCGTGCCGCACCTGTGGTTCACCGGCCGCCGCATGGACGCCGTGCGCGCGGTCGTCACGTTCGCGTTGCTGCAGCTGGTGATCTTCGCGATCATCCCGCACGACTTCCGCACGTTCCTGACCGTCACCGACCCCGAGCGCACCGGCCCCACGTTCTGGGCGGGCAACCAGGGCCTCAACGGTCTCGTGCAGCGCCTCACCGACCTGTCGCCGTGGTCGAACGAGATCGCGTTCGCCATCGGCGCGGTGCTCGCGATCCCCGCGTTCGTCATCGCGCGCCGCTTCCACCGCGCGGGCCAGCCGCTGCAGGCACTGCTGGTCACCGCGTTCTTCGGTCTGCTGTTCAGCCCGGTCAGCTGGTCCCACCACTGGGTGTGGGTGGTGCCGCTGCTCGTCTACCTGCTGTCCCGCCTGCCCGACCGGCTGCCCCGCGGCTGGGCCCGCGCGAAGGCGCTCTCCGGCGCCGGCGCGGTCGTGCTCGTGTTCGCGAGCTGTGTGTTGCTCATCATGCGCACCTCCGACCCGAACCGCCCCGCCGGCGAGAAACCCGAGCTGGAGTGGACCCCGCCCGAGGTGGTCCTCGGCAGCGCCTACCTGCTGGTCCCGCTCGTGGCGGGCGTCCTGGTGCTGGCCAGGAACCGGCGCGGCTAGATTGACCAGCGTGGACACTCGTACCGGCTTGCCGATCGTCGGCATGGTGGGAGGTGGGCAGCTCGCACGCATGACCCACCAGGCGGCGATCGCGCTCGGCCAATCCCTGCACGTGCTCGCCGTGTCACCCGACGACCCGGCCGCGCTGGTGTCGCCGAACATCACGCTCGGCTCGCACACCGACCTCGACGCGCTCACCGCGTTCGCGAAGAGCTGCGACGTGCTCACGTTCGACCACGAGCACGTCCCCGGCGAACACCTCAGGGCGCTCGCCGACCAGGGCGTCCACGTCCGGCCCGGCCCGGACGCGCTGCTCCACGCGCAGGACAAGCTCGTCATGCGGAACAAGCTCGCCGCGCTCGGCCTCCCGGTCCCGCCGTTCGCGCAGGTGGAGAGCGTCGACGACGTGGTGGGGTTCGCCGGGGAGCACGGCTGGCCGTGCGTGCTGAAGGCGGCGCGCGGCGGCTACGACGGCCGCGGCGTGTGGATGCTGAACGGCCCGGACAGCGCCGGTGACCTGGTGCCGAGGCTGCTCGAGTGGGGCACGCCGCTGCTCGTCGAGGAGCGGGTCGCGATGCGCCGCGAGCTGGCGGCGCTGGTCGCGCGATCGCCGTTCGGGCAGGGCGGGGTGTGGCCGGTCGTGGAGACCGTGCAGTCCAACGGCATCTGCGTCGAGGTGCTCGCGCCCGCGCCGGACCTGTCCGAGGCCGGCACCGAGGCCGCGCAGGACCTGGCGCTGCGGATCGCGGCCGAACTGGGGGTCGTCGGCCTGCTGGCGGTCGAGCTGTTCGACACCGCAGACGGGCTCGTGATCAACGAACTGGCCATGCGACCGCACAACTCGGGCCACTGGACCATCGAGGGCGCGCGGACCTCGCAGTTCGAGCAGCACCTGCGCGCGGTCCTCGACTACCCGCTCGGCGCGACCGACGTCATGGCGCCCGCCGTGGTCATGGCGAACGTGCTCGGCGCCCCCGACGCGCCCGCGATGAGCCCAGACGAGCGGCTGCACCACCTGCTCGCCCGGTTCCGGGACGCGCACGTGCACTACTACGGCAAACAGGAACGGCCCGGCCGCAAGATCGGCCACGTGACGATGCTGGGGGCGTCGATGGCGGACGTGCGGGAGCGGGCCAAGCTCGCCGCGCACTGGCTCTCGCACGCGCAATGGCTTGACGGGTATGACATTCATGGGAGTTGACGTGCCGCTCGTTGGCGTGATCATGGGGAGCGACTCGGACTGGCCGGTGATGAAGGCCGCGGCCGACGCGCTCGCCGAGTTCGAGGTGCCCTACGAGGTCAGCGTGGTCTCCGCGCACCGCACGCCGCGGCGGATGCTCGACTACGCGCAGACCGCCGCCGACCGGGGCCTCAAGGTGATCATCGCGGGGGCCGGCGGGGCCGCGCACCTGCCGGGCATGGTGGCGTCGGCGACGACGCTGCCGGTCGTCGGTGTGCCGGTGCCGCTCAAGTACCTGGACGGGATGGACTCGCTGCTGTCGATCGTGCAGATGCCCGCGGGCATCCCGGTGGCGACGGTGTCCGTCGGCGGTGCGCGCAACGCGGGTCTGCTGGCCGTGCGCATGCTGGCGGTGGCCGACGAGAAGCTGCGCGACCGGCTCGCCCGGTTCGCCGCCGATCTCGAACAGCTCGTGCTGGACAAGGACGCGCGCCTGCGTGACGGGCTCGACAGTCCCGGCGACGCTAACGCCCGCTAACATCGGGTCGGTGGATTCCACGTCAGGAGGTGCGCGGTGTACGAGCTGAGCGAGGAGCACGAGGCGCTGCGGGAGGCTGTGCGCGCGCTCGCGGAGAAGGAGATCGCGCCGCACGCCGCGGAGGTCGACGAGCAGGAGCGCTACCCGGCGGAGGCCCGCGACGCGCTGGTGAAGGCCGGTTTCCAGGCGGTGCACATCCCGGAGGACTACGACGGCCAGGGCGCCGACGCGGTCGCGGCGTGCATCGTGATCGAGGAGGTCGCACGGGTCGACGCGTCGGCGTCGCTGATCCCGGCGGTCAACAAGCTCGGCACGCAGCCGATCATCCTGTCCGGCTCGGCGGACGTGAAGAAGCTGGTGCTGCCCTCCATCGCGGCGGGTGAGGCGTCGGCGTCGTACGCGCTGTCGGAACGCGAGGCGGGCTCGGACACCGCGTCGATGCGTTGCCGCGCGGTGCTCGACGGCGGCAAGTGGGTGCTGAACGGCACGAAGGCGTGGATCACCAACGCGGGCGAGTCGTCGTGGTACACGGTCATGGCGGTGACCGACCCCAACGCACCCAAGAAGGCCAACGGCATTTCCGCGTTCGTGGTGCACAAGGACGACCCCGGTTTCTCGGTGGGCCCGAAGGAGCGCAAGCTCGGGATCAAGGGCAGCCCGACGCGCGAGATCTACTTCGAGAACTGCGAGATCCCCGAGGACCGCATCATCGGCGACCCGGGCACGGGCCTGAAGACCGCGCTGCGCACCCTCGACCACACGAGGCCGACGATCGGCGCGCAGGCGCTGGGGATCGCACAGGGCGCGCTGGACGCGTCGCTCGCGTACGTCAAGGACCGCAAGCAGTTCGGCCAGAGCATCGCCGACTTCCAGGGCGTCCAGTTCATGCTGGCCGACATGGGCATGAAGATCGAGGCGGCCAGGCACCTGGTGTACGCGTCGGCGGCGGCCACCGAACGCGGCGACAAGCGCGCGGGCTTCATGGCCTCGGCGGCGAAGACCTACGCGTCGGACATCGCGATGGAGGTCACGACCGACGCGGTCCAGCTGTTCGGCGGCGCGGGCTACACGAAGGACTTCCCGGTGGAACGCATGATGCGCGACGCCAAGATCACCCAGATCTACGAGGGCACGAACCAGATCCAGCGCATGGTCATGGCCCGCGCCCTGCTGAAGGGCTAGACCAGCGATTGCGGCAGGGCGGCGGCCGCCGGTCATTTCATGGCCAGGCCGCCTCCAGGTCGTCATTCCTCATCGAGTGTCTTCGAGATGGCGGAAGAACCTGCGTGGCATCGCTTCCAAGTTCGGACCGTGACTACTTCTTCTTCGCATCGTGGGCTGCTGCGAGTCTACGTAGCGTCTTAAGGTTCTCCTGAGCGCCTTTCTCGACCTCGGAACGAGTCGTGTTTATGTTGGTTTGCGCAATCCTGGAACGAGTGCGTACTTTCGCGGTCTTTCTGGCGCCGGCCACCGCAGACGCTCGCGTGCCGTGAGTGGTGGTGTCCCGTTCAGGGCGTTGCGCAGCGGCCATCACCGAAGCCAGTATCGCTTCCAGCGAGCTGACTCGATGCTCCAGGTCTGGTCGCCCTGCCCGCTGTTGTTCAAGAAGGTCCCGAATCCACGCGGTCGGCTTCACGTGCTGTTCTGCTGCCTGGTTGCGTACCCAGTCCAGCAGTGATTTTGGCAGCCGAAGGGATGTGGTGATCATAGGATCATCCACTACGTCCGTCTCCCAGTGCCCCTTTTCGATCTCATCGCTCAGGTCGTGGTTGTCGACGTAATCGCGAATCTGCTGAATTCTGTCACTCATTTGTTCGGCCCTCCGGTGTGTGGGCGTCCCCTATCGTGCGTTCTTTCGATAGGCTTTACGTTCCTTTTCATTCATTGGTCGAGCTGTCACGACGTAGAAGCCGCCGGCAAGCGCCTCTCCGAGGACTACCAGCAGGAGTCGGCCGTCGTCGGTTTGCCCAAGGATGTAGGTCGTCTCATCGCGGCCCTTCGTCACCAGTCGTTGTGGTGTGTACACGATCTGTTCTACTTCGTGCGGGGTTACCTGGTGGCGAGACCAGATGTGGGTCTCGGCCTCGTCGGTCCAGTAGATCTCCCGCACCTCATGAGTGTATTGCAACGCATTGCGTGTGTCATCGTGATGCGTCGTCGCAGCTCAGGGGGAAGCTCCCAGGGGTAGGCACTCGGCGCTGAGGAGCGTGAACACGGTCTCCGCCGCGGGGGCCTTCGTCGTCGCGATGGCCGCGACCTGGCTCAGGTCGTGGCCAGGGTGATGAAGTGGGTGAGGCGGTGGAGTTCCGTCGACTGCTTCAGGGGGATGCCGCGGGTCGTGCGGATGCGGCGGCGTAGTTCGGCGGTCAGGTCGGCCAGTAGTGAGCGCTGGTCGTCGGTGAGCCGGGGGTCGGCCAGTGTCGCCCGGACCAGGGCCAGTACGTCCGTCGCCACGTCGTCGGACGGGGGTGGGAGCAGGTCGTGGGACTGGCGGAAGGACAGTGCGTGGTGGGCGGCCCGGCGGGCCGCGCCGTACCACTGGTCCGGGGCGTGGCTCGGGTTCGGGTCCTGTGGGCGTGGGGTGCGCTGGCCGCGCGACTTGGCTTCGCGGCGGGTCCTGGCGTAGGAGTCGACCGCGTTCTTCCACAGTTCGCGGCTTTCCGTCAGGCAGTCGAGTGCGCGCAGCAGCGCCGCAGCGTCCGCCCGGTACGGGCCCGCCTGCAGTTCCAGGAAACTCAGCGTCGCCATGAAGCCCAGTGGGTGGTAACGCTGCACGCACGAGTGCAGCCCCGCCATCCGGCGGCCGTAGGGCAGGTCCGCGTTCCGCGCTTTTCGCGCGTCCACGGCGAAACTCACGACAGCACGACGGTGGTGCGCTCTGTCTCCGCGTGCTTGCGCAGTTTCTCGGCGTCCGCGTTCGACACCTGCACGAGGCTGGCGCCGGCGGCGAGCACGGTCACCAGGCCCTCCATCGCGGACGCCGGCCAGTCCAAAGTGGAAAGGACACGGGACGACGCGGTGATGCCCAGGGTTTCCGCGTGGGACAACGCCTTCGTCAGCACCTCGTCCACGCTGGCGCCGAGGAAGCACGGGGTGTCACCGGGAACCTCGGTGGCCGCGAGGAAGTCGTCGCCGAACAGGCGGGCGTCGCCGACGTAGTCGAGGGACCCGGCCGGGACGTCGCCGCGCAGGTCGCGGCCCATCGGGTCGAGGGAGGCCACCGCCGTCACGCCCGCGGTCGGGGCCGTGGCGCCAGGGGGCACGAACGCGACCTTCGCCGCTCCGGTCGTGACCACCTCGGCGCCGCACCACCACGCGCCGAGGAACACCGCCGCCGTCTGCCAGTGCGCGGGCAGCAGCACCGACACCCGGTCGCCAGGTTCGACGTCGAGCTCGTCCACCAGCCAGTTCGCGGTCTTCGCCGCCCAGTTGCGCATCGTGGCGACCGACAGCTCGACGCGGGTGTCCTCCGCGTCGTCGTAGTGCGTGATCAACGGCTGGGCTGGCGCGCCGCGCAGGAGGCGGTCCGTGAGGCTCACGGGAAGCACGCTAGTCCACGCACGGCACCGCCGGTTGCGCGGCTTTCGCGGCAGCGGGCGCGGTAAGCCCGAACCCGGACGGTGCCACCCTTCCCGCTGGTCGCGGTGCCTGCGGGGTCAGCAGGTCCGCGACGAACGCGTGCACCTTCGGCAGGTCGACCACGATGATGCTCTGCCCCCGGTCGTTGCGGGCGCCGACGGCCTCGACCGGGATCGTCACGAACTGCACGTTGCCGGACGCGAGCGCCTGCGCCTGGCCCACCAGCTCAAGGAAGTGCAACCCGTCGTCCATCACCACGGTCTTCGACACCGCGTCCTCGAGCGCGTTCAGCTTCGCGTTGTCCGCCAGCAACCCGCCGGAGAGCACCTTCCGCATCGCCGAGGACAGGAACGTCTGCTGCCGCACGATGCGGTCGAGGTCGCCGCGTGGCAGGTTCTTGCGCTGCCGGACGAACGCGACCGCGTCACCGCCGCGCACCGTCTGCGGGCCCTTCGCGAACGACGCGCCCGAGTCGGGGTCGCTCGTGGCGTGGTTGAGGCACACGTCCACACCGTCGATGACCTCGGTCAACAGGTAGAAGCCGTACAGGCTCACCTCGGTGTAGTGGTCGACGCGTACGCCGGTCAGCACCTGCACCGCCTGGATCAGCGCGGCACGGCCCGCGTCGTCGGACTCGCGGTTGATCTTGGCGCGGTCCTTCTCACCCGCACCGACCAGCTTCTCCATCACCTCGGCCTTGGTGATGCCGAACGCACCGTTGATCTTCTCCTCACGGCCGAGGTTCGGCACCAGCACCGAGGTGTCGCGCGGGATGGAGATGGCCGAGCCGCGGCTGCCGTCGCGCGGAATCCGCAGCAGGATCAGCGTGTCGGTGTTCAACGTCTCGGTCGCCTCGGTGCGCAGCTCGCGCAGCAGTTCCGCCGACAGCGGGCGGCCCTGCATGTCGGTGCGGCTGTCGTTGCCGACGATCAGGATGTCGTTGGCGCCGTCGTCCTCCTCGGCCGCACCGGGCCCCGCGCCCTGTTGCGCGGCCGAGATCGCGTCGGTGGTGTTCTTGCTGTCGTCGAGGGAGTCCACGCGCAGCCACACGAACGACATGGCCACCAGCGTCACCGCCGACATCAGGCCCATGACCACCCGGCCCGTGATCAGCAGCCCCGACGTCCGCCGCCCCGGCACCCTGGCGGCCGGCTCGTCGACGGTTTCATCCTCGGGCTCGTCCGGTTCGTCCGACGGCACAGTCACCCTCCCCACCGCCGCCGCGTACGTCGTCGGCTCGTCCGCGTCCCCCTCGGGCGCCTCGTACTCACCGGCCATCGGTCACCTCCCCCTCCGCGGCCACCTCAAGGCTAACCGCTGCCACCGACCGATCAGGCCCTGATCAAGCCGCGTGGAAGAGGTGTTCGTCAGTTCACACAGTTCTCGCTGCCCGCGTTGATCTGCGGTGCGGGCCGGTCCGAGGACGGCGGTGCCGAGGGCGAGGACGGCTGCGTGCGCAGGCCGTTGGCGGTGCCCGCGGGCTGGTAGTCGGTGCCGAGCACGACCGTCAGCTCGTTCGCCGTGAGCGAGCTGTCCGCCAGGAACGAGAACTGCCCGCCCAGCTCGCCCGCCGCGTACTCGGCGAGGTTGCGCTCTCCCGGCGCGTGCCTGATGACCGACGCCGCCTGCACCGGCGCGTCGCCGACCTCGCCGCCCTGGAACCCCTTGTCCGTCAGCGCCTGCCGCACCGACGAGGCCAGCCGCTCGGTGTTGGAGCCGTTGAGCACGTCCACGGTGACCAGGCCGAGCGCGGGCCGCTCACCCCCCGGCGCGGTGGTGACCGGGGTCTCACCGGGTACCGGCGAGCCCGACGAGGGTTCCCGCGTGCCCTGATCGTCGGTGACCAGTGCCGACACGAACGACGCGACCTGCGCGGGGTCGACCCGCAGCACGTCCGCGCCGCCGATGTTCGCGTCACCGAGCGTGGGGATCGTGTAGAAGTCGATGCCCGATGTGGACAGGCCGGACATCTGCGAGGCGAACCGCGACAGCTGCCAGCCCTCGGACAGGATCACCGACCGCTGCACGGCGCCGACCAGCTGCTGCGCCTTCGACGGGCTGGTCAGCATGTCCGCGGACAGCACCTTGTCGGCGAGCGCGCCGAGGAAGACCTGCTGCCGCACGATCCGGTCCAGGTCGCCGCCCGGGAGTTCGTGCCGCTGGCGCACGAACGCGAGTGCCTGCGCACCGGTCACCGTCTGCTTGCCCGCCGGGAAGCGCGCGCCGGACAGCGGTTCGTCCACCGGCTCCTTCAAGCACACCTCGACACCGCCGATGGCGTTGGTGACCTCGAAGAACGACAACAGGTTGACCTCGGCGTAGCGGTCGATGGTGAGCGAGCCGCCGACCAGGTTCTGGATGGTGGCGATCAGGTTCTTCCTGCCCGCCAGCTTCGCCAGCTCGTCGAGCGTCTTCTCGTCGGGTGCGGTGTCCGCGTGCTCCTCGCGGGCGTTGTTGTACGCGTACGCGAACGCGGAGTTGAGGCGGTGGCTGCCGAAGCCGCCCGCGAGCTCCACCCACGAGTCGCGCGGGAAGGAGATGGCGACCGCGCGGGTGCCGTCCACCGGGATGTGGACGAGGATCATGGTGTCGGTGTTGCGTTCCCCGTCGCTTTCGCCCGCGTTGAGCATCCTGAGCACCTCGCGCGGCAGCGGGTTGCCGTAGGCGTCGACGCGGCTGTCGATGCCGACCAGCAGCAGGTCGACCGCGCCATCGAGGGGAACGCGTTGGTCCTGGATGTCCTGGGCGATGACGTCGGTGGTGACGGTGTCCTCGTCGACGTCACCGAACGCCCACCAGCCGTAACCCATGGTGGCCAGAACTGCCGCCGAAACGAGCGCGACAAGCGACCGGCCGGTCGCCAGACCGGCCTTCTGCCAGCCAGAACGGCCTTGCGCACGCCTGTTCACGCACGCTCCTCCCCACCCCCGGCGAACCTGCCCGTTAGGATACCGACCCGTGACCTCTCCGGACGGGGTCTTGCTATCGATTAGGACGCAATAGTGTCCGTCCGGGGTTTACTTCCCCGTGAGGAATGGAGCTTCATGCGAGCGCTGGTCACCGGCGGTGCCGGGTTCATCGGATCGCACTACGTCCGCAACGCGCTCGGTGGGGCGTACGGCTCACTGTCCGATGCCGAGATCGTCGTGTTCGACAAGCTCACCTACGCGGGCAACGAGGCGAACCTCGCGCCGGTGAAGGACCACCCCGGCCTGCGCTTCGTGCGCGGCGACATCTGTGACGCCGCCGCCGTCGCGCAGGTCATGGCCGGCGTCGACCTGGTCGTGCACTTCGCCGCCGAGTCGCATGTGGACCGGTCGATCCTCGGTGCGGCCGACTTCGTGACGACGAACGTGCTCGGCACGCTGAACCTGTTGCAGGCGGCTCTCGACGCGGGCGTCGAGAAGTTCGTGCACGTCTCCACCGACGAGGTGTACGGGTCGATCGAGCACGGTTCGTGGCCGGAGACCCACCCGCTGGAGCCGAACTCGCCGTACTCGGCGTCGAAGGCGTCCTCCGACCTGCTGGCGCGGTCGTTCCACCGCACGCACGGGCTGCCGGTGTGCGTCACGCGCTGCTCCAACAACTACGGGCCGTACCAGTTCCCCGAGAAGGTCGTCCCGCTGTTCGTCACGAACCTGCTGGACGGCAAGAAGGTCCCGCTGTACGGCGACGGGCTCAACGTGCGCGACTGGCTGCACGTCGACGACCACTGCCACGGCATCCAGCTGGTCGCCGACAACGGACGGCCGGGCGAGGTCTACAACATCGGCGGCGGCACCGAGCTGACGAACCTGGAGCTGACCGAGCGGCTGCTGGCCGCGTTCGGTGTCGGCGACGAGATGGTCGAGCCGGTCGAGGACCGCAAGGCCCACGACCGCCGCTACTCCGTGGACATCACGAAGATCGCCGACGAGCTGGGCTACCGGCCGCTGGTGTCCTTCGAGCAGGGCCTCGCGACGACCATCCAGTGGTACCGGGACAACCGCTCGTGGTGGGAGCCGTTGCGCGACCGCGCGAAGCTGTCAGCCAACTGATGCTGTCGCTACTGGTGCCCGGTGGGCACGGTCAGCTGGGCCGGGAGCTGGCGGCGCGCGCGGCGGTGGTGCGCGCGCCCGGCTCCTCGGACCTGGACGTCACGAACGCGGGCGCGGTCATCGAGGCGGTGAAGACGCTGGTGTCGTCGGCCGCCGCCGACGGGCTGTCCCCGGTGGTGGTGAACGCCGCCGCCTACAACGCGGTCGACGCGGCCGAGGAGGACGCGACCCGCGCGTTCGCCGTGAACGGCGACGGCCCCCGGCTGCTGGCCGCGGCGTGCGCCGCGACGAACGTGCCGCTGATCCACGTGTCGACCGACTACGTCTTCCCCGGCGACGGCGACCGGCCGTACGAGACGACGGACCCCGTCGGCCCCCAGTCCGCTTACGGGGCGACGAAAGCGGCCGGTGAGGAGGCCGTGCTCGGGTCCGGTGCGCTGGCGTGGGTGGTGCGGACCGCGTGGGTGTACGGCGCGTACGGGGGCAACTTCGTCAAGACGATGGCCAAGCTGGCCGCCACCCGCGACACACTGTCCGTTGTGGACGACCAGCGTGGCTGCCCGACGTGGACCGGGGACCTGGCCGAAGGTCTGCTGGAGCTGGCTTCCCTCGTGGTGACTGGCAAAGCGCCCGCGCCGGGGTTGCTGCACTGCACCGGCGGCGGCGAGACCACGTGGTGCGGTTTCGCCCGCGCCGTGTTCGAGGAGCTGGGACTCGACCCGGCCCGCGTGCGGCCCTGCACGACCGACGAGTTCCCCCGGCCCGCGCGGCGGCCCGCGTACTCGGTGCTGTCGGACCGTTCGTGGCGCGCGGCGGGCCTGACCCCGATGCGTCCGTGGCGCGAAGCGCTGGCCACGGCGTTCTCCGAGCACGGCGACCACTTCCGCAACCCGTAGGGGCGGGCCCCTCGCTGCCGCGTCGTTGGCTAGCCGATGGCCTTGCGGTACGCCGCCACCGTCAGTTCCGCGGTGCGCCGCCACGTGAAGCCGGCCGCGTGGGTGCGGTGCGCGGCCAGCGTCGCCGGGGACGGCGGTTCCGCCAGCGCACCGGTCAGCGCGGCGCCCATCGCCTCCACGTCGCCGAACGGGACGAGCGTCGCGTGCCCGCCCGTCACCTCGCGCAGCGCGGGCACGTCGGAACACACGACCGGCACGTCGCACGCCAGCGCCTCCAGCACGGGCAACCCGAAACCCTCGTCCCGGGACGGCAGTACCAGCGTGGCCGCCCCGGCCACCACGCTCCGCAGGTCCACATCGGACAGATAGCCGATGGACTGCACGGTGTCGTCGCCGCGGGCGTGGCCCGGCCCCGCGAGCACCAGCGGCGGCAGGCCGGGGGTGTTCTCGTGCGCCTTGCGCAGCCAGTCCAGGGCCTTGCGCGGGCCTGCGGCGCCGACGAACAGCAGGTACTCCTTCGGCAGCCCGATCCGCCGCCGCAACGCCTCGCTCGGCGGGCGGGCCGTGAACCACGCGAGGTCGATGCCGAGCGGGGTCACCACCACCTTGTCCTCGGCGAGACCGAGCCGCTCGACCACGGCGTCCGCGACCGCCCGCGTCGGCGTGCACACGACGTCCGCGCGCTGTGCCGACCGCGCGACCAGCTCCGGCAACTGCTCGTCCGATGGCGGCAGGTCGCCGGGGAAGTCGAGGAACGCGAGGTCGTGGATGGTCAGCACCCCGGCGGCCCGCAGCGCGGGCGGCAACACGAAGTTGGTGCCGTGCACCACGTCGGTGAGCCCGGCGAACAGCTCGATCGGCGGGAACGGGGCCCGCAGCCAGGAGCGGCGCAGCAGCCGCGCCGACACCGGCATGCCGCGCGAACGGGTGCCGTGCGGGAGGACCTTGCGCAGCTTGCGCCAGCCCCGCAACGTGAACGCCACCGCCCGCATGTCCACATCGGACATCGAGGCGAGCTCCTCGGCGAGCGCGGCGGTGTACCTGCCGATGCCGGTCCGGGAACCGAGAAGGGGGGTGCCGTCGAGCAGCACCCGCGTCCGGCCGGCCACCGTCCTAGCCATCGTCGCGGCCCTTCCGCATGCGCTCCGCGGCCAGCCGCCGCACCCGGCCCGCCGCGCGTCTGGTCAGCTCGGCCGGACCGCCGTTGTCCAGGTAGGACCGCACCAGGTCCAGGTCGCGGCGCAGCGCGCCGCCGATCCCGAGCGGCTTGTTGCGCACCAGCGGGCCGCTGCCGGGCAGCCGGTCGGCGGCCGGGGACGGGTTGCGGCAGAACGACACCAGCGGCGCCAGCGCCGTCTCCCACGTGAACCGTTCCCGCACCACCGCGATCCGCTCGCGGGCCGCCGCGGCGAACTCGGTGTCGTACAGCACTTTCTCGAGCGCGTCGGCCAGCGCGTCCGGGTCCTCGGCCGGCACCACAACGCCGAGGTCCTCGGTGCGGACCAGGTCGGCGAACGCGTCGCCGTCCGTGGTCACGATCGGCAGGCCGGTCCACAGGTAGTCGAGGACCCGCGTGCGGAACGCGAACGTCGTCTCCACGTGCTCGTAGTGCGTCGTGACCCCGCAGTCCGCGTCCAGCAGCCAGTTCTGCCGTTCCGCGTAGGGCACCCACTTCTCGTTGAAGAACACGTGCCGGTCGGTCAGGTCAAGGCGCGCGGCCAGCGCCCGCGTCCTGGCACCGATGTCCATCACCGGCACCTCGGGGTTCGGGTGCTTCATGCCGAGGAACAGCAGCCGCACGTCGGAACGCCGCCGCGACAACCGGTCCACGGCGTGCAGCAGCGTCAGCGGGTCGAACCAGCTGTACACCCCGCCCGCCCAGATGATCACCTTGTCGGTCTCGCCGGTGAGACTGCCGCGGATCGGTGCCGCGGTGCGCTGCGGCGGCTTGCCCGGCAGCCCGAACGGCGCCACCGCCAGCAGTGACCGGACCGTCGGGTCGCTGTCGTACAGCGACGGGGTGAGCCTGCCCAGCGCGGTCAGGTGACCGAGCCAGAAGTGCCGCTGCCGCTCGGAGGCGCACAGGAAGAAGTCGCCGCGCGCCAGTTGCGCGTTCAGCACGTTCGTGACGCCGATCAGGTCCAGCTCGCGCTGTTCGTCGGTGTCGTCCTTGCCCTGTTCCAGCAGTTCGAGGTGCATGGGGTCGTACATGTCGCAGACCACGACCTTGGTGGACGCCGCCTTCTTCAGCTCCGGCACCATCTCCAGCGCGTGCCCCTGCAGCACCACGATGTCCGCCCACGCCACGTGCGGGCTCAGGTCTCGTTGCCGCGCCTGCGCCACCGCGAACGGCGCGTCCGGCGGCGAGCACAGCGGGTTGACCGTGACCAGGCGGACCTCGTGTTCCGCGGCGAGCACGTCGGCCATGTTCCACGCGCGGATCGCCGGGCCCGCCATGCGCTCGGTGAGCGCGTCGCCGGTGAGGACGAGAACCTTCCTGCGCGCGCCGAACGCCTCCTCCAGCCCGAACACGTCGACGAGCACGTCGTGCGCGGCGAGGTAGCGCGGCAGCGGGTACGCGGGCTCCATCGCCTTGCGCATCAACGGGATCAGGTCCGCGTCGGAGCGCACCCGCGCCGCCTGCTCGGCCTGCCGGGACGCCGCGAGGGAGGGCAGCAGCTCGACGAACTGGTCGATCGCGAGGAGCCCGGCGAGCGTCGTGCGGGGGATCTCGACGGTCGACCTGCCCTCCCGGTCGCCACTGTCGGGCCCGCCGATCTCGAGCTGGGCCGGGTCCACCTCGCCGCGGGCGGTCGCGCGGCGGACCGTGAGCGCGAGCGCCGCGGGCAGTGCCTTCGCGAGCGTGGCGTCGGAGACGTTCTTGTACAGGGCCGCGAGCGCGTTGCGCTCCAGCAGGTACAGCTCCCGCGCGTTGTCCTGCGAGTCCACCTTCGAGATCGAGGCGTGGTGGCGGTGGTAGGTGAGCGAGCGGGGCTCATAGCGCACCCGCCAGCCACGCAGGTTCAGCCGCCAGCCGAAGTCGACGTCCTCGTAGAACATGAAGAACCGCTCGTCGAAGCCGCCGAGCCGCCGGTACACCTCGGCCCGCACGAGCATCGCGGAGCCGGTCGCGAACAGGACGTCCCTGGCGACGTCGTGGCTGCCGTCGTCCGGCTGACCCGCGTGCCGCTTGTAGCCCATGCCGAACCAGGTCAGCCCGGCGTCGACGAAGTCGATGTGCTCGCCGTCCCAGTCGAGGACCTTGCTGGCGACGACGGCGACGGTCGGCTCGGCCTTCAGCACGTCGACGGCGGCGGACACCCAGTCGCGGTGCGGGCGGGCGTCGTTGTTCAGGAACGCGAGGACCGTGCCGGTCGCGTGCCGTGCGCCGAGGTTGCAGCCACCCGCGAAGCCGAGGTTGGCACCGGCCTCGACGACATCGACACCGGGCACCTGTTGTCTGATCCGCTCCGCGCTGCCGTCGCCGGACGCGTTGTCCACGCAGACGATCTGCAGCCGCTCGGCGGGGTAGTCCAGGTCCGCGCGCAGCGCGCGCAGGCAGGTGATCGTGTCCTGCGCGCCGCGGTAGTTCACGACGATGACCGAGACGACGGGTCGTCGCGCCGGATCGGGCACTCGCGCTCCTCGGGGTTGTGCGGTGGGCTCCAGCCTGCCCCATCACACCATGTGACGAGCGGTCAACCGGGTGGGTTCATGGATCTTGCCGCCCGCCACACCGCCGAACGGGGGACTACGGCGAGGTCGGTGACGGCCTTGCGTTCGCGAAGAAGTTGCGGGAGCGAAGCGGCGAGCTCGGCCAGCACCCGCAGGCGCAGCCGGACGCGGAAGTTCCACGGCCTGCCCCGAGCATCCCCAGAGCGTCCTCCGGGGCGGGTCAGCGCGCGCAGTGGGAGCAGGGCGGTGATGGCCGCGAACCGCGTCACCTCGCGGGCCGCGACCGCGGCGGGCGCGCAGCGGACCAGCATCGCGAGCCGGTTGCGCTCGTTCCAGAGGTGGAACCGCCGGGACCCCGGCTGCGAGCTGGCGCCGTGGCGATGTGTGACCCGCGCGTCCGGCACCGACACGATCGTGTGATTCGCGAGCCGCAACCGCCATGCGGTGTCGGTGTCCTCGTAGTAGCAGAAGAACCGGGCGGGCACACCACCCGCGCGCCGCAGCGCCGCGGTCCGCAGCAGCACGGCACCGCCGCAGAACCCGAACACCGGCGCCACGCCGTCGGCCAGGTCTGCGTCGGCCACCACGTCGGTCAGGTCCACGCCGTGCCCGTCGGCGGTGAGCCCGACGCCTGCCGAGAGCACCGCGCCGTCGAGCCCCACCATCCGCGACCCGGCCGCCGCGGCGTGTTCGTGCCGGTCGAGCGCGTCCTCGAGGGTCGCGAGCCAGTCCGGCGCGGGTTCGGTGTCGTCGTTGAGCCATGCCGTGAACTCGGTGTCCACCGCGTCGTTCCGGTCGGCCGCGGCGAGCGCGCCCGCGTAGCCGGTGTTCGCTGGCAGCCGGAGCACCGCGGGCTTCGCCGGGTGCGCGGCGAGCACGGCCGCGGTGCCGTCGTCGGAGGCGTTGTCGACCACCAGCAGCCGGTGCGGCCTGGTCTGTGCCGCGACGGCGTCGAGACAGGCGCTGACATGACCCTTCCCCCGCCAGGTCACGACCACGATTGTGCTGCGTGTCAACGGGCCGGTCACAGCGTCGAACCGTACCCTGGGCCGGTGCCAGAGCTCGTCGTGCTCACCGAGCAGCTCCTCTCGCCCGTCCCCGGTGGGACCGGGCGCTACACCCGCGAGCTGCTCACCGCGATGGCCGCCTCGACACCGCCGGAGTGGACCGTCGCGACGGTGACCGCGACCCACCGCGACCTCGCGCCCGCCGTGGTGCCGAACATCGCGGGCCCGCGTGCGCTGCCGCTGCCGCGCCGCGGCCTCACCGCGCTGTGGGAACGCGGCGTGCACCTGTGGCCGGGCGGCGACGCCGTCCACGCGCCGACCCCGCTCGCCCCGCCCGCGGTGAAGCGTGGCCGCAGTCTCATCGTGACCGTCCACGACACCGTGCCGTTCACCCATCCGGAGACGCTGACCCGCCGCGGCGCCGCGTGGCACCAGGCCGCCGTCCGCCGCGCGGTCGAACGCGCGAACGCGGTCGTCGTGCCGACCAACGCGGTCGCCGAGGAGTTGCACGCGCACGCCCCCGGCCCGGCGACGGTCGCCGTCGTCGGCCACGGCGTCTCCGAGGTGTTCCGCCAGCACATGGACCCGAACCTGGCCGCGCTGAAGACCGGCAGGCTGCGGCTGCCGGAGACGTACGTGCTGGCGGTCGGCACGGTCGAGCCGCGCAAGGGTCTCGACGTGCTGGTCAGTGCCATGGCCAAGCCGCACGCGCCGGACCTGCCGCTGGTGGTGGTCGGCCCGCGTGGCTGGGGCGAGGTGAACCTGGTCGAGCTGGCCGCCGAGCACGGCCTGCCCGCCGGGCGGCTGCACGTGCTCGGCCGCGTCGACGACGAGAACCTGTCGGCGATCCTGCGGCGCGCGAGCGCGCTGGCGGTGCCCAGCCGCGCCGAGGGCTTCGGCCTTCCGGTGCTGGAGGCGATGGCAGTGGGCACCCCGGTGGTGCACACGGACGTGCCCGCGCTGGTCGAGGTCGCGGGCGGCACCGGCCTGACCGTGCCGCGCGGGAACGCGGACGCGCTCGCGAGCGCGCTGCGGGAGGTCGTCGACTCGTCTGCGGCGACGGCGGAGCGGGTCGCGCAGGGCCTGCTGCGGGCCGCCGCGTTCACGTGGGACCACGCGGCGGCCGAGCTGTGGCGGTTGCACGTGCGATTTTTCGACATGGCCAACGCACGGTGAACACGTGGTCGGTGGGATTTTCACCCAGTCGTGGTAAGTGACCGTCCCGGCAGTCGTACGCTGCTACCCGTGGCTGATCCCCGCGTGCTGATCGACGCGACCGCCGTGCCCGCGGACCGCGGTGGCGTCGGCAGGTACGTGGATTCGCTCGTGTACGCCCTCGACTCCGACGGCGCGCCGATCACCGTCGTCTGCCAGCCAAGGGACGTCGAGCTGTACGGCAGGCTGGCACCGCACTCGCGGATCGTGCCGACGTCGGAGTCCAACGCGACCCGCACGGCCAGGCTGACGTGGGAGCAGACGACGCTGCCGAGGCTCGTGCGCAGGCTGGGCGTCGACGTGCTGCACTCGCCGCACTACACGACCGCCCTGGCGAACCCGGCTGCGTCCGTGGTCACCCTGCACGACGCGACGTTCTTCACCGACGCGGTGCTGCACCACTCCATCAAGGCCCGCTTCTTCCGCGCCTGGACCCGCACCGCGCTGGCGAGGGCGTCGCTGTGCGTGGTCCCGTCCGCGGCCACCGCCGTCGAACTCGGCCGGGTCGCGGGTGCGAGACCCGACCGCCTGGAGATCATCCAGCACGGCGTGGACAACGACCGGTTCCACCTGCCGACGCTGGAGGAGGTGTCGGCGGCCCGGCGGCTGGTCGGCCTTGGCCCGGACACGCCGTACGTGGCGTTCCTCGGCGCACTGGAGCCGCGCAAGAACGTCCCGGCGCTGATCCGCGGTTTCGCCGCCGCCTGCCGGGGCCGCGCCACCCCGCCCGCACTCGTCCTCGCGGGTCAACCGGGTTGGGACCGCCAGGTGGAACGGGCACTGGACGACGTGCCGCACCGCCTGCGGGTCATCCGGGCCGGCTACCTCCCGTTCGACGACCTGGCCGGTTTCCTCGGCGGCGCGGCCCTGGTGGCGTACCCGTCGCTCGGCGAGGGCTTCGGCCTGCCGGTCCTGGAGGCCATGGCGTGCGGCGCGTGCGTGCTGACCACCAGAAGACTGGCGCTGCCGGAGGTCGGCGGCGACGCGGTGGCCTACTGCGGGGTGGGTGCGGGCGACATCGCGGCGGCACTGACGGAGTTGCTGGACGACCCGGCGCTGAGGGCGAACCTGGCGACCGCGGCACAACGCAGGGCGAAGGAGTTCTCGTGGCTGACGAGCGCGGAAGGGCATCGCGTGGCGTACGACAAGGCGTACCGGGCGCACCGCCGTTCGCGGTGACGGGCAGAATGTTCCGGCGTGCCTGAGGATTATGGCCAGGAACTGGCAGTCGTCATCGTGACCTACTCGCCGGGCGAGACGCTCGAGCGCTGCCTTGACACACTGGAAAAGGCGACGACCAGGTCTTGTACGGTCGTGCTCGCGGACAACGGCTCGGTCGACGGCGCCCCGGAGAGGGCCGCCGCCCGCGACAACGTGACCCTGCTGCACACCGGCGGCAACCTCGGCTACGGGACGGCCGCCAACCGCGGCGTGGCCACCCTCGGGGACGAGTACGGCTGGATCGTGGTCGCCAACCCCGACCTGGAGTTCGGGCCCGGTTCGCTGGACACCATGCTGGAAGCGGCCCGCCGCTGGCCCCGAGGCGGTGCGTTCGGCCCCCTGATCCGGGAACCGTCCGGCGAGATCTACCCGTCGGCGCGGCTCGTGCCGTCACTGGGGAGGGGGTTCGGTCACGCCGTCGTCGGCCGGGTGTGGTCGTCGAACCCGTGGACCCGCGCGTACAAGCAGTCCTCGACGTCGGTGGTCGAACGCGAGGCCGGCTGGCTGTCGGGTTCGTGCCTGCTGATGCGCCGGTCGGCCTTCGACTCGGTCGACGGGTTCGATCCCCGGTACTTCATGTACTTCGAGGACGTGGACCTCGGTGACCGGCTGACCCGGGCCGGGTGGCAGAACGTGTACGTGCCCTCGGCCGAGGTCGTGCACCTGCAGGGGCACTCGACGGCGCAGGCTTCCGAGCGGATGCTGGCCGTGCACCACGAGAGTGCCTACCGGTTCATCGCCGACCGGCATGAGGGGCCCCGGTGGGCGCCGGTCCGGGCCGCGGTGCGGGCGGGGCTGGCGATGCGGCTGAAGGCCGAGACCCGCAGGAAGCACTGAGTCCGGTCCGGGGCGCGCTGGGGTTCGGAGCAGGCCCGCTTCGCGCAGCGGGCACCGCGGCGAGGTGATCAACGGCGCGTTCGGGACACTCAACGCCCCGAAAGCGCCTTTCGGGGTACACCGCGGCCCCCCAGGCCGGTCAGCCCTCGAGCCGCTGGGACAGGCTGCCGGAAACGGGTGGTTCCTTCATCGTCGGCACGAGGCCGTCGACCTCTTCCGGCTCCTTGCTGGCCGCTTCCCTGGCCGCGAGCATGTTCTGGTGCTGCTCCAGCCGCCGCTGCCGGGATCTCGGTCCCGGGTGCGGCACGGCGACCACGTCCGTCAACGCCTCCTGCGCGATGGCGGGCAGCTCCGCGGCCGGCACGACCATCGTCGCTTCCGGGTCCTGCTCGTCGGCGGCCGCTACCACTGCTCTCGGGATCTGCAGTGTGCTCGCGGCGTCCATCGGCGATACGGCGCTCTCCGGAGTCACCACGAAGGCGCCACGCGCTCGGGCCCGCGCCAGAATGGCGTCGGCCCGGTCACGGGGGTCCATGCGTCGACCTCTCCCTGTCGCGTCGTCGATAGTGGGGCCCAGCGTATTCCTTATTTCGCTCCACGTCAGCGAAGATCCGGGAAATCACACATGGGCGGCGTGACCCTTTTCCCTTAGCAACTCCGTGAGCTTCTTGATGTCCTGGGCCCGGTCGCGCCGGCAGACCAGCACCGCGTCCGCCGTGTCTACCACGATCAGGTCCCGCACACCCAATGTGGCGATGACCCGGGACGAGCACGGGACCGCGATGACACCGTCGCCGTCGATGACCACCACCGGGGGCCGGTCGCCCTGGACGTCGACCACCCGCGCGCCGCCGTCGATGTCCTCGCCGAGCAGTTCACCGAGGGTTTCGAAGTCGCCGATGTCGTTCCAGCCGAAGTCGCCGGGCACGGTGGCGACCTTGCCCTCCGCCGCCGCGGGTTCCATCACCGCGTACTCGACGGCGACCTTCGGGATCGTCGGCCACAGTTCGCCGAGCACCGCCTCCTGCGCGTCGGTGTCCCAGGCGCGGGCGATCTCGCGGACCGGGTCGTGCACGTCCGGGCGGCGGGCGGCCAGCTCGGCCAGGAACACCTCGGTGCGCCACAGGAACATGCTCGCGTTCCACAGGTACTCGCCGGAGGAGACGTACTCGGTGGCCACCGCGTGGGTCGGCTTCTCCTTGAACTCCAGCACCCGCTGGCGCTGCCCGGCCACCGCGGGCGCGGAGAGCTGCAGGTAGCCGTAGCCGGTCTCCGGCCTGGTCGGGGTGATCCCGATGGTCATGAGCCTGCCGTCGCGGGCGCCTGCCAGCGCGTCGTGCACCACGTCGGAGAACGCGGCCGTGTCGGCGATGAGGTGGTCCGCGGCGAACGACGCCATCACCCCGCCCGGCGACCGCTGTTCGATCACCGCGGCGGCCAGTGCGATCGCGGCGCACGAGTCGCGGGCGAACGGCTCGACCAGGATGTTGCGCTCCGGCAGCTCGGGCAGCTGCCGCGCCACCGACGTCGCGTGCGCCACTCCCGTCACCACCAGCAGGTTCCGCGCCGTGCACAGCGGCGCGAGCCGGTCGAACGTCGCCTGCAGCAGTGAGCGGTCGGTGCCCGTCAGCGCGTGCAGGAACTTCGGGTTCGCGGCTCGGGACAGCGGCCACAGCCGGGTGCCGCTGCCGCCCGCGGGCACCACCATGTGCAGGTCGCTCATCCGCTCAACATAACGGGGTACCGTGGCCGCTCGTGCAGGCATCTCGTGAGCGCACCTGGCGGCCGGGTTTCGCGCTCGACATGGCCGCTGTGCTCGCACCGCTGCGCAGGGGCGCGGCCGACCCGGCGTTCCGCGCCACCGGGACCGGCGTGACCTGGCTCGTCGCCAACACCCCGGCCGGCGTCGGCACGCTCGCGCTGCGCCGCCACGACGGCGCGGTCCACGCCACGGCGTGGGGTGAGGGCGCGCAGGTGCTCCTCGACGGCGTGCCCGCGCTGCTCGGCGCGGACGACGACGACTCCGGCTTCCAGGCCCACCACCGGCTCATCGCCGACCTGCGCAGGCGCCTGCCGAGGCTGCGGCTCAATTCGACCGGGCGGGTGTGGGACCTGCTGGTGCCGTCCGTGCTGGAGCAGAAGGTCACCACCTACGAGGCCCGCCGCTCGTGGCGCGACCTGTGCCGCCGCTACGGCACACCCGCGCCCGGCCCGGCACCCGATGGCATGTTCGCGCCGCCGGCCCCGCGTGCGGTCGAGGGCATCCCGGACTGGGCGTGGCACCGGGCGGGGGTGGACCTGTCCCGCAGGAAGGCGATCGTCAACGCCGCACGCGTCGCGCACCGGCTGGAGAGGGCGGCGCAGCTGCGTGGCCGCGCGGGCCGTGACCTGCTGCGGAAGGTGCCGGGCATCGGGTTCTGGACCGCGGCCGAGATCGCGCAGCGGGCGTGGGGCGACGCGGACGCGGTCAGCGTCGGCGACCTGCACGTGCCGGGGCTCGTCGGCTACGCGCTGCTCGGCCGCATGGTCGACGACCAGGGCATGCTCGATGTCCTGCGCCCGTACGCGCCGCACCGCCACCGTGTCGTCCGCTACATCGTGGCGGGCGGCCCCGGCAAACCCCGCTTCGCCCCCCGCTTCGCCCCGAAGGACTACCGCGGGATCTGATGCCCTGACCGGCGCTGTCAGGGGACGGCCGCCAGCATCGCGTCCAGGCCCGTGGTGCCGGTCGGGTCCGGTGGCAGCGCGTTCACCGGCCACCAGCGCAGGTCGAGTGACTCGGCGCTGCGGACCGGCTGCGCCCCCGATGGCGCGGTGACCAGGAACCGGACGTCGAAGTGCCTGGTCGGCAGGCCCAGCGAGCACGTGATCGGGTGCACGTCCACGTGCAGCGGCGTCGGCTCGATCTTCAGGCCCTCGATGCCCGACTCCTCCGCCGCCTCCCGCAGCGCGGCGCCGACCAGCGTCTCGTCGGTCTCCTCGCAGTGCCCGCCGAGCTGCAGCCACGCGCCGACGCGCGGGTGCAGCGTCAGCAGCACGTCCGCGCCGGTGGCGTCGAGGACCAGCGCCGACGCGGTGATGTGGCCCGGCTCGCAGGAGCGGCGGCACGCGTCGGGGCGCGCGGCGATGAAACCGAGGAACGCCTCCCGCAGCGACCGCTGGCCCGAATCGGCCGGGCGCCAGTCCGCGAGTGTGGTGTACGCGTCGTCGTGCAGTGTCGTCGGTGTCATCGCTGGAGGAACCGTTCGTCGAGGTCGGCAGGGGGGCGTGGGGCGGGTGGGCCGTCGACGGGGTGGCCGACCGCGACCGCGCCCAGCGGCGGCCACGGCAGGTCGAGCAGGGACCGCACCGCGGCCGGCTCGGCGATCGGCACCCAGAAGGCGCCGAGGCCCGCCGCGGCGAGCGCCACCACCAGGCTCCGCACCGCGGCACCGGCATCGAACGCGGCACCGGACACCAGCACGATCTCCGTCGCGTCGACCGCCAGCTCCGCAGGCAGCCGCTTGCGCTGCTCGGTCACGTGCGCGAACCGGACCGGGCCCTCTTCGGTCGGTGTCGTGGTCGGTGTCGTGGTCAGCGCGGCGGCCACCGCGTCCCGCAGCACGTCGTCGGGCACCGGCTCGCCGGTGAAGGCGCGAACCGGACCCGCCAGCAGCACCGCCTCCCGTCTGCCCTGCGCGATGGCCTCCTCGGTGCCCAGCCGGAACAGGTCCTCCTCGACCGGCCGCACGAGGTCGCGGGCGGTCGCCGTCTCCGAGCCGATCGCGAGCCCGCGCACGACCGCGACGGGCAGCGCGCCGAGCTTGCCCTTCACCAGGTCCGCGGCCGCCGCGACCTCGTCGGCCACCGCGATCTCGGTGACCGCCAGCTCGTTGCCCTGCCGGTCGATCTGGCCGCGGTAGCCGTGCAGCACCGCCATGCCGGACGCGCCGATCGCGGCGTCGGTCTGCCCGACCCGCCACGCGCGGCCCATCGTGTCGGTGATCACGACCGCCACCTCGACGCCGAGCCGCTCCCGCAGCCCGAGCCGCAGCGCGCGTGCCGACGCGTCCGGGTCGGCGGGCAGCAGCGCCAGCTCGTCGGTCGCGACGTTCGACGCGTCGATGCCCGACGCGGCCTGCACGATGCCGAGGTGGTTCTCGGTGATGAGCGTCCGCTCCTTGCGCGCGATGATCCGCACCGACTCGTCGAACACGAGCCTGCGCCGGACGCGGTCCCGCTCGTCGGGATCGGCGGGCACCCGCACCAGCCTTCCCTCTACTTTGGACACGACCTTGCTCGTCACGACGACGATGTCGCCCGACCGCAGCCACCGCGCCGCGTTCGCGATCGCACCGGAGAGGTCGTCGCCCGGCCGGAACTCCGGCAGCCCCTCGACGGGCAGGATCTCGACCCTGCCCGCCGCCGCGTGATCACCCACCGGACACCCCGGCGAGGTCGAACGCGGCCCGCACCATCGCGGCCGTCGCGTCCACATCGGACATCAGCAGCGGCACCGCGCGCACCGTGACCTCCGGCACGGCCGCGGTGTCGCCGGTGTGCACGAGCCAGCCGTCGAGGATCCCGTCCGCGCCAGACCGCGCGCCGTAGTGGCGGCCGACCGCCTCGGCCGTGGTCTCGACGCCGATCGCGGTGAGGCACGCGTCGGCCATGCCCCGCACCGGTTTGTCGTTCACGATCGGGGAGATGCCGACGACCTTCGCGCCGGCCTTCACCAGCGCGGTCCGCACCCCGGGCACGGCGAGGATCGTGCCGACGCTCACCACCGGGTTCGACGGCGCGAGCAGGATCACGTCCGCGGCGGCGATCGCGTCGAGCACCCCCGGCGCGGGCGTCGCCTCGTCCGCGCCGACCGGCACGATCGAGTGCGCGGGCACCGCGGCACGGTGTCTGATCCACCACTCCTGGAAGTGCACGGCGGCCCGCTCACCGGTGTCCGGGTCGTCGATCACGACGTGCGTCTCGACCCGGTCGTCGCTCATCGGCAGCAGCCGCACCCCGGGCCGCCACCGGGCGCACAGGGCCTCGGTGACCTGCGACAACGGGTAGCCCGCGCGCAGCATCCGGCTGCGGACCAGGTGGGTGGCGATGTCCTTGTCGCCGAGTCCGAACCACTCCGAGCCCGCGTTGTAGGCCGCCAGCTCGTCCTTGACCGTCCACGTCTCGCCCGTGCGTCCCCAGCCGCGGTCGGTGTCGATGCCGCCGCCGAGGGTGTACATGCAGGTGTCCAGGTCCGGGCAGATCCGCAGCCCGTGCAGCCACACGTCGTCACCGGTGTTCACGATCGCCGTGATCTCGTGCCCGGGTCCGAGCGCGTGCTTCACCCCCTGCAGGAACCGCGCCCCACCGACACCACCGACCAGCACCACGACATTCACGGTGCCAATCGTGCCTCACCGCCAGAACTGGAACGCGAGGCCTCCGAACCCGGCGAGGAGAGAATCGCCACCCACGAGTTCGTACGCCTCGTCGGCCACCGCGAAGAACACTTCCCGGAAGGCGGGAAGCCCGATCAGGCACGCGAAGAGGATCAGCGGCGCCCACGGCCGTGCCTTCGCGCCGAACCGCTGCGCCTCGGGCGACAGCCACGGTTCGATCGCGCCCCAGCCGTCCAGGCCGGGAATCGGCAGGATGTTCAGCACGAACGCGATGATCTGCAGGAAGGCGAGGTAGGACAGCGCGGCGGCCAACCAGAACGTGGGCTGGAACACGGCGACCGCGATCATCAGCAGGATGCCGAGCACCAGGTTGAAGAACGGCCCGGCCAGCGACACCGCCGACTCGACGCGCTTGTTGCGCAACGAGTAGTGGTTGATGAACACCGCGCCACCGGGCAGTGGGATCCCGCCGATCGCGAGGATCAGCAACGGCAGCACGAGGCTGAAGACCGGGTCGGTGTACTTGCGCGGGTCCAGCGTCAGGTAGCCCTTGAAGAAGACCTCGCGGTCACCGCCGCGGTAGGCGACGAACGCGTGCCCGAACTCGTGCAGGCACAGGGAGACGCCCCAGCCGGCGAGCACCATCAGGAAGGTGCCCAGGTTCGCCATCACATCCGGGTTGCTGTACGGGAACGCGTCACTGAACGCGACGAGCACTCCGCCGCCGATGGCGATGGCGAGGATGGCGAGGAACACGGGCGAGGGCCGGACCGCTGATCGCTGCACGTCCACAGTGTGTCAACGTGGGGTGTTGTCTCGCCGTGCGGGTGTTGCGTTTTCCTGATATTGCGACGTCTTGTCGAGCGATTTCCGTTTGCCCCATAGGGCATCACCCGCCCGGGTGCTTCGCTTGACGCGCCGCGACTACACGGGTGTAATCACATCGATGTCATTCGCCACGAGTGGAGTAGTGGTGGGTGGTGTCCGCCAACCCGGGGAGCGCGAAAGGCGAGGAGGCGGACGGGCATGCAGGGAATCGAACTGAACGATCTGACCAGTGGGAGTGGCGTCGTGGAGTGGGGGGAACGCCCGCACGAGGAGTTGGGCGTGCTCGCCGAGCTGTTCGACGACACCGAGGAACAGGAGTGGCAGGAACGCGCCCTGTGCGCGCAGACGGACCCGGAGGCGTTCTTCCCGGAGAAGGGTGGGTCGACCCGGGAAGCCAAGCGCATCTGCCAGGGCTGTGAGGTCCGCGCGGAGTGCCTCGAGTACGCGCTCGGGCACGACGAGCGGTTCGGCATCTGGGGCGGACTGTCCGAGCGGGAGCGACGCAAGCTGAAGAAACGCGTGGTCTAGCAGCGATGCGTAGCCGGTTCATGGCATCTTGTGCGAATGCCACGAACCGGCTCCCGGGGGACCACCCCAGTGCTGCGCACCGCGCCAGTGCTCGCGGTGCTGGTCTGCCATGACGGTGAGGAGTGGCTGCCGACGGCGTTGGCGGCGTTGCGTGCGTCGACGCCGCGGCCACGGCACGTGCTTGCCGTGGACACGGGCTCCGTCGACGACACGCCACGCCTGCTGAGTGACGCCGCGCGCGGTGAGGACCGCGTGCTCGACGGCGTGCTCACACGCGACCGCGAAACCGGTTTCGCCGCGGCCGTGCAGGACGCGGTGTCGGCCGCGATCGAGCGCTGGGGCGACCCAGGTGGCTGGATCTGGGTGCTGCACGACGACTGCGCGCCGGCCCCGGAGTGCCTCGCGACGTTGCTGACCGCGGCGGAGGCGTCGCCGTCGGCCGGTGTGCTCGGCCCGCTCGCGCTCGACTGGGACGACCCCAGGATCGTGGTCGAGGCCGGGCTGTCCACCGACGCGTCCGGGCACCGGCAGACCGGGCTCGGACCGTCCGAAGTGGACTGGCCACGGCACGGTCAGGAGCTTCGGCAGAGCACCGAGGTGCTCGCCGTGCCGTCCGCGGGCATGCTGGTGCGGCGCGAGCTGTGGGAGCGGCTCGGCGGGTTCGACCCGGCGATCACGTTGCTGCGTGAGGACATCGACTTCGGCTGGCGGGCCAACCGGTCCGACAGCGTGGTGTTGTGCGTGCCCGCCGCGCGGATGCGGCACGCGCGTGCGGTGACCACCGGGCAGCGGCGGGTCGACGCGCCGCGTGCCTCCGTGCACGCGGTCGAGCGCGCACAGGCGGTGCGGACGTTCCTCGTGAACTGCGCGCTGCCCTCGTTCCTCATCGGCGTGCCGAGACTGGTGCTGCTGTCGCTGGTGCGTGCGCTCGGGTTCGGCATGCAGCGCAGGCTCGTCGAGGCACGCGCCGAACTGGGCGCGGCCGGATTCCTGCTGAGCGGTGCCGCCGGACTGCTCGAAGGCAGGACGCTGCGCCGCGCCACCGTGCGGGTCCAGGGTGTGCGCGGACTGTTCACGTCCCGGTTGACCAGGCTGCGCAACGGGATGCGGGCGATGGTCGCGCACCTCGTGCGCCGCCGCCTGCAGGCCGACGTCGCACTGGGGCAGCTGCCGGACGCGGTGGTGGTGCCGGAGACACCGGCGCACGCCGAGTCGATCCGGCTGCCGGTCGGGCCCGCCGCGCTGCCCGCGGGCGCGACCGGGCGCCTGCGCAGACCCGCCGGGCTGCGCAGGCCGGCGACCGCGGTGGCCGTGTCGCTGACCGTGCCGGACGCGGAGACGCCCTACGGGCTGCGGCCCAGCCCGCACCGCCGGCCCTCACCGGTGCCGAGGGACGGGTCCGGGCCGAGGAAACCCGACCTGGTGCTCGTGGAGGTGGACCGGGCGCGGCTCGCGCGGCAGGTGCTGCTGGCACCGCCGGTCCTGCTGGTCGTCGGCTTGCTCGCCATCGCGCTGTACGTCAACTGGTCGCGGCTCGGGCTCGACCTCGCGGGCGGGCGCCTGCTCCCGGTGCCGGACCTCACCACGACCTGGTCGTCCTACCTCGCGACCTGGCACCCGGTGGCGGGTGGGACCGCGGCACCCGCACCGGCCGCGCTCGCGATCATCGGCGGGCTCGGGGCGGTGCTCGCCCCCGTCGGTGGCACACAGGCGGCCGTCGCCGTGCTCCTGCTGGGCGCCATGCCGCTGTCCGGGCTGCTCGCCTACGTGGCGACCCGGCGGCTGCCGGTGCACCGCTGGGTACGTGCGCTGGTGGCGGCCGCGTACGCGTTGCTGCCGCCCGCGACCGCCGCGGTCGCGCAGGGCAGGCTCGACGTGGTCGTCGCGCACCTGCTGGTGCCGCCGGTGACCGCCGGGATCGTCGCGCTGCTCGGGCGCTCGCGGACGAACTCGTCGGCGTGGCTGTCGACGGCCGCGTCCTCGGCGTTCGGGCTGGCCGTCATCGGCGCGTTCTCCCCGCTCGTGCACCTGCTGCTGCTCGCGTACGCGCTGGCGGGGTTCGTGGTGGTGCCCGGCTACCGGGGGACCGGGAAACGGCGGGTCGCCGCGTTGTTCGTGCTGGTGCTGATGCCGCTCGCGCTGCTGCTGCCGTGGCCCGCGGTGGTGATCCAGCACCCCGGCGTGGTGGTGCACGGGCTCGGCGCGGTGGTGGCCACGCCGGTGACATCGCTGCTCGACCTGGTGTCGCTGTACCCCGGCGGTCCCGGCGCGTGGCCGGTCGTCGGGCTGGTGGTCGCGGTGTTCGCGTTCGTCGGGATCGTGGTGCGGCCGAGGCGGACGGCGATCCCCGGGCTGGCGCTCGCCGTGCTCGGCGGGTGTGCGGTGGCGCTGGTGCACTTCATGGGCGCGACCCCGATCACCGGCGGGCCCGCGATGTACGGGTGGACGGGGGCCGGGCTGGTGGTCGCCGGGTGGGGGCTGTGCAACGCGCTGCTCGGCGTGTGCCGCACCGGTGGGCCGGTGATCTCGTGGGTGCGGCCCGCGGCCGTGCTGGGGGTGTTCGGCGTGCTGGGGCTCGCGGTCGGCGCGGTGGTGGCGGGCCCGGCCGGCCCGTTGTCGGCCGACGCGCCGCGGCTCGCGAACACACTGCAGCGGGAGCTGGCGGACACGGGCCGCTGGGTGCTGGTGCTGGCCGACGACGAGCCACGCATGACCGCGGGGCGGATGCCGTCGTTCGGCGACGACGACCTGGCGCCGGTCGACGACGCGAGCGGCATGCGCGGGCTCGCGGAGGTGCTGTGGGCCGACCCGAAGGTGGGCGTCGCGCAGGCGGCGGCGTCGGGGGTGCTGTTCGTGGTGGTGCCGACAGAAGCCGATGCGACCCGGTTGCGGGAGTCGGCCGGTGACCTGGTGGCCGACGCGCCGCCGATGTCCGATGGCAGGCCCGTGCTGCGGCTGCAGCCGGCGGCCGGGCAGGTGACGCTGCTGTCCCCGGAGCTGGCGCGCAGGGCGGTCACGGGCGGCGCGCCGCCGACCGACCTCGGCGCGGCAGGCATCGTGCCGGTGGAGGCGGCGCCGCCGTCGGTGGCGGTGCGCGTGTCGGACGGCCCGGCCGGGCGGCTGCTGGTGCTCGCCGCGGAGGAGGAGCCGGGCTGGCAGGCGACGATCGACGGCGAGCCGGTGCCGATCGTCCGCGCGTGGAACCACCTGGTCGCGGTGTCCCTGCCGACCCACGCGGCGGAAGTACGCATCGAACAACCAACCGCACTACGCAGCGTCCTGCTACTGACCCAGGCAGCAGTAGTCCTGTTCACAATCCTGACCGCCATCCCAAGCCGCCACCCCCACTAACCCCCGCGAGTCCCCGGTTCGGAACCCGCGAGTCCCGCGTTCGGAACCCGCGAGTCCCCGGTTCGGGACCCGCGAGTTCCCCGTTCAGAACCGCTGAGTTGGCGGTTCGCGACAGGCACCGCCGACGGCTGGAGAGAACCTCGCGGGTTCTGAACAGGGAACTCACGGGTCCCGAACGCGGGACTCGCGGGTTCCGAACGCGGGACTCGCGGGTCGTGAACGGGGGACTCGCGGGTCCGGAACGGGGGACTCGCGGGTTAGGGTTCGCCTTCGATGATCGTGGGGTCTACGCCCAGGTAGTTGGCGACCTGGTCGACCAGTACGTGGTGGACCAGGTCGGCCAGGTCGGCGCCGTCGCGGGCGCGGGCTTCGAGGGGGCGGCGGAACAGGACGATCCGTGCCTTGGTCGGCATGTTGCGGCGGTCCATGCCCGCCGGGACCAGCCGTGCCAGCGGCACACCGGCGTCGGTCAGGGTGCCGTCGGACTCGATCGTCGGGTCCTCGCCCCGGACGTCCGGGACGTCGTCGACGGCGATGTCGAGCTTCGTCAGCTCGGTCCGCCAGCGGGCCTCGATCGGCTCCAGCGCGGCGAGCACCAGCGCGTCGAACCGCTCGGCACGCGTGGAGGCGGCGGGCAGCGTCGACGGGTAGAGCGCCCCGCGCAGGCCTCGACCATGACGGTCCCGGTTGGGGCGCCGCCTGCGCCTGAGCCTGCCGCGTGTCGAGGTCACAGGGTCGAGCGTATCGAGAGCGTGAAGCGACCCGTGCAATACGGTGTGGCGAGGGGCCTTTTCCACTCGGACGCGCTATCGTCCACGTTCGTGCGGAGCGTGCGGAAGTGTTCGCGGACCGGGTGCGGCCACCCGGCAGTCGCCACGCTGACCTACGCGTACGCCGACTCCACTGCCGTCGTCGGGCCGCTCGCCACGTACTCCGAACCGCACAGCTACGACCTGTGCGAGGAGCACGCGCTGCGCCTCACCGTCCCCCGCGGCTGGGAGGTCGTCCGCCACGACGGCGAGTTCGCCGCCCCCGAGCCGTCGGTCGACGACCTGACCGCGCTCGCCGAGGCCGTCCGCGAGGCGGGCCGCCCGGACCGGCCGATCGAGCCGCCGGAGCCGGAGCGCCAGAACGCCGGCGGCCGTCGCGGTCACCTGCGGGTCCTGCCCAACCCGGTCACGGAGTAAGCCACCGTCCCTGGTCCTGGACCGAGCAGGGGATCGCCGCGCCGTCCTCGCGACGTGACCAACACTTTTATCTCCGAGGAGGCGGACCAGTAGGCTCGCAGAGGCAAATCCGCTGACACTCGGGAGCACTGGTGCGTGACCTGTCCGGCGTGTTCAAGGCCTACGACATCCGTGGCGTCGTCGGCGAACAGCTCGACGCGGACCTGGTCCGCGACATCGGCGCGGCGTTCGCCCGCCAGGTGGCCGACGCGGGCGGGATCGTGATCGGGCACGACATGCGTGCCTCCTCGCCGGGGCTCGCGAGCGCGTTCGCCGAGGGCGCGACCCGCGAGGGGGTCGACGTGGTGATGATCGGCCTCGCGTCCACCGACATGCTGTACTTCGCGTCCGGGCACCTGAACCTGCCCGGCGCGATGTTCACCGCGAGCCACAACCCGGCCAAGTACAACGGCATCAAGCTCTGCCGCGCCGGTGCCGCGCCGGTCGGCCAGGAGACCGGGCTGACCGAGATCCAGCGCGCCGTCGAGGCACAGACGCCGCCGTCGGAGGGCAGGACCGCCGGCAGGCTCGAGACCCGCGACATGCTCACCGAGTACGTCGCCTACCTGCACAAACTGGTCGACCTGTCGGGTAGCCGCCCGCTGAAGGTCGTCGTCGACGCCGGCAACGGCATGGGCGGCCACACCGTGCCCGCCATGTTCGACGGCCTGCCGATCGAGATCGTGCCGATGTACTTCGAGCTGGACGGCAGCTTCCCCAACCACGAGGCGAACCCGCTCGACCCGAAGAACATCGTCGACCTGCAGGCGAAGGTCCGCGAGGTCGGCGCCGACGCGGGCCTGGCGTTCGACGGTGACGCCGACCGCTGCTTCGTGGTCGACGAGCGGGGCGAGCCGGTGCCGCCCAGCGCGGTGACCGCGCTGGTCGCGGTGCGTGAGCTGAAGAAGGACCCGGGCGGCACGGTCATCCACAACCTGATCACGTCGAAGGCGGTGCCGGAGATCGTCGCCGAGCACGGCGGCAAGCCGGTCCGCACCCGCGTCGGCCACTCGTTCATCAAGGCCGAGATGGCGACGACGGACGCGATCTTCGGCGGCGAGCACTCCGCCCACTACTACTTCCGCGACTTCTGGCGCGCCGACACCGGCATGCTCGCCGCGCTGCACGTGCTGGCCGCGCTCGGTGAGCAGGAGCGGCCGCTGTCCGAGCTGACCGCCGAGTACTCGCGCTACGCCGCGTCCGGCGAGATCAACTCGACGGTCGAGGACCAGGCCGGCCGGATGAACGCGGTGAAGGAGTCGTTCTCGCAGCGTTCCGGGGTAACCGTCGACGAGTTGGACGGTCTCACCGTGGAACTTCCGAGCGGCGGCTGGTTCAACCTGCGGCCGTCCAACACCGAACCGCTGCTGCGCCTGAACATCGAGGCCGCGGACGATGCGGCCGTCGCGGCGATCCGCGACGAGGTCCTCGCGATCGTCCGCGCCTGACAGGAGGGACAGGACATGGCTGTAGAGCTTGACCCGAGGCTTCTCGAGATCCTCGCGTGCCCGTCCGACGACCACGCGCCGCTGCGCCCCGGCACGCCGACCGACCCGGAGGCCGACGTGCTCACGTGCACCTCGTGCGGTCGGCAGTACCGGGTGGAGAACGGTATCCCGGTGCTGCTGCTCGACGAGGCGATCGAGCCGGGGGCGGGGGAACCGGACCAGGCAGAGGGCGCCGACACGTGAGTGCCTCGGTCGACGACACCCTGCTCGACGACACCGGCAGGCTGTCCGACGTCGACGTCGACGGGCTGCTGCCCGCCGCCGCGCGGGCGGGTGCCCAGGTGCGCGCCACGCTGGAGGCCGGCCGGGAGGCAGGCATCGAACGGCTCGCCGGTCACCGCCCGCGGGCGCTGGTGCTGCTCACCAGGCCCGGCCTCGGCCCGCACGCCGCGAAGCTGCTGATGATGCTGCTCGGCCGCGCGTGCCCGGTGCCGGTCGTGCTGACCGACACCGCGCCGCCGTGGCTCGGCCCGCTGGACGTGGTGGTCGCGCACACCGACGACGCCGGGGACACCGAGCTGGCCGAGTCGATCGACCGCGCGGGCCGCTACGGCTCGGGGATCGTGCTGACCGCGCCGGAGGACGGTCCGGTCGCCGCCGCCTCCGCGGGCAAGGCCGTGCTGATCACGCCCCGCGTTCCGGTGCCGCCGGGGTTCGGGTTCCCGCGTGCGCTCGCCGCGGGCCTGCTCACCGCGACCACCCTCGAGCTGCTGCGCACCGACCTCGACATGGTCGCCGACGAGCTGGACCGCGAGGCCGAGCGCGACCACGTGCAGCACGAGTCGTTCGTGAACCCGGCCAAGGCGCTCGCGTTGCGGCTGGCCGAGCGCACCCCGCTGCTGTGGGGCCTCGACGACGTCGCGACCGGTGTCGCCTGGTACGCGGCGCAGGTGCTCGCGACGCACACCGACGTGGTGTGCGACGTGGCCCCCTACCAGCAGGCCGCGAGCCGCACGTCGCTGCACCGGGCCGCGGCGCAGGCCGCGTCGGGCACCGACATCTTCGCCGACCCGGACGACCTCGACCCGTCCGCGGTGTCGCCGCTGCGCGCGTTCCTGCTGGCCGTGAGCGCGCTGCCGACCGACCCGGTGCGCAGGACCGCGGCCGACATGCTGCCGGACGCGGACCTGATCGCCCCGGCGGAGGAGATCACGGCGGACATGACCGCGTGCGCAGCCGTGCTCGCACTGCGGTTCGAACTGGCCGCCCTGTACCTGGGGTTCGCGGCCGGTACCACCGGCGGCACCACCCGCTACGCGCCCGCGCGGCCGAGGGAGTGAGCGTGGAGCTGCTGGAGAACCCCGTCCGCCCCTACGCGTGGGGCTCGCGGACCTCCATCGCCGACCTCGTCGGCAAGCCGGTGCCCGCGCCGCACCCGGAGGCCGAGCTGTGGATGGGCGCCCACCCCGGCGACCCGTCGCGGGTCGGGGACACCCCGCTCGTGGACGTGCTGGCGCGGGACCCGGCCGGTCAGCTCGGCGCCGAGGTGGCCGCCCGCTGGGACGGCAGGCTGCCGTTCCTGCTGAAGGTGCTGGCAGCGGAGGAGCCGCTGAGCCTGCAGGCGCACCCGTCGGCCGAGCAGGCCGCCGAGGGCTACGCGCGTGAGGAGCGGCAGGGCATCGCCCGCGACGCCGCCACCCGCAACTACCCGGACCCGACGCCGAAGCCGGAACTGCTGTGCGCGCTGACCGAGTTCCACGCGCTGGCCGGGTTCCGTGACCCGCACCGCACGGTCGAGCTGCTGCGTGCGGTCGAGACCCCGGGCCTGTCGCCCTACGTCGAGCTGTTGGCCGGGGACCCGAACCGCGAGGGCCTGCGCGCGTTGTTCACGACGTGGATCACGCTGCCGCAGCCCGCGATCGACGCGCTGTTGCCGGAACTGCTCGACGAGTGCGTGCGGCACGTCAAGGACCACGGCCCGTTCGAGCTGGAGTGCCGCACGGCGCTGGAGCTGGGCGAGAGCTACCCCGGCGACGCGGGTGTGCTGGCGGCGCTGCTGCTGAACCGGCTGGTGCTCGGCCCCGGCGAGGCGATCTTCCTGCCGGCCGGCAACCTGCACGCGTACCTGCACGGCACGGCGCTGGAGGTGCTGGCGAACTCGGACAACGTGCTGCGCGGCGGCCTCACGCCCAAGCACGTCGACGTGCCCGAACTGTTGCGGGTCCTGGACTTCGGCTTCGGCGACATGGCCGTGACGACCGGCGAGCAGTCCGGTGCCCGGCACGTGTACCGGACGACCGCGCCGGAGTTCGAGCTGTCCCGGCTGGAGTGGCGCGACAACGAACCGGCAGCGGTTCGGCTACCGGGCGGCACCCCGAGGATCGTGGTGACGATCGACGGTGAGCTGACCGTCGCGGCCGCCGAGGAGAAGGTCGCGCTGCCGAGGGGCCGCGCGATGTGGATCCCGGCAAGCGACCCGGAGGTCACCCTCACCCCGGCCGACACGTGGACCCGAGCCTTCGCCGCCACCCCAGGCCACCTCCCCTGAACCCCCGCGAGTCCCCCGTTCAGAACCCGCGAGTCTCCGTTTCGGGACCCGCGAGTCCCGCGTTCGGGACCCGCGAGTTCCCGGTTCGGACCCGCGGGTCGGCGGGTCGACACCTCCGGCTGTCCGTTCCGAAACGTCAACTCAGGGGTTTTGAACGGGGGACTCGCGAGTCCTGAACCGGGGACTCGCGGGTTCTGAACGGGGGACTCGCGGGTTCTGAACGGGGGACTCGCGGGTTTGGGGCGGGTGGTGAGACAGCGGGGGTGGGGAGTCTCTAGGCTGCTCTCGGCTTTGAGGCACATCCGACCTGGCATGAGGAGCGAGCGGTGAGCGCAGGGGGCGGTACCAAGGCGATTCTCGCGGCGTTGGTGGCGAACGCGGGCATTGCGGTGGCCAAGTTCGTCGGGTTCGCGATCACCGGCGCGTCGTCGATGCTCGCCGAGGCGGTGCACTCGGTCGCGGACACCTCGAACCAGGGTCTGCTGCTGCTCGGCCAGAAGACGTCGAAGCGCAAGGCCACGAAGGAGCACCCGTTCGGCTTCGGCCGCGACCGGTACTTCTACTCGTTCATCGTCGCGCTGATGCTGTTCACGCTTGGTTCGGCGTTCGCGTTCTACGAGGGCATCCACAAGCTGCAGCACCCCGAGGCGCTGACCTCGCCGATGGTCGCGGTGGTCATCCTGGTGGTGGCGATCGGGCTGGAGATCTACAGCTTCCGCACCGCCATCGTCGAGTCCCGCAAGATCAAGGGCGACGCGACCTGGTGGGGCTTCATCCGCCAGTCCCGCACCCCGGAGCTGCCGGTCGTGCTGCTGGAGGACGCGGGCGCACTGTTCGGCCTGGTCTTCGCGCTGTTCGGCGTCGGCCTGGCGGTCGTCACCGGCGACCCGGTGTTCGACGCCATCGGCACGCTCATGATCGGCGCCTTGCTCGGCGTGATCGCCATCATCCTGATCATCGAGATGAAGAGCCTGCTGATCGGCGAGGGCGCCACCAACACCGAGCTGGACAACATCGAGAAGGCCGTGGTCGCCGGCCGCGTGCAGCGCCTGATCCACATCCGCACCCAGTACATCGGACCGGACGAGATGCTGGTCGCGGCGAAGATCGCGCTCGAACCGGGGCTGCCGCTCACGGACGTGGCCGCCGAGATCGACGCGGTGGAGAAGCGCATCCGCGAGACCGTGCCGTCGGCCCGGCTCATCTACCTCGAGCCCGACCTGGACCGCACCCCCGCCGCCGCCACCTGACCACCGCTCGACACCACGTGCTGCCGCGCTCGTTCGAGGTGCCCGCGCCGCCGGTGATCGGCGGCGTCGTCCACTTCGTGTACGGCAGGAGAAACTCGTTGCTGGGCAGGCAATCGTGACGTTCCTGTGTCTGGACGTCGGTTCCACGTGGACGAAGGGCGCGCTGGTCGCCGCCGACGGGACGCTGCGCGGCACGGCACAGCACGAGACCACCCCACCGGAGGTCCTGGCCGGGGTGGCGGCGGTGACCACCGCTCTGGCCGCGTCCGACGCGACGGTGCTGGCGTGCTCGTCGGCGGGTGGCGGCCTGCGGCTGGCGGTCGTCGGCCAGGAACGCCTGGTGAGCACGGAAGCCGGGCACCGGGTCGCGCTGTCGGCCGGCGCGAAGGTGGTGCACGTGTCGGCGGGCGAGTTGTCGAACGTGCACGCGGTACGCGCGTCCCGGCCCGACGTGGTCCTGCTGGTGGGCGGCACCGACGGCGGCGACGAAAAAGTGTTGCTGCACAACGCGACCAAACTCGCGCGCGCCCGCGTGACCGTGCCGATAGTGCTGGCGGGCAACGCGGCGGCACGCGACAAGGCACTGTCCATACTGGACGGGCGGACGGTGGTGCCGACGGACAACGTGCTGCCGGACGTCGGCGAGCTGTCCCCGGGCCCGGCGCGCGCCGCGATCCGCGAGGTGTTCCTGTCCCACGTGATCGGCGGCAAGGGCCTGTCCCGCGGCCCCCGCTTCCGCGAACTGGTGCGCACGGTCACGCCGGACGCGGTGCTGTCCGGCGTGGCGGTACTGGCCGCGCAGGAGGAGAACGGCGCGGTCCTGGTGGTGGACGTGGGCGGTGCGACAACCGACGTCTACTCCGCCGTGTCCACAATGGATGACACACCCGAGAGCACCGTCGCCCTCCCGCCCGACCGCAGGACGGTGGAGGGCGACATCGGCATGCGGGTGAGCGCCCCCGGTGTGGTGGCCGAAGCGACAACGGAACGCCTGCTGCACGAGGACACGGAACTGGCGCGGAAGGCCGCACACCGCAACGAGAACGTGGAGTTCATCCCGGACACGGACGAGGAACGCGAAGCGGACCTGCGCATCGCGGAACTGGCCGCCGCACTGGCGATCCGCCGCCACCTGCGCATGATCGGCGGCCGCCTCGGGCCGAAGGGCGCGGCCACCCTGGTCCTGTCGGGCGGCGTCTTCCGCCACGCGGACTCTCTTGCCGCCACGGAGAAGGCACTGCGCGACCACCTGGGCCCCATCCTCCGCGACGCCCGGGTGGTGGTGGACCGGGAAGGCCGCCTGGGCCCGGCGGGCCTGCTGGCGCAAGCAGGCCACGCAACCACGGCAGCAGCACTGCTGAACCTCTGAAGCAAGCGGCCGGTGAACGTCCCGAACCCGCGGTGACCCGGCCACCCGCCAACCCGTTCCACCTGCGAAAACTCGCGAACCGGCCGGTAGGCAACCCCCACCCGAACCCGGGGGCGTCCCGCCGTGCCAGTCTACCGGTACTCACCGACAAAAACGGGTGTGCGGGCCGAGCTGTGGACAACTGCCCCGGCTGTGGACAACTCCGGCACACGGGGCCGGACGCCTCACCTGTCGCCGCCGAGTGAGAACAACGCGGGCGGCTCCGACGGGTCGAGACCGGCAGCCATCGCCACCGCGCGGTCCCACTCCGGGTCCGCCGCGTAGTTCCCGTGCCGCTGCAGCCCAGGGGCCCACCGCCGCCCCGGCAACGGCGCGGTCCGCGGGTCCGGCAGCCAGTGGTCCAACCCCAGCACCAGCGCACCGTGCGGGCTCCGCTCGGCCGCGGCCAGCGGTCCCGGTGTGCCGTCCGCGCGGAAACCCATGCCCAGCAACGAGTCCTCGTACACCTGCCGGTGCCACGTGGTCACCGCGCCGCCCAGCGGGTCCGTGCCACGGCACAGGGACCGCCACCGCGTGCCCAGCTCGGCCGCCAGCGTCCCCATCGCCGAGAACGGCAGCACCGCGGGGAACGCACGCGTGTACGCCCACTGCAGCTGCGACCCGACCGTCACGATCCCGATCCGCCGCCGCTCCGGCTCGTTCAGCGAGTTCAGCAGCCGTGCCACCGCGACCGTGACCAGCAGGCTCCCATGGCTCTCGCCGATCAGCACCACCCGCGTCCCCGGCTCCGCGAGGTGCGCCACGGTGCGGGCCGCCACCTCCGGCGCCACCTTCACCGCGTAGCACGGCGGCACGATCGGATGCGCCTCCCTCGGCCAGAAACACGCCAGGTCCGCCAGCACCCCGAGCCGCCGCCCCGCGTCCGGTGCCCGCGCCGCGTTGTGGACGGCCCGCAGCAGTCCGCCCGCCAGTGCGCCGAGCGCGAGCACCCCGACCGCCGACAGCGGCATCAGCCAGTCCGGTGTCCCGGTGAACCGCAGGTAGATCGCCACGGCCGCGCCCGCCGACAGCGCGCCGGAACAGGCGAGCACGGCGTGGTGCAGGTGCCGCCGGAACGACCCGGCGAGCCGCCACTCCCGCGTGGGCGACCCCAGCAGCCGCGCCTGCGCCGAGTCGGTCGACCGCAGCCTTGCCAGCACGAACGGGCTCGCCACCAGCGCGACCACCACACCGAGCACGGCACCGGCGCCCCACAGCAACGTCACCGGCAGGTACCCGGGAGGCACCCGCATGCCCTCGGTCCCGAGCAGCTTGCGCACCGCGATGCCCAGCCCGGCGCCGAACCCGCCGCCGAGCAGCGCCGACACCACGAGCACGGGGGCCGCCATCCAGCCACCCGCCCACGGCCGCAGCTCCCTCGGCCGGGCCCGCCACTCCCGCCGCGCGATCAGCGCCGCGGGCACCAGCAGCACCGCGAACACCACGACCACGACGATCAGCGCGGCCGCGACCGCCTCGACGGTCTGCTCGGTGCCGGTCAGCCGCAGCGGGTCCCGGCTGGCCGCGGCCGCGGCCACGAGCAGCCCGCCGAGCACGTACAGCGTCCGGCGGGTCCACGGCCCGAGCACCCCGCGCAGCCACGCACCCGACCGGCCCGGCGCCGCGCCCCTCGGGTCGTCCAGCGCCAGCACGCACACGAGCGCCACCACCAGCAGGATCACCGCGAGGGTCCACAGCGCGGCGGGCAGCGGTGCGGCAGGCACCACGAACGGGCCGCCGATGGGCAGCAGCGCGACCGTCGCCAGCGCGGCCACCAGGTGCAGTGCGCGCAGCGTCGGCGTGTCGGGGTCGGCGACCAGGTTCGTGCCGGGCAGCTCGACCCGCGCGTTCGGTGGTGTCGGCGGCGGGTTGCCGGGGTTGGTGCCCGCGTCCACCTCCCACGCGACGCAGGAGACGCGGTGCAGCACGTAGATCGTCAGCAGCACCGGCACGAGCCCGATCGCGGGCCGCACGAGGTAGGTCTCGCGCAGCCAGTCCGGCACCGTGCCCGCCAGGCACGGCGAGCCGGGCGCGAGGCACTGCGCCGCGAGCAGGTCGAGACTCACCACAGCGGCCTGCGTGACCAGCAACACGGTGAGGAGCACCGCGGCGAGCCGCAGCAGCGTCCGGCAAGCGACGCCGAGGCCACGCGCCAGACCGTGCCCGCTGGGGATCGGCGGCAGCATCCAGTGCGCGACGTTGGCGAGGGCGAACGGGAACAGCACCGCCCACGCGGCCTTCGACCAGCCGCCCGAGGTCATGCCGCCCCACGAGTAGCCCTCGACCACCCTCGGTATCGACTGGCCCTCGGCACGCAGCATCGGTCCTGGCGCGGGGCGCAGGAGCCGGTCGGCGGGCTGGACGATCCGGCCGAGGCCGTCGCCTGCGACGTCGACCGCGGCGACCGCCGAGACCAGTGACTCCGGCCTGGTGCCCAGCACGCCGTGCACGCGCAGTTCGACCACGCGGGTGTCCGGCCCAGGCGGGAACAACCTGGTCCTCCTCCTTCGCTCGACGACCACTCCAGTGGATCGACTGGTGGCAACGGTAGTGTTCTGATGGCAATTGAGTTTGGAGGATTGACGGGATGACCGCAGTAAATACCCAGGACGAGACCGTGGGCCGGTACCTGCAGACGGTCGGCGACCTGGACTTCGCGGTGGCAGATCTGTCGCTGGCCGAGTTCGGGCGCAAGGAGATCCGCCTCGCGGAGCACGAGATGCCGGGTCTGATGGCCTTCCGGCGTGAGTACGCCGAGGTCTACCCGCTTCGTGGCGCGCGGATCTCCGGCTCACTGCACATGACCGTGCAGACCGCGGTCCTCATCGAGACGTTGGTCGAGCTGGGCGCGCAGGTGCGCTGGGCGTCGTGCAACATCTTCTCGACGCAGGACCACGCGGCCGCGGCGGTCGTCGTCGGCAAGCACGGCACGCCGGAGGAGCCCAAGGGCGTCCCGGTGTTCGCGTGGAAGGGCGAGACGCTCGAGGAGTACTGGTGGTGCACCGAGAAGATGCTCACCTGGCCGGGTGACGCCGCGCCGAACATGCTGCTCGACGACGGCGGCGACGCGACCCTGCTGGTGCACAAGGGCACCCAGTACGAGGCCGCGGGTGTCGTGCCCCAGCCCGACGACAACGACCCCGAGGAATGGAAGATCATCCTCGAGACCCTGCGCAACTCGCTCGCTGCCGACAAGCAGAAGTGGACGCGCACGGGCAAGGAGATCATGGGCGTCACCGAGGAGACCACCACCGGTGTCCTGCGCCTCTACCAGCTCGCGGCGGCCGGTGAGCTGCTGTTCCCGGCGATCAACGTCAACGACTCGGTCACCAAGTCGAAGTTCGACAACCGCTACGGCATCCGCCACTCCCTGGTGGACGGCATCAACCGCGGCACGGACGTCCTCATCGGCGGCAAGGTCGCGGTCGTCTGCGGCTACGGCGACGTCGGCAAGGGCTCCGCGGAGTCGCTGCGCGGCCAGGGCGCCCGCGTCATCGTCACCGAGATCGACCCCATCTGCGCCCTGCAGGCCGCGATGGACGGCTACGACGTGCAGCGTCTCGAGGACGTGCTCGACCGGGCCGACATCATCATCACGACGACGGGCAACAAGGACGTCGTGATGGCCGAGCACATGGCGAAGATGAAGCACCAGGCGATCCTGGGCAACGTCGGCCACTTCGACAACGAGCTCGACATGGCGGGCCTCGCCCGCTACCCGGGCATCAAGCGGATCAACATCAAGCCGCAGGTCGACGAGTGGGTCTTCCCCGACGGGCACTCGATCATCGTGCTGTCCGAGGGCAGGCTCATGAACCTCGGCAACGCGACCGGCCACCCGAGCTTCGTGATGTCGAACTCGTTCTCGAACCAGGTGATCGCGCAGCTCGAGCTGTTCACCAAGAACGAGGAGTACGACAAGGAGGTGTACCGGCTGCCGAAGAAGCTCGACGAGAAGGTGGCGCGGATCCACCTCGAGGCGCTCGGCGGCAAGCTGACGAAGCTGAGCAAGGAGCAGGCCGAGTACATCGACGTCGACGTCGAGGGCCCGTACAAGTCGGACCACTACCGGTACTGATCTTCACGCTTGCGGCCGGCTCCCGCTTCGGCGGGGGCCGGCCGTTGCGTTGCGTCCTCGGCCGGCTACGTGTGCCGCCGCTGGTCGCGACCCGTGTCAGTGGAGTGTCTCGCCGCGTTCCAGCATGCCGACGAACTTCTCGATCCGGCGGGCGCGGGTCTCCTGGCGTTTCGCCTCTCCCACCCGGTAGAGGATGGCGTAGCGGTTCTGGCTCGTCAGTGTCCGGAAGAACTCCGCCGCCTTCGGGGACGCCGCCAGTGCCGCCGCCAGGTCGTCGGGCACCCTCGACGTGGCCGGGCCGTCGTAGGCCGCCGCCCAGCGGCCGTCCGCCTTCGCCGCCTCCACCTCGCGCAGGCCGCGCGGGAACATGCGGCCTTCCGCGATCAGACGTTCGGCTGCCGTCCGGTTGATCTTCGACCAGCGGGAGCGGCGGGTTCTGGGGGTGAACTTCTGTACGAACCACTCGTCGTCGACGCGGCGGGCGGTGCCGTCTATCCAGCCGTGGCGCAGTGCTTCCGCCAGTGCCTGGTCGTGGTCGACCGACCGGAGTCCGGTGCCCTTCTTCGCGATCCGCAGCCACACGCCCGGGGTTTCCGCGTTCTCCTCCAGCCAGGCCGCGAACGCCGCCTGGTCCGCGAACGTCAGTTCCGGCAACTCACTTGGCATGCAGTCCGATCCCCTCGCCGGACGGGTGCGTGAACGTGAGCCGGTCGGCGGTGAGCTCGTAGGTCACCTCGCCCCGCAGTGCGTCCGCGACCGCCTGCTCGCCCCGCATGATCTCAGGTGCGCACGCCATCAGCGTCGACATGCCCGGGGTGAAGGTGATCGTGTCGCCGGCGATGGTGTACTCCGCCGTGTAGCCGTTGCAGTGGGTGTCCGCCACGACCTTCTCGCCGTCGAACACCAGCGTCACCTCGGGGGCGCCCGCCGGCATGCTCGACGCGACCTCACCGTCGAGTTGCGTGTCCAGCACCCACGTCGTGCCCGTCAGGTCGCGGGTGGTCTCGTCCTTCTCTGCCATGTCGAACACCGTCGTTCCCGTGCGGATCGTGAGGCGGCCGTCGGTCAGTTCCCACTTCGGGTCCGCGCCCAGCACGCCGGCGACGAACTCGTCCTGTTCGTGCCGGGGCGCGTCGCAGCCCATCTCCGTCATCGACAGGCCGCCGTCGACGGTCAGTGTGCCACCCGTCGTGTCGACCTGGCCCTGCATGGTGTTGCAGCCCGCCCGCGCCATCAGCCTGCCGTCGTCGGTGAACTGGACCGACAGCTCGGTGTCGGGCGCCAGCTGCTTGGGCTTGCCGTCCTCGGTGACCGCCATCGCGACGAAAGCCCTGCCGCGCAGCGGATCCGGCTGTTGCGAAAGGGGTGGCTCCTGTGCGGCCGGTCGCCCGCCGCACCCCGCCAGGACCAGCAACATCAGCACCGCGACGATTCTCATACCCCAAGGACGGACTCGACCGCCCCGCGCGTTGCACGACGGGTCCGGCCCCTGGCGCCACGTGCCGTCCGCATAGGGTGCGCCGTGTGGGACGACTGATCGTGATCGAGGGCATCGACGGCGCGGGCAAACGCACTCTCACCGACGCCCTGGAGCGCGAACTCGGCGGCCGGGTCGCGCGGCTCGCGTTCCCGCGCTACGGCGTGGACGTGCACGCGGACCTAATCCGCGACGGTCTGCACGGCAGGCTCGGGCCCTTCGGCGACGAGGTGTACGGCATGGCGATGCTGTACGCGCTCGACCGCAGGGGCGCGGCACCGGACCTGCGCGCCGCGCTCGACACGCACGACTTCGTCCTGCTGGACCGGTACGTGGCGTCCAACGCGGCGTTCGGCTCCGCGCGGCTGCACCAGGACGCGCGGGGCGAGTTCGTGCGATGGGTCCAGGCGATCGAGGTCGAGCGGTTCGGGCTGCCGGTGCCGCACGCACACCTGCTGCTGCGGGTCGCCCCCTCGGTGGCGGCCGAACGCTCGACGCGCCGCGCACTGACCGAGGCCGACCGGGCCCGCGACACGTGGGAGTCCGACGACGCCCTGCAGGCCAGGGTGGCCGCGGTGTACGACGGCCTGGCCGCCGACGGGTGGCTCGCCCCATGGCATGTCGTGGACGGCACCACCACCCCCGACGCGGCCGGCCTGGCGGAGAGATTCGCCGAATAGCGAGCCACTCCGGAAGCGTCGTTCAGGGCACGGCACCGGAGCCCTGGGGTTCCGGTGGACGCTGGTCAGCGGGGGTTGTGGCGGGTTACGGCGCGCCCACCAGGTCCTCGCCCCAGCGGGCTATCTCCGCGGGTATGTCCAGGCGGGCGATGGTGGGGTTCGCGGCCATCTCGTCGGTGATCCGGTCCCTGGGCACGAACCAGGAGATCTCGAACTCGATGCCGTCGGGGTCCTTGCCGTACAGGGACTTCGAGACCGCGTGGTCCGAGGAGCCGACCAGCGCGCCGACCTCCGCCAGCCTGTCCGCGAAGATCGCCAGCTCCGGCAGTGTGCTCACCGACCACGCCAGGTGGTACAGGCCGACGCCGCTGCCCTGCTTCACACCGCCGCCCCGCACGCCGAAGAGGCCGAGGTCGTGGTCGTTGTCGGACTCGGCGGCTCGCAGGAACGCGGCGGCCGGCCTGCGGTGGACCACGGTGAAGCCGAGGACATCGGTGTAGAAGGCGACGCTGCGGTCGACGTCACGCACGTACAGCACGGCGTGGTTCAGCCTGCGGATGCCCATGCGGTGCACCTCCGTGCGTCCCTGTTCAACCTTCAACAGTTAGATTGCCGGGGCGCCCTGAAGCGTTACAACCGGTCACCCGGAGTGGCGGAACCGGATGAACCGGCCGGGTCTTGCGCGAATGGGCTTCACGAAGTGCGACGATGTAACCATGAAGGCACGTGTGCTGGTAGTGGACGACGACCCGGCCCTGGCCGAGATGCTGACCATCGTGCTGCGGGGCGAAGGCTTCGACACCGCGGTGGTGGCCGAAGGCAACCGGGCGTTGCCCGCGCTGCGCGAGCTCAGGCCCGACCTGGTCCTGCTCGACCTGATGTTGCCCGGCATCAACGGTATCGACGTGTGCAAGGCGATCCGCGCCGAGTCGGGCGTGCCGATCGTCATGCTGACGGCCAAGAGCGACACCGTCGACATAGTGCTGGGCCTCGAGTCCGGCGCCGACGACTACGTCGTGAAGCCGTTCAAGCCGAAGGAGCTGGTCGCGCGGGTGCGAGCGCGGCTGCGCCGCACCGACTCCGAGCCCGCCGAGATGCTGTCCATCGGTGACCTCACGATCGACGTGCCAGGACACGAGGTCACCCGGGACGGGGTCGCCATCCAGCTGACGCCGCTCGAGTTCGACCTGCTCGTGGCGCTGGCGCGCAAGCCGCGCCAGGTGTTCACCCGCGAGGTGCTGCTCGAGCAGGTCTGGGGCTACCGGCACGCGGCGGACACCCGGCTGGTCAACGTCCATGTGCAGCGGCTGCGGTCCAAGGTCGAGACCGACCCGGAACACCCCGAGGTGGTGTTGACGGTGCGTGGGGTGGGATACAAGGCCGGCCCACCGTGATCGGACGGTCTCGATGAAGCGGTTCTTCCGCGCGGTCGCCCGCCACGGCGCCCGCGCGGTCGCGTTCGGGCAGCAGCGCGCGGTGTACTTCGGTGAGCTGTGGCGCCGCTCCCTGCAGGTGCGGGTGGTGGTGTCGACGCTCGCGCTGTCGTCCGCCGTGGTGTTCGTGCTGGGCATGGTGCTGCAGAACCAGATCACCAACCGCCTGCTCGAGACCAAGGAAGAAGCCGCGATCGCCGCCACCCGCGACGCGGTCGTGGTGGCGCAGCGTCAGCTCTCCGGCGTGAACTCGGCGGTCGACGACGTGCGCCCGCGCCTGACCCAGGCGTTGAACAAGCTGACCAGCTCCACCCCGAACACCGACACCGCCAGCTCGTCGGCAGGCACGTTCGAGCCGGTGCTGGCGAGCACTCCGCCGATCGCGGCGAACGACGCCGCCATGATCAGCGCCGGGCCGTACGGCGACGTGCCGGACAGTCTGAAGCACTTCGTGGAGAACCGCAGGCTCGCGGTGCAGATCCACACGGTCGACCGGAAGTCCGGGCCCACCACGTTCCTGATCGTCGGCGCGCCGTTCGGGTCGGCACAGGAGCCGATGCAGCTGTACATGCTGTACCCGCTGACCGCCGAGCAGTCGACGATCGCTGTCGTGCAGAGCACGCTGCTCGTCGGCGGCCTCGTGCTGTTGTTGCTGCTCGCAGGCATCGCGAACCTCGTGACGCGCCAGGTGGTCCGCCCGGTCCGCAGCGCAGCCCAGGCCGCGGAACGGTTCGCCGGCGGTGAGCTGGACGAACGCATGGTCGTCGTCGGCGAGGACGACGTCGCGCGGCTGGCCCAGTCGTACAACGAGATGGCCGAGAGCATCGAGAGACAGATCCGTCAGCTCGAGGAGTTCGGCACCCTGCAGCGCCGGTTCACCTCCGACGTGTCCCACGAGCTGCGCACCCCGCTGACCACCGTGCGGATGGCCGCGGACGTGCTGCACGCGTCACGCGAGCAGTTCCCGCCCGGCCTCTCCCGCTCCACGGAGCTGCTGGTCGACGAGCTGGACCGGTTCGAGTCGCTGCTCGGCGACCTGCTCGAGATCAGCCGCCTGGACGCCGGTGTCGAGGAGCTCGTCGCCGAGTACGTCGACGTGCGCCCCATCGCGGTCCGCGCGGCACAGTCCGTCGCCACGATCGCCCGCACCGCGGGCACCGAGATCATCCTCGACCTGCCGGACGAGGAGGCCGCCGCCGAGGTCGACTCCCGCCGCATCGAGCGGATCGTGCGCAACCTGCTGGCGAACGCGGTCGACCACGGCGACGGGCATCCGGTCCGGCTGCGCATGGCGGTCGACGACAAGGCGCTCGCCGTGACGGTCCGCGACTACGGCGTCGGGCTGCGCACCGGCGAGGCCGACCTCGTGTTCAACCGCTTCTGGCGCGCCGACCCGTCCCGCAACCGCCACACCGGCGGCACGGGCCTCGGGCTCGCCATCAGCCTCGAGGACGCCCGCCTCCACGGCGGCGGCCTCGACGCCTGGGGCGAGCCCGGCAAGGGCGCGTGCTTCCGGCTCACGCTGCCACGCCACCAGGGCGTCGAGTTCACCGGCAACCCGCTCCCGCTCCCGCCGCCGGACGCCGACGTGCCGTCCGCCGTCGTGGAGCCTCGCGAAGGCGACGCGGTGCGCGTCACCGTCCCGGGCACCACCGAACCCGAGATCGTCGAACCGGAGCCGGCGCCGCCGGCCCCGGTCTGGGAGGAGGCCAGATGAGACGGCGTTTGTCCGCCGCGGTGCTCGCGGCCATGGTGCTGGTGCTCACGGGCTGCGCCAACATCCCGGAGGAGTCGACCCCGCACGCGGTCCGCGACGAGCAACAGCTCATGACCGAGGCCGCCGAGGCCCCGCCGACGGCGAACCTCAACGCGTTCGACCTCGTGCGTGAGTTCGTCAAGCGCTCCGGCAACCCCGAGGCCGCCTCGATGTACCTGACGGACAAGGCCAAGGAGCGCTGGCCGGCCGACAGCAAGCCCTACGTCGTCCACGACACGTTCAGCACCGTGCCCCTGTCCAACGACGACGTGAAGCAGTCCGGTGAGGACCAGGGTGGCGTCGAGTCGGGACGTGTCGTCGTGGTGCTGCGCGTGACGCAGATCGGCAGGCTCGGCTCGGACCACGCGTTCATCCCGCGGATCGGCAACCCCGAGTTCCGGGTCGGCGTGGTACGCGACAACGGCCAGTGGCGCATCGACGACCCGCCGGAGGACGTGTACGTGCCGTACTCGTCCTTCAAGACGAGCTACCGCGCCGTCACCGTGTACTACTTCGACCCGGACTTCCGCATCACCGTTCCCGACCAGCGCTACGTGCCCGCCGCACCCGCCACGGGCCTGCCGGACCGGGTGATCAAGGTCCTCCTGTCCGGCCCGTCCGACTCGATGCGCCGGTCGGTGGTGTCCCCGCTGGAGAACGTCGGCGCCCGCACCAACGTCGTGCCCGACGCGGACGGCACGCTCGTCGTCGACCTGAACCCGCTGGGCGACAAGACCGAGGAGCAGCGCGAGAAGATCGCCGCCCAGGTCGTCCTGTCGCTGCAGACCGTCACGTCCAGCCGTCTCCGCATCAAGGGCGACAACGAGGACCTGATCCAGGGGCACGGCGACTGGCGCCTGTCCGACATCAAGCAGTACGACACCGCCACCAAGCCCGGTCCCGACCAGCAGGGGCTGATCGTGTCCGGTGGCAGGCTGCGCATGCTGAAGGACGGCACACCGGCCCCCGGTCCAGCGGGCCAGGGTGTCTACGACGTCGTCAGCGCTGCCCAGTCCATCGACGGTGACCAGCTCGCGGCCGTCACCAGGGTCGACGGCGGGCTCCGCCTGCGCGTCGGCCGCTACGGCGAGGCGCTGCAGGAGGTCGCGCTGGACGCGTCGACCATGTCGAGACCGACCTGGCGCGTGTCCACCGGCGACGACCAGGACGCGAGCGAGGTGTGGACCGTCGAGGACGGCAACGTCGTCCGCGTTGTCCGTGCGGGTGACGAGACGTGGCGATCGGTCGAGGTCAACGCGTCGGCGCTGAACGAGAACTTCGGCTCGATCACCGAGCTCCGCCTGTCCCGCGACGGCACGAGGGCCGCGATCGTCACCAGCAGGGGCGCGGTCGTCCTGGCCGCCGTGGTGCGCGACAAGGACTCGGTCAGCCTCGCGGCGCCCCGCACCCTGTCACCGACCATGATCGTCAACGCCGTCGGTGTCGACTGGCTGAACCAGCACACCCTCGTGGTCGCCACCCGGCAGCCGCAGATGCCGGTGATCAACCTGTCGCTGGACGGCCTCACGATCGACAACTACGACCCGAACAACCTGCAGTTGCCGGTCCGTTCCGTCACCGCGGCTCCCGACCGCGACATCGTCGTCACGGACAGCGCCGCCGTGTCGGTCGTGTCCGGGCTCGGCCAGGTGTGGCACCGCCTTCAGAACGGCCAGGGGCCGAACGCGATCCCGTTCTACCCCGGCTGACAGCCACACATCCGCTCGCTCCTTTCGCCGGGTGGTGTCCGGTGTGGTGGTCGACCCGCGTGGGCAGGTCGGAAAGCGCCGTCCACGCGGCGAGCCTCACGTCGCCGTGAACGCCAGTACGGTCACCTCCTCCGCTCCTGCCTGGCGCAGTGCCGCCACGCAGGCGGCGGCTGTCGCGCCGGTTGTGATCACGTCGTCGAGCACGACGGCCGCTCGTGGCGCCGGGCCCGCGCACCGCAGCCGGCCGTGCAGGTTCGCCACCCGGGCGTCCTGGTCGAGGCCCACCGAGTCCCGTGCCCGGCCGGACAGGCGCAGGACCGGTGCCACCGACGCCCGGTGTCCCGCGTGGGTCACCGCGGCGGCACAGGCGCGTGCCACCCTCGTCATGTGCTGCCCGTACCGGGCCCTGGCCGCCGACGGCCGGGACGGTGCGGGCACCAGCACGTACGGTCCCGCCCGGATCGTCGGCAGGGCGTGCGCCAACGCCCGTCCCAACGGCACGGACAGCTCGTGGCGCCCCTTTTCCTTGTACGCCAGCACAAGCCGGCGTGCGGCACCCTCGTAGCCCGCCAGGGCGTACGCGGCGCCCAGGTCCGCGCGGGGCACCGGGCGAATCTTCAACCCGCCCGCGCACCCGGCGCACCACGCGGTCGCGGGGGCGTCGCAGCCCGCGCAGCGGTTGGGCAGGACCAGATCGAGAATCGAACGCATGGTCGACATGATGCACCAGGACACCGACAAAAGCCCAAGCCTCGGAAGGGGGAACCTTCGTCGCGGCGGGCAGTACCAGAACGTGCGTTTCAACGAGGGGTAGACGGTGCATACCCCTTCCGAGTGAACTTCGTCGGGGAACCTCGATCACCGGCCGAACGTTGATCAGACATGGAAGGCGCGATCAGTCGATCATCGAGGAAGGTGGCCGTGCCTGGTCCGCTGGCGGAGGGCCACACGAGCGGTCCGCCGGCGCGCTCCCGCGTGCGAAAGGGGGCCACGTTGCGCTCAGTGACACGATCGGGACGCACAAGTTCCCCCGCCGAGGGGGCTTTTGCAAAGGCACAACGCGAGATAACGTCTCGGCATCAGCTTTCCCGGTTTTCGCAGGGAGGAGGCGAGTAGCCCATGCCCCTGGCGCCGGTAGGGCCTTGAGGTGGAGAGCCCCTCATGCCTCCTGGAGAGTCCAGATTTCCGGCGCCGTTGTTAGCTCACTATCTCGCTGTTGGCGAGGGAGGTTGTGTATGGACATCGTCGTTAAAGGCCGCAACGTCGAGGTGCCCGATCACTACCGAGTGCACGTCGAGGAAAAGCTCACCAGGCTCGAACGCTACGACCGCAAGGTAATCCGGTTCGACGTGGAGCTCTTCCACGAGCCCAACCGCAGGCAGTCGAAGAACTGCCAGCGAGTCGAGATCACCGGCAAGGGCAGGGGACCCGCCGTACGCGCGGAAGCGTGTGCTGGCGACTTCTACGCCGCGCTCGACGCTGCCGTCACCAAGCTGGAGAACCGCCTCCGCAGGCTGCACGACCGCAGGCGCGTGCACTACGGGCGCAGGAGCCAGACCTCCGTTGCGGAGGCCACCGCACAACCCACCACCGATCTTTCCGCGCTGCCCGCCACGAACGGCCGCGCGCAGACCGCGGTGCTGCCCGCGCGAACCGAGCAGGCCGTCGGTCTCGCCGAGGTACCGGCCCAGCGCTGGGAAAGCGCTGAGGAGGACAACCTTCCCGGCAGAATCGTCCGGGAGAAGGAACACCCGGCGGAGCCGATGACCGTCGACCAGGCTCTCTACCAGATGGAGCTGGTCGGCCACGACTTCTTCCTCTTCCATGACGCCGACGCCGACAAGCCGAGCGTCGTCTACCGCAGGAAGGGCTTCGACTACGGCGTGATCAGGCTGGTCTGACACGAACGCGACAAGCCCCCGGGCAGCGGGCCTGGGGGCTTTCGCGCGTGCGCAGCGCCGGTGCGGGAGCGGCGAGAGAGCAGGTGCCCGCGCGGCCTGTCAGCTGTTCGGGGTGAAGATCGGCGAACCGGTCTAGGCACCACGGTTCGAAGACGGCCTACGATAGGGGGCAGGGTGAGGCGGCTCTCCCTGTCATAGGCGCGCACACGATCCAGCTAGCGAGGTTGAACCTGATGGTGCTGTCCCGGATTCTTCGAGCGGGCGAGGGCAAGACGCTCAAGCATCTGAAGCGGATCGTCGACGAGGTCAACGGCATGGAGGACTCGGTCGTCGACCTGACCGACGCCCAGCTGCGCGCCAAGACCGACGAGTTCCGCAAGCGCTACCAGGACAGCCGCGACCCGAACCTGCCGGAAGGCGAGACCGACGAGGACGCGCTCGGTGACCTGCTACCGGAGGCGTTCGCGGTCACCAGGGAGGCCGCGAAGCGGGTGCTGGGCCAGCGGCACTTCGACGTGCAGATCATGGGCGGCGCCGCGCTCCACCTGGGCAAGGTCGCCGAGATGCGCACCGGTGAGGGCAAGACCCTGACCGCGGTCCTGCCGTCGTACCTGAACGCGCTCTCCGGCAACGGCGTCCACGTCATCACCGTCAACGACTACCTGGCGAAACGTGACGCCGAGTGGATGGGCCGCGTGCACCGCTTCCTCGGTCTCGAGGTCGGCGCGATCCTGTCCGAGATGACCCCGCCGCAGCGCCGCGCCTCCTACCGCGCCGACATCACCTACGGCACGAACAACGAGTTCGGCTTCGACTACCTGCGCGACAACATGGCGTGGAGCCTGGACGACATGGTCCAGCGCGGCCACAGCTTCGCCATCGTCGACGAGGTGGACTCCATCCTCATCGACGAGGCGCGGACGCCGCTGATCATCTCCGGGCCCACCGACCAGAACTCGCGGTGGTACCAGGAGTTCGCGCGCATGGTGCCGATGATGAAGAAGGACGTCCACTACGAGGTCGACGAGCGCAAGCGCACCGTCGGCGTCACCGAGGCCGGCGTCGCCTACATCGAGGACCAGCTGGGCATCGACAACCTGTACGAGGCGGCCAACACGCCGCTCGTGGGCTACCTCAACAACGCGCTCAAGGCGAAGGAGCTGTTCAAGCTCGACAAGGACTACATCGTCCGCAACGGCGAGGTCCTGATCGTCGACGAGTTCACCGGCCGCATCCTGGCGGGCCGCCGCTACAACGAAGGCATGCACCAGGCCATCGAGGCCAAGGAGAAGGTGGAGATCAAGGCCGAGAACCAGACGCTCGCCACGATCACCCTCCAGAACTACTTCCGGCTCTACGACAAGCTGTCCGGCATGACCGGTACGGCCGAGACCGAGGCCGCGGAGTTCCAGAACACCTACAAGCTGGGCGTCGTGCCGATCCCGACGAACCGGCCCATGGTCCGCGTGGACGGCTCCGACCTCATCTACAAGACGGAGGAGGCGAAGTTCGAGGCCGTCGCCGACGACATCGCCGAGCGGCACGAGAAGGGCCAGCCGGTGCTGGTCGGCACCACCTCGGTCGAGCGGTCCGAGTACCTGTCGAAACTGCTGGTCAAGCGCCGCATCCCGCACAACGTGCTGAACGCGAAGCACCACGAGAAGGAGTCGGCGATCGTCGCCGAGGCCGGTCACCGGGGCGCGGTCACGGTCGCGACGAACATGGCCGGTCGTGGTACCGACATCGTGCTCGGCGGCAACCCGGACCACCTGGCGGAGAACGCGCTGCGGGCCCGTGGCCTCGACCCGCTGGAGACGCCGGACGAGTGGACGGCCGCGCTGCCGGAGGCGCTGGAGAAGGCCCGGCAGGAGGTCCGCGACGAGGCCGAGGAGGTCCGCGACGCTGGCGGCCTGTACGTGCTGGGCACCGAGCGGCACGAGTCGCGCCGCATCGACAACCAGCTGCGTGGCCGCTCCGGTCGCCAGGGCGACCCCGGCGAGTCGCGGTTCTACCTGTCGCTGGGCGACGAGCTGATGCGGCGGTTCAACGCGCAGTTCGTCGAGCGCGTGATGGTGACCATGCGGGTGCCGGACGACCAGCCGATCGAGGCGAAGATGGTCACCAGGGCCATCAGGAGCGCGCAGACGCAGGTCGAGCAGCAGAACTTCGAGATCCGCAAGGACGTCCTCAAGTACGACGAGGTCATGAACCGGCAGCGCACCGTGATCTACGGCGAGCGCAACCGGGTGCTGCGGGGCGAGGACCTCCACGACCAGGTCGAGAACATGATCGTCGACGTGGTGACGGACTACGTGCGGGCCGAGACCGGCGGCGGCTACGCGGAGGACTGGGACCACGAGAAGCTGTGGACGGCGCTGAAGCAGCTGTACCCGATCTCGCTGAACTGGGAGGAGCTCGCCGACCAGGCCGAGAACGAGGGCCAGGACCTGACCTCGGAGTACCTCGAGGAGATCATCGTCGCCGACGCGAAGCGCGCGTACCGCGAACGCGAGGCGGAGATCGACGCGAAGGCGGGCCCGGAGGCCATGCGGCGGCTGGAGCGGCAGGTCATGCTGTCGGTGCTGGACCGCAAGTGGCGCGAGCACCTGTACGAGATGGACTACCTCAAGCAGGGCATCGGCCTGCGGGCCATGGCGCAGCGCGACCCGCTGATCGAGTACCAGCGCGAGGGCTACGACATGTTCGCGACGATGCTCGAAGCGCTCAAGGAGGAGTGCGTCGGCTACCTGTTCAACCTGCAGGTCGAGCAGCCGGAACCGGAGCCGTCGGACGCCGCGTCGCTGCCGTCGGCCGCTGACCGGGTCGTGCGGGCCCAGCGCGCGGTGCAGGCCGCTCAGGCGGCACAGGCCGCGCAGGCTGCCCAGGCGGCCGCCGCCGAGGAGAAGATCCCGCCCGCGCTGCGTGGGAAGGGCCTCGAGGCGCCCGGTGGGCAGCAGAAGTTGACCTACAGCGGGCCCGCCGAGGGCGGTGGCGTCGAGTCGCGGAGCAACAACAACGGAAGCGACGGCGGCGCTGCCGGCGGCGGCGCAGGCGGCTCGCGCCGGGAGCGCCGTGCGGCCGAGCGCGCCGCGCAGAAGAAGGGCAAGAAGGGCCCTCGCCGGTAGTCCTGTTTCGCTGGGCGCCCTCACCGCCGGTTTCGGTGGTGAGGGCGCTTTGGCGTGTCGGGGCGGCCGCCGGCCCCCCCGGATTCCGGCGTAGAGGCGAGCACCGACATCGGGCTGTGCGCTTGGGGGGAGTTGTCCACAGCCGCTCCAGTTGTCCACAGCTGGGCTCGCGGGCCTTGTTTTGTCGGCGGGTCCCGGTAGACTGGCATGGCGGGACGCCCCCGGGTTCGGGTGGGGGTTGCGTTCCGGCCGGTTTCGGCGAAAGTCTGTGACGACTGGGTTCGCGGAGCGAATTCGAGATGCCCGCCGATGTCCTTCGGGACAGGGCACCCGCCCCGCTGCGGGGGCGGTCACTTGTAGGAGTGGCCGCCGCACGGCACATCCAGTGCCGTCAATGGGCCGTTCAGGGCGCTGAGCGCCCTGAACGCGCCTTTCAGGGCACTCAGCCACGCCGTCAACGCGCCTTCGCAGCACCGAAGCCGGGTGCTGCGCGGCCCGGCCCGCGGGAGCAGGCCCTGCGAAAGCTGTGGCTACTGAGCGCTGTCGCGGGTCACCCACGAAGGTGACAGGTGCGGGTTACAGCAGTTCCAGCAGGAAGGGGAGTTCCTCCGGGGCGTACCACGCCAGTTCGTGGTCCTCCGCTTCGCCGAGGGCGAACTCCGCGTCGCCGTCGCCCAGGTCTGCCTGGTCCACCACCGCTGCCGCTGCCCGGACGGCGGGTTCCGCCTCCGAGGTGTCCAGGTGGACCGCCGCCACCTGCTTGAGTTGTACCGGGCCCGCGAGGCGCACCACGGCGTAGTCCAGGTCCGGGCGGAGGGTGGCGCCGTCGACGTCCGCCGAGATGACGGCTCGTCTCGGCAGCGTCAGTTCCGGGTCCTCTTCCAGCTCGGCCGCCAGCAGGCGCAGGGACGCGCGGGCCGCCTCCAGCATGGCCGCGTACTCCAGCTCCTCCGCCGTCCCCGTCGCGTAGGACTCGCGCAGCATCGGGGTCAGCGCGAACGCCGTGCCGCTCACCGCCGACAGTTCGCCTGCGGCGTTCAACGTCCGCAGCATCAACACCGTTGCCGGTATGTAGACCCTCACCGTGCTCCCGTTCCCCTCTGCGGCGGGCAAGGCCTAGATCCTGACACACCGGTCACGTGCGATGCTCTCGCCGTGGACGGCCAATCACCGAAGGACCGGTTCGTGACCGTGTTCGGGCGCAAGCCCGTGCTGGAGGCGCTCGCCGACCGGCGGCTCGACGTGGACAAGGTCATCCTCGCCGACAACGCCAGGGGGGCCGCTGCCAGGGAGATCATCGACGCGGCCGGTGCCCGGTCCGTGCGGGTCGAGCGGGCCAGTGCGCATCGGGTGAAGGTGCTGGCGGGCAACGGGAAGCAGGACCAGGGTGTCCTCGCCGACGTGGTCGCGCCCCGGATGCGGCGGCTCGCCGACGGGCTTGCCGCGCGGCCCGCGACCGTGCTCGTGCTCGACGGGATCACCACGCCGGCCAACGTCGGGATGATCCTGCGGACCGCCACCGCCGCCGGCGTCGAGGGCATCGTCGTGCCCCGGCGTGGCGTGGCGGGCATCGACCCGCTGGTCGTGAAGGCCTCCGCCGGTGTCGCGTTCCACGCGCCGGTGCTGCGCTGCTACACCGCCGAGGAGGCGTGCGCCGCGCTCCGCGACGCCGGTTACCCGCTGTACGCGCTGGACGGTGCCGCCCGCCAGTCGTTGTTCGCCGCCACGCTGCCCCGGCGGGCCGCCTACGTGCTCGGTGGGGAGACCGCGGGAGTGAGTCCCGAGGTCCGCAAGCACGTCACGGGCCTGGTGTCGATCCCGATGGCGGGTGGCGTGGAGTCGTTGAACGTCGCCAGTGCCGCGGCCGTGTTGTGCTTCGACCTGGTGCGCCGACACGGTCCGTGACCGGACCATCCCATGGGGTGTTCCTTGTCCGGAATGGACGGTCCATCGGCTCTGTAGGGCATGACCGTTCCAGCTCTTCCCGCCGACGAACCGTGTCCTGTCCGGTTGCGGCGGCTGCCGGACTACGAGCCGGACGACGGGGACGGGCCGCCCATGCGGTGGTCGAGCCTGCGTCCCGCGACCGGACCACAGCTGCGCCTGGTGCCGCCGTTGCCGACGCCGGACGGGCCGCCCGTCACGGCTGCCGCGCTGGCACACGTGTTGCGGCGGGTGCTGGAGGTGCTGGACGGGCGGCGCCAGGCGGGGCAGCTGCGGTCGTTGTTGCCGGACGCTGCGTTCGAGGGGCTGCTGACCCGGTTGCGGACGATGCGGCCCGGGTGCAGGCACACGCTGAGGCGGATGCGGATGTGCTTCCCGACGCGGACGGCGGTGGAGGTGAGCGCGGTGATGGAGCTGCTCGCGCCGTCCGGGAAGGGGCGGGTGGTGGCGGCCGCGGCACGGTTCGAGAGCCGTGGTGACCGGTGGGTGTGTTCGGTGCTGCGGTTCCTGTGACGCCTCCGGCCCCCGATTTCCAGCCTGACCCGGGGGACCGACGGAAACGGGGCGCAGGCGGGCGGGGTTGGGGACAACCTCATCCCTGTGGACAACCCCGCCTCGACGGGCAGGCGCCGTCGGTGCCTGCCCGTACGCTGGTGCTCGGGGGCCGGAGGCCGCCCTCGGTCACTTCACGCCTCCAGCACGATCTTGCCCGTCGCTTTCCCGTCCATCAGCAGGCGCAGGCCCTCGGCCGCCTCGGCCAGCGGCAGCCGCTTGTCGATCGGCGGGACCAGCTCACCCGCGGCGACCAGCCGGTACACCTGCGCCAGCGCGCTGTTGAACGCCGCGCCCGGCTTCACGTAGTAGAACGTCGCCCGCCTGCCCCGCGCCCTGCCCGCCAGCCCGCGCAGCCACCACGACGCGAACCGTCGCATGGTCGCCAGGTACGGCACCAGCCAGTGGCCCTTGTCGTGCAACGTGGTGGCGCTGCCGTAGTTCACCAGGATCCCGCCGTCGGCCAGCAGGTCGTAGGACACCCGCAGGCTGTCGCCACCCAGGTGGTCGAACACCGCGTCCACGCCACCCGGCGCCAGCTGCCTGACCCGTGCGGCGACGTCCTCGGTCCGGTAGTCGATGGGGGTCGCACCCAGCGCGCGCACCGCCTCGTGCTTCGACGACGACGCCGTGCCCAGCACCGTCGCGCCCGCCGCCACCGCCAGCTGCACCAGCAACGTGCCCACGCCACCGGACGCGCCGTGCACGAGCACCGTCTGGCCGGGCCGCACCGCCGCGGTCCGGTGCACCATCTGCCAGGCGGTGACGCCGTTCATCGTCGCCGCCGCGGCCACCCCCGCGTCCAGGCCATCGGGCACCGGCACCAGCCGGTCGGCCTTGAGGACCACGTGCGTGCGCCACGCGCCGGTCACCATCAGCGCGGCCACCCGGTCGCCGACGGCCACCCCGGTCACGTCCTGCCCCAGCGACGTGACCTCGCCGACCAGGTCGTAGCCCGGCACGAACGGGTACCTGGGCTGCATCGGGTAGCGGTGGTTCAGCATCTGCACCTCCGCGAAGCTCACGCCGCTCGCGAGCACCCGCACGCGCACCTCACCCCGGCCCGCCGCGGGCGCGTCGGTGTCGTCGATCCGCAGCTTCTCCGGACCACCCCGGTCGGTGAGCACGATCTCCATGGCCAGCTCCTTTGGTTAGAAGTTCTAACATAAATTAGAGCGTGTCAGTCCGGCGCTGTCAAGCGGTGGGGGCGCACCCGCGAAAGGCGTGACACTATGGCGGTACAACCGCAGAGAACGGTCACAAGCCGTCAGAGACAACCGAGGAGGCGAGCCAGCACATGGACGCCGTTTCGTCCGTGCCCGACCCGGTCAACGAGCCGGTGCGTGGCTACGCGCCGGGCAGTGCCGAGCGCGAGTCGTTGCAGCGCAGGATCGCCGAGCTGGAGGGTGAGCGGCACGAGCTCACGATGACCGTCGGCGGGGAGCGGCGGATGGCAGGCGGCGACCCCGTCGACGTCGTCCAGCCGCACGACCACCAGCACGTGCTCGGCGTGACCGCGCAGGCCACCGCCAAGGACGTCGCCGACGCCGTCGCCTCGGCGAAGCAGGCCGCCCCGGCCTGGCGCGACCTGCCGTTCGACGAGCGGGCCGCGGTGCTGCTGCGGGCCGCCGACCTGCTGTCCGGCCCGTGGCGCGACACCCTGAACGCCGCGACGGTCCTCGGCCAGTCCAAGTCCGTGCAGCAGGCCGAGATCGACAGCGCCTGCGAGCTGATCGACTTCTGGCGGTTCAACGTCTCCTACGCCCGCCGGGTCCTCGAGGAGCAGCCCCAGTCGAGCCCCGGCATCTGGAACCGGTTCGACCACCGGCCGCTCGACGGGTTCGTCACCGCGATCACCCCGTTCAACTTCACCGCCATCGCGGGCAACCTGCCGACCGCGCCAGCGCTGATGGGCAACACGGTGGTGTGGAAGCCTGCGCCGACCCAGCAGCTCGCCGCGCACTACACGATGCGCCTGCTCGAGGCCGCGGGCCTGCCACCCGGCGTGATCAACATGGTGACCGGCGACGGCGCCGCGGTCAGCGAGGTCGCGATGACCGACCCGGACTTCGCCGGCCTGCACTTCACCGGCTCCACCAAGACGTTCAAGCACCTGTGGCGTCTGATGGGCGAGCAGCTCGACACCTACCGCTCGTACCCGAGGATCGTCGGCGAGACCGGCGGCAAGGACTTCGTCGTCGCGCACCGCTCCGCGGACCCGGCCGCGGTCGTGAACGGGCTCGTGCGCGGTGCCTTCGAGTACCAGGGCCAGAAGTGCTCCGCCGCGTCCCGTGCCTACATCTCCCGGTCCCTGTGGGAGGGCGGTGTTCGGGAGCGGCTGGTCGACGTGACGAAGAGCCTGTCCTACGGCGATGTCACCGACCTGCGCCACTTCGGCGGCGCCGTGATCAACGACAAGGCGTTCGCCAAGCACGCCGAGGTCCTCGCGCGGGCCGCGAACACCGCGACGCTCGAGGTGCTGACCGGCGGCACGTGCGACGACTCGGTCGGGTACTTCGTGCAGCCGACCGTGCTGCTCGGCTCCGACCCGACCGACGAGGTGTTCACCACCGAGTGGTTCGGCCCGATCCTCGCGGTCACGGTGTTCGACGACAGCGACTACGGCAAGGTCCTCGAACTGGTCGACACGTCGACGCCGTACGCGCTGACCGGCGCGGTGTTCGCCACCGAGCGCGCGGCCATCGAGGAGGCGCACCGCACGCTGCGGTTCGCGGCGGGCAACTTCTACGTCAACGACAAGCCGACCGGCGCGGTCGTCAGCCAGCAGCCGTTCGGCGGCAGCCGCGGTTCCGGCACCAACGACAAGGCCGGTTCGATCTACAACCTGCAGCGGTGGGTGAGCCCGCGCTCGGTCAAGGAGACGTTCGTCCCCGCGACCGAGCACGGCTACCCCCACATGGGCTGATCAGTCCACCCGGTCAGTTGATACAGGGCACGCCGTCCGAGGGCGGCGTGCCCTGCAGCCCGGCCACGAACGACGTGACCTCGGCGGGGTCGACGGCGACGACCGAGCCAGCGCCGGGGACCTCGTGTGCGCCGTCGATGACCGGGATCGTGCCGACGTGCAGCGACGGTGCCGCGGCCAGCTGCCCGGCGAGGCCGAGGAGGTCGAGCCCGGAGTCGCTCTGGAGCCTGCCCGCCACGGCGTCGATGAGCTCGGTGAGGTCGGCGTCGCCGAGCTTGGCCACCACACCCTGCAGGAACACCTGCGCGCGCCTGACCCGGTCGAGGTCGCCGTTGGGCAGGCCGTGGCGCTGGCGGACGAACCCGAGCGCGGCGTCCCCGGTGACCACCTGCTCACCGGCGGGCAGGTCGACGCCCGCGAAGGGGTCCTCGGCGGGTGCGTTCAGGCACACCCGCACCCCGCCGACCGCGTCGGCGAGGTCTGCGAACGCGGCCATGTCGACGAACGCGTAGTGCTCGGGCCGCACCCCGGTCAGGTCGCGGACCACGTCGAGCAGCTTGTCGGTGTCGAAGAACATCCTGACCTGGCTGATCCTGAGCGGCGGGCCCTCCGGCAGGTGGACCCACGAGTCGCGCGGCAGTGACACCAGGCTCACGGCGCCGTCCTCGTGGACCTGCGCGAGCGCGAGCGTGTCGGTGCGGCCCTCGGCGTCGAGCCCGCCCACCAGGACGCTCGTCGGCCCGGCGGCCGCGGGCCGGGGCTGCTCGGCGACCGGCGGTGGCGGCGAGCCGCGGCGGAACACCTCGGGCACCACGAAAGCGGCGACCGCGACGACGACCACCGCCACGGCCGCGGTGGCGAGCACGACGCCGTACCGGCGCCTGGGCTCACCGCGCAGTGTGTCGAGGACGTCGCGGCCGTCGACTGCGCGGGCCGCCTGGTCGGCGAACACGTCGCGGATGAGCTGTTCGGTGCGGTCCTGGTTCATGAGTAGGCCTCGCTCACGTGGTGCTGGTGTGCGGCGCGCAGGGTCGACAGGGCGCGCGAGATGTGGCTGCGGACCGTGCCGGCAGAGCAGCCGAGCAGCTCGGCGATCTCGGCGTCGGTGCGGTCCTCGTAGTAGCGGAGCATGAGTGCTGCGCGTTGTTTGCGGGGCAGTGTCGCGATCCTGGCCCGCATGGCGTCGCGTTCCGCGTAGCCCGTCGCCGGGTCGGCGGTCGGCGTGCCGAGTGCGTCCAGCGTGCTGTGCGAGACGGCCCGTGCGGCTCTGCGCCGCCGCCACGAGAGGTACTCGTTGACGATCATCCGGCGGACGTAGGAGTCCCGCGCCGCCATCGGGCCGATGTGCGCCCACTTCCTCTGCGCCCGCAGGAGCACCTCCTGAACCACGTCCTGCGCGAGGTGGGGATCGCAGGTCAACGCGGTCGCGAACCGCAGGAGGCGGTCGAGCCGGTCGACCACGTACTGGTCGAAGGTGTCCAGCACCACGACTCCGTTCTGTGTCGTTGACGGTCGCCGGTAGAACGTCGCAGCGGGGTCGTTCTGTTGAGTCCGTTCGCGGATCTCTTGTGGTTCGTGAAACGCGGACGAAGCAACCGGGCAACAGTCAGTGGCGTACTGATCACTAGCTGGAGCGGCGGCCGATGAGGTGTTGCCGTGTTCATCCTGGAGGGCTGATGATCCACAAACGGGCTCGGGCGGGCCTGCTCGCCGCGGCGGTCGCCGCGGGCGTCGCGGTGCCCGCACCGGGGGCGTCCGGTGCCACCGAAGCACCCGGCACAGTGGCACCCGGCATGGCGGCGGGCGGACCGACCGTCACGCTGCTGACCGGGGACAAGGTGACCGTCGGCGGCACGCACGGGGTTCGGGTGCGGGCCGCGAAGGGCCGCGAGCACATCTCCTTCTTCACCCGGAAGGACGAGCGTGGCGACACGCACGTCATCCCGGAGGACGCGGTTTCCCTGCTGTCGCAAGGAAAACTGGACCCCCGGTTGTTCGACGTGACGGAGCTGGTCCGCACGGGCTACGACGACGCGTCCCGGGGATCGTTGCCGCTGATCGTGGACTACGCGGGTGCCACCCCGCGGGCGGCGGGTGCGCGGGTGAGCCGTGAGCTGCCCGCGATGGGCGCGTCCGCGGTGGCCGTGGAGCGGTCCGCCGCCTACTGGCCGACCGCCAGGCGGGCGAACAAGGTGTGGCTGGACGGGCCGGTGACGGCGAGCCTCGACCAGTCGGTGCCGCAGATCGGCGCACCGCAGGCGTGGGCCGCCGGGCACACCGGCGAGGGCGCGACGGTAGCCGTGCTCGACTCGGGTATCGACGTGACGCATCCGGACCTGGCCGACGCGGTGACGCGGGCCGAGAACTTCACCGACAGCGACACCGAGGACGACCGGTTCGGGCACGGCACGCACGTGGCCTCGATCATCACCGGCAACGGCGACCCGTACCAGGGTGTCGCGCCGGATGCCAAGCTGCTCAACGGAAAGGTTCTGGGCGACTTCGGCGGTGGCCAGGAGTCGTGGATCATCGCGGGCATGGAGTGGGCGGCCGCCAGCGGTGCCGACGTCGTCAACATGAGCCTCGGCAGCCCGTTCCCCAGCGACGGCACCGACCCGATGTCGCAGGCGGTCAACCGGATCACCGCCGAGACCGGCGCGTTGTTCGTGATCTCCGCGGGCAACTCCGGACCGGGTGCCGAGTCGATCGGCAGCCCGGCGGCGGCCGACGCCGCGCTGACCGTCGGTGCCGTGGACCGCAACGACGGGCTCGCCGACTTCTCCAGCCGCGGCCCGCGCTGGGAGGACGGTGCGGTCAAGCCCGACATCACCGCGCCCGGCGTGGAGATCGTGGCCGCCAAGGCGAACAACGGCGTGATCGGCGACCCGGCAGGCGAGGGTTACGTGTCGCTGTCCGGCACCTCGATGGCCGCCCCGCACGTCGCGGGCGCCGCCGCGATCGTCGCGGCACAGCACCCGGAGTGGGCAGCCGACCAGCTGAAGTCGACCCTCATGGGCAGTGCGCGGCCCAACGACGAGCTGTCCGTGTTCGAGCAGGGCGCGGGCCGGGTCGACGTCGCGGCCGCCACGACGGCCACGGTGTTCGCGAGCCCCGCGAGCATCAACAACGGCATCGCGCAGTGGCCGCACGACGACGACCAGCCGAGCACGAAGACGTTGACCTACACCAACACCGGCACCGAACCGGTCACGCTCGACCTCGCCGCCGACATCACCGGGCCGGCCGGATCGCCCGCGCCGCAGGGGATGTTCACGTTCGAGTCCACGCGGCTGACCGTCCCGGCAGGTGGGCGGGCGAGCACGACCGTCACCACCGACACTAGGACCGACGCCGAGGACGGCCTGTACAGCGGCGTCATCACCGCGGCCGGTGTCGACCACGAGGTGCGCACGCCGATCGCCGTGAACCGGGAGGTGGAGAGCTACGACGTCACGGTGAACTTCGTCGACCACGACGGCGAACCGACCGACCTGTACACCTACCGGTTCGTGGACGTCGACCACCCCAAGGCGTACCTGCCGCACGACCCGTCCGGCACCGTCGTCGCGCGGCTGCCCAAGGGGGAGTTCTACTTCGAGGCCACGGTCCAGAAGCAGGTCGGCGAGTACGACTACGTCCACGCCGAGTTCGCCGAGCCCTCGTTCGTCGTCACCGGTGACACCGAACTGACCGTCGACGCGCGCGAGGCCAAGCCGCTCGGGTTCACCACCGGCAGGCCGAACGCGGCGGCGGGCAGAGCGTTGTTCCAGTTCGCGCTCGAGACCGAGTGGGGCGACACGGGTACGACGGCGTTCGTCGGCTCCTTCGACGACTTCACCGTCAAACCGTCGACGACCACGAAGAAGGACAGGTTCACCTTCACCGCGCAGGCACGCATGGCGGAGAGGACCGGTGACTCGTTCGAGGGCAGCCCGTACCTGTATCACCTGCGGCACACGGAGAACGGCAGCGTGCCGGCGAACCTGGAATGGCGCGTCGAGGACCGGCAGCTCGCGAAGGTCACCGCCAGGCACGCAGCGGCCACCCCCGGCATGATCGGGGTGCGGGAGAGCTTCCTGCCGATCCCGTTGCCATCGACGCTCACCGAGTTCTACACCCCGGACGTGCCGTGGGACGCCTCGTTCGACGAGATGGCCGATCCGGCGGCCTACCCGCCGGTGACGGGCATCTACCAGACCGAGCCGAGGACCTTCCGGGCCGGGCGCACCACCACCGAGACCTGGAACCTCGGTGTGTTCGGGCCCGCGTTCCCGCGCAGCCCGTACGCGGGTGACTTCGCGGGCAGGCTCGGCGACGACACCCGTTTCAGCCTGTCGCTGTTCGGCGACCAGGGCCGGGGCCGTTCCGGTTACGGCACCAGCGCGGGCAGCACCACGCTCCTGCGGGACGGCGAGGTGGTCGCGGAGGAACCGTACGTGGGCAGCCTCCAGGCCTTCCTCCCGCCGGAGCGGGCCGAGTACACGCTGCGCACGACCGCGACGCGGCCCGCGCCCGCCCGTCTGTCCACCGAGGTCGGTGCGGAGTGGACGTTCGCGTCCGGGCACAGCGCCGGGGAGGACCCGGTGTTCCTCCCGCTGCTGGCGGTGCGGTTCGCGCCGGAGCTGGACGACCGCAACGCGGCACCGGCCGGGAAGCGGTTCACCATCCCGGTGTACGTGCAGCGCAACGGGTCCGACGGCGAAGGGGCCGGCGCCCCGGCCGTCGAGGTGTCCTACGACGACGGGAAGACGTGGCGGGCGGCGAAGGTCACCCGTGGCCACGGCCAGTGGAAGGCGCAGGTCGCGCACCCGGCGGACGCGGAGTTCGTTTCGCTGCGGTCGAGTGTGTCCGACCGGGACGGCAACTCCCAGCGACAGACCGTGATCAGGGCGTATGCGCTGACATAGGCAACCCCACGCCCTCCAGGTGGCGTTCTGACCACGGTCGAACATCCATCTGGAGGGCACATGTTTCTCAAACGGGCTCCGTGGAGCCTGCTCGCCGCGGTTCTTGCCGCGAGCGTGGTCGTACCGGCGGCGGGAGCCGCACCGGGTGCCGGGACGGCGCCCGCCACCGGGCCGACCGTCACGCTGCTGACCGGGGACAAGGTCGTCGTCGGCGGGATGTACGGGGCGCGGGTGCTCCCGGCAAGAGGCCGGGAGCACATCGCGTTCCAGGTCCGCGAGGACGCCGAGGGCGACACGCACGTGGTGCCGTCGGACGCGCTTCCCCTGCTGGCGCAGGGGAAGCTGGACCCGCGGTTGTTCGACGTGACCGAACTCGTCCGCGCCGGTTACGACGACGCGTCCCGTACGGCGCTGCCGCTGATCGTGGACTACGCGGGTGCCACCCCGCGGGCCGCGGGTGCCCGGGTGAGCCGTGAGCTGCCCGCGATGAGCGCGGCCGCGATCTCCGTCGACCGGTCCGCCGCCTACTGGCCGACCGCCAAGCGGGCCGACAAGGTCTGGCTCGACGGTCCCGTCAGGGCGAGCCTCGACCACTCCGTACCGCAGATCGGCGCACCGGCCGCGTGGGCCGCGGGCCACACCGGTGAAGGCGCGACCGTGGCCGTGCTCGACTCGGGTGTCGACGCGACGCACCCGGACCTGTCCGGCGCCGTGGTCGACGCCGAGAACTTCACCGACAGCGACACCGAGGACGACCGGTTCGGCCACGGCACGCACGTCGCGTCGATCATCACCGGCGGCGGTGACCCGTACCGCGGCGTCGCGCCGGATGCCGAGCTGCTCAACGGAAAGGTGCTCGACGACTTCGGCAGCGGCCAGGAGTCGTGGATCATCGCGGGCATGGAGTGGGCCGTCGGCAGCGGCGCGGACGTGATCAACATGAGCCTCGGCTCGTTCTTCGGCAGCGACGGCACCGACCCGATGTCGCAGGCCGTCAACCGGCTCACCGCCGAGACCGGCGCGTTGTTCGTGGTCTCCTCAGGCAACAGCGGTCCCGGTGAGGGGAGCGTCGGCAGCCCCGGCGCCGCCGACGCGGCCTTGACCGTCGGTGCCGTGGACCGCACCGACCGGCTGGCCGACTTCTCCAGCCGCGGTCCACGCCTGGGCGACAACGGGCTGAAGCCCGACATCACCGCACCGGGCGTGGACATCGTCGCGGCGAAAGCGAGGAACGGGGTGCTCGGCGAGCCCGCGGCCGACGGGTACGTGTCGATGTCCGGCACGTCCATGGCCGCGCCGCACGTCGCCGGTGCGGCGGCGATCCTCGCCGCCCAGCACCCGGACTGGTCCGCGGACCAGCTCAAGGGCACCCTCATGGGCAGCGCGAGGCCGAACACCGAGCTGAGCGTGTTCGAGCAGGGCGCGGGCCGGGTCGACGTGGCGGCCGCCACGACGTCCACCGTCTTCGCGACCCCCGCGAGCATCGACAACGGGATCGCGCAGTGGCCCCACGACGACGACCAGCCGAGCACGAAGACGTTGACCTACACCAACTCCGGCACCGAGCCGGTCACCCTCGACCTCGCGGCTGACGTCGACGCCGCTCCACGAGGGATGTTCACGCTCGAACCGGCGCGGCTGACCGTCCCCGCCGGCGGACAGGCGAGCGCGACCGTCACCACCGACACCCGCGTCGAGGCACCCGACGGCCGGTACACCGGCGCGATCACGGCGACCGGCGGTGACCAGCGCGTCCGCACCCCGATCGCCGTGGAACGCGAGGTCGAGAGCTACTCGGTGACGGTCGACGTGCTCGACTTCGACGGCGCGCCAACCGAAACGTACCTGCTGTCGTTCCTGGGGCTCGACCAGCAGGTCGCGGTCGCGCCGTGGGATGCGGACGGCACGGTCGTCGCCCGCATGCCGAAGGGCCGGTACAACCTCTCGGCCAGCGTCTACACGCCGAGGGACGCCGAGGACTTCCGCTTCGCCGACATCATCGAACCGTCGTTCACCGTCGATGGCGACACGTCGTTCACCGTCGACGCGCGGGAGGCGAGGCCCGTCGGCTTCACCGTCGACGAGCCGACCGCCAAGTCCGCCCAGTCGGTGATCCAGCACTCGGCCGTGTCCGCGTGGGGCACCGGCACCACGTCGCTGCACCTGTCCTCGCTCGACGACTACTTCGTGCGCCCGTCCACCACCACCGAAGACGGGTTCGGCATCTCCTTCGACACCCACCTGGCCAAACCGAACGGCCCGTTCTACAACGACAGCCCGTACCTGTACCACCTGCGGCACAGCGAGACCGGCCGCGTGCCGGAACAGCTGCGGTGGCGGGTCGAGGACCGTGCGCTCGCGACCGTGCGGACCGGGTACGCGCAGGGCACCCCCGGCCTGCTCGGCCTGCGCGAGGGCATGTTCGTCATGGCGTTGCCCGCGACGGTCACCGAGTACTACACCCCGGGGGTGCCGTGGGAGAACGTCTTCTACGAGGTCGTCGACCTGGAGACGCTGCAGATCGCGTCGGACAGCTTCCAGCTGGACCCGAAGGTCTACCGGAAGGGGCGCACGACGGAACGCTGGAACGTCGGCGTCCGGGGCCCCGCCATGCCGAGGAATCCCCACGGTGCCCACCACACCGCGGGCCGTCTGGGTGACCAGCTGGCGGTCGAACTGCCGCTGCTGACCGACCAGGACCCGGGCCGGATCGGGTATCCGGCGAGTGGTGGCAGCCTGACGTTGCTGCGGGACGGCGAGGTCGTCGGCGAGCAGCCGTCCGCGTCGTACGGGGTGTTCGACGTGGCGCCGGAGGAGGCCGCGTACACGCTGCGCGCGTCCCATGAGCGGACCGGGGCGCGGCTGTCGACACAGGTCGACGCGGAGTGGACGTTCACGTCCGGGCACACGGCGGAACCGGCCCCGTTGCCGTTGCCGGCGGTGCGGTTCGCGCCGGAGCTGGACGACCGCAACGCGGCACCGGCCGGGAAGCGGTTCACCATCCCGGTGTACGTGCAGCGCAACGGGGCCGACGGCGAAGGGGCCGGCGCCCCGGCCGTCGAGGTGTCCTACGACGACGGGAAGACGTGGCGGGCGGCGAAGGTCACCCGTGGCCACGGCCAGTGGAAGGCGCAGGTCGCGCACCCGGCGGACGCGGAGTTCGTTTCGCTGCGGTCGAGTGTGTCCGACCGGGACGGCAACTCCCAGCGACAGACCGTGATCAGGGCGTATGCGCTGAAGTGACGACGCGGGCGGCGCCGCCCGCCATACTGGGAAGGTCCTGGACCGACCATGAGGGGGCGGCGTTGCCCACCATCGACGTCAACGGCACGACGCTCTGCTACGACGACACCGGCGGCCCCGGCCCCGCTGTCCTGCTGAGCCACTCGCTGTTCTTCGACCGCACCATGTTCGCCGCGCAGGTGGCCGAGTTCGGGCGCCGCTACCGGGTCGTCACCTACGACCACCGGGGGCAGGGCCGCAGCGCCCGCTCACCGCTCGTCGACATGGACACCCTCGCGGGGGACGCCGCCGCGCTGGTCACGGCTCTGGATTTGGGGCCGGCGCACGTCGTCGGCAACTCGATGGGCGGGTTCGTCGCGCTGCGCCTCGCGGCGCGACGGCCGGAGCTGGTGCGGTCCGCGGTGGTGCTGTCCTCGTCCGCCGACGAGGAGGGCCAGGTCGAGAGCTTCCAGGCACTGCTCGGGTACGCGCGCACCGAGGGCATCCAGGAGACCGTGGACGACCTGCTGCACATCATGTTCGGCGACACCACCCTCGCCGGCCGGATCGCGTTGCGGCAGCGGTGGCGGCGGCACTTCGCCGCGCTGGACGAGTCGGTCCTCACCGCCGCGGCTGCCGTGGTGCACCGCGAGCCGGTGCTGGGTGAGCTGGTCGGGTGCACGGTGCCGCTGCTCGTGCTGTCCGGTGCGGAGGACCACGCCTACGCACCCGAGCTGTCGCAGCGGATCGCGGACACCGCCGCGAACGCCAAGCACGTCACCGTGCGCGGCGCGGGGCACTCGCTCGCCGTCGAGCGGCCCGACACCGTGAACGACCTGATGGCCGAGCACTTCGCCGCCACATAGGAAAGAACGCCCCCGCCGTGCGGCGGGGGCGTTCTTCCGGTTCGAAATTGCCGTCAGCTGCTGGGCAGCTCGGCGACCTCTCCGGCCGGCGGCGCGGTGATGTCCACCTGCTTGCCCCAGTCGGTGTAGTCGATCTGCATCTTGACCGCCTCGGTCTTGCCGGTGGCCGGGTTCGGCGTCGGCATGTCCAGCGTGATCCGGACGGGCAGGTCTTCCTCGTCGATCCAGACCTCGACCGGGAAGTCCTTGAGGCCGGCCTCGATGGCCTGGTCCATCGCGGACTTCATCTGCGGGTCTTCCTGGTTCGCGGCCAGCTTCTCGACGTCGACGGTGATCGAGTAGTGCGTGGTCTGCTTGCCGTCGAGCTCTTCTTCCTTGGTGTCGGTGATCTCACCGGCCTTCTCGAACTGCTCGAGCGTCGCACGCGGGTCCGCGTTCTTGCTCATCTGGTCGGTCATGCCGCCGAGTGCCTGCGCGAGCGGGTTGTCGTCGTTCGAGTCGATCTTGACCCACGACTTGCCCGGCTCCAGCTCCTGCGGAAGCTTGATGTAGAAGACCTTGTCCACCAGCACCATCGAGATGGTGCCCTCCGGCGTGGTCATGTCCATCGACATGGCCGCGTCCTCGCCGCTCATCCGGAGGTCGCCCTCACCGGACAGCTTCTGACCAGCCGCGTCCGCGGTGATCTTCATGTGTGCGGTGTTCGTCTCGGACGTCTGCTCGCCGATCGACTTGGCGAGGTCGGCGAGACTCGCCGCCGCGACCGAGCCGCCGTTGCCGCCGCTGTTGCCGCCCGAGTTCGACGCCGCGCCCTCGGAGCCCCCGTTGTCCCCACACGCGCCCAGCGTCATTGCCAACGCGAACGCGGACAGGGCAATGCCTGCCTTGCGCATACTGATCTCCCTTGATGACTGTGCGTTCAGGGTAGCCCGAACGGGCCTGTCCTCTACGCCGGGTGCGCAGGATGTGCCCGTTGCCGGTCCTGCCACGGAAGTCAGAGACGCGCGCGAGCCCCTCGGTTCCCCTAGTCGGCGTATTCGTCGAGTCTCGCTCTGGAGGCGAGCAGCCTGCGCACCGACTCGAGCCTGCCCGGCCGTGCCTGGCCGGCCGCGGTGACCACGTCGAGCATGCAGTCCGGGTCCTCCGGCGGGCCGAGGTGACCGCAGTGCGCGGGGCACTCCTCGACCGGCTCGACGAACTCGGGGAACGCGGCGACGATGTCGCCGGGCCCGATGTGCGCGAGGCCGAACGAGCGGATTCCGGGGGTGTCCACGACCCAGCCGCCGGCGGGCAGCGGCAGCGCGACCGCGGTGGTCGACGTGTGCCTGCCCTTGCCGACCGCGCTGACGGCGCTCACCGCGCGGAACGCGTCCGGCACCAGCTTGTTGACCAGCGTCGACTTGCCGACCCCGGAGTGCCCGACCAGTGCGGACACCTGGTCGGTGAGCCGTTCGCGCACCTCGTCCGGCTCCTGGTCGCTGCGGGTGACCAGCACCGGCAGTTCGAGGTCCGCGTACGCCTCGAGGAGCTGTTCGGGACCCGCGAGGTCCGACTTCGTCAGGCACAGCACTGGTTTCAGCCCGCCCGCGTACGCGGCGACGAGACAGCGGTCGATGAAACCGGTGCGGGGCAGGGGATCGGCGAGCGCGCACACGATCAGCAGTTGCTGCGCGTTCGCCACCACCACCCGCTCGTACGGGTCGTTGTCGTCGGCGGTGCGGCGCAGGACGCTGCTGCGGTCGGCGACGCGCACGACCCGCGCGAGGGTGTCCGGCCGCCCGGACGTGTCACCCACCAGGTCCACCAGGTCGCCGACGACGATCGGCGTGCGGCCCAGCTCGCGGGCCCGCATCGCGACGACCTCCTGGTCGGGCCTGCCGTCCAGCGCGCACGTCCACCGGCCGCGGTCCACGCCGACGACCATCGCGGCACGCGCGTCGGCGTGCTCCGGTCGGCGCTTGCTGCGTGGCCGGGTGCCCTTGCCGGGCCGCACCCGGACATCGGACTCGTCGAGACGGTCCCAGTCCGCCTTCCGGCCGCGCCTGCTCATGCCGCGCTCACCGCTGGTTCCCGAGCATCCGCGCCCACATCGACGGGAAGTCCGGCAGCGTCTTCGCCGTGGTCGCGATGTCGTCGACCTCGATGCCGGGCACCGCGAGGCCGACGATCGCGCCCGCGGTCGCCATCCGGTGGTCGTCGTAGGCGTGCCACCGGCCGGCGTGCATGGGCATGGGCCGGATCGCGAGGCCGTCCTCGGTCTCGGTGGCGCCGCCGCCGAGTGCGTTGATCTCGGTGGCCAGCGCGGCGAGCCGGTCGGTCTCGTGCCCGCGCAGGTGGGCGATGCCGCGCAGCACGCTCGGGCCGTCGGCCAGCACGGCCAGCGCGGCGACGGTCGGGGTCAGCTCGCCGACGTCGTGCAGGTCCACGTCGATGCCCTGCAGCCGGCCGGGGCCGTGCACGGTCAGCCCGGCCGCGTCGCGGGTGACCGTGCAGCCCATGCCGGCCGCGATCTCCCCGAAGACGTCACCCGGCTGGGTGGTGTGCGCCGGCCAGTCGGGCACGGTGACGGACCCGCCGGTCACCGCGGCGGCGGCCAGGAACGGGGTCGCGTTGGACAGGTCCGGCTCCACCACCCAGTCGTGGGCGGCGATCGGGCCCGGTTCGACCCGCCACGTGTTCGGCTCGCTGTCGTCGACGGTCACCCCGGCCGTGCGCAGCATCTGGACCGTCATGTCGATGTGCGGCAGCGACGGGACTGGTTTGCCGTCGTGGTGGACCGTCAGCCCCGCCTCGTACCGCGCGCCGGCCAGCAGCAGCCCGGAGACGAACTGCGAGGACGCCGACGCGTCGATCGTGACGGCGCCACCGGGGAGGCCGCCCTTGCCGTGCAGCGTGAACGGCAGCGCGTCGCCGTCGATGTCCGCACCGAGCGCCCGCAGCGCGTCGAGGACGGTGCTCATGGGCCGTTCGCGGGCCCTCGGGTCGCCGTCGAAACCGATGTCGCCGTCGGCGATCGCGGCGGCGGGCGGCACGAACCGCATGACCGTGCCCGCGAGCCCGCAGTCGACCCGTGCCGGGCCGCGCGGCCCGGGATGCGCGGCGACCACGACCACGTCACCGCTGTCGTCGACGGGCACCCCGAGTGCGCGCAGCGCTTCGATCATCAGCAGGCTGTCGCGGCTGCGTAGCGCACCGGTCAGCGTGCCGCCGCGCTCGCTCAGCGCGGCGAGCAGCAGCGCCCGGTTCGTGATCGACTTGGAGCCCGGCACGGCCACGGTGGCACGGACGGGCTCGGTCGCGGACGGTGCGGCCCAGGTCTGTGTCATGCGTGCATGATCCCGCATGAAGCCGCGGACGGTGCAGACTGTCGGTGGTGCCTGGCACCATTTCGGCAGGAGGTGATCGAGGTGTGCGGGAGATATGCCGCCACGAAGGACCCGGCCACGCTGGCCGCCGAGTTCGACGCGCTCGACGCGACCGGGGACCAGGCGCCCGCGACGGACTACAACGTGGCGCCAACCAAGGACGTGGTCGCGGTCGTGCAGCGGCACCCACGGGACGAGGAGGGCGACGCGGACCCGTCGACCACCGTGCGCAGCCTGCGCGTGATGCGCTGGGGGCTGGTGCCGGTGTGGGCGAAGGACCTGTCCATCGGTTCCCGGATGATCAACGCACGTGCCGAGAAAGCGGCCACGACCTCGGCGTTCCGCACGTCGGTCGCCAAGCGCCGGTGCCTCGTGCCCGCCGACGGCTGGTACGAGTGGCGCCGGGAGGGCAAGGTCAAGCAGCCGTTCTTCATGACCCGGCCGGACGGCAGGAGCCTCGCGATGGCCGGTCTGTGGTCGGTGTGGCGGGACCCGGCGGTCAAGGACGCGCCACCGGTCGTCAGCACCGCCGTGCTCACCACCGACGCGGTCGGCCCGCTCGCGGACATCCACGACCGGATGCCGCTGCTGATGACCGAGGACCAGTGGGCGGCCTGGCTGGACCCGGACGTCGGCGAGGTCGACGAGTTGCTGACCACGCCGCCGCCGCTGGACCTCGTGGAGTCGCTGGAGCTGAGGCCCGTGTCCACCAAGGTCAACAACGTCCGCAACAACGGCCCCGGCCTGCTCGAACGCGACGAGGACAAGGCCGACATCACCCTGTTCGACAACCCGTCATGACCACGCTGACCGTCGACACCCCGCACGGGCCCGCCCGCGCCGAGCTGCACTGCGCCCCCGAGGGCCGTGCCGGGCTGCTGCTCGGGCACGGCGCGGGCGGCGGTGTCGGTGCTCCCGACCTGGTCGCGGCGACCCGGGGCGCGACCGCGGCCGGGGTGCACGTCGCGCTGGTCGAGCAGCCCTACCGGGTCGCGGGCCGTCGCGCGCCCGCCCCGGCCGCGCAGCTCGACACGGCGTGGCTGACGGTGGTCGAACGGCTGTCACACGAATGGTTCCACGAGTTGCCGCTCGTGTTCGGTGGCCGGTCGTCCGGTGCGCGGGTGGCCTGCCGCACCTCCGAGGAGGGGCTCGCGGTGGCGGTCCTGTGCCTGGCGTTCCCGGTGCACCCGCCGGGCAGGCCGGAGAAGTCCCGGATGGCGGAACTGGATGGGGTGACCGTGCCCACTTTGGTGGTACAGGGCGAGTCGGACCCGTTCGGCATGCCCGGCCCCGGGTCGCACCGCGAAATCGTCGTCATGCCTGGTGACCACTCGCTGAAACGCGACGCCAAGGGCCTCTCCCGGACCGTGGAGGAGTGGCTGGGCCGGATCCTGCGGCCGCTGGACTGAGCGGAATGTCCCGGGGTGACCCTGCGTTATGCGTGACGTGCTGACTCAGACTCGACGCGTATCCTCACAGGGGTCCTATGCGATTCCGATGATGGGACAGTTCCGACTGGAAGGGAGCACGGTGCCGAGCACCGAAACCCAGCCAACACCTCAGGCTGAGACCGAGCAGGAGCGGGCAGAGCGCTTCGAGCGTGACGCCATGCCGCTGCTGGACCAGCTGTACTCCGCCGCGCTGCGGATGACGCGCAACCCGGCCGACGCCGAGGACCTGGTCCAGGAGACCTACCTCAAGGCGTACGCCGCCTTCGCGTCCTTCTCGGCCGGTACCAACCTGAAGGCCTGGCTCTACCGCATCCTCACGAACACCTACATCAACGGGTACCGGAAGCGGCAGCGCCAACCTCTGCAGTCCCCGACCGACGAGATCACCGACTGGCAGCTCGCGCAGGCCGAGTCGCACACGTCGTCCGGGTTGCGGTCCGCCGAGATCGAGGCGATGGACCGCCTGCCCGACAACGACGTGAAGGAGGCACTGCAGCAGCTCCCGGAGGACTTCCGGCTCGCGGTGTACCTCGCCGACGTCGAGGGCTTCGCCTACAAGGAGATCGCGGAGATAATGCACACGCCGATCGGAACGGTGATGTCTCGACTGCACCGTGGCCGCCGGCAACTCCGCGACCAGCTTGCCGGGGTCGCACGGGACCGCGGGTTTCTGCGGTCGGCCAAGCACGAGGTGACGGGATCATGAGCTGCGGCGAACACCATGAGACCGACTGCTCGGAGGTGTTGTCCGAAGTGTGGCTCTTCCTGGACCACGAGTGCGACGACAAGCGCCGCCGGCTGCTGGAGCAGCACCTCGACGAGTGCAGTCCCTGCCTTGAGCAGTTCGGCATCGAGGAGCACCTGAAGGTGCTGCTCGCCCGCAAGTGCGGTGGTGAACACGCCCCCGACTCCCTGAAGCAGCGGCTCCGCGACGAGATCAGGAAGACGGTCGTGGACCAGGGCGGCGTGCCGGTGCAGAAGTCCGACACCCCGTAGCCCGTTGTCGACACTTTCAGATCTTCTCGCGGAGCACACGAAGCTGTCCGGTGGCGAGGTCGACCACCTCCAGATGGTCGTCGCCGAGTGGCAGCTGCTGTCCGACCTCTCCTTCGCCGACCTGCTGATGTGGGTGCCGGTCGGCGAGGGTGCGGCACTCGACGAGTTCCTGTGCGTGGCCCAGGCCCGCGCGACGACCGCGCCGACCGCGCACCCCGAGGACGTGGTCGGCAGCCGGGTCGCCGTGGCGGAACACCCGCAGCTGCGCAGGGCGATGCTCGACGGCAGGGTGTGCCGCGAGGAGGACCCCTCGTGGTACCTGGGCGTACCGGTCCGCCGCGAGACCATCCCGGTCACCTACGACGACCGCGTCATCGCCGTCCTGTCCCGCGAGACCGACCTGGCGGTGCCGAGGGTGCCCTCGTCGCTGGAGATCGCGTACCTCGGCATCGCGGCCGACCTGTGCCAGATGGTCGCGGACGGCACCTTCCCGACCTCCGAGCCCGCCGCGGACGTGCACACCTCCCCTCGGGTGGGTGACGGTTTGATCCGCCTGGACCCGACGGGCGCGGTGGTGTTCGCGTCCCCGAACGCCCAGTCGGCGTACCACCGCATGGGGCACCCCGCGGAACTGGTCGGCGTCCGCCTGGCCCCGTTGACGAGGGGCCTGATCGCGGACCCGTTCGACGCGACGGAGATAGCGCAGCGCATCCTCGCGGCGCTGGACGGTCAGCCGTCCATGCGCGCGGAAGCGGAGTCGGGTCGTGGCGCCGCGGTGCTGTTCCGCGCGCTGCCACTGCGTCCCGGCGGCAAGGCGGCGGGCGCGCTGGTGCTGGTGCGCGACGTGACGGAGGTCCGCCGCCGCGACCGCGCGCTGATGTCGAAGGACGCGACGATCCGCGAGATCCACCACCGCGTGAAGAACAACCTGCAGACGGTGGCCGCGCTGCTGCGCCTGCAGTCCCGCCGCACGGCGAGCGAGGAGGCCCGCGCCGCGCTCGGCGAGTCGGTCCGCCGGGTCTCGGCGATCGCGATGGTGCACGAGTCGCTGTCCACGTCGGTCGACGAGCGGGTGGACCTGAACTCGTTGGTGGACAAGGTGATCCCGGTGGTCGGCGATGTGGCGGTGGCGGAGAACCACGTCCGGGTCCGCCGCACCGGCCAGTTCGGCGTGGTGGCCGCGGAGGTCGCGACCCCGCTGGTGATGGTGCTGACCGAACTGGTCCAGAACGCGGTCGAACACGCCTATCCCGCCGGTGCGAGCGGTGAGGTCGTGGTGTCGGCGGAACGTTCGGCCCGCTGGCTGGACGTTCTGGTCACCGACGACGGCCGGGGCCTGCCACGCGGTTTCTCCCTGGAACGCTCGAACGGGCTTGGTCTGCAGATCGTGCGCACACTGGTGGAGTCCGAGCTGCGTGGCTCACTGTCGTTGCGCACCAGGCAAAGGGGCGGCACGGAAGCCTCGCTGCGCGTCCCGCTGTCCCACCGCCGCTGACCTGGGGCGGCCGCCGGCCCCCCGATTCCCAGCGTAGCGGCGGCCACCGACAATTCCGCCGCGTGAGCACGGGGTTGTCCACAGCGGGCCGGTTGTCCACAACACCCACCGCACGGCCCCGAAAATGTCGGTGCCCTGCCGTAGCGTGGAAACCGGGGGCCGGAGGCCGACCCGGCGACAGCCACGCGAACGCCGGTGGTCAGGGCCGTTCCGGCCTGCCAGGCGAGCGGAAACTTCGAACAACGTGGTCACCGGCTGTCGGAAGACCATTCGATCCGCCGGTTCCGCGACTACGCGGTCATTGCGGAAGCCCGCGTATTCAGGACACACAAAGGCCCGGTACCTATTCGGCACCGGGCCTTGGCGACTCTCGTACTGCGGATTCAGGCGTTGCTGCGAGTGCGGGTACGCGCGTTGCGGCGCTTGAGCGCGCGGCGCTCGTCCTCACTCATCCCGCCCCAGACGCCCGCGTCCTGACCGCTTTGAAGCGCCCAGGTCAGGCAGTCGGAAGCGACGGGGCAGCGATGGCAAACGGCTTTCGCCTGAGCAACCTGCAGAATCGCCGGACCACTTGTTCCCACAGGGAAGAACAGCTCGGGGTCCTCGTCACGGCAGGCAGCGTTGTGGCGCCAGTCCATTTCTACTTGCTCCTCGCTTGGGCGCGTTCCGGTGCGCCTCTAGTCGTCAACCGGTCGTTGGGGTGCTTGTGAATGCTTTCACGAACCAGCGATATGTCAAGACCTCTTCATCACCGAGTGCGTGAACTCACCCGAAAGCTCGACGTCAGAGGCCTGTAGCTGCGGAGAGCAACAATCAGGTCACAGCTGTGTCTCGTGGTTCGGCACTCGGTGCGGGTCTGGGAAGGACTACCCGACGACGGTGAGAGCATGCTTCACAGAAGCAATTTCAACGCAGGTCCGCTCGCCGATGAGGTCGCCGTCGCACTGCACGCGCACCGGCGTCGCGCTCGTGATCCGCATACCGGGGACGTCGTCGTGCCGGAGCAGTTTCCGTCCCCGGGTCTCACCCTTCCGGCTGACCGCCTGTCGAAGGTGCTTGGCCACTGTCGGTAGAGCCAGGCTGTGCAAGGCGAAAACACCCAGCCCCGCGTCGAACCGCGTGCCGCGGTTCAGGTGGATCGGCCGCGTCCCGAGATAGGTCCACGGATCCGTGTTGGACACGAACACCAGCCGAAGCCCGGCGACCGGCTCGATCCCGGGAATCTCCACGGTGAGCTGCGGCTGCCCGTGCGCCGGTTTGAGGTACTGGGTGAGCGCCACCCGCGTGTACAGCGCGGGGCTCGCCTTCTTGCCACGTTTCCGGTCGACCTCGGCGACGACGTCCGCGTCCCACCCGACCCCCGCGCTGAACGTGAACCACCTCGGCGCCTCGCCGGGGGAGCCCGCCTCGACCCGGCCGAGCCCGACCCGCCTGCGCGTGCCGTTCTCGAGCGCGTGCAGCAGCTGGTAGGTCGCGTCGACGGGGTCGCGCGGCAGCCCGAGCGAACGCGCGAAGACGTTCGCCGACCCGCCGGGCACGATCCCCAGCATCGGCACCGAGCTGCCGGGCCCGCTCGCGAGCAGCCCGTTCACCACCTCGTTGACCGTGCCGTCACCCCCGTGGGCGACCACCAGGTCGGCGCCGTCGACCATCGCCTGCGCGGCCGCCGCCATGGCGTGGCCGCGGTAGTCGGTCTCCAGCACGTCGAGTTTCACCTGGCTGGCCAGTGCGTGCGCCAGCACGTCCCGGCCGGCCGCGGTGGTCGCGGTCGCCTTGGGGTTCACCACCAGCACTGCACGCATAACCGCAGGGTAGCCAGTGCCGCCCGGATGGAGCATTAGGATCAAGGGCGTCTGTCCGTCCCCGCTCCTGGAAGGCCTCCCGTGCGCATCGAGACCGACGCCCCGAAGACCGTCCGCGGCGCCGGCGTGCTCGTGGTCCTGCAGGGCCTGGTCGGTGTCGGGTTCGCGGTGGCGCTGCTGATCAGGGCGTTCTCGGGGGCGCGGACCATCGGCAACCTGTACGGCGAGGCCGCGTACTTCGGGGTGCTCGGTGGCGCCGTCCTCGGCTGCGGAATAGCGCTCTTCCTGGGTAAACGCGGGGTGCGCAGCCCGATCACGGTGATCCAGATCCTGCTGCTCGGCGTCGCCTGGTACGCGATGGGCCCGTCCGACCGGCCCGAGTACGGCCTCCCGGTGGCCGGGCTGTCGGTGCTGGTGCTGTACCTGCTCTTCAACACGCGGGCCCGGGTGTGGGCGGAGGACCCGCAGGGACTGGACGAGGATCCCGACTAACGGCGGGTAGTGGTAATCACTCGTTGGGGTGACCCTGTGAGGGTCCTTGTTAGTCCCTGCTCCGCGACCCAAGCGTCGCGGTTACGAGGTGATCTGCATGCGTATCGGTCGTGTCGGGGCGGCCCTGGCGGGTGCGGCGTTGGCCGCATTCGGTGTGCTCGGCGGAGCGACGGCGAACGCCGACGTGCCGACCGGGGACGTGGGCCCGACGATCATCGATGGCGGCAACGCCACATCAGGCCCGTGGGCGGCCCGGCTGTTCGTGAACGGCCAGGAGAACTGCTCGGCGACGATCATCGCGCCGACGTGGATCCTGACCGCCGAGCACTGCGTCGCAGGCAGCGGGACCTACACGTTCAACATCGGGAGCCTGGACCAGACCCAGGGCGAGCAGGCGACGGGTGTCGCGATCCACACGCACCCGGGCGCGGACCTGGCCCTGGTCGAGCTGGACCGCGCGGTGGAGGCGACGTACTCACCGCTCGGCAACGCCGACGCGGTCGAGGTCGGCGAGACCGTACAGGTGTACGGCTGGGGCGCGACGTGCACCGACCGCCCGGAGATCGAGTGCCAGTCGCAGCTGCTGAAGGTCGCGAACGTCGCGGTCAGCTCGGTGAACTGCGCCGACTACCGCGGCGGCACCGCGGTGTGCGCGAACCGCGTCGACGGCATCACGGCGGGCGGTGACTCGGGCGGCCCGATGTTCGCCACCGCGCCGGATGGCTCGTACGTGCAGGTCGGCGTCGCGTCCACCAGTGACCGGCAGACCTTCACCGCGTACGGCAACATCACCGTGTACCGCGACTGGATCGCCGGTATCGCGGGAGTCTGAGAAAGCACGCCGTTGTCAGGCCATGCCCTGAAAGACGCTTTCGGGACGCTCAGTGACCCGGAAGCGTCTTTCAGGGCGTCGGCGGACGTCGCCTGGCGAGGGCGCGTAGTGGTTCGTCGGTGAGGCGGTAGGTCTTCCACTCGTCCAGGGGGACCGCGCCGATGGATTCGTAGAACTCGATCGTCGGGGTCAGCCATCGCAGTACCGACCATTCCAGGCGCGCATAGCCCTGTCGCACGCATTCCTGAGCCAGCGCCTTCAGCAGTGCGACCCCCAGCCCAGAACCGCGGTGTTCCCTGCGCACGTACAGGTCCTCCAGGTAGATCCCGTGCGTGCCGCGCCACGTGGAGAAGTTCAGGAACCACAACGTGAAACCCGCCACCGCACCGTCCACCTCGGCCACGTGGCCATACAGCGACGGGGTGGGACCGAACAGCGCCGCGTGCAGTTGTTCGGGCGTCAGGTGGCACTCGTCCGGTGCCTTCTCGTGGGCGGCGAGGTCGTGCACCAGCCCCACCACGGCGTCCACATCGGACGGAGCGATCCTGCGCACCTCAGTCATCGTGGAAACCTCGCTCCGGCAGCGGAGGTACGTTCAGTCGCTTGATCTGCGGCTCGCCGCGTTCCTCGCCGAGGACCGAGATCGCCGCCGCGTCCAGTGCGAAGTGGACACCGGAGGCCGGTGGCAGGCCGAGCCAGGTCGCGACCAGTACGCGGCTGAAATGCCCGTGCCCCACCAGGACCACGTCGCCCTCCGGCAGCACGGCACGCACCCGCGCGACCACCGCGGCCGCCCGTGCGCCGACCTCGGGAGCGGACTCGCCGCCGGGCGTCACGTGTGACCACACCGTCCAGCCCGGCACCGTCTCGCGGATCTTCGGCGTCGAAAGGCCCTCGTAGTCGCCGTAGTCCCACTCCGCGACGTCCTCCGTCAGGTCCGTGACCGTCAGGCCCGCGAGTTCGGCCGTGCGCACCGCGCGCTGCCTCGGTGACGACATCACCAACGCCAGCGGCCGGTCCTCGCGCAGGCCGGCGATCATCGAGCCCGCGTCCCGCGCCCGCTTCTCCCCGTTGGGGGTGAGCGGGAGATCGGTGCGGCTGGTGTGCTGCCCGCTGCGCGACCACTCTGTCTCGCCGTGGCGGAGCAGGTACAGGAGTCCGGTCATGATCTACAGTCTCGCCTCCCGGCCGGCGATCCGCTGCATGTGCCGCTCGCCCCAGTCGCCGAGCGGGGTCAGCGCCTCGTTGAGGGACCGGCCGAAGTCCGTCACCGAGTACTCGACCCTCGGCGGCACCTCCCGGTACACCTCGCGGTGGATCAAGCCGTCCGCCTCCATCTGCCGCAGTTGCTGGATCAGCATCTTCTCCGTGATGCCCGCGACCTCACGCCGCAGCTCGCCGAACCGCAGCGCGGGTGTCTCCGCGAGTGCCCACAGGATGAGCGACTTCCACTTCCCGCCGACGATGTCGAGGGCCGCGTCGAGGCCGCACGAGTACGGGCCATGTGCCGTCATGCTGGATCCTTACTTTTTGGTGAGTACCTGACTTTGAGGTAGGTACTTGCCTGATCGTAGGGTACGAAAGCAGAGTTCCCGGCGTGAACACAACAGTCATCGGACTCGGGAAGATGGGCAGGGCGCTCGCCGCCGCACTCGTGGCACGCGGTCACGACACCACCGTCTGGAACCGCACGCCCGGCCGGGCAGGCGACCTCGCCGTCACCAACGCGCAGACGGCCGCCGACGCCGTCGCGGCCAACGAGCTTGTCATCCTCTGCCTGCTGGACTTCGAGTCGGTCGTCGACGTCCTCGACGGCGTGGAGCTGACCGGCCGCACGATCGTCAACCTCACCACCGGCACACCCGCCGAGGCCGCGAAGCTGTCCGCGCTCGTCACCGGCCGCGGCGCCGCCTTCCTCGATGGCGGGATCATGGCCATCCCGTCCATGATCGGCAGCCCCGCCGCCGTGGTCCTCTACAGCGGCGACGAACAGGCGTTCCGCCGCGCGCAGGACGTGCTTTCGGCGTTCGGCGACCGCCGCTACCTCGGTGCCGAGCCGGGCCTCGCCGCGTTGAACGACATCGCGATGCTGACCGGCATGTACGGCATGCTGGGCGGTTTCGTGCACGCGGCGGCGATGGTGCGAACCGAGGGCGTGCCGGTCGTCGAGTTCACCGAGACGCTGCTGATCCCGTGGCTGCGCGCGATGTTCCCCGCACTCGTGGACATGGCGGGCCAGATCGACAGCGGTGACTACACGGCCGAGGAGTCGGACCTGGCGATGCAGGTCGCGAACGACGGGATCGGCGAGGTCAGCCGTGCCCAGGGGGTGAGCACGGAGTTGTCCGACCCGCTGTTCGCGCTGATGCGCCGCCGTGTCGAACAGGGGCACGGGGGCGACGACTTCCCCAGCGTCATCGAGCTGCTGTCATGACGCGCTTCGGGGTGCTCCTCATGCAGGACGCACCCGCGGACGAGTTGCTGGCGCGGTTCCGCCGGATCGAGGAGCTGGGGTTCGACCAGGCCTACATCGCCGACCACATCGGCGACTTCCGCGCCGTCGACGGTCCGTTCCTCGACGGCTGGAGCCTGCTGGCGGCCGCGGCGGTCACGACCTCGCGGGTCGCGCTCGGGCCGCTGGTGAACAACCCGATCCTGCGCGCGCCGGGGCTGGTCGCGAAGCAGGCGATGACCGTCGACCAGCTCTCCGGCGGGCGGCTCGAGCTGGGCATGGGCGCCGGTGTGTTCGACATGGACCACCACGCGGTCGGCTCCGCGCCATGGCCGGTGCGCGAGCGGGTGCGGCGGTTCGCCGAGTACGTCGCGATCGTCGACGGTGCGCTGCGGGCGAGGGGAACACCGTTCACCTACGAGGGTGAGTGGTACTCGGTGCGGGACCTGCCGACGGCGCCGGGGCCGGTCCGCAAACCGCCGATCGTCGTGGGCGGGCAGGCGCCGACGATGCTGCGGACCGCGGTGGCGCACGCCGACGTGTGGAACTCGAACGGCCAGTTCGGCGCGCCGGTCGCCGACATCGTGGCCCGCACGCGCGAGCAGAACGACAAGCTCGACGAGCTGTGCCTCGCGGCAGGCCGGGACCCGGCGACGCTGCGCAGGCAGTTCCTGTTGTGGGACACGACCGATCCGCTCGTGCCGGGTGCGTCGTTCACCGAGCTGGTCGAGCGGCTGACCGCGGCGGGCACCGCGGACTTCGTGCTCGGCTGGCCCGCCGACCAGGCCGAACAGGAGAAGTTCGACGAGGAGGTGGTCCCGGCGTTGACGCGGCTAACAACGTTAGCCTAATGTTGTGGCTAACAACGTTAGCCAGGAGGAAGCCATGCGCCGGATCAGCGTCACCACCGAGATCAACGCCCCCGCCGAGGTCGTGTGGGCCCAGCTCACCGACACCGCGACGTTCGCCGAGTGGAACCCGTTCATGCCGCGCCTGACGGGATCGCTCACCGTGGGTGCCCGCATCGAGGTCCGCATCACGCCGCCGGGCGCGAAGGGCATGACGTTCCGGCCGACGGTGACGGCCGCCGAGGAGAACCGGAAACTGGAGTGGCTGGGCAGGTTCCTGGTCCCCGGCCTCTTCGACGGCCGTCACACGTTCACACTCACGCCGACGGCAACCGGTTGCACGCTGGTGCAGGAGGAGACGTTCACGGGCGTGCTGGTCGGGCTGATGTCGTCGACCCTCGCGAAGACCGAAGCGGGCTTCCGGCAGATGAACGAGGCGCTGAAGACGCGGGCGGAGCGGGCCGCGGCGTGACGCGCAAGGAGGAGATCCTCGACGTGGCGGAGTCCCTCCTGGAGTCGGAGGGTGCGGAGGCGCTGACCATGCGCCGGGTCGCGCAGGAGATGGGGATCCGCGCGCCGTCGCTGTACAAACACGTCGCGAGCAAGGACGACATCGAGGCCGGCCTGCAGGAACGGGCACTGCGGGTGATGGCGTCGGTGTTGGTCCCCGCCGGTTCCGACCTGCTCGCGATCATGGCGGCGTACCGGGAGTGGGCGCTGGCGCACAAGGGGTTGTACGAACTGGCCACACGCCGGCCGCTGCGCAGGGACGCGATCCCGGCGTCGGTCGAGACCGCCGCTGCCGCGCAGCTCGTGGCCGTCGCAGGTGGGGAGCACCGGGCGCGGGCGTTGTGGGCACTCGCGCACGGCCTGGTGGACCTGGAGATGGCGAACCGCTTCCCACCGGACGCCGACCTGGACGAGACCTGGCGCGCGGCACTCACACCGTTCCTGTGAGCACCAGGTCGGCAAGTTCCGGGATGGACTGTCCGGCCTGGTGGATGTGGCGCAGGCCCAACCGTTCCACCTCCGCCAGCACCAGTTCCTGGAACCGGACGCTGCGAGCCAGGAACGTGTCCATGAGCGCGCGCTCGTCGTCGGTCCCGTTGCGATAGTCGCCCGAGGTATGGATCCGGCTTCGGATGACGCCGTCCTCGGCGGTGAGCCACACGGCGGCGACGTCGGTCGGCGACAGCGCCGCGACCCGGCCCGGCCAGAGCGCGGAACCCTCCAGGACGAGGCCGGGATGGGTGCTGACCAGCTCCTCGATCCGGGGCCAGAGCCGCTCGTAGTGCGCGAGGACCGACGCGACCAACTCGTCGACGGACAACGTCGAATAGTGCTCGACGACGTGCGGCGGCACCTCCCGCCCGGGCGTGCGCCACGGCCGCCCAGGATGCCGGGCGAGGTAGTCGGTCGACCGGTGCTCGAACCCCAGCCGCGCCGCCACCACCTCGGCGACACTCGACTTGCCCACGTTCGACGTCCCGCCGATCAACAGCACCCGCACCCGGCCGAACCTACGACAAACGGCGCCGACCCACACGGGTCAGCGCCGTCGCGGCGGGGTACGACCTCAGCCCTGCTTGGTCTCCCAGAAGATCTTGTCAATCTCGGCGATGTAGTCGAGGAGTTCCTGGCCCTTGGCGGGGTCCATGGAGCCCTTGGTGCCCGAGGCGCCCGCGGCCTTCGTCGCCTTGTTGACCAGCTCGTGGAGCTGGGGGTACTTCTCGAAGTGCGGGGGCTTGAAGTAGTCGGTCCACAGGACCCACAGGTGGTGCTTGACCAGCTCGCTCCGCTGCTCGGCGATGAGAATCGCGCGGGTGCGGAACTCCGGGTCCTCGTTGTCCTGGTACTTCTGCTGGATGGCCTTCACCGACTCGGCCTCGATGCGGGCCTGCGCCGGGTCGTACACGCCGCACGGAAGGTCGCAGTGTGCGGTGGCTTCCAGGCGTGGGCCGAGAATGCGCGACAGGAGTCGCATCTTTCCTCCTGAACAAGGTTGACGCTCCGACGCTTCGGACACTACTCCCGGCATGCTGGGCGGACACGACGGAGGTGATCGAAGTGAATCCGCTGGGGTGGCTGCCCTACCGGCGCATCCGGGTGCGCGGGCCCTCGATGGTGCCCACCCTGAAGGACGGGGACGTCGTCCTCGCGCGGAACCGGCGTAACCCACGGACGGGTGATGTGGTGGTGGTCACGTGGGTGACGCGGCCGGGGCAGCTGTCGATCAAGCGGGCCGCCGGGCGCGACGACCTCGGCTGGCACGTGGTCGGGGACAACGACCTGGCCAGCACCGACTCACGGGATCTGGGGCCGGCCCAGGTGCACGGCGTGGTGGTCGCGCGGCTGTGGCCTCAGCCGAGGATCCTCAGCTCGCGGTAGCGGGCAAGGCACTCGTCGTAGCGGGGCAGCAGGCCGCTCGACTCGGCCTCGGCGAGAGTGGGCGCCGCGGTGTCCTTCTGGGACAGCAGCAGCTCCATGTCGTCCGGCCACGGCAGGCCGAGCGCGGGGTCCATCGGCGAGATGGCGTGCTCGGCGGGTGGGTTGTACGGGGTGGAGCAGAGGTAGGAGATCACCGTGTCGTCCTCGAGGGCGATGAACGCGTGGCCGATGCCCTCCGGGAGGTACATGGCGCGGAAGTCCACGGGGTCGAGGCGCACCGCGTCCCACACGCCGAAGGTGGGCGAGCCTGCGCGGATGTCGACGACGACGTCGAGGAGGGCCCCGGACGGGCAGTACACGTACTTCGCCTGTCCCGGCGGCACGTCCGCGAAGTGCAGCCCACGCACACTGCCGCGCCTGGACCTGCTGTGGTTGCTCTGCGCGAGCCGCAGGGGGTGCCCGACGACCTTGACGAACGGCTCCTCCTGGTACGGCGAGACGAACACCCCGCGCTCGTCGGGGAACGATCTGGGGGTGAACTCGAAACAGCCGGGGATCTTGAGCTCGCGAACCTCCATGTGACGGAGGGTACGCGACAGCCGACAACCTCCCTGTCTACACTGTGGGACACCGCAGCGTCCGCGGTCGCACGCCCTACAAGCGGTGTGCGGCCGACGTGCCCGGCCTGGTCCCACCGCATCGGTGCACCCAACCGATGCTCGACCACGCCGCGATCGAGCGGAGCCAACCTGCCAGAGCCCTGGCTTCCGCACGCCCCGCAGGAGGGACGCAATGACTGCCGTGAACGACCCGCTGGCCACCGACCTCGACACGCCCGTCCCCGACAGGCCCGTCACCGACGCTGAGATCTTCCGTGCCCACGAGGGCGGCAAGCTGGACATCTCGGTGCCGCGCTCGATCACCGACTCGCGTGCGCTGTCCATCGCGTACACCCCAGGGGTGGCGAAGGTGAGCCGTGCCATCGCGCAGGACGCCTCGCTGGTGAACAAGTACACCTGGACCTCCCGCCTGGTCGCCGTCGTGAGCGACGGGACCGCGGTGCTGGGGCTCGGCGACATCGGCCCTCGGGCGGCGCTGCCGGTCATGGAGGGCAAGGCCGCGCTGTTCAAGACGTTCGGCGGCCTGAACTCGATCCCGCTGGTGCTCGACACCACGGACGTGGACGAGATCGTCGAGACGCTGGTGCGGCTGCGGCCGTCGTTCGGCGCCGTGAACCTCGAGGACGTGTCCGCGCCGCGGTGCTTCGAGCTGGAGAAGCGGCTGATCGAGGCACTGGACTGCCCGGTCATGCACGACGACCAGCACGGCACCGCGATCATCCTGCTCGCCGCGCTGCGCGGCGCGAACGCCGTGCTGGACAAGCCGATCGGCGACCAGCGGATCGTCATCGCCGGGGCGGGCGCGTCCGGGGTGGCCTGCGCGAACATCCTGCTGTCGGCGGGCGCCGGCGACGTGACGGTGCTGGACTCGCGCGGGATCCTGCACGACGGCCGCGACGGCATGAACCCGGTGAAGGCCGAACTGGCCACGCGCACCAACAAGGCGGGGCTGCGCGGCGGCGTCGCCGAGGCCATGCGGGGCGCCGACGTGTTCGTCGGGCTGTCCGGGTCGACCGTGTCCGAGGAGCTGGTCGCGTCGATGGCCGGTGGTTCGGTGGTGTTCGCACTGTCCAACCCGGACCCGGAGATCCACCCCGACGTGGCGCGCAGGCACGCCGCGATCGTCGCCACCGGGCGCAGCGACTTCCCCAACCAGATCAACAACTCCCTCGCGTTCCCCGGCGTGTTCCGCGGCGCGCTGGACGCTGGTGCGCGGCGCATCACCGAGCGCATGAAGCTGGCGGCGGCGGAGGCCATCGCGGCGGTCGCCGCCGAGGACCTGTCCGCCGACTACATCGTGCCGAGCGGGGTCGACCCCCGGGTCGCGCCGGAGGTCGCGGCAGCGGTCGCCCGTGCCGCGAAGGAAGACGGGGTAGCCTGAGCACCGGCGGGAAGATCGGCGGCTGCGCCCGACCCGCCGGCATGCGGGCGGAAGGATGGGCGTGGTGGCCGAGCATGTCGTGCGTGCCGGCCCGCTCCCTGGTGAGCGGCTGACCGGCGGCTCGCCCCTGCCCGCAGGTACCACCCCGTTGGCCGACATCGTCCCCACCAGCCAGGAGCAGGCCGCTCTGTTGCTGGACGGTGCGGAACGGATCGCCGAGCTCGGCGTGTGGAGCGTCGACCTCGAGACCAGGCAGGCGTACTTCTCCGAAGGTGTGCGCAGGCTGTGCGGCCTGCCGGAAACCTGCACGGTGGCCGACGCGATGCGTCTCGTGTTCCCCGACGACCAGGCGGTGCTCGGCGAGTTCCGCGCCCGCCTGGTCGCGGGCCGGGAGCCGATGCCGGTCGAGGCCGAGCTGCGGGACGTGACCGGCGAACGGATCTTCCAGATCCGTGCGGAGGCCGTGTTCGACCAGGCGGGCACCATGGTGCGCACGACCGGCACCGTCCAGGACGTCACCAAGCTCCGGGTCGCCGAGCAGCGGGCCAGTCAGGACCGGCGCCTGTTCGGCGACGCGCAGCGGGTCGCCAGGATGGGCACCTGGGAGTGGAACACCGAGACCGGCGAGTGCATCTGGTCGACGATGCTCTACGAGCTGTTCGGCGTCGAGCCGGGCACCCCGATCACCTACACCGACTACCTGAGCCTCGTGCACCCCGACGACCGCGCCTGGGTGGACCAGCGGTGGCAGGACCTCGCGGCGAGCGGGCGGCCCATCGAGTGCGAGCACCGCGCGGTGCTGCCGGACGGCTCGTGGCGGGTGTTCCGCTGCCGGGGCGACGTGATGGACAGCGAGCAGGGCCGCTCGATCATGATCGGCACCGCGCAGGACGTGACCGAGCAGCGGTCCACCGAGACCCGCATGATGCGCTCCTCGCAGCGGTTCTCCGACCTGGTCGCGATCGCACCGGTCGGCATCGGCCTCTTCGACGAGGCGGAACGGCTGGTCGACGCGAACGACGCGCTGTGCAGGCTGCTGCAGATGGACCTGGAGCGGCTGCGCGGCACGTCGGCCGCCCACCTCACCCACCCGACCGACCGCGGCGAGTCGCTGCTCGCCGGCGCGTCCCGGCGCGCCGGCGACACCCGCGCCGGGCAGCGGGTGCTGGTGACGGCGTCGGGCAAGGCCGTGTACTGCGAGCTGAACGTGACCGTGTCGGTCGCCGACGACGGCAACCGGTTCTGGCTCGTGGTGTTCTCCGACGTGACCGAGCGGCGGCGGGCCGCGGAACGGTTGCGCTACCAGGCAACGCACGACGAGCTGACCGGCCTTCCCGGCAGGGCCGCGGTGAACGAGCTGCTCAACCAGCTGCTCGGCGGGCCGGACGCGGACAAGGTCGCGCTGCTGTTCTGCGACGTCGACAACTTCAAGCGTGTCAACGACTCACTCGGCCACGACGTCGGCGACGAGCTGATCACCGCGCTCGCGCGGCGGCTGGAGCGCGGGCTGCCGCCGTCGTGCACGGCGGGCCGCATGTCCGGTGACGAGTACGTGGTGATCTGCTCGGACGTCGAGGAGGTCGACGGGGTCGAGGCCCTGGCGAACCGCGTCGCACAGCTCTTACGCGCGGCGGTGCCGGTACGCGGGCAGTTGCTGCGGGTGTCGGCCACGATCGGTGCCGCGACGCCGACCGGGCCGGAGACGTCCGCGGCGGACCTCCTGCGGTTCGCCGACGCCGCCATGTTCAACGCGAAGCGGCAGGGTACGGGCCGGGTGCAGCTCGCGAGCGAGGCGTTGATCGCGTCGGCCAACAGCCAGATGATGCTGGAGGGCCAGCTCCGCGACGCGATCGCGAACGACGGGCTGGTGCTGCACTACCAGCCGGTCGTCGGCCCGGACGGGACGATCCTGTCGGCCGAGGCGCTGGTCCGGTGGCCGCACCCGGAGCGCGGGATGCTGCCACCCGGCGCGTTCCTCCCGGTCGCCGAGCAGGGTGACCTGCTGCGTGAGCTGGACCGGTGGGTGCTGCGGACCGCGCTGTGCGAGGCGTCGAAGTGGCCGATGATGGCCGGTGCGGTGCTGGGGGCCGAAGTCGGCGTGGCCGTGAACCTGGCCGGACTCGTGCCGGGTGACCCGGAGTTCACCGAGATCGTGGCCGCCGCGGTCGCGGAGACCGGCATCGAATGGGACCGCGTGGTGCTCGAACTGGTCGAGACCTCGCTGATCGACCTGCCGTCCCGCACCCGGACGGCGATGGCGGAGCTGGCCGACCGCGGTGTGCGGTTCGCCGTCGACGACTTCGGCACCGGCTACTCGTCGCTGGCGCGGCTGAAGGAGCTGCCCGCGCAGATCATCAAGATCGATCGCGCGTTCGTGTCCGGGGTGGCCGTCGAGGCGGCGGACTTCGCGGTGGTGCGCGCGCTGGTCGACATGGCGCGCGCGATGGGCCGCACGTGTGTCGCCGAGGGCGTGGAGACCGAATCGCAGTTCCACGTGCTGCGCAGCTTCGGCGTCGAGGCGTACCAGGGCTGGCTGCTGTCGAAGCCGCTACCCGCGAAGGAGTTCCGCGACCTGCTCCGCATGGGCCCGGTCCACATCCCCCGAGGCTCCTGACCCACCCCACCCCCATCACCCCCGCGAGTCCCCGCCCCAAACCCGCGAGTCCCGCGTTCAGAACCCGCGAGTCCCGCGTTCAGAACCCGCGAGTCCCGGTTTCGGGACCCGCGAGTCCCGCGTTCGGGACCGCCGAGTTCCCCGTTCGGGACACCGAGTCAGCGGACCGGCGTGTCTGCCTTGTGTCGCCAACCGTCAGTTCATGGGTCCCGAACGGGAGACTCGCGGGTCCTGAACGGGGGACTCGCGGGTTTTGAACGGGGGACTCGCGGGTCCTGAACGGGGGACTCGCGGGTTTTGAACGGGGGACTCGCGGGTTCTGGACGGGGGACTCGCGGGTTCTGGAGCGGGGACTCGCGGGGTTTCAGGTGACGATCTGGTCACGCTGCTCCGAATGGGTTAGCGTGGGGTGTGTCAGGTGGTCTAGTCAGGTTGTGGGATGGTCTGCCGTTGTCGGTGGATCGGGCTAGGGTCGAGCGACCTACGGCCGGAAGGTGGCCGTTCTCGACCTGAGGAGTCTCGGGGCAGTGATCGAGTTCCAGGCCGTGACCAAGAAGTACCCGGACGGCACGGTCGCGGTCGACGGCCTCGACCTGGTCGTCGACGCCGGGAAGATCACGGTCTTCGTCGGGCCGTCCGGTTGCGGCAAGACGACCTCCCTGCGGATGATCAACCGGATGATCGACCCGACCAGCGGCACCATTTTGTTGGACGGCAAGGACATTCGCGACTCCGATCCGCCGTTGTTGCGGCGCGGCATCGGGTACGTCATCCAGCACGCCGGGTTGTTCCCGCACCGCACGGTGCTCGACAACGTGGCGACCGTGCCGCTGCTGACCGGCAAGAGCAAGCGCGAGGCGCGCGCCCGCGCATCGGAACTGCTCGACCTGGTCGGTCTTCCCGTCGAGCTGGGCAAGCGGTACCCGGTGCAGCTCTCCGGTGGCCAGCAGCAGCGGGTCGGGGTGGCCCGCGCGCTCGCCGCCGACCCGCCGGTGCTGCTGATGGACGAGCCGTTCTCCGCGGTCGACCCCATCGTGCGAGAGGACCTGCAGCAGCAGTTGCTGCGCCTGCAGTCCGAACTGGACAAGACGATCGTGTTCGTCACCCACGACATCGACGAGGCCATCAAGCTGGGCGACCTGGTCGCGGTGTTCCGGGTCGGCGGGAAGCTCGCGCAGTACGCGACGCCCTCTGAGCTGCTCGCCAAGCCCGCCGACGACTTCGTGTCCTCGTTCGTCGGCCGCGACCGCGGCTACCGTGCACTCGGTTTCCTCACCGCCACCGGGGTCCCGGTCGGGCCGATCGCCACCGTGCGGGCCGGCGAGAGCACGGCGGAGACCGGCTGGATCGTGGTCGTCGACGAGCGGAACCGGCCCCTCGGCTGGCTCGACCGCACGTCCACTTCGGACCCGGTGCGTGCGGACAGCCTCGTCTCCGGCGGTTCCCTGTACGAAGTGGATGGTGCGGCCGGCACCGCGGGCTCGCTGCGCAACGCGCTGGACTCCGCGCTCAGCTCGCCCTCCGGGCTCGGCATCGCCGTCGACGCCGACGGTGCGGTCGCGGGCAGCGTCAAGGCGGACGCCGTGCTCGACGCGCTCGCCAAGGCACGCCGGACCGGTGAGGTGCCCGCGTGAACGTCGACTGGCCGTGGCCGTGGCTACCGCGCAACGTCGACAAGATCGCCGACGCCACCGTCGAGCACCTGTACCTCGCGCTGCTGCCGGTGCTGGTCGGCCTGATCATCTCGCTGCCGCTGGGCTGGGCCGCGAGCCGGTGGCCCGCCGTGCGGCTGGTGCTGGTGCCGCTCGCCGGTGTGCTGTACACGATCCCGTCGCTGGCGCTGATCACGCTGGTGCCGCTGATGATCGGCACGAAGATCATCGACCCGCTGAACGTCCAGGTGCCGCTCGCCGTCTACACGATCGCGCTGCTGGTCCGCTCGGTCACCGACGCGCTGCTCGCCGTGCCGGATGACGTCACCGCGGCCGCGACCGCCGTCGGTTTCCGCCCGGCAAGACGGTTCCTCACGGTCGAGCTGCCGCTCGCGATCCCGGTGATCGTGGCCGGGCTGCGGGTCGCGGCCGTGTCGGCGATGAGCCTGACCGCGGTCGGTGCCCTGATCGGCATCGGCGGCCTCGGCAGCCTGATCACCGAGGGCTTCCGGCGCAACAACGCCGTCGAGATGGTCGTAGCGATCGTGCTGATCCTGGTCATCGCACTGATCATCGACGCGCTGCTCCTGCTGGCCGGCAAGCTCATCACGCCGTGGACGCGCGCGAGGCAGGGGGTCAGGTCGTGAACTCGGCACTGAACTGGTTGTTCGACTCGGACCACTGGAGCGGCGCGACCGGCATCCCGGCCCGCATCTGGGAGCACCTGGGCTACACGGCGATGACCGTGCTGGTCGCCGCGGTCATCGCGGTGCCGCTCGGCGCGATCATCGGCCACACCGGACGCGGCACGTTCCTCGTCGCCGGCCTGTCCAACGGACTGCGCGCGCTGCCGGAGCTGGGTCTGCTGACGCTGCTGGTGCTGCTGACCTACGTCGGCCTGCTGCCGGTGGTGATCGCGCTGGTCATCCTGGCGCTGCCGCCGATCCTCGCGGGCACGTACGCGGGCATCCGCAACGTCGACGGGGCCGTCGTGGACGCCGCGCGCGGCATGGGCATGCGTGGTTCGACGGTGCTGTGGAAGGTGGAGCTGCCCAACGCGCTCCCGCTGATCCTCGGCGGCATCCGCTCCGCGACGCTGCAGGTGATCGCGACCGCGACGATCGCGGCCTACGTGTCGCTCGGCGGGCTGGGCCGGCTCGTCATCGACGGCAACAACGCGGGCGCCGGCTCGCCGAACGGCTACCCGCAGATGGCGGCGGGCGCGATCGTGATCGCGCTGCTGGCGCTGGTGGTCGAGGGCGTGCTGGAGGTCGTGCAGCGAGTGGCGGTGTCACCCGGCCTGCGCAACGCTGCCACGAGGAAAAGCACGGTCCGCACCTGGCGCAGGCCGACCCTTGGTTTGACGGATAAGTCCACGTGAGGAGACACAGAGGATGAAGCGCGTTATCGCCGGAGTGGCGACGGCCCTGGCGGCGACGCTGGCCGTTTCCGCGTGCGGCAGTTCCGACCCGCTGGCCGAGGACACGCCGGAGGGCGGTTCCGGCGACACGATCACGGTCGGCTCGGCGAACTTCCCGGAGAGCCAGCTGCTCGCCGAGATCTACGCCCAGGCCCTGGAGGCCGAGGGCGTCACGGTCCAGCGGCAGCACGACCTCGGCAGCCGCGAGAAGTACATGGACGGGCTCAAGGACGGCTCGATCGACCTGATCCCCGAGTACACGGGCGTGCTGCTGCAGTTCTTCGACAAGCAGGCGCCGCAGGTCGAGTCGGAGGAGGTGTACGCGGCACTGCCGGACGCGCTGCCCGAGAACCTCATCGTGCTGGAGAAGGCCGAGGCGGAGGACAAGGACGCGGTCGTCGTCACCAGGGAGACGGCGGAGAAGTGGAACCTGAAGTCCATCGAGGACCTGGTGCCGCACTGCGGTGAGGTCGTCTTCGGCGGGCCGCCGGAGATCCAGGAGCGCGCGGACGGCATCCCGGGCCTCGAGGAGACCTACGACTGCACGTTCAAGAGCTTCGCCGCGCTGGAGCCGGGCGCCATCACCACGAAGGCGCTGCTCGACGGCACCGTCCAGGCCGCCGACATCTTCACCACCGACGCCGCCATCGAGGCGAACGACCTGGTGGTGCTGGAGGACCCGAAGAACAACTTCGCCGCGCAGAACGTCGTGCCGCTGATCAACAAGGACAAGGCGAGCGACACGGTCAAGGAGACCCTGAACGCGGTCTCGGCGAAGCTCGACACGGACACACTGCTGGAACTGAACGCGGCACTGAACGCCCCGGACAAGCCGGAGTACGCGGACGTCGCCAAGGAATGGCTGGCCGAGGTCGGCCTGTAAGCACTCGCCGCGAAGGGCGCCTTCCGAACTGGGAGGCGCCCTTCGCCGTGTGCTGGCTACCTTGTGCGGATGAGGTGAAGTGGGTTTGGCGTGTGGACACGGGCTCCGGCGGGCACCCGCAGGACGGCACCGAAGCCAGGACGCTACGCGTCCGCCCCGCGAAGCGGGGCGATATGCCCGCGCAACCCCGACGGTGGCGCAACCCCACCCTCCGCCACCCCCGAGACCTGCCCGTCCGGCGAGGACAAACCCACGAACGCCAACACCGACCTCCGCCGAAAGCCCAGGCCGGGAACCACCAGACCGACGTGACCAGCACACCCCTACCGACTGCCCAAACGTCAGCTAGGACTCCGACCGCGCCCCGCCGATGCGGGTGGTCAGTTCCTCCGCGGCCCGGCGGGTCTCCGCTGCCAGGTCGGGCCACGTCTCGTCGCATTCGGGGGTGCATTCGTGGCGGAAGGTGGTCGAGATGGCCGCGATCGGGTGGCCGCTGTGGTCCAGTACCGGTGCCGCGACCGAGGCGAAGCCCGGCGTCACGTAGCCGTCCTCCACGGTCCAGCCGCGTTGCCGGGCCGCCGTCAGCGCCCGTCGCAGCGCCGGCAGGTCGCGGGGGCCGCGGCCGGTCCGGTCCACGAACGCCGACCGGCCCGGGAACAGGGCCCTGACCTGCGCCGCGGGCAGTGCGCCCAGCATGGCCCGGCCTGATGCGGGCAGGTGCGCGGGCAGCCGGACGCCGACGTCCGTCACCACCGTCGCGTGCAGGGACGGCTGTTCCCGCAGCAGGTACAGCGTCTCCCGCCCGTGCAGCACCCCCAGTTGTGCCACGTGCTCCGTCCGGCCGATCAGGGCCCGCAGCACCGGCCTGGCCAGCCGTTCGAGGGGATCGTGGCGCAGGTACGCCGAACCCAGCTCGAACGTCGCCAGTCCCAGCCCGTACCGGCGTTCCTCCGGCAGGTGGGTCACGAACCCGGCGGCCGTCAGCTCCGCCAGCAGGTGGTAGGTCGTCGAGCGTGGCAGGCCCAGCTCGCGGGCCACGTGCCCGGCCGTCACCGGGCCCGCGCGGCCCGCCAGCAGGCGCAGCACCGCCAGGCCGCGGCGCAGAGCAGGTATGTCGGTCACCTGTCTGGAATACCAGACCTCCGGTCCGCGATGTCTAACCGTGGGGTGCTGCTACGGAGCAAACCGTCTGGGACGGTGAGGTCGACACCGAGTTCTGACTCCGGACCCGCTCCTGGCCAGGACGCCGACCAGGTGAGGTCGGTGCATGGCGCGCGCCGGAACGAGACAGGGGTGTCGTCTCAGCAGGTAACCAAGCGGCCCCCGCCGGGCGAAGCTGGTCTCGCGTGACTCATGCAGACGAAAGCCGTGCTCGGCCGCCAGCTGCGCGAGGGTGCTGCTGCTGACGCTGCGCACGTGCTGCCAGCGGTGAAAGGTCTGGTTGCAGTTCGGGCAGAGGATCATTTTCCGGTCGAGCTGCTCGCCGTTCGGTGTGGTGACGACAAGCAGGCCACTCGGCACCAGCAGCCGGCTGACTCGGTCGAAGAACAGCTCGAGCTGGTCGTCGTCGAGGTGTTCGACCAGTTCGACCGCCACAACGCGGTCGAACCGGGTGCCCTGTGCGAGCAGCGTGTCGACTGTCGTGGCCGTACGGAAGCGGAGTTGTCCGCCGTTGCGCCGCTGGGTGAGTTCGATCGCGTGCTCGCCCTCGTCCGTTGCCCACACGTCCACGTGGAAGCTGCGGAGCAGGTGTGCGGAAAGGAAACCGATCCCGCACGCGTAATCGAGCACGCTCTGACCGGACCGCACGTACCGGCCGAGTACCTGCATGAGTGAGCGTCCGTACTTGCCGGAGAAGTAGTGCTCCGGGAAGTTGCTCTCCCATGCCCAGAACCGGGCGCGTGCGGCTGGCGTCCACGTGAACCGGACCGGTGCCGGGATGTCCGCGTTGTCGGCGTTGTCCACAGTCGCTCGGGCCTAACGGTGCGAGGTGAGGGAGAACAACGACCGGCACTCGTCGCGCAGCACCCCTTCGTGTAGCTCCAGCGCCGGTTCTCCGGCCAGCACGACTGCGCGGGCGGGAATCGCGATCTGCCGCCAGGTGTAGACGTCGCTGGGGTGTTCTGCCGACCACGACTTCGCGTCCTGTTGCGTCGCGCCGAAGGCGATGCCGGCCATCTTCGCCCAGATCGCGACGGACGTGCACATGGGACAGGGTTCGAGAGTGGTGACGAGAAGAGCGCCGGGGAGATATCGTGTTCCTTTCATCCTCGCGGTTTCCCGGATGACAACCATTTCCGGATGCGCGCTCGGGTCGTTGTCATCACCGATCAGGCTGCTCGCCGACTCCGCCGCGATTCTCCCGTCGACCGCGACCAGCGCGCCAAGTGCGTAGTTCCCCGAGTCCGTCGCCGAGGCCGCTAGTTCGAGGCAACGTCGCATCAGTTCTTCCAGGCTGATCACCGATGAGGTCCTTCCGTTCATTTCTCCACCGTGCGCCCGGGCAGGCCGATCAGTTCGTTGAGGCCGCAGACGCGGACATCCAGTCCCTCCCGCGCTCGCTCTATCCACAAGGCCCCGTCGTTCTCGACGATCCAGTAGTCGTGGTGCCTGATGTCGATGCACCGGACCAGCAGGCGCCCGGAATAGGTTCCGCGAAGTGTCTCGACTCGACGATGTACTTCTCGCAGCCGATCCTCGTCGATGTGGTCACCGCTCCGGACTGCTCGACCGCGCGGGACGACCGGGATGAAGCTGATCTTACGGGCGCCTTGTGCCGCCGCGAATTCGGTCATCGCCGCCATCATGTCGACGGTCCGCGACGTCACCACTGTGTTGAGGGAGAAGGCGATGTGCCGCCGACGGCAGGTGGCGAGGTTCGCAAGTACTCGATCGAAGGCGCGAACCCGCAGCACGCGGTCGTTCCTCGCATCCGGACGGTGGATGCTGAACTTGAACTCGGCGTCGTGGGCCACCATCATGTCGAGCACGGTGCTGTCGAGCGATATCCCGTTCGTGATGACAACGGGACGCAGGCCGGAGGTTGCTGTCGTGTGGATGATCTCGGGCAGGTCGGCGCGCGTGGTCGGTTCACCGCCGGAAACCTTCAGCGATCGCACGGACGCGGCTGCCAACCGCTCGGCGACGGTGCCTATCTGCGCGACGGAAAGCTCGACGCGACTGGTGTTGGGCGCCTGGCAGAACGAGCAGGCGGCATTGCACCGCCGGGTCACGCGTAGGCATATCGAGCTAGGAAGCCATTCCGGTGTTCTCGTCATGGGGGGCCGCCATGGCTTGTGTCAGTTCGAGCATGTTGAGCAGCTGCGACATCTGGTCGGCGAACAACTCCGCGTACCGCAGGCACTCGTCCACACGCCTTTGTTGTCCTGCCTTCGCTGGTTCCTGTGTGCTGTAGAAGCAGATGACGCCGTGGGGCAGGTGTTCGTCGTCGTGTCGGTTGGTCTCGGGATCGAGTGCGAGTACCGGACAGGCGAGCACCCACCGCTGTGTCGGCTCGATCATGCGAGCGATGGTGGCGTCGTAGAGATCGTGATGGTCGATGGGCAGTCTCTCGTAGAGCGCGCGTCGTTCGGTGAACGCGCGACCGGTGACGATGTGGGGTGTGCTCGTCGCGACCCTGGTGAAGCCGAATTCGCGCGGCATGCGGATGTTGAGCACCGCCAGTTCGCGGTCCTGTTCGAGGAAGATCTCGCCGTGCTCGTCGGGCACGGCAATGAAATACCGCCCGTTGCACGGGACTCGCAAGGTCTTCGAGATGAGATCGCAGACCAGGCCGAGAGTGTTCTCGAGTAGGCGGTGTTCACGGTGTCTGAGAACCTCGAGGCGATGTTCAAGATCTCTTCGTTCCATCACTCGCCTCCTCAGTGCGACATATTCGCTCGCTCCCAGGCATCCGGCTCCTCCGCCCAACAGGAGATTGCTCCATCCGAGGTTAGCGATGGTGGCCAGGGGGTCGCCACTCCTGAGGTGGTCGGTGTATATGTTCACCCACATGCCGAGGAGAATCACCGAGAGCAGGACGAAGATCAGTCGAACGACCTTCCCCGCGGACTCTTGCACGGCACCTTTCCTGTGCAGATCAGTGACCTGGATATCCGGGATTTCCCTGAATCGAGTCTGGAACGGCACTTGTCGGCAATCATTCGTGACGGTCGGTGTGCATCGACCTGAATGCGATCCGAGGCTGCCACGTCGCTCGAGTTGATCGCAATCGGCCGTGTGGGTTCAGGCACGCCTTCTTCGACGGCATGTGTCTGGGATACCAGACCTGAACCGGGGACCTCGGGTCGTGCTAACGGCGGAACAACGATGGGATGTACCCCATGGTCGTGATCGATGGCGGGCCGCTCACCCGCGAACAGGTGGTCGCCGTCGTGCGGGGGTACGCGGCGGTCGAGGTCGGGGACGCCGCGCTCGCCGCGGTGGCGAGGACCCGTGCGCACGTCGAACGGCTCGCCGGGGCCGCCGCCCCCACCTACGGCGTCTCCACCGGGTTCGGTGCGCTCGCCACCCGGCACATCCCGCCCGACCGGCGGGCCGCGCTGCAGCGGTCGCTGATCCGGTCGCACGCGGCGGGCGCTGGGGACCCGGTCGAGGCCGAGGTGGTGCGCGGGTTGATGCTGCTGCGGCTGCGCACCCTCGCGACCGGGCGCACCGGGGTGCGGCCCGAGGTGGTCGAGGCGCTCGCCGGGCTGCTCAACGCGGGCATCACGCCGGTCGTCCACGAGTACGGCTCGCTCGGCTGCTCCGGTGACCTCGCGCCGCTGTCGGCCGTGGCGCTGGCGCTGATGGGCGAGGGTGAGGTGACCGTCGACGGCCATCGGTTACCCGCCAGGGACGCCCTCTACGAGGCGGGCATCGTCCCCGTCCAGCTGGCCGAGAAGGAAGGGCTCGCGCTCATCAACGGCACCGACGGCATGCTCGGCATGCTGGTGCTCGCACTGGCCGACCTGCACCGACTACTCGACGTCGCCGACCTGACCGCAGCCATGTCGGTCGAGGCGCTGCTGGGCACCGACCGCGTGTTCGCGCCCGAACTGCAGGCCCTGCGTCCGCACCCCGGTCAGGCCGCGTCCGCCGCACGCATGACCGCGCTGCTGGCGGGGTCCGCGATCATGGCCAGCCACCGGGGCCCGCACTGCAACCGGGTACAGGACGCCTACTCGCTGCGTTGTGCTCCGCAGGTCCACGGCGCCGCCCGCGACACCGTCGCCTACGTGGCGACCGTCGCCGACCGCGAGCTGGCCGCCGCCATCGACAACCCCGTGGTCCTGCCCGATGGCCGGGTCGAGTCCAACGGCAACTTCCACGGCGCGCCGGTCGCCTACCCGCTGGACTTCCTCGCGATCCCGGCCGCGGACGTCGCCAGCATGGCCGAGCGCCGCACCGACCGGATGCTCGACGCGAACCGCAGCCACGGCCTGCCGCCGTTCCTCGCCGACGATCCCGGTGTCGACTCCGGCCACATGATCGTCCAGTACACGCAGGCCGCGGTCGTCTCGGAGATGAAGCGGCTCGCCGTGCCCGCTTCTGTCGACTCGATCCCGTCGTCGGCCATGCAGGAGGACCACGTCTCCATGGGCTGGTCCGCGGCACGCAAGCTGCGCAAGTCAATCGACGGGCTCACGACCGTGCTCGCGATCGAGCTGCTCACCGCCGCCCGCGCGCTCGACCTGCGGGCCCCGCTCACCCCGGCACCGGCCACCGCACAGGCCGTCGCGGCACTGCGCCGCGTCGTCCCCGGGCCCGGCCCGGACCGCCACCTCGCCCCGGAGATCGCCGCCGCCGAATCACTGATCAGATCAGGAGAACTGCCATGACGGGTTTGCGCGGCCCGAGTGGCTGTCAGCTGTACCCAAGGGGAACGAGAAGCAACCCAGCCACAAGCACGTCCCGAACTGAACGGAATTCGTCATGGTGACCAAAACTCTAAATTCCGGGGAGGCGGGACAGCCCCGACCCGTCCGCGCCGCGCGGGGGAACACCCTGACCGCACGCAGCTGGCAGACCGAGGCCGCGCTGCGGATGTTCCACAACAACCTCGACCCCGAGGTCGCCGAGCGGCCCGACGACCTCGTCGTCTACGGCGGCACCGGCAAGGCCGCCCGCAACTGGGCCAGCTTCGAGGCCATCACCCGCGAGCTGACCGCACTGCGTGACGACGAGACTCTCCTTGTCCAGTCCGGGAAACCGGTCGGCGTGATGCGCACGCACGAGTGGGCGCCGCGGGTGCTGATCGCGAACTCGAACCTCGTCGGCGACTGGGCGACGTGGCCGGAGTTCCGGCGCCTGGACTCGCTGGGGCTGACGATGTACGGCCAGATGACGGCCGGTTCGTGGATCTACATCGGCACCCAGGGCATCCTGCAGGGCACCTACGAGACGTTCGCGGCCATCGCGCGCAAACGGTTCGGCGGCAGCCTCAGGGGAACGATCACGCTGACCGCCGGGCTCGGCGGCATGGGTGGCGCGCAACCGCTTGCCATCACGATGAACGAGGGCGTCGCGCTGTGCGTGGAGGTCGACCCGGCCCGCGCGCACCGCCGCGTCGAGACCCGCTACCTCGACGAGGTCGCCGACGACCTCGACGACGCCGTGCGCCGGGTCGAGACCGCGAAGCGGGCGGGCCGCGCGCTGTCGGTCGCGGTCATCGGCAACGCGGCGCAGGTCGTGCCCGAGCTGCTGCGCCGCGGCGTGGAGATCGACATCGTCACCGACCAGACCTCCGCCCACGACCCGCTCGCCTACCTGCCGAAGGGCATCGGGCTCGACGACTGGTCCGACTACGCCGCCAAGAAGCCGGACGAGTTCACCGACCGTGCCCGCGACTCGATGGCCGACCACGTCGAGGCCATGGTCGGGTTCATGGACGCGGGCGCCGAGGTGTTCGACTACGGCAACTCCATCCGCGGCGAGGCCAAGGCGGGTGGCTGCGAGCGCGCGTTCGACTTCCCCGGCTTCGTGCCCGCCTACATCCGGCCGATGTTCTGCGAGGGCATGGGCCCGTTCCGCTGGGCCGCGCTGTCCGGCGACCCGGCCGACATCGCCGCGACCGACCGCGCGATCCTGGAGCTGTTCCCCGAGAAGGAGTCCCTCGCCCGCTGGATCCGGATGGCGGGGGAAAGGGTCGCGTTCCAGGGACTTCCCGCGCGCATCTGCTGGCTCGGCTACGGCGAGCGGCACCTCGCTGGCGAGCGGTTCAACGAGATGGTCGCGAGCGGTGAGCTGTCCGCGCCGGTCGTGATCGGCCGTGACCACCTCGACTGCGGGTCGGTCGCCTCGCCCTACCGCGAGACCGAGGCGATGGCTGATGGCTCCGACGCGATCGCCGACTGGCCGCTGCTCAACGCGATGGTCAACACCGCGTCGGGCGCGAGCTGGGTGTCGGTCCACCACGGCGGCGGCGTCGGCATCGGGCGCTCCATCCACGCCGGGCAGGTCACCGTCGCCGACGGCACCCCGCTCGCCGGTGAGAAGATCAGCCGCGTGCTGACCAACGACCCCGGCATGGGTGTGATCCGCCACGTGGACGCCGGCTACGACGAGGCCCGCGCCGTAGCCGCCGAACGCGGCGTCACCGTGCCGATGCCCTGAAAGACGCTTTCGGGACACTGAACGCCCTGAAAGCGTCTTTCGGGGCATTGGGGAGGCCGATGTGGGACTCGACGCGATCGAGGGCGTCGGGCGGGACCCGAAGCGTGGCGGGTACTCCCGGCACGTGTTCGACCCGGCCGAGCGGGAGCTGCGGGAGTGGTTCGTCGAGCAGGCGCAGCACCGCGGCCTGGCCGTGCGCTGTGACCGCAACGGCAACCTGTGGGCGTGGTGGGGCGAACCCGGCCGGGACGCGGTCGTCACCGGCAGCCACCTCGACTCGGTGCCCGGCGGCGGCGCGTTCGACGGGCCGCTGGGCGTGGTGTCCGCGCTCGCTGCCGTGGATGCCTTGCAGGCCGGTGGGTTCACGCCGTCGAAGCCACTCGCGATCGTGGTGTTCGCGGAGGAGGAGGGTGGCCGGTTCGGCGTGCCGTGCCTTGGTTCGCGGCTGCTGTCCGGCGCGATCGACCCGGACGTGGCCCGTCGTCTGCACGACCCGGCCGGGATCACGTTCGCGGAGGCGGCGGCCGAGGCCGGGCTCGACCCGGCCGGGATCGGCCGCGACGACGACGCGCTGTCGGCCATCGGCACGTTCGTCGAACTGCACGTGGAGCAGGGACGCGGACTCGTCGATCTCGGTGCGCCCGTCGGGGTCGCCAGCTCGATCCTCGCGCACGGCCGGTGGCGGTTCACGTTCACCGGCGAGGGCAACCACGCCGGTGCGACGCTGCTCGGCGACCGCCGCGACCCGATGGTGCCCGCGGCGGAGATGGTGCTGGCGACCCGGATCGCGGGGTCCGAAGTGGACGGGGCGCGCGCGACCGTCGGCCGGATCGTGCCGAACCCGGGTGGCACCAACGTCATCGCGTCCACTGTGGACGTGTGGCTGGACGCCCGCGCGGACGACGACCACGACACCCGCCGGGTCGTCGCACGGATCCGCGAGATGGCGACGGAGGCGGCGGCCCGCGAGAACTGTGAGCTGACCGTCGTCGAGGAGTCCTACGGCGACACGGTGGTGTTCGACAGCGGTCTGCGTGACACGCTGTCGGCGGCGCTGGGCGGGGTGCCCGCGCTGCCGACCGGCGCCGGGCACGACGCGGGCATCCTCGCCGCGCACGTGCCGACCGCGATGCTGTTCGTGCGCAACCCGACCGGCGTCTCCCACGCCCCTGAGGAGTTCGCGCAGGAGAGCGACTGCCAGGCCGGGGTGGCCGCGCTCGCGACCGTGCTGGGACGGCTGGCCGGATGACCACGTTCTGGTGCGAGAACGCGTGGGTGCCCTCCGGCGGTGTCGCGGCCGGCGTGGTGGTCGAGGCCGACGAGGGCGGCCGGATCACGGCCGTGTCGCGGTCCGCGACGCCGCCGTCCGGTGCGCAGGTGTTGGCTGGCATGGTGTTCCCCGGTTTCGCCAACGTGCACTCGCACGCGTTCCACCGTGCGCTGCGCGGGCGCACCCACGCCGACGGCGGCACGTTCTGGACGTGGCGGCGCGGCATGTACGAGCTGGCGTCCAAGCTCGACCCCGACAACTACCTGCGCCTGGCCACCGCCGTGTACGCGGAGATGGCCGTGGCCGGTGTGACGGTCGTCGGCGAGTTCCACTACGTGCACCACCCGGCGGGCGGCGGGCGCTACGCCGAGCCGAACGCGATGGGCGAGGCCCTCCTGGAGGCGGCGCTGGCGGCGGGCATGCGGATGACGCTGCTCGACACGTGCTACCTCACCGGCGGCATCGACACCCCGCTTTCCCTTGAGCAGCAACGGTTCTCCGACGGCAGTGTCGAGGCGTGGGCGCAGCGCGCGCAACCCCGGTACGACCGGCGGTTCGCCAGGGTGGGCGGCGCGATCCACTCGGTGCGCGCGGTGCCGCGTGGCGCGATCGCCGCCATAGCGTCCATTGTGGATGGACGGCCGCTGCACGTGCACGTGTCCGAACAGCCCGCCGAGAACGAGGCGTGCCAGACCGCGTACGGGATGACGCCCGTCGCGCTGCTCGCGGAGTCGGGCGCGCTGGGACCGTCGACGACCGCGGTGCACGCCACCCACCTGTCCACTCGGGACATCACGGCGCTCGGTTCCTCCGGCACCGCGGTGTGTTTCTGCCCCACCACGGAAGCGGACCTCGCCGACGGCATCGGCCCCGCCCGGGAGCTGGCCGACGCCGGTGCGCCGCTGTCGCTCGGCAGCGACCAGCACGCGGTCGTGGACCCGCTCGCGGAGGCCCGCGCACTGGAGCACGGCGAGCGGCTGCGCACCGGCCTGCGCGGCCGGTTCGCCCCCGGGGAGCTGGTCACGGCGCTGACGTCGGCGGGCAACGCGGCGCTGGGCTGGCCGGACGCGGGCACGATCGCCCCTGGCGCGCCCGCGGACCTGGTGGCCGTGCGGCTCGACAGCGTCCGCACCGCGGGCAGCCGCCCCGACCAGGTGCTGTACGCGGCGACGGCGGCGGACGTGCGCACGGTGGTGTCGAACGGCGTCGTCATCGCGCGGGACGGGCACCACACGCGGCTGGGCGATGTCGGCGGACTGCTGACCGAAGCGATCGAGGAGCTGTGGGCGTGAGCGGAGCGAACCATCGGACGCGGAGTGTCCTCGTCACCGGCATCGGCGAGCTGACCACCAACGACGGGCCCGCGCGGCCGGACGCCGCGCTGGTGCTCGACGGTGACCGGATCGCGTGGGTCGGCGCGGCCTCGGCCGCACCGGACGCCGACGAACGGGTCGACGTCGAGGGCCGCGCGGTGCTGCCCGGCTGGGTCGACAGCCACACCCACCTGGTGTTCGCCGGTGACCGCACGGCCGAGTTCGCCGCCCGCATGGCCGGTCAGCCGTACACGGCGGGCGGGATCGCGGTGACCGTGGCGGCGACCCGCGCCGCGTCGGACGACGAACTGCGGCAGGTGCTGCGCAGGCATGTCGCGGAGGCGGTGGCGCAGGGCACGACGTGTGTGGAGACCAAGACCGGCTACGGCCTGACGGTCGCCGACGAGCTGCGGTCGGCCCGCATCGCCGCGGAAGAGGCCGACGAGGTCACGTTCCTCGGCGCGCACCTGGTCCCGGCCGAGCTGTCCACCGCTGACTACGTCGGCCTGGTGACCGGTGAGATGCTCGACGCGGTCGCGCCGCACGTGCGGTGGGCGGACGTGTTCTGCGAGACGGGCGCGTTCGACGAGGACGAGTCCCGGGCGGTGCTGACCGCGGCCGCGGCGAAGGGTCTCGGGTTGCGGGTGCACGGCAACCAGCTGGGTTACGGCCCCGGGGTGCGGCTCGCGGTGGAACTGGGCGCGGCGAGCGTCGACCACTGCACGTACCTGACCAGGTCGGACGTGGACGCGCTGGCGCAGTCGGACACGGTGGCGACGCTGCTGCCCGCGTGCGACCTGTCGACCAGGCAGCCGCTGCCGGACGCGCGTGAACTGCTGGACAACGGCGCGACCGTGGCACTGGCGACGAACTGCAACCCCGGCTCGTCGTACACGTCGTCGATGGCGTACTGCGTGGCGACCGCGGTGCTGCAGATGCGGATGTCGGTCGAGGAGGCCGTCCGGGCGGCGACGTGGGGCGGTGCGCGGGCGCTGCGGCGGGACGACGTCGGGGTGCTGCGGGCCGGGGCGCGTGCGGACGTGCAGGTGCTGGACGCGCCGTCGGTGACGCACCTGGCGTACCGGCCGGGAGTGCCACTGACGTGGGCGGTGTGGCGGGCCGGAGTGCGGGCACGCTAGAACCACGTCCATGGATCTTTGTGCGAAGGTCTGCGCTGATCAGCAGTTACCTCAGGGGAACGTGACGGCACCAAGCCACCGACCGTTCGCGCTCCGCAGGTTTCGCTGGGTCGGGACCAACACTGTGAAATCCGGGGAGGCGGACCAGTGGCGGACTAGAGCACCCAGAGTCCGACGGCGCCGACGAGGATCACGACCACGAAGAGGGCCACGACGATGAACGCCCAGCGGGTGGGTGGGCGGTAGGTCGGCTTGTCCTCGTCCTCGATGGGTGGCCGCTCGTGGGTGAACGGGTCGTTCCCGAAGATGACGGGATCGCGTTGTGTGTCGTCCTGTGTGTTGTCGTTGGGCATGGCGTCCTCCCAGGTTGGCCTCCGGCCCCTGGTTTCCCATGCTACGGCGGGGGACCGACAACGGCAGAACGCGTGCGCACAGTCGTCCACAGGCCCTCAGATCAGCCAGATGACCAGCGCCACCACCAGCACACCGATGGCCAGGCCGATGAAGATGAGCCGCTTGAACGGGGTTTCCTCACCGGCCGGGTCCAGCACGTCGCGTTTGTCGTCGGCGTGCGGGTTCTGGTCCAGCGGGATCCAGTCCTGGCCGCCGGGCTGCTCGTCGCCGTGCTGGTCGCTGTGCTGGTCGGGCATGCGCGCATTCTCCACTGCCCTCAGCCGGTGACCGTCGCCGCGCCCGCCTCGTCGACCGTGACCCGCAGGCGGCGGCCCCCCACCTCGATGCCGTCGACCGTCAGCGGGAACCACGACGCGAACGCGGGCGACGGGCGCACCCCGAGCGTCCCGCCGTCCGGGGTGAGGCCGAGCGCGGCGCGCACGAACACCAGCGCCGACGCCGCCGACCACGCCTGCGGACGGCACGTCGACGGGTAGTCCAGCAGCGGACCGTCCTCCTCGGCCCAGCCCCCGTACAGCTCGGGCAGGCGGTGGCCGAACCGCGCACCCGCGCGCACCACACCCGTCGCCAGTGCCGCCGCCACGTCCGCGTGCCCGGCCCTGGCCAGGCCGTCGACCGCGATCGCCGTGTCGTGCGGCCACACCGAACCCGTGTGGTAGCCGACCGGGTTGAAGTACGGGTGCGTGCCGTCGAACGTGCGCAGCCCGAAGCCGCTGTTCAGCCGCGCGCCGCCCAGCCGGGCCGCCACCAGCGCCGACTCCTCCCCGGTCAGCAGCCCGGAACCCAGCAGGTGCCCCATGTTGGACGCCAGCGTGTCGACCGGGGCGCCCTGTGCGTCCAGCGCCAGCGCCGGGAACGGGCCGTCCTCGTCCCGCACCCAGAACGCCGCGCGGAAGCGGGTGTTCATGCGTGCCGCCCACGCCCGTGCCTCATCCGCGCCCGGCTCCCCGAACGCGTCGAGCAACGCCGCGGCGTCCAGCGCCGCGCGGTGCGCGTACGCCTGCGCCTCCGACAGCGCCACCGGCGCCTCGGCGATGGTCCCCGCACGGTCCTGAACGGAGTCTGGCGAGTCCTTCCAGCCCTGGTTGGCGAGGCCGCGGCCGAGGACGTCCTGGTAGGCGAGGAAGCCCTGGTGCGACAGCACCCAGTCCAGCGCGCGCCGCAGCGGGCCGAGCAGTGCCGAGACGTCCGCGCCCCACCGCCACGCGTCGTGCGTCAGCGAGATCCACAGCGGGGTCGCGTCGATGGTGCCGTAGTACACCGGAGGAAGACCGAACCGCAGGTCCACATCGGACGGGACGCGCCGGATCTCGTGGGCGATCTTGCCCGGCTCCTCGCCGGTCTCCTGGTCGTGCTTGGTGCCCTGCCTGCGGGCCAGCGTGCGCAGCGTGCCCATGGCGAGGCCCGTGCCGAACGGCAGCGCGAACCGGGCCGTCCACAGCGAGTCGCGGCCGAACAGCGTCAGGTACCACGGTGCGCCCGCCGCGGCGAACACGTCGTCCTCGGCGGCCGCGTCGGCGAGCAGCAGGTGCGCGAGGTCGGCGGTGCCGGTGCCGAACAACGCGGTCAGGTCCGCGTTCGCGCTGGTCAGCGTGGTCGTGACGGTGCGGTCGGCCGGTGCGGTGAACACGGCGTCGTCGCTCGCCGACGCCGCGGCCAGCGTCACGGTCCACGTCACGCGGGAGCGGGACGGCACGGTCAGGTGCCAGTCGAGGCGGGCGTCGTCCGCCAGCGTCACCTGATCGGGTGCCCGGTCCGTGGTCGCGGTCGTGACGCGGGTCCCGGCCACCCACTTGGCGACGCCCGTCGCCGACGGTGGCACCGGCGGCGACGGCTGCCCGGCGCGGAAGGCCAGGACCGGGGCGAGGTCGGCGGCCAGCCGGACGCTCACGGTCGCCGTGACCTCCCGGCGCGAGTCGTTGACCAGCGCGATCGTCTCCCGCAGCGTGTCCGGCGCGGTGTGCCGGAGCCGTTCGACACGCACCGTCGGCTCGGTGATCTCGTCACCGAGGTGCCGGACGGCGGCGACGAACCGCAGCGCGGCGGGGCCCTCCTGCCGGTGTCCCAGCGCGACCGGCTCGCGGCCGTCGACGGTCACGACCAGCTCCGCGAGGTGGCGCACGTCGGCCACCAGCCAGCCCTGCGCCCCGTCGCGCCGCAGCTGGCCGTCCGGGGTCGAGAGCACGGTGGCAGGCGCGGCGACCGCGGTGACGAGTTCGTGCAGGAACGGCTGGTCGTGCATCTGGAGCAACTCCGGGGCTAGGTTGGTTTTCATGGAGTACACACAGCTCGGCCGCAGTGGCCTCTCCGTGTCCCGGCTCGTGCTCGGCACCATGAACTTCGGTCCCGAGACGTCCGAAGAGGACAGTCACGCGATCATGGACCGCGCGCACGAGCACGGCATCAACTTCTTCGACACCGCCAACGTATACGGCTGGCAGAAGGGGGAGGGGATCACCGAGCAGATCATCGGCCGGTGGTTCGCGAAGGGCGGCGGCAGGCGCGAGAAGACCGTGCTGGCCACGAAGCTGTACGGCTCGATGGGCGACTGGCCCAACGAGACGTTCCTGTCCGCGCTGAACATCCGCCGCGCCGCCGACGAGTCGCTGCGCAGGCTCCGGACCGACCACATCGACCTGTACCAGATGCACCACGTCGACCGGAACACGCCGTGGGACGAGATCTGGGAGGCGTTCTCGGTGCTGCGGCAGCAGGGGAAGGTGCTGTACTTCGGGTCGTCGAACTTCGCGGGCTGGCACCTCGCGCAGGCGCAGGAGGCGGCGCGGTCCCGGCACTTCCTCGGCCTGGTGAGCGAGCAGTCGATCTACAACCTGATGACGCGCTGGGTCGAGCTGGAGGTGCTGCCCGCCGCCCGGCACTACGGCATCGGCGTGATCCCGTGGTCGCCGCTGCAGGGCGGGCTGCTGGGCGGCGTGCTGCGCAAACAACGCGAGGGCGGCGCGTCCCGCTCCAACTCGGGCCGGTCGGCCGACTCGCTGGAGCGCTACCGCGACCGCATCGAGGCCTACGAGAAGTGCTCCGCCGACCTCGGCGCCGACCCGGCCGACCTGGGCATCGCGTGGCTGCTGCACCAGGAGGGCGTGACCGCGCCGATCATCGGCCCGAGGACGCGGGAGCAGCTCGACGGGTCGCTGCGCGCCCTGGACCTGAAGCTGGAGCAGGAGACACTGGACAAGCTGGACGAGCTGTTCCCGGCACCGGGCCCGAACGGCTCGAAGCCCGCACCGGAGGCCTACGCCTGGTAGGTGAGGGCACGCCAGTCCCGGCCGTGCGGGAGCCCGCGCACCAGCGCGAGGAACTCGTCGTGGAGCACGCCGTTGGTGGCGAGGACGGTGCCGTCACCGGTCAGCACCGGTGCGCCGGTCAGGTCGGTGACGCGCCCGCCGGCCTCGGTCACGATGACCGGCAGCGGCGCGAGGTCCTCGTACCCCATGGGGAACCCGGCGACGACCATCGCGTCGATGTCGCCGCGGACCAGGCCGGTGGTGTAGCCGCTGGGGACGAGGAAGACGTCGCGGTGGAGGGCGGTCATGAGGTCGACCGACCAGGTGCCCGGGTTGCCCATGGCGGTCCGGGCACCGGGGAACCGGGTGCGGTCGCTGACCCGGATGGGCTGCCCGTCGACGTGACACCCGCGGCCCCGCCCCGCGGCGATCGTCTGCCGCCCGATCGGATCGTGGATGACCCCGATGGCCGGGCCGTGCTCGTCCTCGAACGCGATCATCGTGGAGAACAGCGGCATCCGGCGGGCGAAGTAGTACGTGCCGTCGATGGGGTCGATCACCCAGCGGCGACCCGACGTGCCCGGCGTGGTGCCCGCTTCCTCGCCGTACACCTCGTCGTCGGGGACGTGCGCGGCCAGCTCGCCGCGGATCAGCTCCTCGACGGCGAGGTCGGCCGCGGTGACCTCGGTGCCGTCCGGTTTGCACGCGGTGTGGAGGTCGCCGCCGAAGAACCGTTCGGCGGCCAGCCTGCCCGCCCGCTCGGCGAGCCCGACGGCGAACTCGATCAGGTCGTGGTCGGCAGGTGGTGCGTCCATGAGAGGGGGACGTCCCGGCGGTGGCGGAGGTTGTCCGGCGGCCTCCGGCCCCCGGACACCAGCGTAGTGCGGGGCACCGACAGTGGGACTCGCCTCGGTGGGTGGCTGTGGACAACCAGGACGACTGTGGACAACCGCCCTGGGCGGCGGGTCCGGTGCACCGGAACTGTCGGTGCCCCGTGCGAGGCTGGCGATCGGGGGCCGGAGGCCACACACGCGGCGAGGCGTCCCGCTCGGGGGCGCCTCGCCGTCGCACTCACTCGTCGTCTTCGTCGTCTCTTGCCAGGTAGGTCGCCAGGCGTTCCACCGCGGTCTCGAACTCGGGGTTCGCGTCGACGAAGTCACGCATCTTCGCGGCCAGCCAGGCCAGCGTGACCTCCTCGTCGCCCCGGCGGTCCGCCAGCTCCTCAAGGCCCCGGTCGGTGAAGTACATCGCTCAGCCGAACGCCTTCTCGATGATCTCCCGCTGCTCCACCTCGTGCACCTTGCCGGAACCGGCAGACGGCGCCGACATCACGCGCCGCGACACCCGCACCAGCCTCGGCAGGTCCGGGTACAGCTCGCGCAGGTGCAGACCGTAGAACGGCCACGAACCCTGGTTCGCGGGCTCCTCCTGGACCCAGCGGACCTCCTCGACGCCCGTGTACTTCTCGAAGATCGCGCCCAGCCGCTTCACCGGCACCGGGTACAGCTGCTCGAGCCGCACGATCGCGACGTCGGACGCACCGCGGGCGTCCCGCTCGTGGGCCAGCTCGTAGTACAGCTTGCCCGACACCAGCAGCAGCTTCCGGACCTCCTTCGGGCCCGGGTTCGCCGGGTCGTCGATGACCGAGTTGAACCTGGCCTCCTCGGTGAAGTCCTCGACCGAGGACACCGCGGCCTTGTTGCGCAGCATCGACTTCGGCGTGAACACCACCAGTGGGCGCTGCACGCCGTCCAGCGCGTGGCGGCGCAGCAGGTGGAAGTAGTTCGCCGGCGTCGACGGCACGGCCACGGTCATCGAACCCTCGGCGCACAGCTGCAGCCAGCGCTCGATGCGGCCCGACGTGTGGTCGGGGCCCTGGCCCTCGTGCCCGTGCGGCAGCAGCATGACGACGTCCGACCGCTGACCCCACTTGGCCTCGGACGAGGAGATGTACTCGTCGATCACCGACTGCGCGCCGTTCACGAAGTCACCGAACTGCGCCTCCCACAGCACCAGCGCGTCCGGGTTCGCCACCGAGTAGCCGTACTCGAAGCCCAGCGCCGCGTACTCCGACAGCGCAGAGTCGTAGGCAAGGAACTTGCCCTGCTCGTCGGACAGGTTCTGCAGCGGCACGTACTCCTTGCCCGACTTGCGGTCCACGATCACCGCGTGGCGCTGCACGAACGTGCCGCGCCGCGAGTCCTGGCCCGCGAGGCGCACCAGGTGCCCCTCCAGGTTCAGCGACCCGAACGCCAGCAGCTCCGCGAACGCCCAGTCGACGCCGCCCTCGCGCGCCATCTTCGCGCGCCGCTCCAGCACCGGCTTGACGCGGGGGTGCGGGGTGAAGCCCTCGGGCAGCCGGACGTGCGCGTCCGCGATGTGCTCCAGCACCTCGCGGGTGATGTTCGTCGACAGCTTCGCGGGCACCTGCTGCTCGGACTCGACCGACGGGCTCGGCGCCACCGGGTGCTTCTCCAGCTCGCGCACCTCGTTGAACACGTGCTCGAGCTGCGAGGAGAAGTCCCGCAGCGCCTTCTCCGCCTCGTCGACGGAGATGTCGCCGCGGCCGATCAGCGCCTCGGTGTAGGTCTTCCGCACGCTGCGCTTCGTGTCGATGATGTCGTACATCGCGGGCTGCGTCATCGAGGGGTCGTCGCCCTCGTTGTGGCCGCGCCGCCGGTAGCACACCATGTCGATCACGACGTCCTTGTTGAACGTCTGGCGGTAGTCCATCGCGAGCTGCGCGACCCAGTAGCACGCCTCCGGGTCGTCGCCGTTCACGTGGAACACCGGAGCCTGGATCATCTTGGCCACGTCCGTCGCGTACTGCGACGAGCGCGAGTGCTCCGGCGCGGTGGTGAAGCCGACCTGGTTGTTGATGATGACGTGCACGGTGCCGCCGGTGCGGTAACCGCGCAGCAGCGCCAGGTTCAGCGTCTCGGCGACCACGCCCTGGCCCGCGAACGCGGCGTCGCCGTGCAGCGCGACCGGCAGCACGGTGAAGCCGTCCTGGCCCTTGTTGAGCATGTCCTGCTTGGCGCGGACGATGCCCTCCAGCACCGGGTCGACGGTCTCCAGGTGCGACGGGTTCGCCGTCAGCGTCACCTTGGTCTCGCCGTCGCCGAACATCCGGAAGTACTTGCCCTCGGCGCCGAGGTGGTACTTCACGTCGCCGGAGCCGTGCGCCTGGCCGGGGTCGAGGTTGCCCTCGAACTCCTGGAAGATCTGGCTGATCGGCTTGCCGACGATGTTGGCGAGCACGTTCAGGCGGCCCCGGTGCGGCATGCCGATGACGACCTCGTCCAGCTCGTACTCGGCCGCCTTGTCGAGGATCGTGTCGAGCAGCGCGATGACCGACTCGCCGCCTTCGAGCGAGAACCGCTTCTGGCCGACGTACTTGGTCTGCAGGAACGTCTCGAACGCCTCGGCCGCGTTCAGCTTCGACAGGATGTACTTCTGCACGGCCTGCGGCGGCTTCTCGTGCTTGATCTCGACGCGCTCCTGGATCCAGCGGCGCTCCGACGGGTCGAGGATGTAGGTGTACTCGACGCCGACCGTGCGGCAGTAGCTGTCCCGCAGCACGCCGAGCACGTCCCGCAGCTTCATCCGGTTCTTGCCTGCGAAGCCGCCGACCGGGAACTCGCGGTCCAGGTCCCACAGCGTGAGGCCGTGGGACAGGATGTCGAGGTCCTCGTGCTTGCGCTGGCGGTAGTTCAGCGGGTCCACGTCGGCCATCAGGTGACCGCGGGTGCGGTAGGTGTCGATGAGGCCGAGGAGCCGGGCGGTCTTGTCGATCTCACCCTCGGGGATGTCCTCGACCCAGCGCACCGGCTCGTAGGGCAGCCGCAGCGACGTGAAGATGTCGTCGTAGAAGCCGTCCTCGCCAAGCATCAGCTGGTGCACGCGGCGCAGGAACTCGCCGGACTCCGCACCCTGGATGATGCGGTGGTCGTAGGTGGAGGTCAGCGTGATGATCTTGCTGACGCCCAGCTCGACCAGCGTCCGCTCGCTCGTGCCCTGGTACTGCGCCGGGTACTCCATGGCGCCGACACCGATGATCGCGCCCTGGTTCCTGGTCAGGCGCGGCATCGAGTGGTTCGTGCCGATGGTGCCCGGGTTGGTCAGCGAGATCGTGGTGCCCGCGAAGTCCTCGGTGGTCAGCGCGCCGTTGCGGGCCTTGCGGATGATCTCCTCGTAGGCCTGCCAGAACCGCTGGAAGGTCATGTCCTCGCAGTTCTTGATGGACGCGACGACCAGCGTGCGGCCACCGTCCTTGGTCGGCAGGTCGATGGCGAGGCCGAGGTTGACGTGCTCGGGTGTCACCACGTTCGGCTTGCCGTCGACCTCGGCGTAGTGCCGGTTCATGTTCGGGAAGTCGGCCAGCGCCCGGATCAGCGCGTACCCGATGAGGTGCGTGAACGACACCTTCCCGCCGCGCGTGCGCTTCAGGTGGTTGTTGATCACGATGCGGTTGTCGAACAGCAGCTTCGCGGGCACGGCGCGGACGCTGGTCGCGGTCGGGATCGTCAGCGAGACGTCCATGTTCTTCGCGATCGCGGCAGCGGCGCCACGCAGCTGCTTGACCTCTTCACCGTCGGCCTTGGTGGCGGGCTTGGTTTCCGCCGGCTTGGGCGCCGCCGCCTTCGCGGGAGCGGGCTCCTTCTTCGGCGCGGCCTGCTTGGCAGGCGCCGACTGGCCGTTCGGCGACTCCTTCTTCGCGGGGGCCGAGGCTGCGGCCTTGGGGGCGGGTGTCGGCTTTGTGGTCTTGGCCACGGTCGCCGTCCCGGTGTTGCTCTTCGTGTCGCCCGCGGCCTTGTTCGCCACGCGCTGTGTCGGCTTGTAGTCGGCGAAGAAGTCGTGCCACGCTGAGTCCACTGACGACGGGTCAGCGAGGAACTGCTCGTACATCTCCTCTACGAGCCACTCATTGGGGCCGAACTGCGACGCAGGGCTGCTGCTGGACACGGCAGGCACTCGCCTCTATCTATCTCGATCTGTTAGTGGTACGGACTGCACCCCAAGGCTAGTCCTCCAAGCGAGTGGCGTGGTGCCGACTCGGAGCAGGACCGCAGGTCACATAGGTGATCGAAGACCGACCCCAGGTGCCGCTGCCGCTGATACTCGCATTGTCCCCCAGCGGGTCCACACCCGGTCCGCCCGACGAACCACGGCCGGGTTCGTCCGGTTCAGGCCCTATGACTGTGGTGAATGCCTCAGCCAAGGCTCCTGGGACGTGAGACGCCAGCGCCGACGACCACAAGCGGATCGGCCGACGGTCGGTGCACAGCGCCCAGTGGTAGAGAATTCAGCCACCGCCAAAAGCTGAATCGATCATCTGAATCGTCGCAGTGCCGAGTGCCGGAGAAGGACGTGAACTACCGGATCGGGGCGCGGCTCCGGCGCCAGCAACTCCTGGACCGGCGCGGCGTTGACTACCTGGCCCTCGTCGGCAGCTCGGCGCTCACCAACCACCTCGGCTCGTCACCGGTGATGCAGGAGCAACTCCGCCACCTGCTGCGGACCTCCCAGCGGAGCGGTGTGACGCTCCGGTTGGTGGCCGCGCCGACGTCGTTCACCGCGTGTGGCTGGTACCTGATGGACTACGAGAAGGCCGGTTCCGTGGTGCTGCTGGAGCACCTGGGCTCCTCCACGTTCCTCTTCGACGAGGAGACCGCGCCGTATGCGGCCGCCCGCAAGGACCTCCGCGATCGGGCCCTGTCGGAGCGGTCAACCCGGGATAGGATCGAGCAGTTGATCGAACAGCACGTCCTCGGGAGCTGACTCATGCGTCAGGAGTCGTTGCGGTTCAGGAAGTCCAGCCGTTCCGGCGGGCAGTCGAACTGTGTCGAGGTCGCCCAGACGTTGCGGCACGTCCGGGACAGCAAGAACCCCGCGGGCCCGCTCCTGACCGGCGTCGACGTCGCGGCACTCGTCACGGTGGTCCGCACTCCGCCCAACGGGTGAACCAGCCGTAACCCGCCTTTCCCGTGGTGCCACCTCGGTATTCTCCGTGACTGCACGACTACACGGGGAGGTCAGGTCATGCCGGGGCAGGAGGCGAGCGAGCCGGACCGCCCGTCGTGGTACATGCCGTACGGGGCGAGCGGCGGTGGCGGCGCGGACGGCCAGTACGTGTTCACCGACCTGGACGAACTCGACGGCATCATCACCGAACTCGAAGAGATCGCCGTTGAGGTCCGGGACGACCTTTGGTACTACGACCAGGCGATCGGCCTGGCTACGCCGCCGGCCGAAGATGTGATGAGCCGTGGTCAGGTCGCTGCGTACATCGCGTCGTTGGAAGCGGGGCGGGAACACAACAAGGCGATGCTCGGGTACGCCGAGAACCAGTTGGCCAAACTTCAGGCTGCGCGGCACACGTATGCCGAGAACGATTCGGGCGCGGCGGCGCGGCTGCGCCACATCGAGGGAGACCGGTGAACGCACGTGTCGCGGTGGCGGGGCTGGTCACCTTCGGGTTGATGGGCGTGGCGGGTTGCACGACCAGCACCGCGGGGACCGCGACCCCCCGACCAGGCGATGCGGTGACGACCACCGACTCCGCTGAGTCGACGGAGCCCAGTTCCGAGCCGGAGGCGCCGCGAGTGGCCGACCCGCTGGACGCGACCCGGTTCCTCACCGATCCGTGCGCGGTGCTCACCCCCGCGCAGCTCGCCACGTTCAAGGTGAGCAGGCCGGGGAAACCGGACACGGACAGCGAGATCGCCAAGCAGGTGGGCCCGCTGTGTTCGTGGCGGGCCGACACCGAGATTCCCAGCAGCATCGGTGTGACCTGGCAGCGCGGGAACAAGAACGGCCTCGGCGACCTGTACAGGATCCGGGACCGGTACGACTACTTCGAGCCGACCACGGTGGATGGCTATCCCGCGGTGTTCAGGGACTCCAGCGATGCCCGGGCGGACGGCGACTGCCTGATCTCGGTCGGTGTCTCGGACTCGTTGACGTTCACCGCGGGTGAGTCGGGCACGTTGGATGCGCACGGTGCCTGTGATCGGGCTGCCCAGGTTGCGGCGGCGGTCCTGGCCACGCTGAAGGAGAGTCGATGACCTGGCTGCCGCCGTCGATGATGACGGGTGCGGAGATCTACCGGAACTTCCAGGAAGGGCCGGGTGCCGAGGGGATCTCGTCGAGTGCGGCATTGGTGAACGAGCTGGCCGAACGGCACCGGGAGCGGGCGGGCCGGGTGGTGCGTCTTCGGGCGCGGATGGAAGCCGCCTGGCAGGGTGCGGCCGCCGGGGCCGCCAACCGCGGTCTTGGCCCGCTGGTCGCCGAGCACGAGTTGTCGGGGAGCGCGTTGCACACCGCGCAGGACCTCACCAGGCGTCAGGCCGGGTCGTTCGGGGACGCACGCAACACGGTCGTGCCCGTGCCACCCGCGCCGGGTGAGGTCGACCCGCTTGTGCTGCTCACCGACCACGCCGTCACGGCCACCTACTTCCAGCAGGTCGCCGAGCACAACCAGGCGGCGCAGCACAACGTGGACGTGATGAACGGCTACACCGGTGCGAGCGAGTACAACACCGACCGGCAGCCCGCCTCCTACGGTGACATCGTCGACGATCAGGCCGCGCTCGCGGTGCGCTCGCCGGACACGATCGCGGTCGGGGAGTCCGAGGAGCGCGCGGCCGGTGCGGATGGTCCACGCGGGTTTCCCGGCACTGGTCCAGGTGAGACGGTCCGGCCCGGCACCTCGTCCGACGTGGACGGTGGTGGCCGCGGTTCGTCACCCGCCGGCCCTGGTGGCACCACGCCCGGCTCGTTCGTCCCCGCGCCGAGCCCGGGACCGGGGGCCGGGACAGAAGTGTCCGCCGCCGGAGGCCGGTCCGTTCCGGGGATGACCGGGTCCGGCACGGGAGTTCCGGTGGTCGGCGGACCGGTGACCGGTGGTGTCGGGGGCCCGTATGGCTCGGGTGCCTGGCCACGTGGCGGGACGGGTGCCGCGCCAGGTGGTGGTTCGCCGCGAGGTGGTGTGCCGGGTGGTGGCCCGGGTGCCGGTGCCGAGCGGCCAGGCGCCGCAGGCCGCGCCGGGTTGAGCGTGGTGCCGGGACCCGGACGTGGCGGGGTCGGGTTGGGCGGGGTTCCCCTTGGCGCGGCTGGGCGTGGGCGAGGTGCGGAGGACACCGAACGCAAACGTCCCGACTACCTCGAGGGCGGCGATCCCGAGGAGTTGTTCGACACGGACCAGCTCACGGCACCGAGCGCCATCGGGGACGAGGACGAAGACTGAGATGGCGCTCTTCGTGCCCGCGACGGTTCCGGCGCGGGTCCTGGCCTGGCTGGTCGCACGGCACGGACTCGGTGAGCCGCACATCGCGCTCGCGCCCACCGCGGTGTGGCGGCCGCCCCACGAGCCCGATCCCTGGCCGGACCGGTCGGCTGACTGGCTCACGAAGCTTGGCTGGTGCGACCGCGCGGGTCGGCTGGAGCGGGAGGTCAGCGCATCGCTCGCGGTGCTCTGCCGTCCCGTCGACGAGGCGTACGGCTGGATCACCCACGTCGGCGTCACGATCGCCGTGCTCGCCGCGCGGATCGGCAAGGACGCGGTGCTCGCGGTCCGCACACCGGACGACATGGTCGGGCTGAGCGGCATCCCCGCCGGCCGCCTCACTGAGCGACTCGTCGCCCAGCTCCCGGAACTTCCTCCCCTGCCTGGTCGCCCATGGACGGTGTCACCCGCCGAGGTGCGGTCGGTGAACAAGACGGGGCGGCGACTCGGCCCGGCCGGTGCGACCGTCCTGCGCGCGAGTCCGGAAGCACGTGCGGCCAGGCAGCTCCTCACCCAGCCCCGGACCGGTGGCGGCGAACTGTGGGTCGCCCACCGGGACCGTTCCGGCCTCCGGCACGTCGGTCAGCCGGTCCGCTATGCGGACCTGGCCGGTGGCCGCGTCCTCCTCACCCGGCAACCACGGGGCGTGCGTGTTGTGCCTGGGGCCGGTGCCGACCTCGTCGCCGCGCTCAACGGTGCGCATCGAGGCCTGCCTCGTCGAGTGCGGACCTGACGCCCGCGGCACCCTCTCGCGGCAGCAGACCGTTCTCCGCGGTGCCGTGTCGCCACAGCGTGGCGTAGTGGCCGTTCTCTGCCAGTAGTTCGGTGTGGGTGCCCGCTTCCACCACGCGGCCGTCGGACAGGACCAGGATGCGGTCGGCTCTGGCCGCCGTGGCCAGGCGGTGGGCCACCACGAAGGTGGTTCGCGGGCGGGCCAGGTGTTCGCCGGCGGTCAAGACCACCGACTCCGTCACCGGGTCCAGGGCGGCGGTCGCCTCGTCCAGCAGCAGGATGTCCGGGTTCACCAGCTCGGCTCTCGCCAGGGCGATCAGCTGGCGCTGGCCCGCGGACAGGCCCTGGCCCCGTTCACCGACCTGCTGGCGGAAACCGGCCGGGAGCTCGGCGACCATCTGGAGGGCGCCCACCTTGCGGACGGCGTCCTCGATGGCTGCCCGGTCGCCGTTGCCGCCGTCGAGGGACACGCCGTAGCCGACGTTGCTCGCCACGTCCCCCGTGAACAGGTGCGCCTCCTGCGGGACGACGCCGAGGCGCTGCCGGTACTCGGACGGGTCGTGGTCGCGCAGGTCGACGCCGTCCACCAGCACCGCGCCCGCCGTCGGGTCGTAGAAGCGGGCGATCAGCTTGACCACCGTGGACTTGCCCGCGCCGGTCGCGCCGACCAGCGCCACCGTCTCGCCGGGGGCCACCGTCAGGTTCAGGTCCGCGACGGCCGGGTGGTCGGTGCCCGGGTAGGTGAACGACACGTTCCGCAGCTCCACCGCACCGGCCAGCTTCGGCGGGACCGGGATCGCCGACGCAGGCGGTGGCACCGACGTCGGCGTGCGCAGCAGGTCCGCGATGCGGCGCAGGCCCACCCTGGCCTGCTGGTAGCCGTCGAAGACGGTCGACAGCTGCTGCACCGGGGAGAAGAACAGGTTCAGGTACAGCATGAACGCCAGCAGCACACCGATCGACAGGTCGCCGGACGCCACCCGTTGCGCGCCGACCACCAGCACCGCCGCCCGTGCGAGACCGGCGAGCAACGCCACGAACGGGAAGTACGTCGCCACGTAGCGCTGTGCGCGCAGCCGGGTGCGGCGGTAGGTGTCGCTGCGCTGCGCGAACTCCTTCGCCGAGTGCTCCTCGCGCGTGAACGCCTGCGCCACCCGCAGACCGGACACGTTCTCCTGCATGTCCGCGTTCACCGCGCTCACCTGCTCGCGCGCCTGCGAGTACGCGGCCGACGACAGGCGCTGGAAGACCACCGTCGCCGCCACCAGCACCGGCAGCACCGACAACGCGACCAGCGCCAGCTGCGGGTCGGTGACGAGCAGCGCGCCCGTGATCGCGACGATCGTCAGCAGGCTCGCCAGCGCACTCGTCAGCCCGGTCTGCAGGAACGTCGACAGCGCGTCGACGTCGGTCGTCATCCGCGTCATGATGCGGCCGGCCATCTCGCGCTCGAAGTAGTCCAGCCCGAGTCGCTGCAGGTGGGCGTAGCTGCGTACCCGCAGCAGGTACAGCAGCCGCTCGCCGACCCGCGCGGTCAGCACCGTGTTCACCGCGTTGTCCGCGAAGCTCAACATCACCAGCACCGCCGCGATGGCCGTGACCACCCACAGCGCCGTCACGTTGCCGGTGACCACGCCCTTGTCGACGCCCTGCTGGAACAGCATCGGCAGCGCCATCGTCAGCACCGCGTCGGCGATCACCAGGCCCGCCACGACGACCAGCATCAGCCGCACCGGCTTCAGCAGGCGGCGTAACCGGAAGCCGGGGTCGGGCGCGGTCGGGTCCTCACCGCGCAGCACCGGTTTCTCCCCGGCAGGCGGCAGCGCGGCCACCCGGTCGAGCAGCTCCGGGGTCGGCGGGGTGCCGTCCAGCGCACCGGCGATGCGGGCGCCCCCGACCCCGCCCCGGCCGGGTGGACCCGTCGTCACCTGCGGCGCGCGGGTGCTGCCGGGCTCCTCCTCGACCGAGGTGGGCCACAGCTCCGGGGTCCAGCCGTCGGCGCCCGGCACCAGCGCCGACACGTCCCGCCCGGTGTCGTCCTCGATCTCCTCGCCCGGACCGGCCAGCAGCGACCGGTACAGCTCGCAGCGCGCGGTCAGCTCGTCATGCGTGCCGACGTCGACCACTCCGCCCCTGTCGAGCACCGCGATCCGGTCGGCAAGCGCCAGGGTCGACCTGCGGTGCGCGATCAGCAGCGTGGTGCGGTCGCGGGTGACCGACCGCAGCGTGTCGTGGATCGCGGCCTCGGTGGCCGTGTCGACCGCGGACGTCGCGTCGTCCAGCACCAGCACCCGGGGGTCGGACAGCAGTGCCCGCGCGAGCGCCACCCGCTGCCGCTGCCCACCGGACAGCGTGAGCCCGCGCTCGCCGACCACCGTGTCGTACCCGTCGGGCAGCGCGGTGATGAACCCGTCGGCCTGCGCCGCCCGCGCGGCCGCCCGCACCTCCTCGTCGGTCGCGTCGGGCCGGCCGTAGCGGATGTTGGCCCGCACGGTGTCGGAGAACAGGAACGCCTCCTCGAACACCACGCCGACCGTGGACCGCAGCGACGCGAGCCGCAGCCGCCGGATGTCCACGCCCCCCACGGAGATCGTGCCCTCGTGCACGTCGTAGAAGCGGGGCAGGAGCAGCGACACCGTGGACTTCCCGGAGCCGGCCGTGCCGACCAGCGCGAGTGTCTCGCCCGGCGCGACGTCGAGCGACACCCCGTCGAGCACCGGCTCGCTGCGCGTGTACCCGAACGTCACCCCGGAAAGGCGCACGTCGACCGGCCCGGCAGGCACGTCGGTGGCGTCCGGCGCGTCGGTCACCGTGGGGTGTGAGTCGATCAGCTCGTACACCCGCTCGACCCCGGCCCGCGCCAGCTGCACGTTCACCAGCAGGCTCGACAGCAGCCGTGTCGGGCCGACCAGGTTCGCCACGTAGCTCGCGAACGCCAGGAACGTGCCGAGCGTGACGTCCCCGTTCAGCGCCATGTAGCCGCCGAGCGCCAGCACCGCGACCTGGCCGGCGGCAGGCATCGCCACGAGCGTCGCCGCGGGCCGGGACGTCAGCTTCGCGGTGCGCATCCGCTCGCCGAACAGCTTCCGCGCCGCCTTGTCCAGCCGCGCGACCTCCCTGGCCTCCTGACCGAAGCCCTTGACCACCCGCACGCCGGTGACGGTCTCCTCGACGTGCTGCGCGAGGTCGGCCGCGCGCTGCTGCGCGGACCACGACGCCGGGAACAGCACCCGCTTGCTGCGGACCGCGACCACCGCCACGACCGGCGTGATCACCAGCGCGATCAACGTCAGCAACGGCGACAGCCACAGCATCGCGCCGAGCGCGAGCAGCGCGAACACCACCGTGCCGATCGAAAGCGGCACCATCATCAGCATGCCCTGCACGACCTGCAGGTCCGTGATCGACCGGGACACCACCTGGCCGGTGCGCAACGTGTCCTGCTTCGCGCCGTCGAGCCGCTGCACCGCGGCGAACACCTGCTGGCGCAGGTCGTGCTGCACGTCGAGCGCGAGGCGGCCACCCAGGTAGCGGCGCACGAACGCGGTGCCGAACGTGGACAGCTCCATCAGCACCAGCACCGCGACCAGCCACGCGAGGCGCTCGGTCGTGCCTGCCACCGCGTCGTCGACGACGAGCTTCACCAGCACCGGGCCCGCGGCCTGGAAGCCGACACCGATGACCGACGAGACGACGGAGAGCACGACCAGCCGCCGGTGCCGCCAGCAGGCGGCACTCAACCGGCGGATCCAGCGTTGCTGGGTCGCTCCGCGGGCTTCGCTCCGGTTAGGGGAGGTCTTCGACACGAAACCCACATTAGGCGCGACCACCGACAGTCCAGGGCCGCGAACGACGACGGGGCCCGCCAATGGCGGACCCCGTCGTCTGGTTCAGCCGATCAGGTGATGTCGCGCGTCCGGTTCCGCATGATGCCCAGCAGGAAGAAGATGCTGGTCCACACCAGGAACACGAGGCCGGACAGCCACAGCGACAGCGCGCCCGGCGCACCCGCGATACCGCGCACGACCTGCTCGAACTCCTCGCGGCCCTCGGTGTCGACGACACCGCCCGCGTTCTGGACGAGGTCGATGACCTGTGCGGAGAGCACCTGGCTCGCGGTCGCGCCGGTCAGCCCGTTCGCGGAGCCGTTCGGCAGGAAGCCCGCCAGGTAGGAGCCCTCGGTGAGGCCCGTCATGACCAGGTCGCCGATCGGGCCGACGATCAGCGAGTAGATCAGCAGGACCACCAGCGCGCCGACCGGCGAGCCGAACAGCGCGCCGATGCCGAGGCCGAACAGCGTCCACAGCAGACAGCCGAGGATGCCGGACAGCCCGATCATCAGCCACTGGCCCGCGTCCGGCAGGTACTCGCTCTTCGAGCCGAGCGCGGTGCCGATGCTCGCCCCCAGCGCGATCACCAGGCCGTACAGCAGACCCCAGATGACGTACGTGATGGCCTTGGCCGACAGCAGCGAACCGCGGGTGGGCGCGGTCAGGAAGCTCGTGGTGATCGTGCGGCGCGACAGCTCGCTCGCCAGCGCCAGCGTGCCGAAGATCATCGGGAAGATCGTCGCGATGTTCATGCTGCGCGTCAGCGCGATCACCGACCAGGACAGGTCGTCGAAGGAGATGTCGAACTCCTCGATGATGTCCGCGTCGGAGATGTCGCTGACGATCGACGTGATCAGCGCCGAGACACCCCACGCCCAGCCGAGTGCGAGCAGCACGGCCGGGATCATCATCGCCCACCACATCTTGGTGGTGAGGATCTTGCGGAACTCCGCCTTGATCAGGTTGCCCATCAGTTGTTGCCTCCGTCCGGGCCGCCGGAGTCCGGGTTCTTGTCACTGGGTGGTGGTGGCGGTGGCGCGACGGGCGCCTGCACCGGCTGCGGGCCGCTCGGCGGCTGCCCCCAGTCCTGCGGTGGCTGGGGCGGCTGCGGTGGTTGCACCTGCTGGGGCTGCTGTTGCCACCCGCCCGGCGGGGTCTGCGCGGGCGGCGCGTAACCCTGCGGCGGCTGCTGCTGGTACTGCGGCTGCTGGTAGCCCTGCGGCGGCGTGCCCTGCGGTGCCTGCTGCCACCCGCCCGGCGGCGTCTGGTAGCCCTGCTGGGGCTGCTGCTGGTAGCCCTGCGGCGGCGCCTGCTGGTAGCCCTGGGGCGGGCCGGGCTGCTGGTACCCGGGCGGGATCGGCGGCAGCTGGCCGTGTGCGACCTGCCCTGGCGCCGAGTACTGACCGCTCGTGAGCGCGAAGAACATCTGCTCGAGGTCGGCCCGCTCCTCCTGCACGCCGTACAGCGCGACACCCGCCTGCGCTGCGATGTCACCGATCTGCTGCACGGTCGCGCCCACCACGGCGAGCTTGCCGTCCGGCGTCGGGGCGACCTCGGTGATCTTGGCCTCCTGCAGCGCGACCGCGAGCTTCTGCGGGTCGGCCGGCTGGACGATCACCCTGCTCTTCTGCGCCTTGCGCAGGTCGTCGAGCATGCCGTAGTACATCGTCTGGCCACGGCTGATGATCACCACCTGGTCGATGGTCTGCTCGACCTCGGCCAGCAGGTGGCTGGAGATCAGCACCGTGCGGCCGCTCTGCGCGAACGCCCTGAGGAACGTGCGCAGCCACGCGATGCCCTCGGGGTCGAGACCGTTCGCGGGCTCGTCGAGCACCAGCACCTGCGGGTCGCCGAGCAGCGCGGTGGCCAGCGCGAGGCGCTGCTTCATGCCGAGCGAGAAGCCACCGGCCGCGCGGTTGCCCGCGGCGGCGAGACCGACCAGGTTCAGCACCTCGTCGGCGCGCTGGTCCGGCACGCCCATCGCGGCGCCGTACACCCGGAGGTGATCCCGCGCCGTGCGGCCGGGGTGGAAGCCCTGCGCCTCCAGCACGCCGCCCACGATCCGGCCGGGGTTGCCGAGCCGGTTGAACGGCTGGCCGTTGATCGTCGCGTGGCCTGCCGTCGGCGTGACCAGGCCGAGCAGCATGCGCAGCGTGGTGGTCTTGCCGGAGCCGTTCGGGCCCAGGAAGCCGGTCACCGACCCGGGTTCCACCTGGAAACTGAGGTTCTGTACCGCGGCGACCTGACCGAAGTTCTTGCTCAGGTTCTGCACCACGATGCGGCCGCTGCCGTCCGACACGTGTCCTCCTGCTCCGCCTGCGGGTTTCGTGCGGGTCATCTTGCCGCATGGCGTCAGCGGGGTTGTGCCGAACGGGGTAGTTGGGAGTCAGTCGCCGCTGCGGCGGCGGTGCGGTACCTCCTCCCCGATGAGCTGCTCGTGGGCGGTCCGCCACACCTGGCACGGCCAGCGACGTGCGCGGATGCGGGTGCGGCAGGCCATGCAGCGGCCGTCGGAGCCGGGGCGGTGGACGGCCAGCAGGCGGCGCCAGCCGTCGGCGAGGCGGCGCAGTTCGGTGCGGGCCAGCGGGAGCAGGGTCGACGGGTCGGCCTTCCCGGCCTCCTCGTCGAGCGCGGCGAGCCGGGCCAGCACAGCGCGGCGGGTGTCGTCCATGGCGGGCCACACGGCGCTCACCCGGCCTGTCGGCCCGGATGGTGGTCGGTGCGGACGGCGGCCTGGTCGAGAGCGAGCCCGAGGCCCCTGGCCTGCTGCGCGGACAGCACCGCGGCGGCACCAGGAGGGGGGACGAGCACGACCCTCTCGTTTTCGACCAGCACCATCAACGCCCGGTCCCGGCCGAACGGATCGATACAACGAACGGACCAGCGGGGTTCAGTCACGATCTCGACATCGGCCTCGGAATGAGCCGACCGAAGTGGTAATAGGGGGACTTCACTCCATTGCCTCCATTCTCACTCGATCGAGCGTTCCCCTCGGGTGACGAGTCGCCGTATGGGTAGTCACTGATGCGGTGCGCAGCGTGAACGGCGCTCGGGATACGGACGGTGTCGACTTGAGAACTAATGAAACTCACCGGACCCCAGTTGCACCGTTCCCAGCCCCGTACCTTTAAGCTTGCACGTGGCGGCCCGCTCCCAGTGACCCCCAGGCTGGTTGAGCGGGCCGCCCTCGTGTCCGGGTTCGACGGTCGCCGAACCCTTTCGATCGCCTGTTCCTACGCGAACACCCTGTCGCCCATTTGCGACAGGGTGTTCGGTTTATGCTTACGGGCGTGCGTTTTTCGGACGGCCGTGTCGTTTCCGCTTTTCGCCAGGGGTGTTGATTAGTTGACCAATTCGGTCAACGGGGTGTGGGGCAGGTTGTGGGCCGCCGCGACCGGGCCGTTCGTCAGCGCGCCCGCGTGTGTGTTCAGGCCAAGTGCCAGCGCCTGGTCCGCCCGCAGCGCGGTCTCCCAGCCCTTGCCCGCCAGCGCGGTCGCGTACGGCAGCGTGACGTTGGTCAGCGCGTACGTGGACGTCCTCGGCACCGCGCCCGGCATGTTCGCCACACAGTAGAAGACCGACTGGTGCACCTCGTACGTCGGCTCGGCGTGCGTGGTCGGGCGCGAGTCGGCGAAGCAGCCGCCCTGGTCGATCGCGATGTCGACGAGCACGGAGCCCGGCTTCATGTCCGCCACCAGCTCGTTGCCGATCAGCTTCGGTGCCCGCGCGCCCGGCACCAGCACCGCGCCGATCACCAGGTCCGCCTCCCTGGCGGCCTGCTCGACGGCGTACCGGTTCGACGTGATGGTGCGCAGCCGTCCCTGGAACTGGGCGTCGATCTGCCGCAGCCGGTCGACGTTGGTGTCCAGGACCTGCACGTCCGCGCCCATGCCGACCGCGATCGTCGCCGCGTTCAGGCCCGCGACGCCGCCGCCGATCACCACGACACGGGCAGGGGCGACGCCCGGCACACCACCCGGCAGCACCCCTCGGCCGCCGGAGGGCTTCATCATCGCGTACGCGCCCACCTGCGGCGCGAGCCTGCCTGCCACCTCGGACATGGGCGCGAGCAGCGGCAGCGCGCCGTTCGCGGTCTGCACCGTCTCGTAGGCGATCGCGGTCGTGCCGGCCTCGATCAGCGCCTTCGTCAGCGCCTCGTCCGCGGCGAGGTGCAGGTAGGTGAACAGCACCTGGTCCCTGCGCAGCAGCGGGTACTCCGACGCGATGGGCTCCTTGACCTTCATGACCATCTCGCCCTCGGCCCACACGTCCTCGGCCTTGGCCAGGACCTTCGCGCCGGCGGCGAGGTACTCCTCGTCGGTGATCGCGGAGCCGAGCCCGGCGCCCGCCTCGACGAACACGTCGTGCCCGTGCGCGGTCAGCTCGTGAACGCCCGCCGGGGTCATGGCGACCCGGTACTCGTGGTTCTTGATCTCCCGGGGAACGGCGATCTGCACGGCTGTGGTCCTTCCCGACAATGGGCCAAGTGGGTGTCGTACACCACGATGAAATAACAATAAGTAAGTGTCATCGTGTCGCTGGAACCAGAATCGAGGCTCGCTGTAGTGCTGGTGGCACAGTCACGCCCAGCGGATGGCCGCCAGTTGGACGAGCAGCGCGAGCCGGGTGTCCGGGTTGTCGAGGTCGACCTCCGCCAGGTCGACGAGCTTGGCCATCCGGTACCGCAGCGTGTTCGGGTGGATCCGCAGCGCCCTGCTCGCCGCGCGCGGGTCGCCGGGGTGGCGCAGCCACTCGTACAGCGTGTCCACGTACGACGTGCCGGCCTGCTCGTCCTGCGCGCGCAGCACGGAGAGGGGCCCGAACTCGGTCGCGCCCGCACCGAGCGCGCCGGTGGCGGACCGGTGCAGCACCAGCACCTGCCACGCGTCCTCGTTGCTGACCAGGGGACCGGTGATCAGGCCGGTCCGCAGCAGGTTCAGCATCTCCTCGGCCAGCGTCCTCGACCGGGTCAGCTCGGTCAGCGGCACCGGCGGTCCGGCCGCGACCAGCGGTTCCTCCTCGGCGGCCAGCGCCTGGCGCAGCGCGGGCCACCCACTGCGGTCCGGCACCACCGCGTACAGGACGTCCCGCAGCTCGGTCACGGCGAGCCGTTTGCCGACCCCCGCGGTGATCCGCTCCCACAGCGCGAGCCGCATGCCCTCGGCGCCCAGCGGGTCCGGGGTGCGGATGGCCATGGCCACCACCCGGTGCGGCTCGTCGGGCAGGTCCAGCTCGGCCGCGGCGAGCCGCACGCTGCCGGTGCCCTCCAGGACCGCGCGGACCAGCTCGGCGGACCGGCGGCGCTCGGCGTCCTCGCGGGCCCGGCGGCGCAGCAGGTGCAGCGCCACGACCGGTGCCGTGTCGGCGAACGCGGCCGCCCGCTCGTCGGACACCGGTCCCGCCACGACCGCCCACATGGAACCGAGCAGCTCGCCGCCCATGCGGATCGGCACGATCAGCCGGGGGAGGGTGCCGTCGGCCTGCCTCGGCACGAAGATCGTCGTCCGGCCGCGGGACAGCTCCCGGAACACCCCCCGCGACCGGAAGCGGGCGAGCACGTCGTCCGGCACCCGCCGTCCCATGATCGTCGACACCCGGGCCGGGTCGGTGCGGTCCTGCCGTGCGGAGTAGGCGAGCACGCGCGAGTTCGCGTCCTCGATGGTGACCGGCGCGTCGACCACCGCGGCGGCCGCGTCGGCCAGCCGGAACAGGTCGCCGAGGCCGGGTTCGCCGCCGCGGGAGTCGTCGGACTCGTCGGCGGCCGCGTCCAGCACGGACCGCAGGAGCCACACGACCTGCGCCCATGAGGCGGCGGCGTGGACCTCCACCAGCGCGGTCCCGTGTGCCTGCGCTGCCGACCGGACCGCGGCCCGCACCGGCAGCGGCGGCTTGAGCAGCACCGCGGCCGCGCCCTGGCTGCCGCAGTACCGGACCAACTCGGCGGCGTCCTTGCTGGCGTGCACGGCGACGCCGAGGACCAGGTCCCCGTCGCCGACCTGGTCACGCCGCCCGGACTCGGCGATCACGACGTCGGTGACGTGCCCGCCCCGCCCCGCGAACCGGGTGTGCAGCAGCGTCGGCCCGACCCGGTCCACGACGCCCTGCACGGTGATCACGGCAGCAAGTATGCAAGGACGGCCGCTCCGGGTGCCGGTCGAAGACCCCGATGACACGCGGTACGCGCCGGGGCGTCGACGAGTGCCGTGAATGGGCCGTTCAGGGCGCTGAGTGCCCTGAACGCGCCTTTCAGGGCATCGGCCACGCCGTCTAGGACAACGCCGTGGTGATCCAGTCCGCGACCGGCAGGTCGCGGCGGACGCATTCGTCGGACAACCGCATGGTCCACCGGAGTGCCTGGACCATCAGCATGTCCATCTCCTCCGGTGCCGCGTTGGTGAGCGCGATCTCGATGTGTGCGCGCGCCGACTCGCTGTCGCCGTGCACCTCCGCGAGCAGTACCCGCACCGCGGTGCGGACCGGCGGGTCGGCCTCGTCGATCGGCACCTCGTTGCCCGCGTTGTCGTACACCTGCATCTTCACCGGTGCCGTGCCGCCTGCGCCGAGTGCCGCCACCATCGCGCTGCACTCGTGGAACAGCAACGACATCACGTCCCTGGCGTGCTCGTCCGGGACCGCGGGCTCCGCCATCCCCGCCTGCATGGCGGTGAGCGCGGCGCTGGCCGCGACCACCACCTGTGACTCAGGATCCACCGAACACACCACCCTGCGCGGTGGCCACCCCGATGGCCGCCCACCAGTCCGCCGCTTCGAGCGTGGGCACGTCGAGCACCGAGCAGACGGCGTCGAGCGTGGCGAACATCCGCACCGTGCGCGCGGTCTCCTCGGCCAGCACCGGACTGCCGGCCCCGAGCGCGCCGGACAGCGTCACCGACCGCGCCCCGGTGCTGCTGACCAGCTCGAAGTCCAGCGGCCCGCCCGTGACCCCGCACAACCCGACCCGTACGCCGATGTCGGCGAGCACCTCCCGGTTGTCCCGCGCGTCACCGAAGTCGTCGAGCAGCGCGCCGACGTCGAGCGACAGCTCCAGCCGGTCCTCGGCGAGCCCGCTCTCCTCCAGTGCCGTTCGCACGGCACGCACGAGGTCGGCGTCGCCGGACTGGTTGCGGGTCAGCTGCACCCGCAGCAAGCCGGGCGAACCGGCGAACCCCTTGCAGGCAGCCAGCAACAGCAACGGTCCGATGTGGACCGACCAGCCGGTGCGTTCCGCGAGCTGAAGGCACGTCGCGTGGTCGGTCTCGTCCCACGCCAGAACCGCCCGCGCGCCAACGGGTTCGCGGTCCGCCAGCCGCACGACCGGCACGAGCTCCACGGTCAGGTCGCCGACCTCCCACGCGGCGGGCAGCGACGCGGCGAGCCGGTCGAGCCGGAGGGCCGTCCGGTCCTCGTCGTCGTGGAACCCGGCCCACTGCCGCCTGCCGGTGGCCTTCGCCTTGCGCAGTGCGGTGTCCGCGGCACGGAACAACTCGGCCGCGTCGCCATCGCCCGCGTACCTGCGCACCGCGCCGACGCTCGCGCCGACCGCGACGCCGATCCCGTCGATGTACTCCGGTTCGGCCAGCTCCCCGGTGATCGTGGCGATCAGGTCACCGATGTCCTGCGTGGCCGGCGAGTCCTCGATGAGCACGGCGAACTCGTCGCCCGCGATGCGGGCCACGAGCGCGTCCTCCTCCGACACCGCCGCCTCGAGCCTGCGGCCGACGGCCTGCAGCAGCCGGTCGCCGACCGCGTGGCCGAAGCTGTTGTTCACCAGTGAGAACGCATCGAGGTTGAGGCAGCACAACGTGATCGTCGCCTTCGGGTCGGCACGTTCGAGCATGCTCTCCAGCTTCGTGTGGAAGCACTGCCGGTTCGCGAGGCCGGTCAGCGCGTCGTAGAGCAGCTGGTGGCCGAGCCGGTCCTGCAACAGGTGCAGCTCGGTGACGTCCTGCACCATCGTGACGAAGTAGACGGGTGTGCCCGCGCCGTCACGCAGCAGTGAGATCGCGAGCAGCACCCACGCGACCTCGCCGTTCTCCTTGCGGAGCCTGCGGTGTTCCTGCACGCGGGACTGCCCGCCGTCGAGGATGCGGTGGTAGGCGCCCATCACGTCGCCCGCGCCCTCGTCGCGGAAGATGTCGGTCAGCATCCGGCCGGGCAGCCGCTCGGAGCTGGTGGCGAGGATCGCGCCGAGTGCCGGGTTGGCCTCGATGCACATGCCGTTGAGATCGGTGATCGCGATGCCCGAGGCGGACGAGGCGAACACCTCGAGGAAGCGGTTCTCGATGCCCCTCAGGTTGTGCTCTGCCCGCAGGACCGCGTTGAACAGCGCCTGTTTGACCTCTTCCTGCTGGGTGAGCGTGTAGCCCCGCAGCCCGTCCGCGTAGCCGGCGGACAGCGCGCCGAGCAGTGCGACCGTGCGTCGCGCCAGCTCGGTGTCCGGGGTCGTGGCGAGGTCGGCGAGCAGTTCGCGGGAGAGCACGTTGATCGTGGCCGCGAGCGCGGGCGGGTCGACGAAGCCCTCGCTGACGAGCCGTGCGCCGATACGGGTGCCCGCCGACACGGAGAACTCGTCGGCGCCGAGCGACGCGAGCACGTCGTCGACCAGTTCGAGGAGGAGGTTCTCGATGTCGTCGGCGGACCGGGGGATGTACGACGCGGACGTCGCCGACCTGGTCCAGGCGCGCGCCAGCTGCTCCCGGCGGTGCACGGGCGGAGCGGTCACGCTTGGGTCGGGCATTGCGGGATGTCCATGGTTGTGTGGTCGTTGCTCATGCATGGTGCCCGGGCACGGGCCGTCGCCGCCACCCAGTCATCCCCGACCGTGTTAACCCTTCCGGGCGACCCCGGCGTACAGACCGTCGTTCTCGTCGTCGGCCTCCCGCTCCGGCCGCCACTGCGACGTGCCGACGAGACCGGGCGCCACCAGCTCGAAGTCGCCGAAGAACGACAGGATCTCCGACCTGGTGCGGGACATCACGGTGTTCTGCGACTTCTTCAGCTTCTCGATGATCTCCTCGCTGGTGTCCTCCCCGAAGTCGTCGGTGAGGTGGGTGAGGGCGAGGTAGCTGCCGGGCGCGAGCGCGTTGCGGTAGGTCGCGAAGACCTCGCCGGGGTCGTGCTCGGGCAGGATGTAGTGACCGATCGTGATTCCCAGCAACCCGATGGGCTGGTCGAAGTCGAGGACGCGCCGGGTGGTCTCGTCGTTGAGCACGAGGTTGGGCTTGGTGATGTCGGCGTGCACCATCGCCGCGCTCGGGTTGCCGTCCAGCAGGAGCTGGCTGTGCGCGACCGCGACGTGCTCGTTGTCGACGTAGACCACCCTGGCCCTCGGGTCGACCGCCTGGGCGACCTCGTGCACGTTGCCGACGGTGGGGATGCCGGACCCGAGGTCGAGGAACTGCCGGATGCCCTGCTCGACCAGGAACAGCACCGCGCGCCGCATGAACGCCCTGTTCTGGATGACGAACCGCTTGACCTCGGGCTGCACCTTGAGCAGCTCCTCGGCAAGCGCGCGGTCGACCGCGAAGTTGTGGTTGCCGCCGAGGACGTAGTCGTACATCCGCGCCGCACTGGCCTTTTCGAGGTCAACCGAGGTCGGAACCCAGTTGGTCTGCTGTGACACCGTCCACCTCTTGGTCTGAATCGATCGGTAAGCGAGACACTACCGAGACGTCGACCTGCTGTGGCGGGCGGTCACCCGTATGGACCACCCGAAGAAAACGTTTGCCGAGGCGGTGATCACACCCGGTCAGCGCCGGGTTTCCCCCGCCACGCCCGCGAGTGCCGCGGCGGCCATCTCGCGCAGCATCGTGGCCATCCCGTCGCGGCCGATGTGGCGGCTGTGCGGGGTCGAGTTGATCAGCCCGAACACGGCGTGCGCGGCGGCGCGGGCGGTCGGCTCGTCGAGTTCGGCCGCGGTCTCGCGGACCGCCTGCACCCACACCTCGACGTAGCGGCGCTGCAGTGCCCGCACGCGGCGGTGGTCCGGGTCGGTGAGGTTGCCGAGGTTGCGTTCCTGCACGGTGATCAGCGCGGGGTTGTCGAGCGCGAAGTCGACGTGGAAGGCGATCAGCTCGCCGAGGAGCTTCGCGGGGTCCTCGGTGCGTTCGCGCCGTTCCAGCCCGCCGGCGAGCAGCACCTCGCTGATGGCGGTCAGCATCTCGCCGAGCATCGCGTCCTTGCTGCGGAAGTGCCGGTAGAGCGCGGGCCCGGACACCCCGACGGCGGCGCCGATCTCGTCGATGCCCACCCCGTGGAAACCGTGGCGCGCGAACAGTTCCGCTGCGGCGGCGAGTATCTGCTCGCGGCGAGTGGGCACGGCGACATGCTACCGACCCGACGTTAGCGGCCGCTAACACCGTCGCTCACCAGTGTCGATCGGTTGCCGTCTGGCAACCGTGAACGACTAACGAGGTGGTCCGGCGCCCCGTTACCTGCTGGTAGTGATGTTGATCGTCGGGAATCCCTCCACAGGAGGTTGAAATGCGTCTCCGTTCCATTGTCATCTCCCTCTTCGCGGCCGTGGCCGCGACCGGCGCGGCCGTGGCCCCCGCGTCGGCCGATCCCGTTGTGGCAGCGGGAAAGTACGTCGCGCTCGGTGACTCGTACGCGTCCGGCACGGGTGCCGGCGACTACGGCGACAGCGGTGGCTGCAAGCGCAGCGCCAACGCGTACGCGCAGCTGTGGGCCGACGCCAACGCCCCGTCCGCGTTCGACTTCGTCGCCTGTTCCGGCGCGGTCACCTCGGACGTCCTCGCCGACCAGGTCGGCGCCCTCACCTCGGACACCGAGCTCGTCACGATCTCCATCGGCGGCAACGACGCGGGTTTCGCGGACGTCATGACAGACTGCAACCTCGGCTCGGACGCCGCTTGCGTGGCCCGCAACCAGGAGGCGCAGAACTTCGCGCGCACCACGCTGCCCGGCAGGCTGGACGGCGTCTACACCGAGATCAGCGGCCGGGCGCCGAACGCGCGGGTGGTCGTGCTCGGCTACCCGCACATCTACCAGCTGAACGGTGACTGCAACGTCGGTCTTTCCGAGACCAAGCGCGCGGCCATCAACAGCTCGTCCGACGTGCTGGCCGAGGTCGTCTCCGCCCGTGCCGGCGCGTTCGGCTTCACCTTCGTGGACGGGCGCCCCGCGTTCGCAGGCCACGAGATCTGCTCGGCCGGTGACTGGTGGCTGAACAGCGTCACCTTCCCGATCGACGAGTCGTATCACCCGAACGCGGCCGGTCACCGCGGCGGCTACTACGCGGCGTTGTCCGCGGTCGCCTAGATCGTTCCCCCGCTGTCCCGAAAGTGTCGTTCGGGGGCGCCCGCACCCGCGCAGCGGACGTCGGGCGCGCAGCGCCCGACGGGCACCGGCAGGCGGGCCGCGGTGAAAGGCGCGTTCACGGCGTGACGAGTGCCGTCAATGGGCCGTTCAGGGCGCTCAGCGCCCTGAACGCGCCTTTCAGGGCATTGCCACGCCGTCAACGCGCCTTTCACAGCACAAAGCCAGGGCGCGCCGCGCCCGGCCCGCGCAACCCCGATGGTGGCGCAAGCCCTCCGTCACCCCAAAGACCTGCCCGTCCGGCGACGACAACCCCCAAACGGCAACCCGGGCTCCGCCATGAGCGTGAGTAAAGGCGAACCGGGCACCGGCTGGACGGGTGCGCTGGACGGGGATAACATCGCTCATGTTAACGATGGCTAACCTGAGCGGAGTGAGATGGACGCGCCCGTGCTGGGGAGCGGGGTCGACCCTGGTGACCCCGCGTACCAGCGGTACGTGAAGGAGCACGCCGCGCTCGTCGACGATCTGCGTGCCCGCACCGTCGCCGCCGCGCGCGGTGGTGGTGAACGGGCGCGGCAGCGGCACCTCGACCGGGGCAAACTGCTGCCGCGGGACCGGGTCGAGTCGCTGGTCGACCCCGGCTCACCGTTCCTCGAACTGTCCCCGCTGGCCGCGACCGGCATGTACGACGACGAGGCGCCCGCGGCCGGGATCATCACCGGCGTCGGCCGGGTGTCCGGCCGCGAGTGCGTGATCGTCGCCAACGACGCCACGGTCAAGGGCGGCACCTACTACCCGGTCACCGTCAAGAAGCACCTCCGTGCGCAGGAGGTGGCGCTGCACAACAACCTGCCGTGCGTGTACCTGGTCGACTCCGGCGGCGCGTTCCTGCCGCGCCAGGACGAGGTGTTCCCCGACCGCGAGCACTTCGGCCGCATCTTCTTCAACCAGGCCAACATGTCCGCGCGCGGCATCCCGCAGATCGCCGCCGTGCTCGGTTCCTGCACCGCCGGTGGCGCGTACGTGCCCGCGATGAGCGACGAGGCCGTGATCGTCCGCGACCAGGGCACGATCTTCCTCGGCGGGCCGCCGCTGGTGAAGGCCGCGACCGGTGAGGTGGTGACGGCCGAGGAGCTCGGTGGCGGCGACGTCCACTCGCGACAGTCCGGGGTCACCGACCACCTCGCCGAGGACGACGCGCACGCGCTGCGGATCGTCCGCTCGATCATCTCCACGCTCGGCCCGCGTCCGCCGCGCCCGTGGGAGGTCGCGCCGGTCGAGGAGCCCGCCGCCGACCCCGCCGAGCTGTACGGCGTGGTCCCGGCCGACTCCCGCACCCCCTACGACGTGCGCGAGGTCATCGCGCGGGTGGTCGACGGCAGCCGGTTCCGCGAGTTCAAGAAGGAGTACGGCACCACGCTCGTCACCGGGTTCGCCCGCATCCACGGCCACCCGGTCGGGATCGTCGCGAACAACGGCGTGTTGTTCGGCGAGTCCGCGGTCAAGGGCGCGCACTTCATCGAGCTGTGCGACCAGCGCAGCGTTCCGTTGGTGTTCCTGCAGAACATCACCGGGTTCATGGTCGGCCGCGACTACGAGACCTCGGGCATCGCCAAGCACGGTGCGAAGATGGTGACGGCCGTCGCGTGCGCGCGGGTGCCGAAGTTCACCGTGATCATCGGCGGCTCGTTCGGCGCGGGCAACTACTCCATGTGCGGCCGGGCCTACGAGCCGAGGTTCCTGTGGATGTGGCCCAACGCCAGGATCTCGGTGATGGGCGGCGAGCAGGCCGCTTCCGTGCTGGCGACGGTGCGGCGCGACCAGCTCGGCGACGACTGGTCCGCCTCCGACGAGGAGGCGTTCAAGGCGCCGATCCGCGCACAGTACGAGGACCAGGGCCACCCGTACTACTCGACCGCGCGGCTGTGGGACGACGGCGTGATCGACCCGGCCGACACGCGGATGGTGCTCGGGCTTGGCCTGTCCGCCGCGGCGAACAAGCCCCTGGAACCCGTCCGCTACGGCGTATTCAGGATGTGAGCATGTTCCACACAGTACTGGTCGCCAACCGCGGCGAGATCGCGATCCGCGTGACGAACACGTTGTCCCGCATGGGAATCCGATCGGTCGCGGTGTACACCGACGCCGACGCGGACGCCCGGCACGTCGCGGAGGCGGACGAGGCGGTGCGGGTCGGCGGCTACCTGTCCATCGAGGACATCGTGGCCGCCGCGCGCACGACCGGCGCGCAGGCCGTGCACCCCGGGTACGGCTTCCTCGCGGAGAACGCCGCGTTCGCGCGTGCCTGCGCCGACGCGGGGATCGTGTTCGTCGGCCCGCCGCCCGCGGCGATCGAGGCCATGGGCGACAAGATCCGCGCGAAGCAGACCGTCAGCGCGGCCGGGGTGCCGGTCGTGCCGGGGCGGACCGAGCTGGGCATGTCCGACGAGGACCTGGTCGCGGCCGCCGCCGAGGTCGGGTACCCGGTGCTGGTCAAGCCCTCCGCGGGTGGCGGCGGCAAGGGCATGCGGCGTGTCGAGGCACCCGCCGACCTGCCTGCCGCGCTGGAGTCGGCGCGCCGGGAGGCCCGTGGTTCGTTCGGCGACGACACCCTGTTGGTAGAGCGCTTCGTCGCCAGTCCCAGGCACATCGAGATCCAGGTGCTGGCCGACGGGCACGGCTCGGTGATCCACCTCGGGGAACGCGAGTGCAGCCTGCAGCGGCGGCACCAGAAGATCATCGAGGAGGCGCCGTCGCCGCTGCTCGACGCCGAGGCAAGGGCCAGGATGGGGGCGTCCGCCGCGGCCGCCGCCCGCGCGGTCGGCTACACCGGCGCGGGCACCGTCGAGTTCATCGTGTCGACCGACCGGCCGGACGAGTTCTTCTTCATGGAGATGAACACCCGCCTGCAGGTCGAGCACCCGGTGACCGAGATGGTGACCGGGATCGACCTGGTGGAGCAGCAGATCCGGGTCGCGGCGGGCGAGTCCCTCGGGATCGGTCAGTCCGATGTGGAGCTGACCGGGCACGCGGTGGAGGCACGGGTCTACGCGGAGGATCCCGCGCGGGGCTTCCTGCCGACCGGTGGCCGGGTGCTCGCGATCACCGAACCGTCCCATGAGCTGGTGCGCGTGGACTCCGCACTGCGTGAGGGGACCGTCGTCGGCTCTGACTACGACCCCATGCTGGCCAAGGTGATCGCGTGGGGCACGGACCGTTCGTCGGCGTTGCGGAGCCTGTCCTCCGCGCTCGGCGAGACGGCCGTACTCGGGGTCGGCACCAACGTGGCGTTCCTGCGCGCGCTGCTGTCCGATGTGGATGTGGTCGCCGGGCGGCTGGACACCGGCCTGGTGGAGCGCAAGCTCGACGCGCTCGTCGCGGCCGACGTGCCCGACGTGGTGTTCGCGGCGGCCGCGCTCGACGAGCTGACCAATCTCCAGCCCACCGGTGCGGTGGTCGACCCGTGGGACCTCGCAGGCGGCTGGCGGCTCGGCGGCCCCGTCGCCACCCCGTTCAAGCTGGTCTGCGGTGACCGCGAGGAGACCGTCCGCGTCACCGGCACCCCCGCCGCGGCCTCCGTCGTGGTCGGTGCGGGCGAGCCGGTGGCCGCGTCCGCGCGCCGGGACCGGGGCAGGCTCACCGTGACCTTCGGCGGCCGCACCACCACGTTCCTGCGCGCGCGGGACGGCGCCACGCTGTGGCTCGCGACGGGCGGCCGCACCTGGTCGGTCGACGAGCACTCGCTGCTGGAGAGCAGTGCCACAGCCGCTGCCGGCGGCGGGCCGGTGACCAGCCCGATGCCCGGCACCGTGCTGGTCGTGAAGGCCGCGGCGGGCGACGTCGTCGCGGCCGGGGCGCCGCTGGTCGTCGTCGAGGCGATGAAGATGGAGCACACCGTGACGGCGCCGGTCGACGGCGTGGTCACCGAACTGCACGTCCGCGCGGGCCAACAGGTCGCGCTGAACCAACCCCTTGCCGTGGTGACCCCACAAGAGGAGCAGTGATGATCGACTTCCGGCTCACCGAGGAGCACGAGGCCCTCCGCAAGACCGTCGAGGAGTTCGCGCGCGAGGAGGTCGCGCCGGTCATCGGCGACCTGTACGAGAAGGCCGAGTTCCCGTACGAGATCGTGGCGAAGATGGGCCGGATGGGCCTGTTCGGCCTGCCGTTCCCCGAGGAGTACGGCGGCATGGGTGGCGACTTCCTCGCCGTGTGCGTCGCGCTGGAGGAGCTGGCGCGCGTCGACTCGTCGGTCGCGATCACCCTCGAGGCAGGCGTGTCGCTCGGCGCCATGCCGATCTTCCGGTTCGGCACCGAGGAACAGAAGCGGGAGTGGCTGCCGAAGCTGTGCACCGGCGAGCTGCTCGGCGCCTTCGGGCTCACCGAACCCGGCGGCGGCTCCGACGCGGGCGCGACGCTGACCACCGCCGTCGAACGGGACGGCAACTGGGTGCTCAACGGCTCGAAGGCGTTCATCACCAACTCCGGCACGAACATCACCGGGCTCGTCACCGCCACCGCGGTCACCGGCCGGACCTCCGAGAACCGCAAGGAGATCTCGGCGATCATCGTGCCCTCCGGCACACCGGGGTTCTCGGTGTCCAAGAGCTACTCGAAGGTCGGCTGGAACTGCTCGGACACCCACGAGCTGTCCTTCGTGGACTGCCAGGTGCCGGTGGCGAACCTGCTCGGCCGGCGCGGCAGGGGCTACGCCCAGTTCCTGTCCATCCTGGACGAGGGCCGGATCGCCATCGCGGCGCTTTCCGTCGGCCTGGCGCAGGGCTGCGTCGACGAGAGCGTGCGGTACGCCCACGACCGCAGCGCGTTCGGCCACCCGATCGGCGGCTATCAGGCCATCCAGTTCAAGATCGCGGACATGGAGGCCCGCGTGCACACCGCGCGGCTCGCCTACTACGCGGCGGCGGCGAAGATGCTGCGCGGTGAACCGTTCAAGAAGGAGGCGGCGATCGCCAAGCTCGTCAGCTCCAACGCGGCCATGGACAACGCCCGCGACGCGACGCAGGTCTTCGGCGGCTACGGGTTCATGAACGAGTACCCGGTCGGCCGCTTCTACCGCGACGCGAAGATCCTCGAGATCGGCGAGGGCACGAGCGAGGTGCAGCGGATGCTGATCGCTCGTGAGCTGGGTCTGCGCTGATCGCGGCGGTACGATGACGACGCTTTCCGCCCTGCTGCGTCGTACGGAGGCTCCATGCGCGCGTCCCGCCGGATCGTCACGCTCGTGCTCACGGCGGCGTTGCCGCTCGCCGTGGTCACCCCCGCCGCCACGGCCGCTCCCGCGCCTGGCCGCCCCACTCCACCACCCTGGCTGAAGATCGAGGACGGGGTCAGCGTGCCCCAGTTCGACCTCGCGAACGCGGTCGAGGAGACGCTGTTCGTGCAGACGGAGGTCGACAGCGACCTCGACGGGGTGCGCGACCGCGTCCGGGTGCGGCTGTCGCGGCCGGGGGAGACCGAGACACAGGGCATCAGGGTGCCGGTGATCTTCGAGCACAGCCCGTACCGCTACAACACCGGCGGCGGCCAGAACCACAACGTGGACTTCTCCGTGCTGCCGCAGGAAGGCATCCAGCCGCACGCCGCCCGTGCCGGTGGCGCCGCCGCCGCGCCGCGGCCGGACCTGCCGGGGTCGCTGGACAACTACTGGGTGCCGCGCGGGTACGCGGTCGTGCTCGGTGAGTCGATCGGCACCGGGTTCTCGGACGGGTGCCCCACGGTCGGTGACATGAAGGAGACGCTCGGCACGAAGGCCGTCATCGACTGGCTCAACGGCCGGGCGAAGGCGTACACGGAGGCGGGCGAGCCGGTCGAGGCGGACTGGACCACCGGCGACGTCGGCATGACCGGGGTGTCCTACAACGGCACGCTGCCCAACCAGGTGGCCACGACCGGTGTCGAGGGGCTGCGCACGATCGTGCCGGTGTCGGCGATCGCGAGCTGGTACGACTACTACCGGGCGAACGGCCTGGTGCGGGCGCCGCACTCGAGCATGTCCGGGCGGGGGCGCAACGCCTTCCAGGGCGAGGACCTCGACGTGCTCGGGTACTACGTGGAGGGCCCCGGGCGCGTGGAGAAGTGCGCGCACGTCACCGACGCGCTGCTGCAGTACGCCGATCGGACCACCGGTGACTACAACGCGTACTGGCACGAGCGGGACTACCTGCACCGCGCCCGCGGGATCGAGGCGAGCGTGTTCGTGGTGCACGGGCTCGAGGACTACAACGTCATGCCGACGGCGTACTCGTCGTGGTGGTCGCGGCTGGAGCGGTACGACGTGCCACGCAAGATCTGGTTGCACAAGGGCGGGCACGGCGGTCCCGGTGTGGCCGACTACCAGCGGACCCTCAACCGGTGGATGGACCACTGGCTGTTCGGCGTGCGCAACGGGATCATGACCGAGCCGCGCGCGGACGTGCAGCGCCCGGACGGCACGTACGAGAAGTACGCGGACTGGCCCGCGCCCGGCGCCCGCGACACGAAGCTCCGGCTGTCGTCACCGTCCGCCACCGACCCGGGTGCGCTGGGGCGTACGGGTGGCGGCCCCCGTCAGTCGTTCGTGGATTCCGGTCGCACGCTGGACACGGACGTCGCGCTGCTCCCGAACCCGTCGTCGCCGAACCCGAACCGGCTGGCCTACCTGTCCGCGCCACTGGCCAGCGACACCCACCTGAGCGGCACCCCATCGGTGTCGCTGCGCGCGTCCGTCGACAACCGGTACGCGGCGAACCTGACGGCGGTGCTGGTCGACTACGGCCCCGACGGCCACACGATGGTGACGCGCGGGTGGACCGACGTGCAGAACCGCAAGGACGTCGACCGGAGCACCCCGATCGTGCAGGGCAAGGAGTACACGTTCGAGTGGCCGCTCGAGTCGGACGACTACGTGTTCCCGGCCGGGCACCGCATCGGCCTGGTGATCGTGTCGACGGACATGCACTTCACGCTGCGCCCACAGCCGGGAACGCAACTGACGGTGAACCCGGGCAGGAGTTCGGTGACCCTGCCCGTGGTCGGGGGCCGGCTGTGAAGCGGCTGCTGGTCGTCCTGTTGTCACTGGCGACGCTGACCGGCCTGGCACCGGCAGCGGTCGCGGCACCGCCGTGCACCTCCACATTGGACTGCACGGTCGCCGAGATCAACGCGATGCCGATGGCCGACCGCCTGGACTTCGTGCGGGACATGCAGTCCGGCCCGGCCGCCGCACTGGGCGCGAGCGACCGGTGGCGCAACATCGAGGGCGTGATCACCTTCTTCCGCGACCGCGGCCTCGGCGCCAGTGACACGTGGGTGTCGTACGTGGACGCGGGCATCGTGGAGGGCATCCAGCGGGGCATCGCGATCGCGCTGGGCTGGTCGGGCGACACCGGCGGCAACCCGGGTTCCGCGAAGTGGGCGAGCTACCTGACCAGGCTGTCGACGGGCCAGCTCACGACCCGCGCGGCACACGACCGCGCGTGGAGCGAGGCGGAACAGGCGTCGACGGAGTACGGCGACGAACTGGCGAAGTCCCACGGCGTGCCGCCCACGGCGGTGGAGCGGCGGTTCTACCAGTTCTCGGAGATGTACCGGTGGGCGCTGCGAAACCGCCCGTTCGCACTCGACCTGCTGGCGGTGTACGGCCCGCTGATCCACCCCGGCCTGGCGCCGGCCCGCGTGCCGTTCTACGACTGGTTCACCGACGTCGGCGAGTCGGCCCCGTCGTACCGCGGCAGCGAGATGGCGTACGGCTTCGCCGAACTGAACCCGATCACCGGCGTGTTCGGCATGGCGGGCCTGTTCCTGGCCTACATGAAGAACCTGTTCGAGGAATACCAGACCCAGACCGGACCGTGAGGCGGCTGGCCGCCGGCCCCCTCGAACCACGCTACCGGACACCACCGACAAAACCGGCCGGTGGAATCCGGGTCGTCCACAGCACGACGGCCTGGTGAGTGCTGTGAAAGGCGCGTTCACGGCATTACCAGTGCCGTGAATGGCACATTGACGGCGTTGAGCGCCGTGAACGGCCCATTGACGGCATCCCGGATGCCGTCAACGCGCCTTTCACGGCACCAAAGCCAGGGCGCTCCGCGCCCGGCCCGCGAAGCGGGAAACCTGCCCGCGCAGCGGGCCCGCAACCCCACGCAACCCCGACGGTGGCGCAAGCCCACCCCAAAGGGGCTCCCTGCCATCCCGTCGACCTGGCGAAGCCCGATCACACCGCGTCAAAGGGGGGCCAAACGGCCGAATCACAACAGGCACGAATCGGCCCCCCTTGGCGCGGTGTGATAGCCCCTGGGAGGTCGACGGGATGGCAGGCAGACCCGAACCCAACCGCCGCCGAACAACCCCCTCCGCCACCCCCGAGACCTGCCTGTCCGGCGAGGACAAACCCACAACGTCAACCGCAGCTGACCCGGGAGACCTGCCCGTCCGGCGAGGACCAAACCCCCAGACAGGCAACCCCGACCAGCAGACCCCGGAGACCGGCACGACACACCGAGTCGTCGTTTCGTGGCGAGTGAGAAAGCCATCAGGTCCGGGACCTCGATCAGGGATAGCATCGGAAGTGTGACCCGCTCACCTGCACGGATCTCCCACGACCACGCAGTGGACGCGCTCCGCGCGCAGCTTGTCGCCCGGCCGGACGGGGCGCCGATCCGGCTGGCCAAGCCCACCTCGAACCTCTTCCGGTTCCGCGAGCCGCCCGGCCGGGAAGCGCTCGACGTCAGTGCCTTCTCCGGCGTCATCGAGGTCAGCGGCACGACCGCGGACGTCGGCGGCATGACCACCTACGAGGACCTGGTCGACGCGACACTCCCGCACGGCCTGATCCCGCACGTGGTGCCGCAGCTGAAGACCATCACGCTCGGTGGTGCGGTCGCCGGGCTGGGGATCGAGTCGACGTCCTTCCGGAACGGGATGCCGCACGAGTCGGTGCTGGAGATGGACATCCTCACCCCGTCCGGCGACGTCGTCACCGCCACCCCGGACAACGAGCACGCCGACCTGTTCCGCGGCTTCCCCAACTCCTACGGCACCCTCGGTTACGCGCTGCGGTTGCGCATCGAGCTGGAGCGGGTCAAGCCGTACGTGCGGCTGCGGCACGTCCGGTTCACCGACGCCGCCGACTGCGCCAGGGCCATCGAGGACATCTGCGCCGCGGGCACCTACCGCGACGACCCCGTCGACTTCCTCGACGGGGTCGCGTTCGGCGGCACCGAGCTGTACCTGACGCTCGGCAGCTACGCCGACACCGCGCCATCGCTGTCCGACTACACCGGGCAGCAGATCTTCTACAAGTCCATCCGTGACCGCGTCACCGACCACCTCACGATCCGCGACTACCTGTGGCGCTGGGACACCGACTGGTTCTGGTGCTCCAAGGCCCTCGGCGCGCAGCACCCGCTGGTCCGCCGCCTGTGGCCGCGCCGCTACCTGCGCTCCGACGTGTACCGCAGGATCGTCGCGCTCGACCGGCGGCACGACCTGTCCGGGCGGGTGTACCGGCTGGCCCGCCAACCCGCTCGGGAACCGGTGATCCAGGACGTCGAGATACCCGTGGAGCGGCTCGCCGAGTTCCTCCGGTTCTTCGCCGAGGAGATCCGCATCAGCCCGGTCTGGCTGTGCCCGCTGAAGCTGCGCGAGCAGACCGGCTGGCCGCTGTACCCGATGAAACCCGGCCGCCTGTACGTGAACGCCGGCTTCTGGGCGACCGTCCCCTTGGGACCGGACGAGCCCGAGGGCACCCACAACCGGCGGATCGAGCGCAAGGTCACCGAGCTGGGCGGGCACAAGTCGCTGTACTCCACATCGTACTTCGATGAGGATGAGTTCTGGGTGGCATACGACGGGGAGACCTACCGGCGCCTCAAGGACACCTACGACCCGGACCGGCGGCTCCCCGACCTGTACTCGAAAGTCGTGCGGAACAAGTGATGGGGAGGAGCGGCATGCGGCTGGCGGAGATCATCGAGCGTGCGGTGGGGCGGAACGCTCCCTTGGAGTTCACCGGGTACGACGGGAGCCGGGCGGGGGTACGCGGCGCGCCGGTGCGGATCGAGGTGAAATCCCCGCTCGCGTTGTCCCACATCGCGTCGGCGCCCGGTGAGCTGGGGCTCGCACGCGCCTACGTGAGCGGGGCGCTGGACATCCACGGCGACATGTACACCGCGCTGCGGAACATGGCGGCGCTGACACTGGACTCGTTGCCGCCGAAGATCCAGGCGGAGCTGCTGCTGAAGCTGGGCTGGTCACGGCTGTGGTGGCCGGTGCCGCACCCGGCGGTGGAGGCGCGGGTGCGCGGCAGACGGCACTCCAAGCGCCGCGACCAGGAAGTCATCTCGCACCACTACGACGTGTCCAACCGCTTCTACGAGTGGGTGCTCGGCCCGTCGATGGCGTACACGTGTGCGGTGTACCCGGACGTCGACTCCTCGCTCGAGGAGGCGCAGTGGACCAAGCACGACCTGGTGGCGCGCAAGCTCGGCCTGAAGGAAGGCATGCGGCTGCTGGACGTCGGCTGTGGCTGGGGCGGCATGGTGCTGCACGCCGCCAAGCACTACGGCGTGCGGGCGCTGGGGGTCACCCTGTCCCGCAAACAGGCGGAGTGGGGCCAGAAGAAGATCGCCGAGGCGGGGCTCACCGACCTCGCCGAGATCCGGCACCTGGACTACCGCGACGTGGCGGAGGACGGCTTCGACGCGATCAGCTCCATCGGACTGACCGAGCACGTCGGCGAGGCCGAGCTGCCCGCGTACGTGCGGTCGCTGCACGACAGGCTGCGCCCGGGCGGCAGGCTGCTGAACCACTGCATCACCCGCCCCGACAACACCCACGGCGCGCGGGTGACGGGGTTCTTCGGCCGCTACGTGTTCCCCGACGGCGAGTTGCTCGGTCCCGGCCACATCATCTCGGCCATCCACGACCACGGGTTCGAGGTCCGCCACGAGGAGAACCTGCGTGAGCACTACGCGAAGACGCTGACCGCGTGGTGCGCGAACCTCGACGAGCACTGGGACGAGGCCGTGCGCGAGGTCGGTGAGGGCCGGGCCCGCGTGTGGCGGCTGTACATGGCCGGCTCGCGGCTCGGCTTCGAGGAGAACAACATCCAGCTGCACCAGGTGCTCGCGGTGAAGCTGGACGGGGTGCGGTCGCACATGCCGCTACGCCCGGAGTGGTGAGCGGTCCCTGAAGGGCGCCCGCACGAGGGTGCCCTTCAGGGTTTGCGGGCCACACCCGCGAAGACCAGCGACGCCTCCGGGTGCTCGCCGACGTCCTCCGGCGAGTCCGGTCGCCACTCCGGCGTCCACACCAGGCCGGGCTCGACGAACTCCAGCCCGTGGAAGAAGCGCGTGATGTCGTCCGGGGTCCTGCGCACCCCCGGGGTGCTCGACTCCTGGTACAGCCGGTCCACCTCGGCGCGCCCTTCCAGCGACGGGTTCTCCACGCCGTGCGACAGCACGAGGAAGCTGCCCGGCGACAGCGCCGACACGTACCGGGCCACGGCGTCGTGCGGTTCGGCCGAGTCCGGGATGAAGTGCAGCACCGCCACCATCAGCAGGGCCACCGGCCGCGAGTAGTCGATCAGCGGCGACGCCAGTACCGGGCCGGGGTCGGTCAGGTCGCCGAGCATGGCCTCGGCGCCGGGGGTGTCCTTCAGCAGCAGGTCACTGTGGGTGACCGCGACCGGCTCGTTGTCCACGTACAGCACCCGCGCGCCGGGGTCGGCCGCCTGCGCGATCTCGTGCACGTTGCCCGCGGTCGGGATGCCCGACCCGATGTCGACGAACTGCCGGATGCCCTGCTCGGCGCAGAACCGCACCGCCCGCCGCAGGAACGCGCGGTTGAGCCGGGCAGCGGACCGCGCCAGCGGCATGACCTCGAGCAGTTTCGCCGCGAACACCCGGTCCTGCTCGAAGTTCGCGGCGCCGCCAAGGAGGTAGTCGTAGATCCGCGCGGCGTTGGGGCGGTCAAGGTCGATCGACTCGGGGGCCCAACTCGGGCGGTCACCAGTCATGCACCCGATGCTATGCGACAACAGGGCCGTGACGAGGCAGTATGACGGCATGATGTCGCTGTCCGCCGCCTCGGCCAACGTCGTGGACATGGTGCTGCGTGGCGGCGTCGCCGACCTGCGGCCGATGCCCCGCGTGCTCATCGACAAGGGCCCGAACCGCTCGGTGTACCGCTTCGTCGCGCACGACCGCCTGCTCGGTGGCGAGCCGGTGCTGCTGGTGCCGCCGCTCGCGGTGCCCGCCTACTGCTTCGACCTGCGCCGCGGCTGCAGCCTGGCGGAGCACCTCGTCGACGCGGGCAGGCGGCTCTACCTGGTCGACTACGGCAGCGTACGGTTCTCCGACCGCGGTCTGGGGCTCGAACACTGGATCGACGAGGTGCTGCCCCGCACGATCCGCGCGGTGAGCAGGGACGCGGGCGGCGCACCGGTGCACGTGGTCGCGTGGTGCCTCGGCGGCATCCTGTCGCTGCTGACCCACGCCGACCGGGCCGACCTGCCGATCGCGTCGATCGCGACGGTCGCCGCCCCGATCGACATGACCGCGATCCCGCTGGTGGCCCCGATCAAGCCGCTGGTCGACGTGACGAACGGCTGGATACTGACCCCGGTGTACCGCGCGCTGGGCGGCGCACCACGCGCGCTCGTGAAGCGGGTGTTCCAGCTGTCGGCGATCGACAAGGTCGTCACGAAGCCCTACGCCATCCTGTCCCACCTGGACGACCGGGACTTCCTGGCGCAGATCGAGGCGGTGGACCGCTTCACCGACAACATGATCGCCTACCCCGGGCGGACGTTCGGCCAGATGTACCACCGGTTCTTCCGGTCCAACGACCTGTCGAACGGCGAGGTGGACTTCGGCGGCAGGCGGATCTCGCTGCACGAGGTGAAGGTGCCGGTCCTGGTGGTGGCGGGGGAGGGCGACAGCATCGCCCCGGAGCGGGCGGTGCGGCGGCTGGTCGACGTGCTGGACAACGCGGCACAGGTCCGTTTCGAGGTCGCGCCCGGCGGGCACCTCGGTGTGCTGGCCGGACGCCGCGCCAGGAGCACGACGTGGGCGCGCCTGGACGAGTTCCTGGGCGACCACGCGCCGCTGGGGCAGGGCGGCTGACGGTCCTCAGGCAGTGGTCAGCACCAGAGCGCTCGTCGGGACCCCCGTACCTGCCGTGACCAGCACGTTCCCGACCGACGCGACCTGGTTGGCCGCCGTGCCGCGGACCTGCCTGACGGCCTCCGCGATGCCGTTCATGCCGTGGATGTACGCCTCGCCGAGCTGGCCGCCGTGGGGGTTGGTCGGGAGGCGGCCGTCGAGTTCGAGTGCGCCGTCCGCGATGAAGTGGCGGGCCTCGCCGCGTGGGCAGAAACCCAGCTCCTCCAGCTGCACCAGAACGAACGGGGTGAAGTGGTCGTACAGCACCGCCACCGACATGTCCTGCGGGCCAAGGCCGCTCTGCCGCCACAGCTGCTCCGCGACCAGGCCCATCTCCGGCAGCCCGGTCAGGTCGGCGCGGTAGTAGCTGTGCATCGTGAATTGGTCGCCGCCCGCCCCCTGCGCGGCGGCCGCGATGCGGGCGGGCCGGTGCGGCAGGTCGGCGGCCCGTCCCAGCGACGTCACCACCAGCGCGACCGCGCCGTCGCTTTCCTGGCAGCAGTCCAGCAGCCGCAGCGGTTCCGCGATCCACCTCGACGACTGGTGGTCCGCCAGCGTGATCGGGCGGTTGTGGAACCACGCCTTGGGGTTGGTCGCCGCGTGCCGCCGGTCCGCGACCGCCACCCGGCCGAAGTCCTCGCTCGTCGCACCGTAGGTGTGCATGTAGCGGCGGGCGAACATCGCCACCGACGCCGCCGGGGTGCCAAGGCCCATCGGGTAGTGCCAGCTGTTGTCCAGGCCGCTGGAGGTGGGGGCCGCCGCGGCCGCGGTCTGCACCCGGCCGAAGCGGCTGCCCGAACGTTCGTTGAACGCGCGGTAGCACACCACCACCGACGCCATGCCGGTCGCGACCGCCATCGCCGCCTGCTGCACCGTCGCGCAGGCCGCGCCGCCGCCGTAGCCGACCCTGGAGAAGAACGACAGCGACGGGATGCCCAGCTCGCGGGCGACCGCCACCTCCGCGTTGCCGTCCATGGTGAACGTCGTCAGTCCGTCCACATCGGACGGTCTCAGTCCGGCGTCGGCGAGCGCGTACTTCACCGCCTCCGCCGCGAGCCGCAGTTCGCTGCGGCCGGAGTCCTTCGAGAACCCCGTGGCGCCGATGCCCACGATCGCTGCGTCCATCACGGCACCTCGATCCGCACGGTGCCGGTCACGTGGTCGCCGAGGCTGTTGCGGCCGGCCACCGCGACGACGTACTCGTTGCCGTCGTGCTCGGTGACCCGGCCGGTGAACGTCAGCGTCTCGTAGGCGTAGCAGGGCACCCCGAGCCGGATCGCGATCTTCTTCACCCGCACCGCAGGCCCGGCCCAGTCCGTGACGAACCGCTGCACCAGCCCGGTGTCGGTGAGGATGTTCAGGAAGATGTCCTTCGAACCCCGCCGCACCGCGAGATCGCGGTCGTGGTGCACGTCCTGGAAGTCCCGCGTCGCCAGCGCCGTGCTCACCACGAACGTCGGGGTCACGTCGATGGACAGCGGTGGCAGCTCCTCGCCGACGGTGATCATCGGCGCCGCCACACGGGCATCGTCAGCTCGTCGTCGACCTCGACGAACCCGATCCGCACCGGGAGTCCGATGTGGACCTCCTCCGGTGGCACGGCCAGCTCGGCCAGCAACCGCACTCCTTCCTCCAGTTCGACGAGCGCCACCACGAACGGCGGTGTGTGGCCCGGCACCGGCGGGTGGTGGTGCACGACGTAGCTGTACACCTCGCCGAGTCCGCTCGCGACGACGTGACCGGGCCTGGTCTCGTTGCAGGACGGGCACATCGGGCCCGGCGGGTGCCGCAGCTCACCGCAGCCGCCGCACCGCTGGATCCGCAGCTCACCGACGGCGGTGCCTTCCCAGAAGTACGCCGTGTCCCGGTTCACCACCGGCCGGATCACCGGTCCCACCGGCGGTTTCGCGGGTTTCGGGGCGAACTTGAGCACCCGGAACATCATCTCCGCGACCGGTTCTTCGCCGACCCACCAGGTGTTGCGGGTCGTCACGAACCAGCCATCGCCGAGTGCTGTCCTCTTCGGACCGGCGACGCTCTCCAGCCGGGCCGTGAGCGCGACCTCCTCGCCGTAGCGCAGACAGCGGTGGTAGGTCTGCTCGCAGTCGGTGGCCACGATCGACGTGTACCCGGCCTCGTCGAGCACGGCCAGCATCGCACCGAGCGGGTCGTCGGCCGCGCGCTCGTGGTGCAGACCGCCCATCGTCCACACCTGCGCCATCGCGGGCGGCGCGACCTCGGTGTACGCGGTGCTGCGGTCCCCGAGCGCCTCCAGCCAGTTGCGTGCCATCGGCAGGTTGACGGGATCGCGGCCCCGTCGTGGCGCGGACTCGCCCCTGGCCATCACCTCGCGGGCCGCGGCCTCGATGGCACTCATCGCGGCACCCGGGGCAGGCCGAGCCCGGCCGTGGCGATCAGCTCGCGCTGCACCTCGTTCACGCCGCCACCGAACGTGAGCACCAGGTTGCGTTTCGCCTGCACGTCCAGCCAGCGCAGCAGCCGTCCGGTCGCCGGGTCCGCGGGATCGCCGTGCACCGCGACCACCTCCTCCAGCGCGCGCCCCAGCCACTGGGCGCGGTCCGACGAGAACACCTTCGTCGCGGACGCGTCCGCGATCGACACGTCCGCACCGGCCGCGGCGACCTGCCAGTTCAGCAGCTCGTTGACCCGCACGTGCGCGCGTGCCTTCCCCAGGGCGCGCCGCACGTCCGGTTCGGAGAGCAGGTCACGGGCCGCCGCCCAGTCCCGCACCCGCTCGTACAGCGCGGCGAGCCGCCCGGCCGGGCCGAGCATGACGCGCTCGTGGTTGAGCTGGGTGGTGATCAGCCGCCAGCCCGCGTTCTCGGTGCCCACCAGCATGTCGGCGGGCACCCGCACGTCGGTGTAGTACGTCGCGTTGACGTGGTGCGCGCCGTCGCACGTGATGATCGGCGTCCACGTGAACCCGGGGTCGCGGGTGTCGACGATCAGGATGGAGATGCCCTTGTGGCGCGGGGCTTCCTGGTCGGTGCGGCACGCGAGCCAGATGTAATCCGCGTCGTGCGCGCCGGTCGTGAAGGTCTTCTGGCCGTTCACGACGTACGTGGAGCCGTCACGGACCGCGGTGGTGCGCAACGAGGCCAGGTCGGTGCCTGCCGACGGTTCGGTGTAGCCGATCGCGAAGTGGAGCTCACCGGCGAGGATCCTGGGCAGGAAGAAGTCCTTCTGCGCCTGCGTTCCGTAGGTCTGGAGCGTCGGCCCGACGGTCTGCAGCGTCACGTACGGCAGCGGCACGTCCGCCCTGGCCGCCTCGTTGACGAAGATCTGCTGCTCGACCGGGCCGAACCCGCGGCCGCCGTACTCGGTCGGCCAGCCGACGCCGAGCCAGCCGTCGCGGCCCATGCGCCGCACGAGCGCGCGGTACGCCGCGCCGTGCCGGTCGGTGAGCGTCGCCGCGCGCTCCGCCGTGGACATCAGGTCGCGGAAGTACGCGCGCAGCTCGGCCGCGAGTGCCTGCTGGGCCGGGGAAAGCTCGAGGTCCATCAGACCGCCGCCAGCCGGTGCTCGACGCCGCCGATGAGGCGGACCAGGTCCTTGGTGGCGGAGTAGTAGCGGTGCATGGCGTAGCTGTCGTCGACGCCGAGACCGCCGTGCAGGTGGTGGCACGTGTGGAGGGCGGGCATGGCCTCCTCGGCCAGCCAGTAGGCGGCGATCGCGAGGTCGTCGTCCGGGTCGAGGTCCGGATCGCGGCCTTCGGCGAGGCGCCAGATCGCCGACCACGCGGCGAGGTGCAGCGTGCGGGACGCGATGTACACGTCCGCGATCTGCTGCGCGACGGCCTGGAACGTGGCGAGCGGTCTGCCGAACTGCTCACGGGTGCGGACGTGCCCGGCGGTCAGCGCCAGCGCGCCCGCGAGGAGCCCGTCGCCGTACGCGCAGGCGCCTGCGAGCGCGAACCGCCGCAGCTCGACGGTGTCGCACAGCCGGTCGCCACGCACCCCGTCGAGGACCACGGTGTGCTCCGGTGCGCCGCTCGCCGAGTACGTCCCGGTCAGCGCGGCGTCCGACGGGGCGACGAGGAACACCGTGTCCCCGGCGGGCACCAGGAGCCGGTGCGCCCGCGCGGCGTCCGGCACGCCGACCGCGGTGCCGGTCAACCGGTCGCGATCGGCGGTCACCTCGCCGCGCAGGGCAGCGGTCAGGTACCGCTCGCCAGCGGCGACGGGCGGCAACAGCGCCCGGTGCCGATCCGCTCCACAGTGGACGATCGGGAGCACGCCGAGCGCGAGCGTGCTCAACGCGGGCAGCGGCGCCGCGGCCCGGCCCACCTCGGTCAGCACCAGCGCGGTCTCCAGCACGCCGAACCCCTCGCCGGACAGCAGACCGGCCTGCCCCAGTGCTTTCCACGCCGACTCGGGGTCGGGTTCCCGGGCCAGCACGTCACGGGCCAGCCCCGCGACCGCCTGCTGGGTGTCGTCCAACGCGAAGTCCATCGGGAAGTCTCCTGTCACATGTGGTCGCTGCGCTCGTCGCTAGAGACGCCGTCTTCCCTCCTGCGCTGCCCGGTCGCTCGTCAGTCCGGACGGCGCCCCGCTCCCACGCTCCGGCTCCCGAGGCAGGCCGAGGATCCGTTCGCCGATGACGTTGCGCAGCACCTGCGTGGTGCCGCCCGCGATGGAGAGGCATCGGGTGAGCAGGAACTCGTGCAGTGCGCCCCCGGTGTCCTCGTCGACGGCCGCGCCCGCCGCGCCGAGCAGGTCGACCACCGCCTCCGCGACGTCCTGCCGGTGCCGCACCCCGACCAGCTTGCACACGCTCGACTCCGGCCCCGGCCCGCGCCCGGCCAGCTGCCGCAGCGTGGCCCGAAGGTCCACGAGGGACACCGAAAGGCCCTGTGCCACCAGTTCGCCGACGCGTTCGCGGGCCTCGTCGGGGATGTCCAGCGACAGCAGGCGTTCCACCCCCTCGCCGAGCGCGGAGCCCGCGCCCAGCGCGACCCGCTCGTTGGCGAGCGTGGTGCGGGCGAGGCGCCAGCCGCCGTCGACCTCGCCGACCACGCAGTCGTCCGGCACGAACACCTCGTCGAGGAACACCTCGTTGAACCGGGCCTCGCCGGTGATCTCCCGCAGTGGCCGCAACGTGATCCCTGGCGTGCGCATGTCGACGAGGAAGTACGTGATGCCCTGGTGTTTCGGCGCGGCCGGATCGGTGCGGGCGAGGCAGATGGCCCAGTCGGCCTCGACCGCCTGCGACGTCCACACCTTCTGCCCGGTCAGCAGCCAGCCGCCGTCGGCGCGGGTCGCCTTCGTGCGCAGCGCGGCGAGGTCGGAGCCCGCGCCGGGTTCGGAGAACAGCTGGCACCAGCGCAGCTCGCCACGCAGTGTCGGGCCCGCGAAGCGTTTCCGCTGTTCCTCGGTGCCGTGCGCGAGGATCGTCGGCACGGCCCACGCGCCGATCACCAGGTCCGGTCTGCGAATCCCGGCCCTGGCCAGCTCGTCGTCGATCACCAGCTGCGCGCGGGGCGAGGCGGCGAGCCCGTAGGGCGGGGGCCAGTGCGGTGTGAGGTATCCGCTGTCCGCCAACCGGACGCGTTGCTCCGCGGGGGACAGCGCGCCGATCGACGTGGCGAACTCGCGTGCCGGGACACGAGCGGCGTCGTCGGTGTCCACGCCGAGGCTGCGCCGCACCCCGGCGAGCGCCCGCGCGGCCACCTCCCGGCGCCAGCGGGCGGTGCCGCCGAGCAGTTGCCGGTTCGCGAGCGCGCGGCGCAGGTACAGGTGCGCGTCGTGCTCCCACGTGAAGCCGATGCCACCGAGGACCTGGACGCAGTCCTTCGCGTTCTCGACCGCCGCGTCGACCGCGAGTGCCGCTGCCGACGGCGCGGACAGCTCACCGCCGCGTGCGGCGTCCCACGCGAGCGCGGCGGCCTGTTCGGTGCGGCACAGCATTTCCGCGCACAGGTGCTTGACTGCCTGGAACGAGCCGATCGGCCTGCCGAACTGCTCCCGAAGCCTGGCGTGGGCCACCGCGGTGTCGAGGCACCAGCGCGCGATCCCCGCGGCCTCCGCGGCGAACAGGGTGGCCGCGGTGTCGAGGACGTGCGTGGTCGTCAGGCCGGTCGCGGTGACCGGCACGTCGTCGAGGGTGACGCGGCCGAGCGGGCGCGAGAAGTCCAGCGGGGCCAGTGGTGCCGCCGGTGCGGTGGCGGTGAACCAGGTGCCACCGGCACCGAACAGCACCGGGCCGTCGGTCACGAGCACCGGTGACAGGGTGCCGGTGGCGCGGCCGCCGGTGACCGTCACCTCGCCCGCGTCCAGTGCGATGCCGACAGGGGAGCCGAGCAGCACGGTCGTGAGCGCCGAGGGCAGCACCGGTCCCGGCACCAGGTGCCGCGCCGCCTCCTCGACCGCGGCGGCCTGGTCGGCGAGCGTCCCGCCGTCGGCGGTGATCGTCAGCAGGCCGAGTTCGGTCACGGCGGGCCAGTGGCGCCGCCACGCGTCCGGCTCGGTCTCCATCGCACGCACCGTGGCGAGCGTGTCAGCACGCTCGGCCATGTCCCGCACCACGCGCTGGAGGTCCTCGGTCACCGACACGCACCCGAGTATAGAACATGTTCTAGTTTTCCGGCTGTGGACGGACGTAACATGTCCGCTGCGTGGGTTCTGTAAGCTGTGGGCCGCAGGCAGGAACGCGTTTCGAAACAGGGGATCATCCGATGGCAAGACCGCGCACGGCGGGCGCCAACGCGCTGAACGTGCTCACCGACGACGAGCTCGGGTCAGCCGCCCAGCGCGACCGTCGCAAGAGGATTCTGGACGCCACGATCGCGCTGGCGTCGAAGGGGGGCTTCGAGGCGGTGCAGATGCGTGCCGTCGCGGAGAAGGCCGACGTCGCGCTCGGCACGCTCTACCGGTACTTCCCGTCGAAGATCCACCTGCTGGTGTCCGGTCTCGCGCGGGAGCTCGAACGCGGCCAGGAACGCGGGGGCACCTCGATCCCCGGCGACACCGCCTACGACCGGCTGCTGTTCGTGCTCGGCCGCATCACCCGCGCCATGCAGCGCGACCCGAACCTCACCGAGGCGATGACCAGGGCGTTCATGTTCGCCGACGCGTCGGCCGCCGCCGAGGTGGACACCGTCGCGAAGCTGATCGAGCGCACGTTCGCCCGCGCGCTGCACGATGACGACCCGGCGGGTGAGCCGACCGACGAGGACCGCGCGATCGCCCGCGTCATCGGCGACGTGTGGCTGTCGAACCTCGTCGCGTGGGTGACCCGCCGGTCCTCCGCGTCGGACGTCGCGGAGCGGCTGGAGCTGACCGTGCGGTTGTTGCTGACCCACAAGGCGGAGTAACCCGGGCGGCGGTGGACTGGCCCGTGTCCGCACGGCATATTGAACGGATGGTCAACCCCCCGCCGTTCGACCGGATCGGGAAGCGCTACGACGAGTCTTTCGTCGAACGTGATGCGCAAGTTGCAGAAGGCAATTGGCTGATCGATCAGCTGACGCTGCCCGCGCGCGTACTCGACCTCGGGTGCGGCAGCGGCCTGCCGACGTGCAGGCAACTGGTGGACGCGGGCGTCGAGGTGGTCGGCGTCGACGAGTCGGCGGCAATGCTCGCCCTGGCGGAGGAACACGCGCCCGGTGGCCGGTACCTGCACCGGGATCTGCGTGACATCGCGGACCTCGGCGAGTTCGACGCCGCGGTCGCGTTCTTCTCCCTGCTCATGCTGCCGAAGGGGGACATCCCGCCGCTGCTCGCGCAGTTGCGCAGCCAGTTGCGCGGGCCGAAGCTGCTGCAGATCTCGATGGTGCTCGGCGACTTCGACCAGTTCCCGATCATCTTCATGGGCGAACCGATCGCGGTGACGGCCTACCCGCCCGACGACCTGGCGCACGTCGTCGAACGGGCCGGCTTCGAGTGCCTCGACCTGCGCGAGGTCAAGGCCGAGGCCGAGCGCAACCGCCTGGAGGTACAGCTTTTCCTGCGTGCGACAGGAAACTAGATGATTGGTTCCGTGAAGTTGGTGTGAGTGGGCGATCGGTCGTGTGCTGGTCGCGTGGCTCCGGTTCGCGTTGTGGGTTTGTCCTCGCCGGACGGGCAGGTCTCGGGGGTGGCGGAGGGGCATGTCGGCTGCGGTTTGGGCGGGTCTGCAGGGAGCCCCTTTTGGTGGGCTTGCGCCACCGTCGGGGTTGCGTGGGGTTGCGGGCCCGCTGCGCGGGCCGGGCGCGGAGCGCCCTGGTTTGGTGCTGTGAAAGGCGCGTTGACGGCGTTGGCAATGCCGTGAAAGGCGCATTGACGGCGCTCAGCGCCGTGAATGGCCCATTGACGGCACTTGTTGTGCCGTGAACGCGCCTTTCACAGCACCGGCCCCGCCCCGTCGGGCGCCCGACGGGGCGCGGGTGTCATGCCCCTGCCGTGATCAAGTTTCGCGGGACCCGCCTTGGCTGGCTTCGGTCGTCAGACCCACTCGGCGCGGCTCAGTGCGCCGCGGAGCTTGGCGAGTGCGCGGTGCTGGGTGACGCGGACGGCGGTCGGGGTCAGGCCGACCGCGGTCGCGGTCTCCTGTGCCGAGAGGCCGACGATCAGGCGCAGCACCAGGATCTCGCGCTGGCGGGGCGGCAGTGTGGCGAGCAGCTCTTCGAGGCGGTCGCGCAGGTCGGCCGCCATGATCTGCTGCTCGGGGCTCGCGCTGACGTCCACGCTGTCCGGCACGTCGGCGGCCGGGTCCGACCGGTCCCGGCCCGCTCGGCGGTAGTGGTCGGCCACCTTGTGCGCCGCGATGCCGTAGACGAAGGGGAGGAACGACTCGGGCTCGTCGCCGTAACGGGTGATCGCCCCCAGGACGGCCATGCAGATCTCCTGGGCCACGTCGTCCGCGGACGAGTAGGCGGAACCGCTGCGTCCGATTCGTGACCGACAGTAGCGAACGATCGCGGGCCTGATCCATGCGAAGAGCGTCGCGACGGCGTCCTGCTCCCCCGCCATCGACGACGTCACCAGCTCATGGAACGCGGCGCTCTTGAGACGAGCGAAAATCTCGGTCGCGTCGGATGACATAACCTGCGGACTCACGAGGCCTCCACGCACTTCTGCTCCCACACGTGAGTGATACTCGTAAACTTCAACGGTCAACCAACAGAGTCGAATGACCCTGTTCGCGACCCGTGTGGGGGAGATGGGTCCGACCGTGCGTGTCCGCCGTTCGGACGGTGCGAGGCCGACTACGGATCGTGATGACGAAAGTCGAAATGATCTTGAAATGCCGCTGATGGAATTCCGGGCCGCCGAGACGATTCATCTCGAATACCGACAGGGTGTTGCGGACCCGCCCCGCAACTGGATCACACGGTCGTAGTCTTACCCCGTGGCCAGCACGCCAGCCGAAGAACTGGCAGAAACGTTCGTCGAACTCGCCGACACCATGTCGGATGAGTTCGATCTCGACGGCTTTCTCCGGCTGCTGGTGAATCGGTGTGTACGGCTGCTCGGGGTGCCCGCTGCGGGGGTACTCGTCGAGGGTCACGGCGTGATCGCGTCACACGACGTGTTGCTGCCGGTGCTGCGGTACGAGGAGAGCCCGCTGCTGGACTGCGCCCGCGACGGCGTGCCGGTCGGGGTGCCCGACCTCGTCGCGACGTCGCTCTGGCCGACGTTCGCGGGCAGCGCCCTGGACGCCGGGTTCGCCTCGGTGCACGTGCTGCCGCTGTGCAGGCGGGACGTGACCATCGGCGCGCTGGCGCTGTTCCGTGCCGCCGTCGGCAAGGCGGACGTGCGGCTCGCCAAGGCGGTCGCCGACCTCGCCGCGGTCGGCATCCTGCAGTCGCGGGCGTTGCGCCGCGCCGAGGAGGTCACGAGGCAGCTGCAGTACGCCCTGGACAGCCGGGTGATCATCGAACAGGCCAAGGGGGTGCTCGCCGAACGGCTCGGGCTGGGCATGGGGGCCGCGTTCACCGCCCTGCGCACCTACGCGCGCAGCCACAACACGCGCGTCAGCGACCTCGCGTCATCCATAGTGGATGGCCGGTTCGACACCGACCTGCTGCGCGACAGGCGCGGCTGAGGACTGCTAAGTCAGGGGAGGCGGACCAGCCGGCACCAGCCGGTCGATCGACTCGAGCATGTGCGCCTCGATCAGGCTGATCAGCTGCTGCTCGTCGCCGTCGGAGATCGCGTCCACCAGCGCGCGGTGCTCGGCGACCAGCTCGTCCGGTTCCGGGTAGTGCTCCTGCAGCGCGGCGAGGCACATCCGCGTCTCCACCAGCAGCGTCTGCGCCATCCGCTCCAGGCGCGAGTTGCCAGAACAGCTGACCAGCGTCTGGTGGAACGCCTGGTCGGCGTCGCTCATCTCGTTGCGGTCGCGGTTCGCCGCCGCGGCGACGAGGTTGTCCAGCGCCTCCGCGAGACGCACGACGGCCTCGCCCCGGTTGCCCGACATGATCAGCTGGCACGACGTGCGCTCTATCGCCAGCCGGGCGAGGTAGATGTCCCGTACGTCCGACGCCGAAAGGTCGATCACGAACAGGCCCCGGTGCCGTTCGCCACGCAGCAGTCCCTCCTGCACGAGTCGTTGCATCGCCTCTCGCAGTGGACCACGGCTCACCTCGAACCGCGCGGCGAGCTCAGCCTCGCCCAGCTGCGTGCCCGGCGCGAAGACGCCGTACATGACCGCCGAGCGCAGCTGTGCCGCGATCAGTTCGGCCGTCGACTGCCGCGCGACCGGTTCCAGCTCGCCCAACTCACTCACGACTACTCCCTGGCAAACAGTGCCCCCAGCCCGGCCCTCGGCTCCGTTGCGCCGACCAGCCGCAGCCCTTCCCACACGCTGACCTGGTTCGCGGTCAGCACCGGCTTGCCCAGCCGCTCCTCCAGGTCGGTCAGCCACGCGACGGTGTGCAGCGCCGTGTCCGGCACCAGCACCGCCTCGGCGTCGGCGTGGTCGTTCGACGCCACGAAGTCCAGCACCTCGTCGCGGCGCAGCGTGCCGACCTCGGCCGCGGTCACGATGCCCCGGCACGACAGCGACACCACCTCGATGTCCGCGGCGCCGAGGAACGCGGCGAACCGGTCGGCCACGTCCCGCGGGTAGGTCGCCGCCACCGCCACCCTGCGCAACCCCAGGTGCCGCACCGCGTTGACGAACGCGAAGGACGTGCTCGACGCGGGCGCCGCCGCGGCCGACCGCACGCCCTCGACCTGCGCGGACGCGCCGTCCCAGCCGAAGACGAAGCTGCCGGAGGTGCACGCCCACACCGCCGCGTCGACGCCGTGCGCCTTCAGCGCGGCCGCGCCCTCGCCGAGGACGTCCTCGCCGCCGATGTCCAGCAGCGCGTCCACCCGGTGCGCGTCCTCCCGCATCAGCGTGTGCACCACCGGCAGGGCGACGGCCCGGCCGGTGGCGGCGAGCAGCCGTTCCATCGCCGGGTACTCGTCCTCCGCGCTGTAACCGGGGTAGAGGAAACCGATGGCGGTCATGGGCAAACCCTATCTTCAGGCCGCGTACGGCTGGGTGACCTGCGCGAGCCACTGACCGGACGCCATCATCGGCGAGCCGATCGCGTGGAGTGCCGACCACATGGTCACCTGGTTCGCCGTCAGCACCGGCTTGCCGAGCCAGCGCTCCAGCGGGCCGATGATGTCGTAGGTCGGCACGTTCGTGCAGGAGATGAACAGTCCGTCCGCCTCGGGGACGTCGACCGAGGTGACCGCCTGGACGATCTCCGCGTAGCCGACCTTCCAGATGTGGTCGAGCAGGCCGAGTCCCACGCTCGACACCACCTCGACCCCGTGCTCGGCGAGGAACGACAGCAGCCGCTCGGTGACGCTGTCGATGTAGGGGGTCACGACCGCGATCCGGTTGAGGTTCAGCGCCCGCAGCGCCTCGACCAGCCCGCCGGACGTCGTGGTAGCCGATGGCGCGCCCGCGGACATCATGCTGGCGTGCAGCTCGCGTTCGCCGCCCGCGCCGCCGACGAAGCTGCCCGACGCGCACGCGTACGTCACCACCAGGGGTTCCGGTGCGAGCACGTCCTTGGTCGCGCGGCGGACCCGGTCGGGGTCGGACAGCTCGCTGGCCATCTCGATCGTCACGGGCACCGGCACGAACGGCAGCCGGGTCATGTACAGGGAGACGTCGTCGGGCGCCCAGCGCCACAGCTCGCGGTCCAGTGCGAAGTCGAACGGCGCGACCACGCCGACGCCCCGCTGGGTGACGAGCTCAGGGCCGATGATCTCCAGTGCGCCTCTGTCAGAAATCATGACGGCCCCCTCAGCCGTCGTGCCGTTGGTACACCAGCCGCTCACCGACACTGCCCGACCGCCAGACGTCGTTGCACGCCTCCGCCATCACGTCGAGGCCCTCGACGATCGTGGCGTAGACGTTCCCGGGCACCCAGCCGACGTCGCCGTTCAGCAGGAGGTTGTTCCGGCCGTAGAAGATCGCGAGGTCGATGACCCCGGACAGCTTCTCGAGGCCCTTCTCCTCCTTGAAGGCACGGTCGAGCATGCCGCCGTGGAAGTCGAAGAACACCACGTCACCGGGGATCGGCGTGACGGTGGGGTTCTCGTGGCCGATCGGCTCGTCGATGAACCGCTCGACCATCGTGTAGATCTCGTTGCGGGCGTACTTCGCGTGGTGCACGGGCCCCGCGTGGGGCAACGTCTCCCAGACCGCGTCGCACGTCCTCGGCGCGTCCTTGTCCAGGAGTTGGGCCACGCACGACACGCCTCGGCGTTCGAGCGCGATCGACATGAAACGGGCCATGGGCACCCCAATGCAGCACCGAGTAGGAGCGGGTTTCGTTGTTCTCCGCGGGCTGCGACGGCCGCGCCGATTGTTGACAATCATACGAGCGGTACATAGCGTGTCAATCCCATGCCAGTTGGTAAATCCGCGACGATCGTCGTGCTCCACGCCCAGTCGGGTGACACTGCCCGTCCCTCCGGGATGACCGCGGTCGAAGCGGTCGCCGATGTCCGCTATGTCACCGAGAACGGCCTGGTGGAGGCGTTGCCGGGGGCCGATGTGCTCCTCGTGTGGGACTTCCGCGCGAGCACCCTGTCCAGCGCGTGGCCGGGTGCGGACTCGTTGCGCTGGGTGCACGCCGCGAGTGCGGGTGTCAACCATTTGCTGACCCCCGAAGTAGTGGCGAGCGATGTCGTGGTCACCAACTCGCGCGGTGTGTTCGACGAACCCATGGCCGAGTACGTGCTGGCCATGACCCTCGCGCTCGCCAAGGACCTGCCCACGACCCTGACCAGGCAGCGGGAACGCCGCTGGCACCACCGCGAGACCGAGCGCGTCGGTGGCAGGCGGGCACTGGTCGCGGGCACCGGCCCGATCGGCAGGGCCATCGGCCGCAAGCTCGCCGCGGTGGGCATGACCGTCACCGGACTCGGCCGCACTCCCCGGGCCACGGACCCTGACCTGGGTGAAGTGCTGCCGATGTCGTCACTGTCCGAGGTGCTGCCCGACATGGACTGGGTGGTTCTCGCCGCGCCGCTGACCGACGAGACCCGCGGCATGATCGACGCGAAGGCACTCGCCGCGATGAAGCCCACCGCGCGGCTGGTCAACGTGGGCCGCGGCCCGCTCGTCGTGCAGGACGACCTGGTGGCGGCACTGGAGGCGGGCGCGCTCGCCGGTGCCGCGCTGGACGTGTTCGTCGACGAGCCCTTGCCGGTCTCCTCGCCGCTGTGGGAGCTGCCGAACGTGATCGTCTCGCCGCACATGTCGGGTGACGTGGTGGGATGGCGGTCGGAACTGGTAGCACTGTTCCTCGACAACCTCACGAGGTATCTGGACGGCGAACCGCTGCGCAACGTGGTCGACAAGACGCGGGGCTACGTCCGTGGGAAGGGAACTCCATGACCGCTGGGATGACCGCGACCGAGCTGCTTGCCGAGTACCGCGCCGGCCGCCTGTCCCCCGTGGAGGCCACCACCGACGCCCTTGCCCGCATCGACGAGCGGGACGGCGAGGTCAACGCGTTCTGCCTGGTGGACAAGGAGAAGGCGCTCGCGGAGGCCGCCGAGTCGGAACGGCGCTGGCGGGCCGGTGAGCCGCGTGGCCTGCTCGACGGCGTGCCCGTGTCGGTCAAGGACATCCTGCTCACCAGGGACTGGCCGACCCTGCGCGGCTCGCACTCGATCGAGAAGGACCAGTTGTGGGACGTCGACGCCCCGGCCGTCGCGCGGCTGCGTGAGCACCACGCGGTGATCATCGGCAAGACCACCACCCCCGAGCTGGGCTGGAAGGGCGTCACGGACAGCCCGCTCACCGGCGTCACCCGCAACCCGTGGGACACCACGAAGACCGCGGGCGGGTCGAGCGGCGGCGCGTCGGCCGCGGTCGCGACCGGCATGGGCACCGTCTCGCTCGGCACCGACGGCGGCGGCTCGATCCGGATCCCCGCGTCGTTCAGCGGCGTGTTCGGCATCAAACCGACGTACGGGACGGTGCCGATCTACCCGGCCAGCCCGTTCGGCACGCTCGCGCACGTCGGCCCGCTGTCGTGGAGCGTCGCCGACTCCGCGCTCGCGCTCGACGTGATCACCGGCCCGGACAGCCGGGACTGGTCGGCGGGCCCGCGCCAGGAGCGCCCGTTCGTCTCGGCCGCCGAGTCGGGCGCCACCGCGGGCATCGCGGGCATGCGGATCGCGTTCAGCCCGAAACTGGGCTACGTGCGGGTCGACACCGAGGTCGCGGCGCTGGTCGCGGACGCGGTGAAGGTGTTCGCCGACCTCGGCGCGGTGGTGTCGATGAGCGACCCCGGGTTCGCCGACCCGGTCGACGCGTTCCACGTGCTGTGGTTCTCCGGTGCCGCCGCGTCGACGGCCGCGCTCACCGAGGCCCAGCGCGAGCGGCTGGACCCCGGCCTGCGCGAGGTGTGCGAGCAGGGTGCGGGGTACACGGCGCTGGACTACCTGGAGGCGACCGCGACCAGGGCCGCCGTCGGCAGGACCATGGGGGAGTTCCACGAGCACTATGACCTGCTGGTCACACCGACCATGCCGATCCCGGCGTTCGAGGCCGGGGTCGAGGTGCCGCCGGGGTCGGCCGCCACGCGGTGGACCGGGTGGACGCAGTTCACGTACCCGTTCAACATGACGCAGCAGCCCGCGGCGACCGTGCCGTGCGGGTTCACCTCGGCCGGGTTGCCAGTCGGGCTGCAGGTGGTGGGCCCCAGGTACGCGGACGCCAGGGTGCTGGCGGCGTGCGCCGCGTTCGAGCAGGCCCGCCCGTGGCGCACCCGGATGCCCTGAAAGGCGCGTTCGGGACACTCAGCGCCCTGAAAGCGCCTTTCAGGGCATTCCGCCGTGACCGGCTTCACCTGTGGGAGACGCTGTCCTACTCTAGAGTAGGTACCGTTATTTAACTCCTGAGTAGGTTGGGGTGGTTCGGTGTCGGCCAGCGAGGGTCTTGGCGCCAAGCCGCTCAGGCGTAGTGCCCTGGGCGCCGTGATGTCCGTGCTCAACCGGGTGGCCGGCGCGCCGGTCGTCGAGCGGCTGGGACTGAAGAAGCCGGTGGACCGCGCGCTGTACGAGGCGACGCGGACCGGGTTCCGCACCGCGGGCGCGGCCACCCGCACCTTCACGGCGGCCCGCAAGCTGGGTGCGCCTGCCCGGCCGCCCTCGGTCGCCGACAGCGGCGTGTTCGACCTGACGCCCTCGGACGAGCAGCAGATGATCGTCGAGACGGTGCGGGAGTTCGCGGCGGAACGCCTGCGCCCGGCCGCCGCGACCTCCGACGACAAGTGCGCGCCCCCCGACGACCTGTTGTCGACGGCGGCCGAGTTGGGTGTCACGCTGCTCGGGGTGCCCGAGGAGCTGGGTGGTGTGGCCACCGAGCGGTCCACGGTGACGAACGTGCTGGTGGCGGAGGCCATGGCGACCGGTGACATGGGGCTGGCGCTGGCCTGTCTCGCGCCGGCCGCGGTGTCGAACGCGCTGGTGCTGTGGGGCAACGAGGAGCAGCAGGCGACGTACCTGCCCGCGTTCACGGGTGAGGACGTGCCGGCGGCCGCGCTGGCGATCCAGGAGCCGGTGGCGCTGTTCGACCCGTTCTCCTTGCGCACCAAGGCGTACCGGACCCCGGGTGGTTTCCGCCTGAGCGGTGTCAAGTCGCTGGTGCCGAGGGCGGTGGCCGCCGAGCTGTTCGTGGTCGCTGCCGATGTGGACGGTCGCGGGCCCGCGCTGTTCCTGGTGGAGTCGTCGTCGGTGACGGTGGAGTCCGAGCCCGCGATGGGGTTGCGTGCCGCGGGGACCGGCAGGCTGGTGCTGGACCAGGTGAACGTGCCCGCGACGGCGTTGCTGGACGCGGACTACGCGGAGTGCGTGCGGTTGGCGCGGCTCGGCTGGTGCGCGCTCGCCGTCGGGACCGGCCAGGCGGTGCTTGACTACGTGGTCCCGTACGTGAACGAGCGCGTGGCGTTCGGTGAGCCGGTGTCGCACCGGCAGGGCGTCGCGTTCAGGGTGGCCGACATCGGCACGGAGCTGGACGGGATGCGCCTGCTGACCTACCGCGCGGCGTCGCGTGCCGCCCGTGGCTTCTCGTTCGCCCGCGAGGTGGCGCTGGCCAGGAAGCTGTGCACCGACAAGGGAATGGCGATCGGCAGCGACGGTGTGCAGTTGCTCGGCGGGCACGGTTTCGTGAAGGAGCACCCGGTGGAGCGGTGGTACCGCGACCTGCGGGCCGTCGGCGTGATGGAAGGCGCGGTGCTGGTGTGATCAACCTCGAGGTCCCCCGCAAGCTGACCACGCTGGTCGACCAGGCCCGCCAGGCGGCGATGGCGTTCCTGCGCCCCAACTCCAGGAAGTACGACCAGGCGGAACACACCTACCCCAAGGAACTGGACACGCTGGCGTCCCTTCTGGACGGTCTGAGCGCGTCGGGCGGCGGCGCGGGCGCGGGTGGTGTCCGCCGTTCCGGTTCCGGCAGGTCGACCGCCAACATGTCCCTGGTGCTGGGCACGATGGAGATGTGCTGGGGCGACGCGGGCCTGCTGCTGTCGATGCCACGGCAGGGTCTGGGCAACGCGGCGATCGCGTCGGTGGCGTCCGAGGAACAACTGGAACGCTACAAGGGAAAATGGGCCGCGATGGCCATCACCGAACCGGACACCGGCTCCGACTCGGGCGCGATCCGCACCACCGCAGTCCGCGACGGCGACCACTACGTGCTGAACGGCGAGAAGATCTTCGTGACGTCCGGCGAACGGGCCGACTGCGTCGTGGTGTGGGCGACGCTGGACCGCTCGCTGGGCAAGGCCGCGATCAAGTCGTTCGTGGTCGACCGCGACACGCCGGGCTTCGAGTTGGTGCGGCTGGAACACAAGCTGGGCATCCGCGCGTCGGACACGGCACACTTCCGCCTGGACAACTGCCGGGTCCCGGCGTCCAACCTGCTCGGCTCCGAGGAGATCAAGCCGGACCAGGGTTTCGCGGGCGTCATGCAGACGTTCGACAACACCCGCCCCCTGGTGGCCGCGATGGCCGTGGGCATCACCCGCGCGGCACTGGAGGAAACCCGCCGCCTCCTGACCGAAGCGGGCGTGGAGATCGACTACGACAAACCCGCGAACTCACAACACGCGGCAGCAGCGGCCTTCCTGGAGATGGAAGCGGACTACGAGTCGGCATACCTGCTGACACTGCAGGCCGCGTGGATGGCGGACAACCGCAAACCCAACTCCCTGCAAGCCTCGTACGCGAAGGCGAAGGCAGGCCGGTCGGCGACCGCGATCACACTGCGCTGCGTGGAACTGTGCGGCTCACTGGGCTACACGGAACACGAGCTACTGGAGAAGTGGTCCCGAGACGCCAAGATCATGGACATCTTCGAGGGCACCCAGCAGATCCAGCAGCTGATCATCGCCCGCCGCCTGCTGGGGAAGACCAGCGCACAGCTCAAGTGACCTGCGGAAACGGGCCCGGCTGCCGTTGTCCATATCGGACTTGGCAGCCAGGTCCGTCGCCGTTCTGACGGCCGCGATCGGGGCGGTTTTCAAGATCAGGCCGCCTCCAGGCCGTCTGTCGCGTCAGGCCGCCCGAACACCCCGTCGATCGCGACCCGCGCCCGCTCGTGACTCGATGGGACGAGGTGGGTGTAGGTCCGGAGCGTGAAGCCGGGGTCGGAGTGCCCCAGGTACTCGGCCAGCTCCTTGATCGACACGCCTTGCGCCAGCAACACCGACGCGTAGAAGTGCCGGAGTGCGTGCATTCCGTCCCGCCGCTTCTCGTAGACCAGTTCGGCCTTGCGGAACGCGCCCTGCCACACCACCTTGCTGAACAGGTCACCGGAGTACAACCGACCATCGTCGCCCGTGACGAGCAGCCGCACCGTCACCGGCTCGCCGTCAGGAACCAGCCACGGCAGCGTCACCGCCACGGACGGGAACCGTCGTTCGTGCTCCAACACCTCTGCCCAGACACTTGCCGAAACGGGAACGGTCCGGGTCTTCCCACCCTTGGGAGGCGCGAAAACCAACGTCCGGCCGACGATGCGGATCTGGCGATTCAGGCGCAACACCATCTCGTCCGCATCGAAGTCATCGACGGAAACGCCGAGGATCTCACCCTGCCGCATGCCGAGCCCCGCACCGAGTGGGGCGATGACCGAGAACCGCTCAGGTAACCCACCACGAACCGCCGTCAACCGTTCTTCCTGCCAGACAACAACCTTCGCGTTGGCGCCGGACGGTCGACGAACCGTCTTCGCCTTGCACGGGTTCTCCCGGATCAACTTGTCGTCGACCGCCGAGTCGAGCACACCCGACAGGGCGGTGAACAGCACGAGCTTGTAGTTCTCGCTGAGCTTCTGATCATCGAGATGCCCTTGCCATTCCCGCACCGTCGACGGCTTGATCGTCCCGATGGTCAGGTCACCGAAGTGCGGGTAGATCTGGCTTTCGAGCCGACTGCGCAGGGCACCACGAGTGGCGGCGTCAGGGGACTGCCCTTTGAGCCAGTTCTCCGCAACAGGCCGAAACTTCTTCCGCCCGGCCTGCGGGTCGACGTACTTCCCCTCCCGCTTGTCCGACTCCATCTCGATGAGGAAGTCTTCCGCGCGCTTCTTCTGTTTGTCAGGGAATGATTTCGACCGTTCCTCGCCGTCCGGGTCGAGGTAGCGAACCTTGTACCGCAGGCCGGTTCCGTACAGCTCGGTCTTCTCCGTCACCGGCTTGCTGCGAGCGTTGAGAAGCATTTCGCCGGTCGTGGCATCCTTCTTCGGCCGGTACCAACGATCTTGAATGTGCCCCATCTCGTTCCCTAAGCCGCAGCCGAGCCGGTGGCCCACGCCCGGACTGCGGCGGGGTCGTAACGCAGGTGACGGCCGATCTTGCGTACAGGTGGCCCTTCGCTCCGCCACTTCCACTGGTACAGGGTCTTGACCGGGACACCGAGGAACGTCGCCACGTCATCAACGGTCCACAGTGGTGTTATCTGCCTGCTCTCCATCTGTGCATCCCCCATGTCAGGCCACCAGCCGATCAGTTGCCGAAAGATCGGTCGGTGGTGGACCGTTCGCCGCGAGTAGGGCTTTGTCGTACTCGGCCCTCCACGTGAGGCGTTCGGCGATGGCGTGCATGAGCAGGTGGTCGCGTGGTGGCAGGTAGGGGTCTCCGGGCTGGACCTTGCTCCACGTCTGTCGTGTCCGGTCCGGTTCGGGCTTGGTGATGCCGACGGCCGCGAGCGATTCCAGGACGAACGCCTTCCGGTCCGCGCGGTGGTCGGCGAGCGTCTTGCCCGACCACTTCCGCGACACGAGCACTCGCCGACCAGGCAGCCCGAGGGTGGTACGCCGGTGTGCCCGTCCCTTGCAGTGACCGGGGTGGGTCCGGGAGTTGGTGCCGAGAGGTTCGATGCCGTAGAGCAGCCAGATCGCACAGCGCGGTGAACAGGGCGTGACCTGCAACTGGTCGTGCAACCGGTCGTGGTGGGCGCGCTGTCGGTCGGTGCCGGCCTCGACGACCTCACCGGTGGACTTGGTGAGGTATTTGGTCAGATACCCGATGTGCCGTCCGGCTTCGGGGGAACCGCCGAGGACGCCCTTGGAGTGCACCTGTCGTCCGAACGACACGACGTGCCTAGGCTCGTCGAGGTCGTCGATCGCCTCTGCCCAGGTCGTGAGCGGCGCCCGCGTGTCCGGGTCGACGAACCGCACTCCGTTCCAGACGGGCAGGTGTCCACGGTCGTAGACCAGTTCGTCGTGCGCGGGCCACCACACCTGGTGGTAGGTGGCAGCGGTGACCTGCCTCAGTACTTCATGAGGTACTGATCCACGGAGAGCGGCATGCAGGTGCGGTGCGCAGCGCTTCTGCGGCTCCACGGTCGCGAAGTACTGCACGTCCCAGCCGACGACCCGCCGGAGGTTCTGCCACCACCTGTCGACCAGGGCCGCGAAGTGGACCGCGTCCCGAGCGGCGCGTCGGTAGTCATATGTCGACGAGTCGACGGGTGTGCCGTCGTCGCGTACGCGGCCGTAGCTGTCGAGGGTGAGCGTGACGAACATGGACGGCCGGAACCGTCCGGCGTACTCCCGTCCCACGGTCCGCTTCTCCACTCGCCGCCGAGGCAGCTCCGGTGCGTCCTGCCGCCGCTTGGTGGACCGCTTCGGAGCCCGCTTCTCCGGTCCGTCCGGGTTGGGGAGCCGTCCCCGCATGCCGAGTTGCCGAAGTTCCTCGTCGACCGACCGGATCTCGTCGCGCAGCTCGTCGGCCTCGACCGCTCCGCTTCCCGCGGCTTCCTGGTAGGCGACGACGAGGTCAGCACGTAGCTCAAGCAATGCCGTGTGGTCGGGCGTCGGTTCGTCCGGGGTGAAGTCGGGTTCGTCGACCATGTGCCAGCCCTCCCGGCACTGCGCCATCCGCAGCGCACGAGCCTTGCGAGCGCACGGCCCGCAGACCGACTCCACGGTCGAGCCGCACGGCACCGGCACGTACCGGAGTTCGCCGGTGTCGAGGTCGCCGACCTCCATGGTGAACGGCCGCACGCAGACGCCGTGCTGCTCAGCGGTCGCGGCGATCACGTCGGTCGCGAGAGGCTGTTTCATCCGCTGTGCGCGGGTGCCTGTGGTCATCAGGCCACCTCCCGCTCGTGCTGCTGACTCTCGCGGAGCAGGCCGACGAGGGTGTACAGCTCGTCGAGGGTGACGCCTTCCTGCTCGTCGTGGCCGAGGGGAACGAGTCCGCAGCACTCGGCGAAGGCGCCACCGCCGTAGACCGTGATGCGGGAGCCACCGGCGGTCCGGCCGTTCACGCGGACGTGCAGGCGGTCTCCTGCCGTGTGCGACCACGAGGCGGTCAGATCGGTCAGCGTGTAGGCCCAGACGAGAATGCCGCCGAGCCGGGAGCACAGGTCGGGGCCGCCGTAGGGCTGCACGAGGATTTCCCGTGTCGAGGGCATGAGGTCGAGCGTCGCGGGGTCCGGCAGGTTGCGGCCGAGGACGTGCGATCGGTAGGCACCGATCAACGCGTCCATGGTGGATGATGTGGTCAGGGCAGCACTCATTGCGTGAAGTCCTTTCGGGACAGGGAAGTCAGGCCGCGCCGCCTGGCGCGTTGTCACGCGCGGTTCGGACGTCGGGGAAGTGGTGCACCGTGCCGGGGCGACCCGGCGGATTGGTGCCGGTGACGAAGGCTTCGAGGCCTTTGATCACGTCGTCCGGCACCCAGCCGCCGCGCACGCGCAGGGGTTCGCGGATGCCTTCGCCGAACAGGTAGCCGACGCCGGGTTCGCCTTCACCGATGCGGTTGGCCCACGCACCGCGCTCGTACGCCTGGTCGCCGAGGACCATGCCGACGTGGGATTTCGTGGCGACCCGGAGGCAGATGCGGCGGGGGAACAGCTCCCGGACGGGGACGGTGTCCTTGGTGGGTTCCTGGACGTAGCCGCGCACGGTGCAGCCCAGCGCCCGCCCCTGGGTCGTCAGCAGGGCCACCCGTTCGGTGATGGCTTCCCGCGTCTTGCGGTCGCCGATGTAGCGGATCAGCGCGCCGATCTCGTCGAACTCCACGATTTCCAGTGGGTTGTCCCGCGAAATGGGCACGGACCTCAGTCGGCCGGCGAACTCGGCCTTGCGCCTGTCCATCACGCCGATGAGGTCATCGAGCAGCGCGAGGGCGTCCTTGCCGGTGACGGCGTAGCGGTGGAAGATCCGGCGGCCGTAGGCCAGCTCCATCCCCTTCGGGTCGATGCCGGAGACCCGGACCAGGCCGTCACGGATGGCGGGGGCGATGGAGACGAGCGGGCACCACATCTGTGCGCCCTTGCCCGCACCGGTCACCCCGGCGTGCAGGGTGTGCGAATCCCGGAGGGACTGGTGCCAGTCGACCCCGTAGTCGGTCTGCCCGCTCCACACCTTCGTAAGGTCGATGTTCGCGCCTGGCACGTCGGCCAGGTCGACGAGGTCGAGGCAGCCCACGGTGCCCGCGAGCAGGTTGCGCCGCTGGAAGTCGATGGACACGACGTTCGGCGACAACTCTCGCACCTGACAGCGTGTCACCCCGCGAGCCACCGCGAGTGCGCGAGCGGCCTCGTCGAAGTCCTCGGGCTTCTGACCGGGCACGAGCCGTACCCGCACCTCGTCCCACGATGCCCCGGACCGCACCTTGAGCACCTTCGGCACCTGGTCGGTGCGCTGCTTGGGCTGGCGACGAACCTTGTTGCGGCTGAGCGGGTTCGCGGTGACCACGATCGGCCGGTCGGCGTCCAGCACCGTCAGCCCACAGGCACGCAGCCAGCCGGGCAGCTTCGGCGCGTACACGGCCCAGCGCTGCCACCACGACCGCAGCCGCCAACCCGCCCAGGTCTCGAACGAGAGCCGATGGCGCCACCGCCACACCAGCAGCACGACGGGGACCACCACGGCCGCAGCGGTCACCGGCACCCAGCCCGACCACCACAGCACGGCAGCGAGCAGCGTGCCGCCGAGTGTGGTGCGCCAGTGCGTCACCGCGGCTTTGACCACCACGAACACGGTCTTGACCAGCAGCCACAGCGTCACCAGCACCATTGCTAACGTCGCCACGGCCTCCAGGACCGCTGTCAGTGCGCGGCCCAGCTTGTTCACGAGCCAGACGACGACCGCGACGGCGCCACCGGCCAGCACGAGCGTGCCGAGAGCTTGCGCGTTCATCGGCGCTCGCCCCGCTCCGGACCGAAGTCCAGCGCGAGCATGCCCTCGCACCGCACACAACGGCTCTCACCGGGCAGCAGCCGAGCAAAACGCCGACACCGCGAGCACCGCTTTCGGGAGACCCCCTCTGGCGCTGGAATAGGAGATGGCTCTAGCATTTCCATTGTTCACTCCATGCGGGTGAGCAGCGCAGGAGCGGTCAGGTTGGTAGCCGGGTGCCGCTTCTGCGCCTATACAGTTCTCGTTGCAGCACAACACAAGCGCGCGCCAATGACGCACACCTCTGGCGTGCACGGAAATATCAATATTCGGAACTGAGAGTGTTATCTGCGGTCAGAAAAGATCAGGAATATGGTCGATATCCGGTGTGAAGCGAGCGAGATGGGCAGTCAGTTCGCTGTGCGGGGAGCCCATCATCGTGGCCATCTCGTCGACTGCGGCGGGGACGACCGCCACGATCCCGCCGGGATGCAGGTCGAGCTTGTTCCGCGCCCAGATGGTCAGGGGTCGGTACTTCGGGGTGTTGTCGGCGATCAGCGACGGCAGGTCCACCTGCAACGCGAGGTTTTCCAGCTGGAGCCGTGCCCGCTGCAACGCCACTCCGAGCAGCTGAGGAGCCCCTACGCCGAGTGCGTGGCACACCTCGATGAACCGCAGCATCGTGAGGGCTCTGCTCCCGTGTTCGTAGGACAACAGCGTCCGATCGCCGATGCCCGACGGCAGACGCGAGACGAGGTATCCCCGTGACCAGTTGTTGGCCTCGCGAGCGCGCCGCAACTCCTCACCGATGGCACGGCAGTGCGCTCTGTCGAACGCGTCCTTCACCATGTGCTTCGTCCGATCAGGACTCGTCGTCGAGGGTCGGGTCGAGCCGATGCTCGATCTCGCGAGCACGCCGGATCTCGATACCCACGTACTGCGTCGCCTCGTGCCGGTGCCGTTCGTCGACCTTGGCCGTGTGCGCGTAGACGTCGGCGCTGTGGCGGTGGAACCTGATCCACTCCGCCGGGCCGGCATCACGGGACGGCCGCTGCTGCGACAGCACCTCACGGGCCTCGAACAGCGACGACGGCAACACACGTGGCGGCTTCCTGGACATCAGTACCCACCGCCCGAGTCACCGTCGTCACCGGTCACCAGCAGATGCCGAGGACGACGCTCCGGCGGAGCGGGCTCCCCGTCCGGGTCGATCTCAGCGGCCAGCTTGGCGGCCTCGCGGGCCAGCTCGCGGCAGAACTTCGCCAGCACCAGGTCCCCACCGGGGAACGGCGGCACCTGGATCGCGAGGTTCACCGGGTCCAGGTAGAGGACCAGCGCCGGAAGCTGCGGCGTGACCCGCATAAACGCGGCTGCCGCGTCACTACCGGGCGAACACGACACGTTGAACGCCACTTCTCACAACTCCTTCGATGGTGGATCGATGCGGGCCGTCTCGACGACCGCGCGCCGGTCGAACTCCTCAGCGGCGACCGCGGCCGCATGGCGTGCCCACAGCGGAATGGCCAGCTCTCCGGCCAGGTCGTGCCACGCGGAACTCACGTCGCGGTAGGCCAGAGCAAGACGACGGATCGCTGCCACGTCGCCCGGCTTGGCGCGTTGAGCCGCGAACAGCGCTGCCGTCTGCTCGGCGTAGGCGGTGTTCCAGCGGGCGACCGCTTCTCGTGACGCCCGCATGGTGGTCACGCCGCCTTCGGCTCACGGGGCGCGGCGGACTTGCGAGCCGCACCATCAGGGGCCTGCATGCTCCGGGCCCGGAAGCTGTGCGCGATCCGGCCCTTGTTGTTGGCGTAGGGCGTGATGGTGAGCCCGTCGAACTCGACCGGCGGGAAGGGGAACCCCGGCAGCTTCTCCGGCGGCACCGGCTGGTGGTCAGCGGAGATCTTGACCTTGAACTCGGCCCCGAACCGGGCGGCCTCCTCGTTGGCATCCAGAGCGCGAACGGTCCACACGAGCTGACCCGTCTCCTTGTCCCGCTCCTGCTGCTTGGGTGCGCTGGCGTCCGCGGAGAAGGCCATGGACGGCTCCACACCCAGCACGAACGCGCCGAACGGGAACACCTCCCCGAACTCCACCGCGAACCGCGTGGGAACAACTGGCATGTGACAACTCCCGACGTCTGGCCTAGCTGAGCTAGGCAACCTGTACAAATCCGAGAGTAAGCCAGCCTGGCTAGACAAGTCAAGTAGATCTGGCGTGGCTAGCTCCCTAGCCCGCCTAGACAAGAGTCGATACAGTTCCTTGCAGCAGATGCTTGAAGAGTGAAAGCAAGCAAGTGTGTCAAGGCAGAGGAGCCCGCATGGCGCTCGACCCGGACGACCCACGTCCCCCATATGTGCAGGTCGCGAACGCCTTGCGTGCCGCGATCCTGACCAAGAAGTTCGCCGCTGGGGACAAGCTGCCGTCCCGTCAGGAGCTGGCGAAGGCGTACAACGTCGCGCCGATGACGGTCCAGAGCGCCCTACGCGAACTGCGTGAGGAAGGGCTGATCGTGTCGCGGCAGGGGAGCGGTGTGTTCGTGCGAGAGCGCACCGAACGCCCTGTCGGACTCCGCCCCCACATCGAACGAGCCTTCGAGGCCGAGGATGTCACGATCGATTTCGCCGGGTTCTCTGGCGAGACCCTGCACGGAGCCATGCAAGAGCCGCTGGACAAGATTCGTGTCGGCCGACTCCGCCCGAAGTCCCTCGCGGTCCGCATCCTCATCCCGGATACCGCAGCCCCGCTGGCGATCCCGTGCCGAGCTGACGACCTCGGCGACAGCCCGGAGTTCCGAGCCAGAGCCACCCGGATCATGCACCGCTACGTCGGCGCGATCACCGACACCGTCAACGAGTTGGGCAGCCTCGGCCTGGTCGAGCAAGCCAGCGCGACAGTCCACGTGCACCATGCCGCGCCCCTGTTCAAGCTCTACATCATCAACGGCGAGGAAGCCTTCTTCGGCTTCTACCCGGTCCGCGAACACATCCTCACCCTCGGCGAAGAACCTACGACCATCTACGACCTCATGGGCAAAGACGCCGTACTGTTCCACCACTCCACCAACGACGACGACACCTCCACCGGCTCCCAATACGTCGACCAAGCTCGCACCTGGTTCGACAGCATGTGGAACACCGTCTCCACCGAGTTCACCCCGTGATCCCACCTGTCGATGACCCCGTAACGCTGCACCGCATCCTGTCCGAGACGGAAGTTCTGCTACTCGACTTCGATGGTCCCATCTGTTCCGTCTTCGCGGGCATCCCCGCCCCCGTTGTCGCCAATCAACTCCGCGGTGTCCTCGCGGAGGGCGGTTGCACGGATCTTCCAGAGCAAGTTCGCACCGCCGACGATCCCTTCGACGTGCTGTTCTATGCCGCCACGCTTGGCCGCGAAGAAGCCAAAGTCGTAGAAGCAGCTTTTCGGGCGCACGAGGTCGAGGCCGTACAGCTCGCCGAGCCGACACCGCACACAATCGACGTGATGCACGCGTGGAAGGCGACCGGCCGTCGACTCGCTGTGGTGAGCAACAACAGTTCGGCAGCGGTCGATACCTACCTGGACATCCACGGCCTTCGAGCTGAGGTCGATCTCGTTTCGGCTCGCGTCGGCGCGGATGTCACGCTGCTGAAGCCGAGCCCGCACCTGGTAACCGACGCGACGAACCGGTTGGGCAGCCCAGCTTCGCGCTGCACGCTGGTGGGCGACTCGGTTACTGACATCGAAGCATCGCACGCTGCGCAAGTCACGCCGATCGGCTACGCGAACAAGCCCGGCAAGGCTGATCGACTGATAGCGGCAGGCGCCGTGGTTGTCATTACCAGCACGAGCGCGTTGATTTCAGGGTGATTGAGGTGGGTGTGCGAGTGCTCAACTTGTCGCGATTCGTACGCGCTCAATAAATCCAGATGTGTCGAGGAAGTAATTCGGATAAGCATTTCGTAGTCCGGCAATAGAGTCGACTGAGACTAGTACGGCATCCTGCAGAGAGTTACCCTCGCTGTCGGTCTCTGAGGAGGACTCGGCCGCATCAATGCGGCGTTGGCCGACACAGTATCGCTGAATCCGGTCACTGTGAGGAATTTCCAGGAATATTGAGTGTGAGCAGGAAGTATCTTCCTTCGTTGGGATTGATCACTTGCGAATCAAGGGCTGCGCCGTATACAGAGAGTCTCTCGATTACGGCGAGCTTCTTGGTCATTAGTACAAGTTCTTCTACGTGCTCGTCCTTCGATTCGGGAGTTCCTGGGACGATTGGAGTTCCTTCGAGGCGGGCAATCTCCGACCCCATCAATGCGAAGAATCTCAGCCAGTCGTCCTCTCCAAGGCTGGATTTCAGTGACTGTCGTGTGAATGTTCCTACGGTCTCCACTGCTGTCGCCCAAGCATGCTGCAGCCGTGAACGAATCTGTATCTCTACGTGCAAACCGTTATATGTCGCCGATCGATCACTTTGATAACGGTAAACCATGTGTATCCCACGGTACCCGCTCGGTTTTGGCGTGTCCATGTAGTTGTCAAATCTTTTTAGAAGATGTTTCTGTCGTGACATTCGGAAAGCTTGCTCGACGGCATATACATCCTGAATGTTCGCCATGACAGCGCGAGCGCCACCGAGATCTTGCACTCGCGAAAGTTTCATGTCTGGGTATCGAAGGAGCTTCCCGCGAATCGATGGAAGTCGTTTGATTCGCTGCGCAACGAGCGAGTCGCTGTCCACTGATCGCGCCTTCTTCCGAAGGCTTACTTGCAAAGTATTCAATGGGAAACTATGCGAACGTGACGGTCTGATGTGACAACGGCAGCGCAGCACGGTAGAACAACACCTGAAGCCCCTGGGTTCCAGCAGAACGATCTTGGTCGAAGGCTCTGCTACCAGGGGCTTCACCACACCCCGGCCACGACACGCCGACGGTCACCAACCCGTGATCAACCAGAAGCCCTACCCGCCAACACATCCAGACCAGGATGAAAAGGCTCAATTATGCGCATCGTTCACAGGCCATTTTGCACACACGACGACCGCGGCAGATCATCCCCGGAACCCCTTCGACAACGTGTTGTGTTCGATCAATTGATGCGATACGGTCATAACGCAACGCTGTCCTGGATCAAACTGGGGAGATGCAAGTGCAGCGAAAACACTGGCGCGCAATTTCAGTTTTGACACTAGTTGCCAGCTCACTAGTAGCAATACCCAGCGTTACAGCTGGAGCACTCAAGCAGAACTCGACCGAAAACACTCGCCCGAGAACTATTGATGAGGCATTTTACGAAGTGGCAAAGGAGGTGCCCGGCTTTGCGGGTGCGGTAGCGGACGAAGCGAAGGGCCAATTGATCGTTCACCTAACGGAACCGTCGTCGGCCGCAGCGACCAGAGCGTATGCCGCGCTCCGTCCCCTCGTCGAACAGCTGTCGGGTTCACTTCAGCCAACGCCGACGCAAGCCGACTACGACTTCCTTGCCCTCAAAGCTTGGTACGACGACTTTGCACAGGAGGTTCTCGCCCTACCCGACGTCGTATCAACTGACATCGACGAAGGACGCAACCGAGTCCATGTGGGGGTATCAGCCCCCGACCGCGAGGCAGAAGTTCGTCGCATTGCCGACAAGCACTCCGTACCACAGAACGCCCTGATAGTGAGCGACACAAAGCCTGTGCAGCCCAATCTGCAGGCCCGCTTCCGTCCACTTCAGGGCGGACAACAGATTGGTCTACAGAACGCCGATCCCGCGTTGATATCAGTCTGCAGCCTCGGCGTCAACGTGCAACAAGGCAGCATTACGGGATTCGTCACGAACGACCACTGCACACGGCGGTCGGGGATCGTGGACAGCGATCTTGTCGGCCAACCCAATCTCGCAGCCGCCAACCTCGTAGGTGTCGAACTCCGCGATCGCGCGTTGTTCACCAGTGCCCAGGACCAGAACTGCCCGGCTGGTCGCCAGTGCCGGTACAGCGATGCCGCATTGATTGACGCCTTGGCAGACACTCCCGTTTCCGTTGGGTTCGTGGCCCGCCCACCCGACAACAACCCCGACTGGAATGGCACGACTCGCTACACCATCGACAGCAAGGGCGATGCTCTCGCCGGGCAGACCGTGGAGAAGATCGGTCGGACGACTGGATTGACCCGCGGCGCTGTCACCCAGACCTGCGTACACGTCAACGCCGCCGGCACCAACGTCACCCGTCTGTGTCAATGGCTTGCCGGGTACGCCTCTGCCGGCGGCGACAGCGGCGGGCCGGTTGTCGCGTTCGAGACCGGGAACGTACGGACATTGCGAGGTATTCACTGGGGTGGCGGCGGTGGAACAGCTGTCTTCAGCCCGTTCATTCTCGTCGAGTCGGAACTCGGCGCCATGAGGGTGTGTGCCGTGGGAACATGCTGACATGACACCCGGAAAACCAACCCGTGGTGGTCGGAAGAACGCTCTTCGCCCGGCCACGACGTACCGGCGGTTGACAGTGATCACGAGCTTGGTGGTGATGGCCATGGTGCTGACTGGTTGTTCCGCGGACAACGGTTCCGACGTTGGCAAGGGCGGCCCGACCACCGACTCGGAACTACCAGAGTCCGCAGGCATGCAAGCACTGCTGATCGGACGTCTCGCCGGCGACGAAACCAGTGGCTGTGTGTGGATAGAGGCTGAACAACCGACGGGCGGCCTGTCCCCGCCCATGTACGTGCAGTGGCCTGCAGATGTCGAGGTCCGCACCGACCCCGTGCGCCTGCTCGACACTGCGGGCTCCCTACTTGCCCGTGAGGGTGACTCGTTGCACCTCGCGGGCGGGAGTCCGCCAGACGGAGCCCTGCCGCATCCCTGCAGTCCCGAGGGTCGGCCACCTCACTTCATCGTCAACGAAATCGAACGAGTGACCCCCGGGAACACACCCGGCTGATCGCTCATCCCTGGTGGTGAGCGGGTGTTGGATGCCCGGCGGGCGATTGCCGCGCTTCTTCGGAAGTGTTCGTCCGCCGGGCCCTTCGCGTCAGGCCGCTCGCATGAGCCCGTCTGCTCGTCGGACACGACGTCGACGGTCGTCGAGACGCCGGCCGATTTCCGATGCTTGAGGATCTTGTCCGCGACCGTGAGGACGCGTTCGGCAGACTCCCGGGCCGTGTCGCGGTCTCGAGCCCAGCCAGCCGCGTCCCGGTTGAACTTCCAGCTGCCGGACTCTGCTCGCCACCGACCGGCCGGCGATGTCGGCGCCGTGCCTTCGCCAGCAGGATCACGAGCTCGCGGGCTCTCGCACGCTTGAGTTCCTAACAAAGTCGTGTGACGTTACGCCAGGTGATGATGCAGGTGGCGAGGCCGAGTAGGGCTTCGTGGATGTCGTCGCGGCGTTCCCAGCGGATGCGTAGTCGTTTCATGCCGTGGTACCAGGCCACGGTGCGCTCGACGACCCACCTGTGCTTGCCCAGTCCGGAGCCGTGCGGTTGGCCTCGGCGAGCGATGCGGGGTCGGATGCCTTTGGTCCGTACCTTCTTGCGGTATTTGTCGTGGTCGTAGGCGCGGTCACCGTAGAGTTCGTCGGGCCGCTGGCGTGGTCGACCGCGGCGGCCTCGTACCAGCGGTATCGCGTCGAGCAACGCTTCGAGTTCGGTCACGTCATTGCGGTTGCCGCCGGTCAGCGACACCGCCAGCGGGATACCGGCACCCTCGGTCAGGACGTGGTGCTTCGAGCCCGGACGGGCGCGGTCAACCGGGCTCGGACCGCTTTTGGGCCACGCCTCGCGGCCCGGACATGGGAGGAGTCGATGACCGCCCGAGACCAGTCCAGCTTCCCCGCCCCGTGCAACTCGGCCAGCAACACCTCGTGCAGTTTCTGCCAGACTCCCGCCCGGTTCCACTCCTCAAGCCGCCGCCAGCAGGTCATGCCCGACCCGAACCCCAACTCCTGAGGCAGGAACTCCCACTGGATCCCCGTGTGCAGCACGAACAAGATCCCACACAACACCTGCCGATCCGGGATCCTCTTCCGACCCGGATACCGCGGATCACGCGGCGCTGGCTGGGGCAGCAGCGGCTCGATGCGCTGCCACAGCCCGTCCGGCACGATCCACGGCGGCTGCTCACCACGCCTCACGGCCCGACATCGTAGATCAACATCCACACGAGACGGAAGACCTAAAGATCAACTTTGTTAGGAACTCTAAGAGATCGGTGCCACAGCCTGTGGTCGACACGCCGTCTATCCGTGTCTTGGCGTAGGTTGTTGACTTGATCCGTGTCTCGCGCTGCTGCCGAATTTGGCTCTATGGGATCAAGGCGCGCCGCCGGTGGCGGCGCGCGAGGCCGGTCCCGTGGGCGACGTGGTCCGCATCCATCGCGGCTCGGGCGGCTGCCGCTCCGCTCACGCCGCCCGGCCTGCGCGGCGCCGCCCACAGCCACGGGTCGGCAGCGCCACCACCGACGGCGCGACATGAACCGCGGAGCAGCTCCCTCGGCCTCCATCGTCGAACGCCGGGCCGACGGCATCAAGAGCGCTCCGCGTCGCTGACGCGATGGCCGCAAGCGACCACTCTTGACACCGCCGACCCGGCGCACGCGACGGCCTGTACGAGGGAGCGGGGAAGGTATAGGCAGACCAAGATCAGGCCGTCTCCAGGCCGTCAGAGGTCGGGCAGGGGTAAGAACCGACGAGAACTGTTGGAAGGCATTGAGCCAGGTCGGAGGCCGAACCATAGACCGATCGGCAGGTCGTGATCAAGACACCGCAAGATCATGGACATCTTCGAGGGGACACAGCAGATCCAGCAGCTCATCATCGCCCGCCGCCTGCTGGGAAAGACGAGCGCGCAGCTGAAGTGACTGTGGCGCCGGACCCGGCTGCCGCTGTCCATCCGGACTTGGCGGCTGGGTCCGTCGCTTCGTCCGCGTGCACCGCAGCCGTTCAGTCGCCTTTCTCCTCCTCGTCGTCGGTGGTACCGGGTGACGGCGTGAACTGTGCCAGGAATCCGGCCAGGTCCCGATGTGAGCAACCCGTGAGCAACGCGAGGTTCCGCACGACCTTGACGTCGACCTCGGCGATGCCGTGTGGGTTCTCGTTGAGGGCGTTGCCGGCCCACCGCAGCATTGCCCGGAATCTGCCCTTGCCCACGGTGGGATGGTGCAACACCGCGTACAGGTCCACGTGCAGGGTCACGCGCTCCAGATACAGCCGTGCCCGCTGAAGTCCACGCGTCACCAACACGCCGGGGTCGATGTCCAACGCCTCAGCCAGTTCCACCAACCGGGACAGGGTCAGTTGCCGCACGCCGTGTTCGTAGGCGAGCAACGTCCGGGCACCGACCCCCGAGGGCAACTGCTGCACGAACGCGACCCGCGAAACACCACGCGCCTCACGCACCGACCGCAACTCGGCACCCACCGCCCGACCGACAGCAGTACGCAGCGACTCCGCCTGCAACTCCGCCAGCTCACTCACTCGTCATCAACACCAATGCCGAGCCGGTGCTCGATCTCGCGAGCCTTGCGGATCTCCATCGCCGCCCATTGGCTCGCCTCATGCCGGTGGCGCGAATCAACCCGCGCTGTCCGCGCGTACACGTCGGCACTGTGCCGGTGGAACGCGATCCACGCCTGCGGCGCCGCATCGACGCTGGGCCGCTGGTGCACCAACGTCTCGTGTGCCAGCGCCAACGTGGAAGGCACATGATCAGACCGCATCGGGCACACCACCGTGCTTCGCGCGACGAGCCGAAACGGGATACGGCCTCGGCGGACTCGTGCCACCAACCGCGGCCGCCTCCCTGCTGTGCCGCGCACGGGCCGACCAGTCACGCGACTGGTACTCGAACGCCTGCGCCGCCGCACCCAACCCCGCGACGAACCACCACGGCAACTCCGGCTCGTCCGCCATCTCCCGCCACACGACCGCGACAGCCTGCGAGGCTCGCGCCATCCGCTCAGCCATGGCCACGTCACCGGGAACCGACGCGTTCAGCCGGTCCGAGACCACGCCGTACTCGCGATACGCGGTCTCCCAGAGAGCAACCAACCTCTCCGACACCATCACCACTCCAGCGCCTTCCCGCCACGGCATGGCCGAAGGTCGACCAGCAGGCGCAGGCCCACCGGTCAGCACTCCCGTCCCGCCACACCCGGCACGCATCTCGTGCCTCACGCGGCCTTGCTCGACGACTCGGACACCTTGTGGGCACCACTCGCAGCCTCAGTCACGCGGAAACCGATAGCCCGGAACATGTACGACTGGAACGCGTCCGCGAACTCGACCGGGAACCCGTGTCCCCTGGTAATCGCCATCTGTGTGAACCCTTCTTGTCGTGCGGCTCCGTCGAGCCGCGTTAGGTCCACATTCGGCGATCTTGAGTCTCTTCCAGATGCCCTTGAAGTCCCGTCTCGGACTTCCGTCCATCATCTGGTCTCATCTAGTCTCTTCTGCGTGCTACTCTGCTCGCGTGACCAGCGGAAACGGGGAATCCAGCGTCAGGTCGACCCTGCTCAAGGTGCTGCTCAAGCAGAAGCACCTACAGGCCCACAGCGCCTTCAAACGGGAGTACGACAAGGTTGCGGCGAAGGTCGACCGGGAACTGGTGGGCAGAGGCCCGGCGAAGGCCCAGTTCTACCGGTGGCTATCCGGGGACCTGACCGGCCTGCCGTACCCGCACCACTGCCGCGTCCTGGAGGCGATGTTTCCCGACTGGTCAGTCGAGCAACTCTTTCAGCCATACACCGGGAGCCTTGAGTTCTTCCCCGAGCCCGCGGCTTCCAGACCAGGCATGGCTGGGAGAGAGGCAGAGGCAGTCCAGATGAGCAATGGCACAGACGAGATCGTCGGTACGTACCCCTACCGATCGCGCTTCCCGTCCGAGAAGTGGTGGGAGCTGTTCTCCAACGCCACCGAGCACATCGACCTACTCGGGTACACGCTCTACTTCCTGCCGCTGGAGCACCCCGGCCTGGTCGACCTCCTGCGAAAGAAGTGCGAGAGCGGCTGTGTCGTCCGCGCCGCCATCGCCGACCCGGAGTCATCGCACGTCGCGTACCGGGACAGCGAGGAGAAACAGCCGATCACGCTCGTCGTCCGGATCCACTCGACGTTGCAGCACTTCGCACCACTCGCCGACTGCGAGAACTTCCAGTTCCGCTACCAGGACATCCCGCTCTACAACTCGGTCTTCCGCTTCGATGACCAGATGCTGGTGACGCCGCACTTGTTCGCCACGCCGGGGTCAGCCGCGCCGCTGATGCACCTACGCCACCGCAGCGACGAGGGCCTGTTCTCCAGGTTCATGGATCACTTTGAAAGCGTCTGGACCACCACGAAGGCCATCGAGCGGCTCTGACCAGTAGGGAGACCCAACCGTGGCCCGCAAGGACTATTACGACGACCCCAACGCACCCGCGCCCAACTCGATCGTGGCCGCAGCCTCAGCCATTGTCACCAACGACAATGGGGAAATTCTCGTACATCGCCGTGCCGACAACGACATGTGGGCGCTTCCAGGTGGAGGTATGGAATTTGGCGAATCCATCGCAGGTACGGTTATACGAGAAGTTCACGAGGAGACTGGCCTGCGGGTAAAGCCGAGTTATGTAGTCGCGGTCTATTCCGATCCCAAGCACGTCTTCGAGTACACAAATGGTGAGGTACGGCAGGAGTTCTCGGTGTGCATCGCGTGCGAAATTATCGAGGGCGACCTTAATGTTAGCGACGAATCGAAGGAAGTGAAGTTTGCTTCTCCAGATGAAATTACGGAACTTGCAATGCACCCGCGTATACGCGCCAGAGTTGAGGACTATCTTCAGAAAATGCGTGGCGGCCTAAATCCTGACGGACGAGCCACCTGAATATCTAAGTTACTCACTCAAGCGCGTCCGCGCTCTGAAGTCCAGCATTTTTTACAGGCGGGCGCTTGGGGAAGTCGTTCCACCGGTTTTGATAGGTCGAGTCGACCTTCCAGGTGAAACGAAGTGGTTCGCCAGTATTTCCTAAGCGGGAGCCGACAATCACAGACTGAGCCGAAGCAAGACGCGGGAACCCTGTGCGGTCCAGCCCGTTGGGTCTCACCAGGGTCACTTCTGGCCCATCTGCGGAAGTCAGTAACACACGTCTGCGTCCGTAACTATCAGACTCGGAACTCGCGATCCTATATACCAATGGATATAGACCGTTGCTTGCCAGTTCCGTGATCCTAGCTTCCACTGAATTAAGCGCATCGCCAATGATCGTACTATCGGGAACGTTTGGGGTGTGATGCATCAATCCGTTTCGGACCTCCAGCACCTTATCGCTGCTGAACGATGATGCTACGGCGGCCACAAGGCGAACGAGGTGCTCGCGAGACCTCTGGTCAAGATCGAGAAAAGGGTGCGTGTGCCGAAATGGAAAGTTGAAAGGATTGTCGTCTACAAGTCGAAAAGACCGAGGCAACGAATCCTTTGAACGTAGGAAGACTTCTGGCTTGTCGCCGATTTTGACGAGGTGCTTGCCAAGTGTGCCGAAGCACTCCATGAGGTCACCAAGTGCAAACTTATCAATATTTACCCCCGAAGCCTTCATGCTTTGCTTCTTTAGCCAGATAGTAAAGAACTCTGAGGCGCGGTTCCGCGAGTACTCTAGTCGGTAGCCATTCTCGAAGTGGTCATGCAAGAGTGTGTAGCAGATGAACGTAACCGCATGCTTGAGAACCTCTTCTAGATTAACAAACAAATCACTGGAAAGTTGTCTGATTTGGCTCAATGCGGCAGGTCCAAGGCTGCCCTCTGGTAGACCTCGAATGATTCGCTTCAGCGTGGCAAGATCATGAAGCAACTTGCTTAGTTCGGTGCTTCCTTCTGCAAGCGTGAAACCGATATGCCAACTGATCAGACGCGCGATCTCATCATCGGAAGAATTTAGGTGCGCATCATCGGGGATCGACAGTTCTCGCAGAGTAATACGATAGGCTTGCTCGTCAGGCGCGAGCAAGCGTTTCGTCGTGCTAAGCGGGTCTTCGTTGGTTAGCGCGTGTTCAAGCTTTCCGGCAGGTGACTCGCCATCAATTTCTCGCAGGAGCCACTTCAGTCGCTCTTGCCGTTCCGAATTATTGATTGGATAGCAGTGGTCGATAATACCTCGCATGCGTATTTGTGCTAACGCAGCTCCAGGTGTGTACCGCACGCCGAGGTGTGATGCTTCCATTCGTACGCCGAACGGACCCGTGCCAGCGTTGAGGATCTTCGTGGTTCGAATCTCACCTTCAGGTACCTGCACCTGCCCGGCCCAGATCATCTCGTTGAGAGTGCGGTGAATATCATTGTCCGAAACCAGTAGAAGAATCTGCAAGACTTCGGCATTGGACAGACTTGCCGCGAACTTCTCGGCACTCTGCACGGTTAGTTCTAATTCAGAGCATCGGTTGCGCAGCTTAGAACCGGGACCATTCATGAGCCGTACTAGCAGCGCTCGAATGTCAGAATCGTCAAAGCAATCGAATAAGAAGAAGGGTAAAGAGCGGCTGTCTGCCCAGGAGAATGGTGGATTCTTCTTGGCTTGAAATCTGACAACGGCGTCGGTGTACTTGACGTCCTGTGTATGTAATTTGGCTATTCGACGTCTGATCACTGAACGCGCCTTGGTCACGCCGTTCTCCCCTGGCGTGAGGTGTACTCCGTGTACTCTGTGGCAGTCCACTTCATCGCAGTGAAAACCCGGCACTACCAGATTGGGAGATATTAGTCGCCAGTGATCCGACTCTATCAACCCATACGGCCCGCAGACGTATGGGCCTAATTGAAACACGCCAGAGTGGAGTTTTTCGAGCAACTGAAAGGTCTCTTCATAGCTAGGATGCGGGTCGCCGTGGAACGTTGATTCCGCTATGGCATCATACAAAGTGCGACCATATATCCAAGGATATTTTATCTTTCCGCGCTTTATCTCTCCCGATATCAAGTCGCGGACGCCGTCAAGTTGCGTTTTTTCGGGATCAACGAGAAGCTCGTCACCGGCCCACATTGTCAGGAATGTCGCCAGGTGCGCCTCGAAGGGACTAACTCCATCTCCCTTACCGTGACTGGCAAGTGTCTTCCCCTTGGAAGTCAACGTAATTAGCGTGGCGATCGATGGCGGTGGCTTGTACTTGTCCTCTACAAAGCACTCCGAGAGAAAATCGGCCAAGTAGTAGCACCTAAGCAACGCTTCGACCAAGGCGTCCTCTGTAACCTCATCGCTGGCTGCGGCAACGCTACTCATACACCCTCCATGACGGTCACTGGTACATGTCCCTAATCGTCATCACCAGTCGAGTGTTACATTGTGTCAGCGACTATTGGTGCGCCGGGTTATGATGCTGCTGCCGAATCCGGCTCTATGGGATCAAGGCGCGCCGCCGGTGGCGGCGCGCGAGGCCCGCTCTGTTGGCGACGTGGTCCGCACCCATCGCGGCACGGGCGGCTGCCGCTCCGCTCACGCCGCCCGGCCCGCGCGGCGCAGTCCACGGCCACGGGTCGGCAGCGCCACCACCGGCGGCGCGACATGAACCACACGGGGCAGCTCCCTCAGCCTCCATCGTCGAACGCCGGGCCGACGGCATCAAGAGCGCTCCGCGTCGCTGACGCGATGGCCGCAAGCGACCACTCTTGACACCGCCGACCCGGCGCACGAGACGGCCTATACGAGGGAACGGGGCAGGTGTAGGCAGACCAAGATCAGGCCGTCTCCAGGCCGTCAGAGGTCGGGCAGGGCCGAGAACCGGCGAGAACTGTTGGAAGACGTTGAGCCAGGTCAGAGGGCCTACTGCGCGTCGATCGGCAGGTCGTGATCAAGACGCCGCAAGATCATGGAAATCTTCGAGGGCACCCAACAGATCCAGCAGCTCATCATCGCGCGTCGGCTGCTGGGGAAGGCGTCCGCACAGCTTAGGTGACCTGCGGAGACGGGCCTGGCGGCGGACTTCGTGGCCAGGTTCCCGCGACCCGCGGTGTGGTGCCATGATCGGCCGATGCTGATCCCCGGTTATGAGGGCGGTCCGTTGATCGACGGCTCGGACTTCCTCAGCGAGCTCTTGTTCTGGCCCAACCATCTTGGTTCCTGTTTGAGGGGCGAGGAGTCCCAGGCCCTTGCCTTCGGGCCGGACTGGGACGCTGCCAAGGACGTCTACCGGCGGGTCTCGGACGGGGAGCGCTGGCCGGTGTTCTCCGTGCACCTTCTCGCTGGCCCGGTGATCCACGTGGTCTACCGGAACCTCGACGACGACATCGGCGTCGACTACCTGGTCCATCACCCCGAATGGGGGGACGCGGTGCCGGTCGCCGTCGATGACGGTCACTTCATGGGGCCGGGGCTGTCCTGGCGAGAGCTCGTCGCCGTTGCCGACCAGCCGGTTTCCGGTGGCGTCGCCGACGCCGACGCGCGGCTTCTGCTGCTCTTCCCCATGCTCGGCGACGCGGATGTGCCGGAGGCCGCCGCGGCCCGCCTCGCCTCGGCGTTGTCGACGCTGACCGTCGTCGAGGAACCTGCGGAGCTGGCCGTCCTGCTTCTGCGGAACCAGGGGCAGTGGGAGCAGGCGAACTGGCGCCAGGGCAACGGTGTCTGGGTGTGCGACGGCCGGCACAGCTGCCGCAACCCGAGCAGCGGCTTCGCCCTGCCCGCACCACGCATGGCGCAGATCAGCAACGCATTGAACTCGCCGTTCGGCGTCGGGTGAGACCGACGACGCCCACTGGTAGAACCCTCGCGTGACATACCGATTCATGGCGGAGGTCGCTGTCGAGTTCGATGACGCGGACGAGGACGACTGCGAGCTGGCGGGCGGGTTGAAGTCCCATGACGTTCGCGGTCGAGTCGATGGACCGGTCCGGTCGCACGCTGGTCGTGTCGTTGCCATGGGCGCACCCGGGCAACTGGATGGGGAAACCGACCGGCGCTGTCCGCCCCGCCGTGGTCGCTCGCGCCATCCAGCACGCGCTGGATCGCGGATGGCGACCCGCCGCCCCAGCTTCGGCCTTCGCGCTCGACCTGCCCGCCGACTCGCCCGTCCTCGTCACGCCCACCGGACCCGGCAACTGATACTGAGTCGGGAGCTTTCGCTCCGCTGCCGTCACCTCGACCGCACGTGTTCGATCAGGCCACCCAGGACGACTCCCGCCAGTAGCGTGGTGATCAGCAACAGCGCCAGCATCGGCCAGGTGAACAGCACCCAGCCGGTGCTCTCAGAGTCGTGCATGGTGTCCATCGCCGACCTCCGTTCGTGCGTCAGCGATCACGTCGGCTGATCGGCATTCGGCGTTACCTTTCACCGGATCGTCAGCATTGTTTCGTCCAGCACCACTGTGTCGTTGCGGTTGATGGATGTGGTGATGGCCTGGTAGCCCTTGTCCGTCTCCCACATGCGGACTCGCAGTGTCTCGCCGGGGAAGACCACGCCGGAGAAGCGGGCGGAGAACGAGCCGACCGCGGTCACGTCGCCTTTCAGCATCTCGTCCACCAGGGCCTTGCAGACCATGCCGTACGTGCACAGGCCGTGCAGGATCGGGCGGTCGAAGCCCGCTTTCTCCGCGAACTCCGGGTCCGCGTGCAGTGGGTTGCGGTCGCCGCACAGGCGGTAGAGCAGTGCCTGCTGTGGCAGCGTCGGCAGTTCCACCACCAGGTCCGGGTCGCCTACCGGTGGGGGGAGGCGCAGTGCGGGGCCCCGGGAGCCGCCGAAGTCGCCTTCGCCCCTGGCGAAGATGCCCGTCGTCGTTGTCCACAGTGGAGTGCCCGCCAGGTCGACCACCTCGGCCTCCTGGACGATGACCGCCGCCTTGCCCTTGTCCCACACGTCCGCTATGCGGGCGCGGGAGGTGGCGCGGCCCGCGATCGGGATGCGGGCGTGGACGGTGATCGACTGGGTGCCGTGCAGGACCTTCGACAGGTCGATGTCGATCCCGGGGAAGGACACCGCGGGCGGCTCGAACATCCGGAAGTTGGGGGCGACCACCCCGAAGGTCGGCAGGACCTGGAGTCTGTCCTCGAGAACGTACTTCAGCTCGGAGGTCTCCGTCGGGTGCCCGCCCGCGCCCACCGCCAGGTGGTACAGCAGCACGTCCGTGCTGGTCCACGCGAACTCGGTCCTCCCAAGGTCCGCTCCGACGGCGACCTCCGGGTCGATGGGCATCGGCACCTCATTCGTAGCTGATCTCGACCTCGTCCGTCACCGGCAGGGACTGGCACGCCAGCCGGATGCCGTCCGCGAGGTCCTCGTCCTCGAGAACGTCATTGTTCAGCATTTTGACCTCGCCCGACACCAACCGACACGCACACGCGCTGCACGCACCCTCCCGGCACGAGTACGGCGCGTCCACCCCGCGGTCCAGAAGCAGGTCGAGCAGCTTCGTCTCGGCGGGCCAGTCGAACCGGTGTTCGGTGCCGTCGATGGTGACCTTCACCGCCGCCGTGCGGGTGCTGGTCACCGGCGCCGCCTCCTCGAACGGGTTCGCACCGAGTGAGACGAACCGCTCGACGTGCACCCGCGTCCGCGGCACGTCCAGAGTGGACAGCGCGTTGCGGGCCGCGGTCATGAACGGGGCCGGGCCGCACACGAACGCCTCGTGCGCCGCGTACGGCCTGGCCAGCTCGGCGAGGGCTGCCGGCCGGGGCAGGCCCTGCACCGACTCCAGCCAGTGGACCACCACCAGCCGCGTGGGATGCCGCGCCGCCAGCGCCGCCAGCTCGCGCGCGAAGATCACCGACTGCTCGTCCCGGTTCGCGTACCCGAGCACGACCCGGCCGGTGCCCACGGCCAGCACCGACTTCACGATCGAGAGCACCGGGGTGATGCCGCTGCCCGCCGCGAACAGCAGCAGGTCCCCGTCCAGCGACGACGGGGTGAAGATCCCCGCCGGCGCCAGCGACTCCAGCTCGTCGCCCGCCGCCACCGAGTCGCAGAGCCAGTTCGAGCCGTAGCCATCGGCCGTCCGCTTGACCGTGACCTGCGGGAACTCGTCGGTGTGCGGTGAGCTGGACAACGAGTAGCACCTGGCCACCGAGCCGCGGCGGTCGCTGGGGATCCGCAGTGTCAGGAACTGTCCCGGCCGGTAGCGCAACCCCGGCGAGTCGAACACCAGCGAGCACGCGTCCCCGGTCTCACGCACCACCTCCCGCACCCGCAGGCGAAAGGACTCAGTCATCCGGCACCGCCAGCGCACCAGCCGCGACCGCCTCCTCGATCGCCTCCCGCAACCGCGGGCACGTGTCGATCCGCGCGGACAGCTCACCGGCCGCGACACGCGCCGCGAACTCCGGGCACGAGTCGGCGGGCGAGGACCGCCACTGGATGCTCGTCTGCCTCCGGCTCGCCTTGCGCACCAGCACCTCCGTCGTGCACGCCGCGCACGCGACCTGCGTCAGGCCCGCGGTCAGGAACTCGTGCTCGTCGGCCAGCGTGCCGATCGGGTCGGTGTGCGGCGGTGCCTTCGCCCACGAAGCGGCCCAGGACGTCATCGCGCCTCCTGCTTCGCCAGGTTCGCCGCGACCTCCTGCTCCCACACCTCGTTCGCGCGGGTCGTGTCGACCTCGAACTCGAATCGCCGGGTCATCTCCTCGGTCACGTCCGCGACGTCGACGTAGAACTGCTCGTACCACCGCCGCAGCTGGTAGACCGGGCCGTCCTCCTCGCACAGCAGCGGGTTGTCGATGCGGGTCTTGTTCCGCCAGATCTCCACGTCCTGGAGGAACCCGACACCGAAGCTCTTCGCGAGCTTCGCGGCCACCTTGTCCGCCTTCTCCTCGGGCAGGCCGGGCAGCTTCTTCACGCTCACCCCCCACTGCAGCACGAACGCGTCCGCGCTGACCGGGTAGTGGCAGTTGATCAGCACGGTCTCGATGGTCGTGCCGTGGTAGTCCTGCCAGAGGTCGTTGATCATGTAGGACGGCCCGTAGTACGACGCCTCCGACTTCAGCGTCACGTCGTCGGCCGAGTACGACCCGGCCGAGACGTCCGGGCGGCCGCGCGAGTTCAGGTACTGGGTGGCGACGTGGCCGTCGAACACGTTCTTGAAGTACGTCGGGAACGCGAAGTGGATGTAGAAGAAGTGGGCCATGTCCACCATGTTGTCGATGATCTCGCGGCAGTTGGAGCCGTCGATCCGCACGGTGTCCCAGGTCCACTCGCTCCACTCCGGACCGGACGCGCCGCGGGCCGCCGGGATCACGACGTCCTCCGGTGGCGGGTTGCCCTCCGGGTCGTGCCACACGAACAGCTGCTTGTTGCGTTCGAGCGTCAGCCACGAGCGGGTCCGCGCACGCAGCGGAATCCTTTTGGCGTAGGGGATCTGCACGCACTTGCCGTTGCCCGCCCAGCGCCAGTCGTGGAACGGGCACGCGATGGCCGCACCCTTGACCGTGCCCTGCGACAGGTCACCGCCCATGTGCCTGCAGTACGCGTCGAGCACGTTCAGGGTGCCCTCCCCGGTCGCGAACACGACGAGCTTCGTGCCGAACGCCTCGATCGCGTGCGGCTTGCCGTCGCGGAACGGTTCCGCGAGCCCGAGGCAGTGCCACCCCCTGGCGAACCGCTCCCTCGGCGCGCCGACGTCGATCGTGCGGAAACCACTGGTCGCTCCGGTTGTCATCGCTTCGCTCCCATGTCGAGTGCCGCCAGGTACCCGAACACCATCGCCGGGCCCAGCGTCGCGCCCGGTCCCGCGTACGTGCGTCCCATCACCGGCGCGCTCGCGTTGCCCGCCGCGTACAGGCCGTCGATCACCGTGCCGTCCTCCCGGAGTACCCGCGCCGAGGTGTCGGTACGCAGGCCGCCCTTCGTGCCGAGGTCGCCGGGCACGACCCGGACCGCGTAGAACGGCCCCTTCGCGATCGGCGCGAGGTTCGGGTTCGGCCGAATGCGCGGGTCGCCGTAGTAGCGGTCGTAGGCGCTTTCGCCGCGGTGGAAATCGCTGTCCACACCGGACTCGGCGAAGCCGTTGAACCGGGACACGGTGTCGCGCAGGGCGTCCGGTGGCACCTCGATCTCCTTCGCCAGCGCGGCCAGCGTCGGTGCGCGCCGCACGGTGCCCGTCTTGTACCACCGGCCGGGGAAGGGCTGGCGTGGCCCGAGTCCCGCGAAGATGTACCGGTTGCGGTAGGTCTGGTCGGCGATCAGCCACGCGGGCACGCTGCCGGTCTCGTACATCGCGTGCACGGCGTCCACGTACGGCGCGGCCTCGTTCACGAACCGCTCGCCCCGCTCGTTGACGAGGACGCAGCCGGGCAGGCTGCGCTCCGCGAGGCAGAAGTACGGACCGCGCGGCAGCATGATCGACGGGCCCCACCACGCGTCGTCCATCAGCGTGACCGCGGCGCCGAGGCGCATGCCCGCCTCGATGCCGTCGCCGGTGTTCTCCTCCGCCCCGACCGTCCACTCGGTACCGATCGGGGCTTGCTGGTACTCCTTGCGCATCCGCTCGTTGCGCTCGAACCCGCCGGACGCGAGCAGCACACCCCTGGCCGCGCGGAGCGGGCCGGTCCCGGTCTCGACGCCGACGACGCGGTCGTTCTCGACGACCAGCCCGGTGAGCGGTGTCGACAGGAGCACCGGAACATCCTTGTCGGACAGTCCGGCGCGCAGCCCGGCCGAAAGTGCCTGTCCCATCGTGAGGAGCTGTCTGCGCATAGCGAGGGAGAGCATGCGGCGACCGGCGACCCTGGCCGTGCGGAGCATGCCGCGCGGGTGCCGTGCGACGAGGTTCATCCACCGGTAGTCGGCCTGCGTGACCGCGATGCCGGTGGGCGCCCTGAGGTAGGGCTGCGCGAGCCGGGGCAGCTCGTCGCCGAGCACGGCCGCGTCGAGCGGGCGCGGTTCGAGCGAGCGGCCCATCGGCAGCCCGCCGGGTGCCTCGGGGTAGTAGTCGGCGTACCCGGTGACCCAGCGCATGCGCAGCGGCGTGTTGGCGAGCACGAACCGCAGCATCGCCGGGCCGTGCTCCAGGAACGCCGTGCGCATGGCGTCGTCGACGGAGTCGCCCGTGATGTGGGTGAGGTAGGCGCGCGCCTGCTCCGGCGTGTCGGGCACGCCCTCGGCGCGGAGCACGTCGTTGCCGGGGATCCACACCCCGCCGCCGGACCGCGCGGTCGAACCGCCGAAATGCGGCGCCTTCTCGATGAGCACGGTGCGCAGGCCGTGGTGCGCCGCGGTCAGCGCGGCGGTCATGCCGGCCGCTCCACTGCCGACGACGACCACGTCGTACTCGTTCATGGCACCCATACTAGAACAGGTTATAGTTTTTGCCATGCCCTTGGAGCGGGACGAGCAGGCCGACCGGGACGTCGACGTCGTCGTGGTGGGGTTCGGCGGTGCGGGTGCGTGCGCCGCACTGGAGGCCGCGCGGTCGGGTGCCTCCGTGCTGGCCGTCGACCGGTTCACCGGCGGCGGCGCGACGGCGATGTCGGGCGGAATCGTCTACGCGGGCGGCGGCACGTCGGTGCAGAAGGCGGCCGGGGTGGTCGACACGGTCGACGACATGGTCGCCTACCTGCGGCAGGAGACCGGCGACGTGGTGTCGGAGGAGACGCTGCGGGAGTTCTGCGCGACCAGTGCCGAGATGGTCGAGTGGCTGGCCGACGCCGGTGTGCCGTTCGACCCGTCGGTGTGCCCGTTCAAGACGTCCTACCCGCCGAACGACTACTACCTGTACTACTCGGGCAGCGAGAACGCGTGGCCGTACCGGTCCGCCGCGACACCCGCGCCACGCGGGCACCGGACCCACGGCCGGGGGACCTCGGGCCGGGCGTTCTTCGCGGCGCTCGCGTCGGCGGCACGGGCCGCCGTGCGGGTGCTGCCACAGACGACGGCGACGTCGCTGCTGGTGGAGGACGGCCGGGTGGTGGGGGTCGAGTGCCGGACGCTGCGGTCGAGGTGGCACACGGTGCTGCACCGCTACGCCACCAGGCCCGGCCTGTACTTCCCGGGTTTCGCGCGGGTTCTGCACCGGCGGATCGCGGCTCTGGAGACGGCGCGCGGACGCACGGTCCGGATCCGGGCACGCCGCGGGGTGGTGCTGTCGGCGGGCGGGTTCGTGCACAACCGGGAGATGCTGCGTGCGCACGCCCCCGAGTTCCGCGGCGGCCTGCCGCTGGGCACGCAGGGTGATGATGGAAGTGGCATTCGCCTTGGCGAGTCGGTCGGCGGCGTGGCCGATCGGATGTCGTCGGTGTCGGCATGGCGTTTCCTGACGCCGCCCTCGGCGTTGCTGCGCGGGGTGCTGGTCGACGAGTCGGGTTCTCGCTTTGTCGACGAGTCGTCGTATGGCGCGGCGATCGGGTCGAAGCTGGTGCTGGAACGCGGCGGCAAGGCGTGGCTGCTGGTCGACGAGACGATCCTGCGGGCCGCCAGGCGCCAGATCCGGCGGGAAACCCTGTGGTTCCAACGGCTTTCAGCGCACTACCTCCTGCGAGTCGCGCTGGTTCGCGGACCATCGGTGGAGGAGGTGGCGCGCCGGTCGGGCGTCGACCCCGCCGGGCTGGCGGCGACGGTGGCCGCGTACGGGCGGGGGGAGGACGCGTTCGGAAAGGCCGCTGAGCTGGTGGCGCCGTTGACCGGGCCGTACGCGTTGATCGACTGCTCGTACGGACCGCGGCTGGGCTACCCGTGCCCGGTGCTCACCCTTGGCGGGCTGCGTGTCGACGAGAAGACGGGGCAGGTTCTGGACGTGCCGGGCCTCTACGCCGCGGGCCGCACCGCGGTCGGGCTCTGTTCGAACTCCTACGTGAGCGGGCTGTCCTTGGCGGACTGCGTGTTCTCAGGCCGCCGGGCAGGCCGTCACGCCGCGGCGAACCTCTAGTCCGTCGCGGGATCCTTTCCGATGGCGATGTTCAGCAGGGCCGTCATCTCGGCCATGCCGAGGCCGATCTTCGTGAAGCCTTCTCGCATCTCGGCAAAGCCGGTGTCGACGTCCTGACGGAGACCGTCGACGTCCTGACGGAGACCGTCGACGTCCTTGCGGAGTCCGGTGATGTCCTTCTGCATCTCGCGCTGGTTCTCGTGGAGGGCTTCCAGGGTGTTGACGTGTGCGCGAAGTGTTGCCTGCACAGTGGCGACATCCTCGTGCGCTCCGCTGGCCAGCTGACGGACTTCGTTCATCTCACGCTCCAACTTGGCGACGCGGACTTCGAGCTTGGTCACGAACGATCGATCCTTCCTGTGAAGAGTAGGTGGTGCGGCGCAAGCCTGCACCAGGCGGGACCGGATACCCAAACGGTTGTCCACAGGCTCGTCACAGTTGTCCACAGGCGGTGTCAGGATCGACAGAAACGAGAACGTGTTCTAGTCTGGGTGGCGTGAGCGAACAGGTGCTTGACGCCGTGCGGGAGCTCCTTCCGGTGTTCCGGGAGCGGGCCCAGGACACCGAGGACGCGCGCCGGATCTCCGAGGAGTCGGTCAAGGCCCTTCAGGAGGCCGGGTTCTTCAAGCTGCTGCAACCCGCCCGCCACGGCGGGTTCGAGGCGCACCCCAACGACTTCTACCGCGCCGTGCGGATGGTCGCGTCCGCGTGCGGGTCCACCGGGTGGGTGGCCGCCGTGCTCGGGTGTCACCCGTGGCAGCTCGGCCTCTTCGACGACCGGGCCCAGCAGGAGGTGTGGGGCGAGGACGACGACACCCGCGTCTCGTCGTCGTACGCGCCCATGGGGCGGGCGACGCCGGCCGAGGGCGGGTTCGAGTTCACCGGGCGCTGGAGCTTCTCGTCCGGGTGTGACCACGCCACCTGGGTCTTCCTCGGCGGCCTCGTGCTCGGCGAGGACGGGACGCCGACCGACTTCCGCACGTTCCTGCTCCCGCGCGCCGACTACCGCATCGACGACGTCTGGGACACCATCGGGCTGCGGGGCACCGGCAGCAACGACATCATCGTCGAGAAGGTGTTCGTGCCCGAGTACCGGACGTTGAGCTTCATGGACACCGGGAAGTGCCGGGGGCCGGGTCAGGCCGTCAACACCGGGCCGCTGTACCGGCTGCCGTTCGCGTCCGTCTTCTCCTGTTCCATCGCCGTGCCCGTGGTCGGGATGGCCACCGGCGCGTACGACGCCTACGTCACCCACACGCGGGAGCGGGTGCGGGCCTCCACCGGTGGGCGCGCCGCGGAGGACTCCTTCAACCAGCTCCGCATCGCCGGGGCCGCGAGCGACATCGACGCCGCCGTGCTGCAGATCGAGCGGAACATCGACGAGGAGATGCGCTACGCCACCGCGGGCGAGAAGATCCCCTTCCCGCTTCGCGTGCGGACGCGGCGGGACCAGGTCAACGCCACCAGCGCCGCGATCACCGCCGTGGACCGGCTCTTCGAGAGCGCGGGCGGGCGGGCGCTGAAGGTCGGCACGCCGATCCAGCGGTTCTGGCGGGACGCGCACGCGGGGCGGGTGCACGCCATCAACGATCCGGAGAAGGCTCTCGTCATGTACGGGCAGGAGCAGCTCGGGCTGAAGGTGCAGGACGCGTGGATCTGATCACAGAGGACACTCGCGCTGGCCTTCACTACTACGAGGCGGGCGAAGGCGAGATCGTCGTCATGCTCCACGGCGGTGGGCCCGGCGCGTCCGGCTGGAGCAACTTCGGGCGCAACCTGCCCGTGTTCGCGCGGCGCTACCGCACGATCGTCGTGGACCAGCCGGGGTTCGGGGCGTCGGACAAACCCGAGATCACGAGCCAGTACTTCACGTTCTCCGCCGACGCGCTGCTGAAGTTCCTCGACGAGCTGGGTGTCCAGAAGGCCCACTTCGTGGGGAACTCGCTCGGCGGCGGCACCGCGGTCCGGTTCGCGTTGCGCCACCCCGACCGCGCTGGGCGGCTCGTGCTGATGGCGCCGGGCGGGCTGGGGCTCAACGTGTTCGCGCCGGACCCGACCGAGGGCATCAGGAAGCTCTACCGGTTCGCCGCGCCGCCGGGGCCGTCGAAGGAGAAGCTCGCCGACTTCCTGCGCACGCTGGTGTACGACGCGTCGCTCGTCACCGACGACCTCGTCGACGAGCGGTACGCGGTCGCGAGCGACCCGGACTCGTTGCGGGCCATGGCCTCCATGGGCGCGTCGTTCGCGGCCGACCCCGAGGAGGGCATGCTCTGGCGGGAGGCGCACCGGCTGCGGCAGCGGGTGCTGCTGGTGTGGGGACGCGAGGACCGGGTCAACCCGCTGGACGGCGCGCTGACCGCCCTCAAGCTGATCCCGCGCGCGCAGCTGCACGTGTTCGGCCGATGTGGACACTGGGCGCAGCTGGAGAAGTTCGCCGAGTTCAACCGCATCGCCATGGACTTCATCGGGAGCGAGTGATGGGTATCCGGTCCCTTGCCTACCTGCGCGTCGAGGCAACCGACATCGAGGCGTGGCGGGTGTTCGGGCTCAAGGTCCTCGGCATGGTCGAGGGCAGGGGCACCCGCGACGACGCGCTCTACCTGCGCATGGACGACTTCCCCGCCCGCCTCGTCATCCTGCCCGGCGAGGCAGACCGGCTGTCGGCGTCCGGCTGGGAGGTCGCGAACGTCGCCGAGCTGGGCGAGGTCTGCGGCAGGCTGGAGGCCGCGGGGGTGGCGTACAAGGAAGGCACGCGGGAGGAGAGGAAGGACCGGCGGGTCGACCAGCTGATCACGTTCGAGGACCCGTCCGGCAACACACTCGAGGTGTTCCACGGCGCGGCACTGGAGCACCGGCGGGTCGTCAGCCCATACGGGCACCGGTTCGTCACCGGCGAACAGGGCCTCGGTCACGTCGTGCTGTCCACACAGGACGACGCGGAGGCACTGCACTTCTACCGTGACGTACTGGGTTTCCGGCTCCGCGACTCGATGCGCCTGCCACCGCAGCTCGTCGGCAGGCCGGAGGGCGGCGAACCGGCGTGGCTGCGGTTCTTCGGCTGCAACCCGCGCCACCACAGCCTCGCGTTCCTGCCGATGCCCACCCCGTCGGGGATCGTGCACCTGATGGTCGAGGTCGAGAACACCGACGACGTCGGCCTGTGCCACGACCGCGCGCTGCGCCGCGAGGTGCCCATGTCGGCGACGTTGGGCAGGCACGTCAACGACCTGATGCTGTCGTTCTACATGAGGACACCCGGCGGGTTCGACGTCGAGTTCGGCTGCGAGGGCCGCCAGGTCGACGACGAGGCGTGGATCGCGCGGGAGAGCACCGCGGTCTCGTTGTGGGGCCACGACTTCTCGATCGGCGCGCGGGGATGAGCGCCCGGACCGGGGGTCTGGGGGATCGCTCCCCAGAAATCACCGGGGGTCTGGGGGATCGCTCCCCGGAAATCACCGGGGGCCTGGGGGATCGCTCCCCGGAGGTTCCCGCGCGGTTCCGCAAGGCGCTGGGCAACTTCTGCACCGGCGTCACCGTCGTGACCGCCATGCGGGACGCCGAGCCGGTCGGGTTCGCGTGCCAGTCGTTCGCGGCGCTGTCGCTCGATCCGCCGCTCGTGCTGTTCTGCCCTGGGCGAACCTCACGCACGTGGCCGCACATCCAGTCGTACGGCCACTTCTGCGTGAACGTGCTCGCGCACTCGCAACAGGACGTGTCCGCCACGTTCGGGAAAGCGGGCACCGACAAGTTCTCGTGCGTGCCGTGGGCACCGGCCCCGTCCGGCGCTCCGATCCTCGCAGGGGTCCTGACCTGGCTCGACTGCGTGGTGGAGAGCGTGCACGACGGCGGCGACCACCACATCGTCGTCGGCCGGGTCACCACGCTCGGTGACCAGCGTGACGAGCGCCCGCTGCTGTTCCACCGCGGCGCGTACACCGTCACCCAGCCCGCCGAGCCGACGCCGGGCATCCTCGACAACCTCATCACCTGGTCCCGGCACGACGACTGGATCTAATCTCGACGCGTGCGGATCCAGGAGATCGTCATCAGGACCGACCGGTTGGACTTTCCCGCGCTCACGGCCGGTGACGGGCCGGTCGTCGTGTGCTGGCACGGCTTTCCCGACCACCCCATGACCTTCGCGCCGCTCGCACGGCACCTCGTGACGTACGGCAGGCGCGTGGTCATGCCGTTCCTGCGCGGGTTCCACCCGGCGACCGTCGACGCCCTGCACTACTCGGACAGCATCACGCTCGCCGCCGACGCGGCCGCGGTCGCGCAGGCGCTCGGCGAGCCGGTCGACATGATCGGCCACGACATCGGCGCCGGCATGGTGGGCCGGGTCGCCGCGGCATGGCCCGACCGGCTGAACCGCGGTGTCACGCTCGCCGTTCCGCCACCCGCGGCGCTGGCGAAGGTGTTCGAGGACCCCGCGCAGTTGCAGCGCCTGTTCCACATGTTCCTGTTCGCCGTCGACGGGGTCGCGGAGGCGGTGCTCAACACCGATCGCAGGCTCGTCGACTACCTGTGGGCGACGTGGTCGCCGCGCCTTGTGCTCGACGCCGAGCACAAGGCGCGGATCCACGCGATGTACGGCGACGAGAAGTACCTCGACAACGTGCTGAAGATCTACCGCGCGAACTTCGACCCGAGCCGGTTCGACCCGGCACTCGTCGACCGCGGCGGCCGCACCGAGGCGGTGGCGTCGAAACCGTTGCTGGTGCTGGGTGGCGGGGACGACGGCTGCCTCGACCCGCGCCACTTCGCCGGACCCCACGACGGGCTCGCGCCGGGATCCGAGGTGGAGGTCCTGCCCAGGGTCGGGCACTTCCTCCACCTCGAACAACCGGACACGGTCGCGGAACGGGTCCTCGACTGGCTCAGTAGGTGAACGCGGTCGCCAGCCGCTGCAACTGCTCCTCGGTGAACGGTGGTGCGGAGGGGTCCCCGACCCAGATGACGTTGAGGATCACGGAGGTGCCGCCGGGCCGGAACGCGGACATCAGCTGGCTGGCCACGCCCTCCTCGGCGAAGGCGGGGTCGTAGTAGGGGATCGGCTCCGCACCCATCATCCTTATCCCTGGCGCGGTGTGGGTGCCGAACCGGGTCCTGTCCGGCAGGATTCTGCTGATCGTCCGGTCGTCGGAGGGAACGCTGACCATGGTGCCGCCGCCGGAAAGCACCTGGATGGCGACGCCTACCCGGGTCCCTCCGTCGTCGAACTGCCCGATCGCCTGGCAGACCTGCCTGTCCAGGGACGGATCCCGCTCCCCGCACTCGAACGTGAGCGGCTCGTCTCCCGCGAGATCGCCCCCCAGCGGGTTGTGCACGTCGGCGGGAAGCAGGCGCCAGTCCTCGGGTACCGCGTCGGCCCTGACGTCGGCCAGCTGCTGGTTCAGCCGTTCGGCACGGTCGGCGGGCGGGGCACCCACCTGGACCGGCTGACCGGTGCCGCTGGTCAGTCCGATCGCCAGCGCGCCGATGGCGGTGACGGCGAACGCGGTGGCCGTGGTGGCGCGCCGGTTACGGGTTCGTGCTTTCGCCCTCGCGATCACGGCGTGGGTGTCGATGGGCGTGGCTTCCGCCTCGTCGGCCAGCAGTGTCAGGCCGCGGGTGATGTCGTCGGTCATGAGTTCAGCTCCTCGAGCGCCTCGGCGCCCAGTCCGGCCAGTGCCACACGCAGGGCGGCGAGCCCTCGTGCGGACTGGCTCTTCACGTTCCCTTCCGAGCACCGCAGGATGGCGGCCGTTTCGGTCACGGTGTGCTGTGACCAGTAGCGGAGCACCACCGCGGCGCGTTGGCGAGGCGGGAGCTTCGCGAGAGCGACCCGGATGACCTCCTTCTGGTGCACGACCCCGGCGGGGTCGCGCTCCGGCACCGGCGTGTCGGGGACGAGACCGTCCCGCGACTCGGCGCGGCGCCACGGCCGGCGCCGCTCGTTCAGCCAGCACCGCAGCAGCACCTTCCTGGCGTACGCGTCGGCGGCGTCCTTGTCCCGCACCTTCGGCCACGCCTGGTACAGCCTGATCAGGCAGGTCTGCACGAGGTCGTGCGCGAGGTGCTGGTCGCCGCAGAGCAGGTAGGCCAGACGTGTCAGCGACGCCGTGGACCGGGTCGCGAACACGTGGAAGCGCTCGTCGTCGCTTCTGTCGCGCGGGCTCATACCCCTCACACACGACGCGGGCGCGAGCGGTTGCACGCGCGAGCAGACTGGGCACATGGTGTCCGAGAACGACGTGCGCGGAATCGCTTTGTCGCTGCCAGGGACCACCGAGAAGCCGTCCTACGGTACGCCCGGGTTCCGGGTGCGGGACAAGCTTTTCGCGCGGATCCGTGAGGAAAGGGACATGCTGCTGGTGTGGGTGGCCGGTGAGGGCGAGAAGCGCGGGCTGCTCGCCGCGGAGCCGGGGAAGTTCTTCACCACCCCGCACTACGACGGGCACCCGACGGTGCTGGTCCGGTTGGCCGCGGTCGACGCGGAGGAAGTGCGGGAGCTGCTCACCGACTCCTGGCGGCTCCGCGCGCCCGCGCGGCTAGTGGCCCAGTTCGACGCCGAGGCGTGACACGTGCTCGCGGGGTGAGCCGAACAGGTGCGTGTTGCCGTGCGCCCGTTTGAAGTACAGGTGCGCGTCGTGTTCCCAGGTGATCGCGATGCCGCCGTGCAGCTGGATCATCTCGGCCGCGACCTGGGAGAACGCCTCGGTGCACCACACCTGTGCGGTCGCGGCGGTGTGTGCGAGGTCCTCGCCGGTCACCACGGCCGTCGCCGCCGCGAGTGCCGCCGACTCGGCCGTCTCCACCAGCACGTGCAGGTCGGCCATCCGGTGTTTCAGCGCCTGGAACGACCCGATCGGGCGGCCGAACTGGGTGCGCTGCTTCGTGTGGTCGACGGTCAGTTCAAGGCAGCGGGCCGCGGCGCCGGCCGACTCCGCGCACAGCGCCGCGGCGGCGACGTCCCGCACGCGGGCCAGGTCCGGCACACCGAGGAACCGGCCGGTGCCGACCGGGGACACGGTCGCCAGCCTGCGGGTCGGGTCCATGCCGCCCACCGGGGTGACCGTCACCTCCGAACGTGACAAGGCATACAGTCCGTCGGCCCGTGGCAGCAGGAAAACGTCCGCGACCTGGGCGTTCAGTGCGTACGGGCCCCAGACGGGCGTCACGGTCGCACCGTCGGCGATCTCCGCCAGCAGCTCGTCCGAGCCCGCCGACTCGACCGCCGCGGCCGCCACCACCGAGCCGAGGAACGGTCCCGGCGTGAGAAACCGGCCCAGCTCCGAGAGCACCACGCCGGTCTCGAGGAACGTGGCGCCGCAGGTCGACGGGGCCGCCAGCGCGGTCAGCCCGAGGGCGGTCAGCCGGGCCCACAGCTTCTCGTCGTGGCCGGGCGACGACGTCATCGCCGCCCTGGTGTCCGACTCGCGGGTGAGCAGCCTGCGGAGGGTGCCGCGCAGTTCGTCCTGCTCGGAAGTCACCCGGCAATTCAACCAAACAGTTGCTTGGTTGCCTAGGAGGTAGCTCGATCAGGTGGATTCGATATCCTCAGGGCTCAGGTCGGGGGCCTGGTCCGAATCCACACGAGGAGTCGTTGGTCATCGAGAAGGGTGCACTGGTCGCCGGGCGCTACCGACTGATCGAACAGGTCGGCAGTGGAGCCATGGGCGTCGTGTGGAAGGCGCAGGACGAACGGCTCGGTCGCACGGTCGCGATCAAGCGGCTGGTCGTCCGCTACGCGCTCTCCGAGTCGATGACGGAGGAGACCCGCAGGCGCGCCATGCGCGAGGCCCGGATCGCGGCCCGCCTCCAGCACCGCAACGCGATCGCCCTGTTCGACGTGGCCGAACACGAGGGCGACCCGATCCTGGTCATGGAGTTCCTGCCGTCCAAGAGCCTGTCCGCGGTGATCGAGGAACGCGGCACCCTCTCACCCAACGAGGCAGCGGAGATCGGCGCGCAGGTCGCGGAGGCCATCGCCGCCGCGCACGCCGTCGGCATCGCGCACCGCGACATCAAGCCGGGCAACATCCTGCTCGCCGAGAACGGCACGGTGAAGATCACCGACTTCGGCATCTCCCGCGCACTCGACGACGGCACGGTCACCACCCAGACCGGCATGCTGGCGGGTACCCCGGCCTACCTCGCGCCGGAGATCGCCCGCGGCGACGAGTCGTCCCGCGCCTCCGACGTGTTCTCCCTCGGCTCGACGCTCTACCACGCGATCGAGGGCCGCCCGCCGTTCGGCACCAACACCAACCCGCTCGCGCTGCTGCACGCGGTCGCGTCCGGCAACGTGCCGCCGCCGCGCAACGCGGGCCCGCTGGCGCCGACGCTGATGAGCCTCATGCGGGTCGACCCGGGCGAGCGGCCGAGCATGGAGGAGGTGGCTGCCGCACTCGCGGGCATGACCACGGAGCCGGTGCCCGTCCTGTCCGCCCGCACCGGGCCGAGGACCCCGCCCCGGCCGGTGATCCCGGTGAACCCCACCCCGCCGCGGCCGACCGTGCCCGCGCAGCCGACCGCCGCGTTCCAGAAGCCGGCGGCGCAGGCGGCGCAGGCCGGGCCGTCGCGGAAGAACCTGGTGATCGTGGGCGCGGTCGCCCTGATCGTGCTGGCAGGAACGCTGTTCACGGTGCTCATGCTGAACAGCGGCGACGAGCCGGGCGGCACCCGCCAGGCGGGCGGCACCGGGCAGAACGGTGGCGGCACCAGCCAGTCGGCCCCCGGCTCGAGTGAGTCGAGCGAGCCGCCGGACGACTCGGCCACCGGGCTGCCCGATCCCGGCCCGATGCCCGCCGACCCCGGCGGGCCCATCGGCTACACCGACGCGGGCCTGCGCGTGATCGCCTACTTCGCCGACGTCCAGAACGCGGCCGGGCGCTGGGCGATGCTGTCGCCGCACGCGCAGGCGCTGTTCGGCAGCCAGGAAGCGTTCAACGAGTACTGGTCGCGGTTCAGAAGCGTCTCCGCCGCCGATGCGAACGGCGTGACCCCCAACGCCGACGGCTCGGTGAACGTGCCCGTGAACGTCACCTACACCACCGAGGCCGGCTCGACCACCGAGCCGAGGACGGTCCGGGTGACCAGGCTCAACGGCCAGCTGCTCATCGACTCCGAAGCGAAGTGAGCACGCGGCGCCGGTGCCAGGTTTGCGTGCCCCATGCCGAGCGCAGTGCGTGGGCCTTCAGCAGCGCCCACGACATGGCGTGCTCGCGGGTGTAGCCGATCGCACCGTGCACCTGCAGCGCGGCCCGCGCGGCGAGCTGGGCGGCGTCGGCGGCGGCGACCCGCGCGGCCGAGACGTCGCGGGACTCGCCGGTGACCGCGGCCGCGTGCACGAGCGGGCGCGCGAACTCCAGCGCCACCAGCACGTTCGCGAGGTGGTGCTTGACCGCCTGGAACTCGCCCACGGGACGGTCGAACTGCCGCCGCCTCGTCACGTACTCGCTCGCCAGGTCGAGCAGCCCCCGGCCGAGGCCGACGAGCTGGGCCGCCTGGCAGAGCACACCGGCGTCGAGCACGTCCGCAGGCGCGGTGCCGACCCACTCGCCCGGCCGCACCTCGAACAGCCGCCGCGCCGGGTCGACCGAGGTGAGCAGGGCACCGGTCTGCGCCCGGCAGACCGCGTCGCCGTCGACGACGTACGGGGTGGCGACGTCCGCGTCCAGTGCGTAGGGCACGTGCGGCGGCAGGGCGACGGTCGCGAGCTCGTCGGCGATGCCGAGGGCCGGGGCGACGGCGTAGGACTCGACCAGCGGGCCCGGCACCGCGTGCCTGCCCAGCTCCTCGAACACCACGACCAGCTCGACCGGGAACTCCGCCAGCTCGGTCACGCCGATCTTGGCGAGCCTGCGCAGCAGGTCGAGGCCGGGGCCGTGGTCGCCGGTGCGCCACGCCTGGTTGACCGAGGGCACCTCCGCGGCGGACAGCAGCGCGTGCACCGTCGCGGCCAGCTCCTTCTGCTCGGTGCTCAGCGCGAACCTCACCTGGCCCCCCTCGGCAGGCCGAGCACCCGCTCGGCGACGACGTTGCGCTGGATCTCGTTGGTACCGGCGTAGATCGGGCCGGACAGGGCGAACAGGTGCCCCGACTGCCACGGCCCCGCCAGCTCGCCGTCCGCGCCGAGCAGGTCGAGCGCGGTCTCGTGCAGCGCCACGTCCAGCTCGGACCAGAACAGCTTGTTGACGCTCGACTCGGCCCCGAGTGCGCCGCCCTCTTCGAGGACGCTGATCGTGCCGAGCGTGTACAGCCGGTAGGCCCGCGCGCCGATCCACGCGTCGGTCACCCGGTCGGCCACCCTCGGGTCGGGGTTCGCGTGCCACAGGTCGACGAGCCGCTCGGCGGCCGCCGTGAACCGGCCGGGGCTGCGCAGTGTCAGGCCGCGTTCGTTGCCCGCGGTGGTCATCGCGACCCGCCAGCCGTCGCCCGGGTTGCCGAGCACGTCGCCGTCCGGGACGAACACGTCGTCGAGGAAGATCTCCGCGAAGCCCGGGACCCCGTCGAGCTGCTCGATCGGCCGGACGGTCACCCCGTCGGCCCGGAGATCGAACATGAAGTACGTGAGCCCGTGATGCCGCTGCGCGTCGGGGTCGCTGCGGAACAGGCCGAACGCGCGGTCGGCGTGGCCCGCCCTGGAACTCCACGTCTTCTGGCCGCTGAGCAGCCAGCCGCCGTCGGTCTTCTTCGCCCTGCCGCGGACCGCGGCCAGGTCGCTGCCCGCCTCCGGCTCCGACCATGCCTGCGCCCAGATGTCGTCCGCGCGGGCCATGCGCGGCAGGATCCGGTCGCGCTGCGCGTCGGTGCCGAACGCGAACAGGGTCGACGCGAGCAGCGCGATGCCGTTGGCGCTGACCCGCGCCGGTGCGCCCGCGGCGTAGTACTCGTCCTCGAAAACCAGCCACTCCAGCAGCGACGCGTCGCGGCCGCCGTACTCGTGCGGCCAGGTCACGGCGGACAGGCGCGCGTCGGCGAGCGTGCGTTCCCATGCCCGGTGCAGGGGAAAACCCTCCTCGGAGTCCATGGGTGGCAGCGGCTCGCGTGGCACGTGCGCGGCGAGCCAGTCCCGCACCTCGTCGCGGAAGGCGAGGGTCCGCGCGTCCAGGTCAAGATCCACTGGCGTTCCTCATCGACCGGGCGTCCAGGCCGCCGAGCGAGTCCGTGGACGTCTCGGCGTTGTGGGCGTGCGCGAAGTGGTGCAGGCCGAACACCGAGTCCATGCCGGCCCGCAGGCCCATCTGGTCCTCTGCCTGGTTCACCGCGCGCTTCGCGAGCGCGAGCCCGAAGCGCGGCATGGCGGCGATCCGCGCCGCGACCGCTTCGGTCTCTTTGCGCAACTCGTCGCGCGGCACGACCTTGTTGACCATGCCCAGCTCGTAGGCGCGCGCCGCGCCGAACCGGTCGCCGGTGAACAGGAACTCCTTGGCGGCCCGCGGCCCGAGGACCCACGGGTGCGCGAAGTACTCCACGCCCGGGATGCCCATGCGCACCACCGGGTCGGAGAAGAACGCGTCGTCGGCCGCGACGATCAGGTCGCACACCCACGCGAGCATCAGCCCGCCCGCGATGCACGCGCCGTGCACCATCGCGATCGTCGGCTTGGGGATCTCCCGCCAGCGGCGGCACATCCCCAGGTAGACCTCCATCTCGCGGGCGTAGCGCCCGTCGCCGCCCGGCTTGCCGACGTGGTCCCACCACATGACGGCCCTGCGGTCGAAGGTGGTGTCCACGTCGCGGCCCGGCGTGCCGATGTCGTGGCCTGCCGAGAAGTGCCTGCCCTCGCCGGCCAGCACGATGACCTTGACCTCGTCGTCGTCGACGGCTCGGGTGAACGCGGCGTCGAGCGCGTAGGTCATCGCGGAGTTCTGGGCGTTGCGGTACTCGGGGCGGTTCATGGTCACGGTCGCCACGGGCCCGGCGACCTCGTAACGGACTACGTCGGTCACGCTGCCTCCTACCAAAGCAATTGCTTGGTAGGCTAACACTCGTGAGGGCGCTGGAGGAGTTCCGCGCGACGGTGCGCGAATGGCTGGCCGACAACCTGTCCGGCGACTTCGCGGCGCTCCGCGGGCTCGGCGGGCCCGGCCGCGAACACGAGGCCCACGACGAGCGCGTCGAGTGGGACCGGCACCTGGCGGCCGCGGGCTGGACGTGCCTCGGCTGGCCGGTCGAACACGGCGGCCGCGGCGCGTCGATCGAGGAGCGGGTCGTCTTCCACGAGGAGTACGCCCGCGCCGCCGCGCCGGCACGGGTGAACCACCTCGGTGAGGAGCTGCTCGGCCCGACACTGATCGCGCTCGGCACACCTGAGCAGCGGCAACGGTTCCTGCCGCCGATCAGGCAGGTGACCGAGCTGTGGTGTCAGGGCTACTCGGAACCGGGCGCCGGGTCGGACCTGGCGGCGGTGTCGACCTCGGCGGTCCGCGACGGCGCGGAGTGGGTGATCACCGGGCAGAAGGTGTGGACGTCGCTCGCGCACCTGGCGCAGTGGTGCTTCGCGGTGGTCCGCACCGAACCGGGCTCGAAGCGGCACGCAGGCCTGTCCTACCTGCTGGTGCCGATGGACCAGCCGGGCGTCGAGGTGCGTCCGATCGAGCAACTGACCGGTGGCTCGGAGTTCAACGAGGTCTTCTTCGACGGTGCCAGGACGGCGGCGTCCCTCGTGGTCGGCGACGTGGGCGACGGCTGGCGGGTCGCGATGACGACGCTCGGCTTCGAACGCGGCGCCGCCACACTCGGCCAGCAGGTCGGTTTCCGCCGTGAACTGGACGCGCTGATCACGCTCGCCCGCGACACCGGCGTGCTCGACGACCCGGTCATCCGGGAGAAGCTGACGAGGGCCCGCATCGGCCTCGACGTCATGCGCTGGCACGCACTCCGCACCATCGGCGCCGACGGCGCGGGCGCGTCGGTCACGAAGCTGGTGTGGGCGACCTGGCACCGCGGCCTGGGGGAGCTGGCGATGGAGGTCCTCGGCGCGGCGGGCATGGCCACCGGCGGTGGGCTTTCCGAGTGGCAGCGGCTGTTCCTGTTCAGCCGCGCGGACACGATCTACGGCGGTTCCGACGAGATCCAGCGCAACATCATCGCCGAGCGGGTGCTCGGCCTGCCGAGGGAGGCACGCGCGTGAGCGGCCACGACTTGTTGCGGGACAAGGTCGTGGTGGTCACGGCCGCCGCGGGGACCGGCATCGGCTCCGCGGTGGCGCGCCGGTGCGCGGAGGAGGGCGCGCGGGTGGTGATCAGCGACTGGCACGAACGGCGGCTGGCGAAGACCGCGGCGGAACTGGGCACCCACGCGATCCCGTGCGACGTGACGGACGAGGACCAGGTGCGGGCGCTGGTCGAGGGGACGGTCGCCGAGTACGGCCGCCTGGACGTGATGATCAACAACGCGGGCCTCGGCGGCACCCGCTCCATCCTGGACATGCCGGACGACGAGTGGTCCAGGGTGCTGGACGTGACGCTGAACGGCACGTTCCGGTGCACCCGCGCGGCGCTGCGGCAGATGGTGGCGCAGGGCAGCGGCGCGGTGGTGAACAACGCGTCGGTGGTGGGCTGGCGCGCACAGGAGGGCCAAGCACACTACGCGGCGGCGAAAGCAGGAGTGATGGCCCTGACCCGCTGCGCCGCGATGGACGTGGCGGCACACGGCATCCGGGTGAACGCCGTCGCGCCGAGCCTGGCGGCGCACCCGTTCCTGGCCAAGGTGACGAGCGAGGAGCTGCTGGCGGAACTAGCCTCGAAGGAGGCCTTCGGCCGCGCGGCGGAACCCCGGGAGGTCGCAAACGTCATGGTGTTCCTGGCAAGCGACTACGCGTCCTACCTAACAGGAGAGATCATCTCAGTAAGCAGCCAACACCCCTGACCCCCCGCGAGTCCCCCATTCAGAACCCGCGAGTCCCGCGTTCAGAACCCGCGAGTCCCGCGTTCAGAACCCGCGAGTCCCGCGTTCAGAACCCGCGAGTCCCGCGTTCAGAACCCGCGAGTCCCGCGTTCAGAACCCGCGAGTCCCGCGTTCGGGACCCGCGAGTTGCCCGTTCGCGACACGCGGGTTTGCGGTCGAGTGGTCGCCAACCGGCAACTCGGGGGTTCTGAAGCGGGGACTCGCGGGTTCCGAAGCGGGGACTCGCGGGTTCTGAACGGGAGACTCGCGAGGGGTTAGGGTTTGGACAGGAGGTTCCCGATGGCGATCATGCCGGTGACGGATTCGATGTTCCTGCTCGCTGAGTCGCGCGAGCACCCGATGCACGTCGGCGGGCTGCAGCTGTTCGAGTTGCCCGACGGCGCGGGCCCCGACTACGTCAGCGAGTTCCACCGGCAGCTGCTGTCGCTTGTGGACGTCCGACCGCTGTTCCGCCGCCGGCCGCGTGGCCCGGTCGGCAGCGTCGGCCAGTTCGCGTGGGCCGACGACGACGATCTCGACCTCGAGTACCACGTGCGGCTGTCCGGGCTGCCTAGGCCGGGCCGGGTGCGTGAGCTGCTGGAGCTGACGTCGCGGCTGCACGGCTACCTGCTCGACCGGCACCGCCCCATGTGGGAGTTCACGGTGATGGAAGGCTTACAGGGCAACCGTTTCGCGACGTACACGAAGGCACACCACGCGCTGCTCGACGGGGTGTCGGCGCTGCGGCTGCTGCAGGCGTCCCTGTCGGAGGACCCGTCGGACACGTCGGTCCGTCCGCTGTGGTCCCCACGCGTGCGCTCCGACGTGTTCGGCGCCACGCCCCGCGACCACGACTCGACGTTCGACCCGGTCCGCGCGATCACCGAGCTCGGCAAGGAGCTCCGCGGCTTCGGGTCCGCGACCGTCAAGCTCATCAACGAGGCGTTCCGCGAGCAGTCGGCGACCCTGTCGTTCCAGGCGCCGAGGTCGATGTTCAACGTGCCGATCACCGGCGCGCGCCGGTTCGCCGCGCAGGGCTGGCCGCTGGACCGCATCAAGGCGGTCGGCAAGGCGGCGGGCGCGACGATGAACGACGTCATGCTGGCCATGTGTTCGGGCGCGCTGCGCCGCTACATGCTGGACCTGGGCACGCTGCCGGACAAGCCGCTGGTGGCGGCGATCCCCATGTCGTTGCGCACCGACCGGTCCGTTGGCGGCAACGCCATCGGGCTGATCCTGTGCGACCTCGCCACGAACCAGGCGGAGCCCGCGGACCGCCTCGCGACCATCCACGACTCGATGCTCAAGGGCAAGCAGGTGTACCACGGGATGAGCCGCCTGCAGATCACCGCGCTGTCGGCGCTGCCGCTGCTCCCGCTGGCCGTCGGCACGATCCCCGGCATGACCCGGATCACACCACCCGCGTTCAACGTGCTGATCTCCAACGTCCCCGGCCCGAGGAAACCGTTGTACTGGAACGGCGCGCGCATGCAGGGCATGTACCCGCTGTCGATCCCGTACGAGGGGCAGGCGCTGAACATCACGGTGACCAGCTACGCGGGCAGCCTGGAGTTCGGCCTGACCGGCTGCCGTCGCACCGTGCCCCACCTGCAGCGACTGCTCGGCCTGCTGGAGGAGTCCCTCGAAGAGCTGGAGAAGGCGGTCTGATCAACGTGGCAGGCGGGCGATCACGTCCGCTGCCTCGGTCACGATCCGGGTGATCAGCTCCGCGCACGTCGGCAGGTCGTCCAGCGCGCCGACGACCTGCCCGGCGGCCAGCACCCCGGCGTCCGTGTTGCCCTTCACCAGGCCCTCGCGCAGCAGCATCGGCGTGTTCGCCGCCATGACGAGCTGTGACCACGACAGCTTGCGGGTGCGCCGCATGGTGCGTCCCTCACGCACCACCGACGACCACGACAGCCTGGTCAGCCTGCGGAAACGGTTCGCGTTGCGCACCGCGCGCAGCAACCCGGTCGCCCGGTTCGCCTTCTCCAGCCCCGCGACGAGGTCCGTGCGCAGCACCCGGTGCGGCACGCCGTCGACGCTGGTCGTGACCACCGTGTCCGACAGGCCGCGCGCCAGGTACGCCTCCTTCACCGCCCTCGGCACCGTGCTCTCCTCGGTCAGCAGGAACCGGGTGCCCATCGCGACCCCGGCCGCGCCGTACGCGAGCGCGGCCACGAGCCCCCTGCCGTCGTAGAAGCCGCCCGCCGCGACCACCGGGATGTCCACGGCGTCCACGACGGACGGCAGCAGGACCGTCGTCGCCACCTGCCCGGTGTGGCCGCCGCCCTCGCCGCCCTGCACCACCACGGCGTCCGCGCCCCACGCCGCCACCTTCTCCGCGTGCCGCACCGCGCCGACCGACGGGATCACCACCACGCCCGCGTCCTTCAGCGTCTCGATCAGTGCCCGCGACGGGGCCAGCGCGAACGACGCCACCCTGACCCGCGCGTCGATCAGGAGCCGCACCCGCGCCGCCGCGTCGACCGCGTCGGCACGCAGGTTCACGCCGAACGGCTGGTCCGTCCGCTCCCGCACCTCGTCGACGGCGGTCCGCAGCTCGTCGAACGTCATGGTCGCCGAAGCCAGGATGCCCAGCCCGCCCGCGTTCGCCACCGCCGACACCAGCCGGGGTCCCGCTACCCAGCCCATCCCGGTCTGCACCACCGGGTGCCGGACACCGGTCAGCTTCGTCAGCGCGGTCTCCATCACCACCCCGGATCCAGCTCGCGGATGATCGCCAGCTCCTCGGCCGTCGGTTCGCGGGTCACCGGCGGGTCGTCGACCACCAGCGGGAACCCGGTCTGCTCGACGACTTCGCCGACCGGTACCCCGGGGTGCACCGACACGACCCGCATCGCGTGGCCGGGGCCGCCGAAGTCCAGCACGCACAGGTTCGTCACGACCCGGTACACGTCGTGGAACCGGCCGCCGTCCCGGTCGTAGCCGACGCCGGACACCACGTCGACCGCGGGCACGAACACACGCGGCGAGTGCTTCGGCACCCAGTAGCTCGTGCGGTGGTTGACGGTGTTGCCCGGCGCGCCCCGCACCCCGAGCAGCTGACGCTTGGGCGCCTGGTGGGGGCCGATGCACGAGATGTTCTGGTTGCCGTACCGGTCGATCTGGTTCGCGCCCATCACCACGTGCCGCCGCCCGTTGGCGACCACGTCGAACACCGCGCGGTAGGGCAGCCAGCCCTCAGGGGTGCCCTCGGCGGTGAGCAGCGTGGCCTCGCCGTCGGACAGCACGAGGTCCGGTTCGAACGTCCGCCGCGCGAGCCGCGCACCGAGCGACGGGACCGGTCCCATGGGGCTGGCCAGGATCTCGCCGTCACCGCGGAACAGCTCGGCGCACGCGATCACGCACACGTCCATGCGGTTCATGCGACTGCCTTCTGGTAGGTGGCCTCGTCGCCGCTCAGGTACCGGTCCGCGAACGACTCCCACGCGGTGGTGGCGTAGGTCTCCTGGAACGCCTCGTCGCGGCCGTAGTCCGGCACGCAGCTGGTGAAGTGCGCGCCGCGCGGCGTCGCCACCACGCCGTCGACCATCATCCTGTTCAGCAGCAGCGTCTGCGGCGGTCCGTCCGCGCCGATGTCGTCCACAATGGACTCGCAGGAGACGTACCGTTTCTTCGCGGCGAGGCAGAACAGGTCGTCGAAGTACGGGTCCGGGCCGAGGTAACGCGCGTTGCCGCGCCGGTCCGCGCGGTTGAGGTGCACGAGCGCCACGTCCAGGTGCAGCGCGGGCATCGCGACCAGTTCCTCGCCGTCATCGTACGGTGACCGCACGGTCCTCAGCGACGGGTCCAGCGTGAGCACGTCCGACCCGAGCCCGGCGCGGATCGGCAGGAACGGCAACCGGTGCGCGGCGGCACGCAGTCCACATTGGAGCATTCCCTCGTCGAACTCGCGCACCTCGATGGCGCCGGACTCGCGGGCCGTGCGGAAGTGCGGGTCGTAGGGGATCGAGTCCAGCGACACGAACCCGTACACCGCCGTGCGTACCTTGCCCGCCGCGCACAGCAGACCCAGGTCGGGGCCGCCGTAGCTGACGACCGTCAGGTCCCTCAGCCCGGACCGCAGGATCGCGCGCACCAGGGCCATCGGCTTGCGCCGCGACCCCCAGCCGCCGATCCCGACGGTCATCCCGTCCTCCAGTGTGGACACCACCTCATCCGGTGTCATCCGCTTGTCCACGTACCCACCCCCGATCCCTGACCTCGTCGGCCGTCCCGGTCAGGTTCAGCTCGAACGTGAAACCCTGCTCGTACCGGTAGCTTCGGTGCACGTCCTGCGGGTCGATGCCGTTGATGGCCTTCTTCGCCGCCCGGGTCACCCGAGGGTCCTTCGCCGCGATCTGCTTGGCCACCTCGAGTACGGCGCCCGCCAGCTCGTCCGGCGGCACCACCCGGTACACCGACCCGAAGTCGTGCAGCTGGTACGCGTTGACCGTCGACGCCGTGTAGTACATGGCCCGCATCAGGTGCTGCGGCACCAGCCGCGCCAGGTGGGTCGCCGCGCCGAGCGCTCCTCTGTCCACTTCGGGCAGTCCGAACGTCGCGTCGTCGGCGGCCACCACCACGTCCGCGTTGCCGACGAGCCCGATGCCGCCGCCGAGGCAGAACCCCTGCACGGCCGCGATCACCGGCACCTCGCAGTCGTACACCGCGCCGAAGGCCGCGTGGCAGCCGTTGTTCGCGCCGACGAGCGCGGTGTGCCCGTCGCGCTGGATCTCCTTGATGTCCACGCCGGCGCAGAACCCGCGGCCGGCGGCACGCAGCACCACGACGTGCGTGCCAGGGTCGCGGCCCGCGTCGCGGACGGCGTCGGCGAGCGCGAACCAGCCCGCCACCGGCAGCGCGTTCACCGGCGGGTGGTCGACGGTCACCACGACGACACCCGGTTCGGCGGTCGAGGTCGAGACGCTCATGTCAGACCCGCTCTATGATCGTGCCCGTCGACAGCGCGCCGCCAGCGCACATCGTGATCAGGGCGGTCGCCGCACCGCGCCGTTCCAGCTCGTGCAGCGCGGTCGTGACCAGCCGTGCGCCGGTGCTGCCGACGGGGTGGCCGAGCGCGATCGCGCCGCCGTTGACGTTCACCAGGTCCGGGTCGGGTTCGTGCACGGCCTGCCACGACAGCACGACCGACGCGAACGCCTCGTTGACCTCGAACAGGTCCAGGTCGGCGATCGTCATGCCGCTGCGGGCGAGCAGCCGCGCGGTGGCGTCGACCGGGCCGTCGAGGTGGTAGTACGGGTCGGTGCCGACCAGGCACTGCGTGACGATCCGCGCCCGGGGCACGAGCCCTGCGTTCCGCGCTGTCGCCTCGTCCATCAGCAGCACGGCCGCCGCGCCGTCGGAGATCTGCGACGACGAGCCCGCGGTGTGCAGACCGTCCTCGAGCACCGGTCTCAGTCGCGAGAGCGCGTCCATGCTGGTCTCGCGCAGCCCCTGGTCGCGGGTCACGGCACCGACGGGCACGACCTCCCGGTCGAAGTGCCCGGCGTCCCACGCCTTGCCTGCCTTCTGCTGCGACAGCGCGCCGAACCGGTCGAGGTCCGCGCGGGACAGTCCTCTGCGGACCGCGATCCGCTCGGCGGCGCCGAACTGGTTGGGCAGGTCGATCGCCCAGTCGTCGGGTCGCGGTGTCCCGACGTCCACGCCGACGTTCGAACGCAGCGGCACCCGGCTCATGGCCTCGACCCCGCACGCGATGCCGACGTCGATGGCGCCTGCCGAGATCTGCGCGGCGATCAGGTGCGTGGCCTGCTGCGCGGAGCCGCACTGCGAGTCGAGCGTCAGGCAGCCGGTCTGGTACGGGAGGCCCGCGTACAGCCAGGCGGTGCGCGTGATGTTGCCGGACTGCTCGCCCGCCTGCGTGACGCAGCCGCCGAACACCTGCTCGACCAATGCCGGGTCGATGCCGGCGCGGTCGACGACCGCACGCTGGGCCACGCCGAGCAGGTCGGCGGCGTGCCTGCCGGACAGGTCACCACCACGTTTGCCGATGGGGGTCCGCGCTGCCGCCACGATCACCGGGTTTCCCATGAACACAAACTAGAACGCGTTCCGCGCACAGGCAAGCAGGCGCTTGGTTTGTGGTGAGCGCGTGTGCTTCAATCGACTAGAACGTGTTCCATATCTGCGGGAGGCCATGGTGATCCCGGACGGCTTCGACTTCACCGACCCCGACCTGTACGAACAGCGGATACCGGTCCAGGAGTTCGCCGAGCTGCGCCGCACCGCCCCCGTGTGGTGGAACGCGCAGCCACACAACCTGGCCGGCTTCGAGGACGACGGGTACTGGGTGGTGAGCCGGTACGCGGAGGTCAAGGAGGTCTCGCGGAACAGCGAGGTCTTCTCGTCGGCCGAGAACACGGCGATCATCCGGTTCAACCCGGACATGACCCGCGAGAAGATCGAGGCCCAGCGGCTGATCATGCTCAACATCGACCCGCCGCAACATTCCAAGGTGCGCGGCATCGTCTCCAGGGGCTTCACCCCGAAGGCGGTGAACCGCCTGCGCGAAACACTGGCCTCCCGGGCCGAACGCATAGCCACCGAGGCCCGCGCGAAGGGCGGCGGCGACTTCGTGACCCAGGTGGCGTGCGAACTCCCACTCCAGGCGATCGCCGAACTGCTCGGTATCCCGCAGGACGACCGGCACAAGGTCTTCGAGTGGTCCAACCAGATGGTGGCCTACGACGACCCGGAGTACTCGATCAACCCGGAAGCGGCGTCGGCGGAGCTGCTCGGCTACGCGTGGGCGATGTCGGAAGAACGCAAGAAGTGCCCGATGGACGACATAGCCACCACCCTGGTCAACGCGGACATCGACGGTGAGTCACTTGGCTCGGACGAGTTCGGCTTCTTCGTGCTGCTGCTGGCGGTGGCGGGGAACGAGACGACCAGGAACGCCATCTCCCACGGCATGCACGCGTTCCTGAGCAACCCGGAACAGTGGGACCTGTACAAGTCGAACCGCCCGGAAACCGCCGCGGACGAGATAGTCCGCTACTCGACCCCGGTGATGTCCTTCCAGCGGACGGCGATGTCCGACATCGAGTTGGGTGGCGTTCCCGTCAGGAAGGGTGACCGGGTGGGCATGTTCTACAGCTCGGCCAACTTCGACGCGGAGGTGTTCGCCGAACCGGAGAAGTTCGACATCCTCCGCGACCCGAACCCCCACCTGGGCTTCGGCGGCACCGGCGCCCACTACTGCGTTGGCGCGAACCTGGCCAGACTGGAAATAGACCTGATCTTCAACGCCATAGCCGACCACATGCCCGCCATCCGACAGGCCCAACCCCCAAGACGCCTACGCTCCGGCTGGCTGAACGGCATCAAAGAACTACAGGTCACCTACACCTAACCCCGCGAGTCCCCGGTCCAGAACCCGCGAGTCCCCGGTTCAGGACTCGCGAGTCCCCGGTTCGGAACCCGCGAGTCCCCGGTTCGGAACCCGCGAGTCCCCGGTTCGGAACCCGCGAGTCCCCGGTTCGGAACCCGCGAGTCCCCGGTTCGGGACCTTCGAGGTGCCGGTTCGGAACAGGCGGGCAGCGTCGCCGACGAGTTGTCCACAGGTGCTCGAGTTATCCACAGACCGCGCTTCATCGGTGGGAGAACCGTCTGCGAACAGGCACCGTGTCTCCCATGTTCGAACTACCTGAAGGCCTGCACGGCGCGCATCGGCGGGAGGACCTGCGTCGCGAGGTCGGTGCCATGCACCTCCGGAAGATCATCCGGGAAGGGCGGCTGGTGTCCTTCTCCCGGAAGGTCCTGGTCGAGCGTGCCCGGCAACTGACCCTGCCTACGCGCGCCGCGGCCGCGTTGTTGCTCGCTGGACCTCGCGCTGTGCTCACCGGCCACACCGCCGCTTTCCTCCACGGCTGTACCGCCGCCGACACGGGGCGCATACACGTGCTGGTCGACTACCACCTGAAGGTTCCGTGCGTCCCCGGAGTGGTCGTCCATCAGGGGCTCTTCGACGAGCAGGACGTGGTCACAGTCGATGGGCTCAGGGTGTTCGTGCTCGAGTACGCGATCACCGAGTTGTTGTGCCGAGAGGCCCGACGGGTCGCGCTGGCATGTGCGGACCAGGCACTCGCGCTGACCCCGCCTGAGCTGCGGGCGGAGTTCCGGGCGGAGGTACTGCACCGGATCGGCGCGCGACGTGACTCTCGTGGGCGGCGACGGTCGCAGATCCTGCTGGACCTCGCGACCGGGCGCGCCGAGTCGCCTGCTGAGAGCTGGCTGTTGCTCAGCTTCTTCGACGCGGGGTTCTCCGTTCCTGACCAGCAGTTTTCGGTTCTCGACATCAAAGGCCGGGAGATCTACCGGCTCGATCTGGCGTGGAAGGAGCCGATGGTCGCGGTCGAGTACGACGGCTACGCGGCACACGTGGACCGGATCGAGCGAGACGCGGCGAGGGACGAGGACCTGCGACGCCGTGGCTGGCTGGTCCTGCACGCCGATGCCACGGACCTGAGCGATCCGTCTCGGCTCCACGCTGAAGTCCGGCGGGCATTCTGGCGACGACGGTTCGCCGCCTAGCGGATTGATTACGTAAAGCTCATGTGAAGTGACTTCGGTGTACGAACACGTCACCAGGCACAACACCCACACCCCGACGGGCGCCCGCAGGGGCGCCCCGACGCCGTGAATGGCGCGTTCACGGCACAACTGGTGCCGTGAATGGCACATTGACGGCGTTGAGCGCCGTGAACGGCCCATTGACGGCATTGCGGATGCCGTGAACGCGCCTTTCACGGCACCGGTCCGGGCGCTACGCGCCCGGCCCGCGAAGCGGGCCCCAGCACAGCAAGTCCGGCACAGCAAGTCCGGCACAGCGAGCCCGCGAAGCGGGGCAGCAGCCCCGCGCAACCCTGACGGTGGCGTAAGCCCACCCCATAGGGGCTCCCTGCCATCCCGTCGACCTGGCAGCGCCCGATCACGCCGTGTCAAGGGGGGCCGAAAGCCCGAATCACATCATGCGGAAATAGGCCCCCCTTGGCGCGGTGTGATAGCCCGTAGGGAGGTTGACGGGATGGCAGGCAGACCCGAACCCAACCGCAGCTGACATGCCCCCTCCGTCACCCCCGAGACCTGCCCGTCCGGCGAGGACAAACCCACCCACGACGTCACCCCCGAGACCTACCCGCCCGGCGAGGACAACCCACCACAACGCGAACCGAAACCAGGCAACCCACCCGACCGAAAACCGAGCCGACCCGACTAGCACACGACGACCGACCGCCCACCCACGCCAACTTCACGGATCGATCGTCTAGCGGCAGGAGTGTCCGAACCGTCAACTCAGCGGTCCTGAACCGGGGACTCGCGGGTTCTGAACGGGGGACTCGCGGGTTTTGGACGGGGGACTCGCGGGTTTTGGACGGGGGACTCGCGGGTTTGGGTGCGGCTTGGTGGGGGTGCCCTTTTGGGTGGGTGGGGTGGCCTTTTTGGTGTCCTTTCGGGGGGAGGGGGGCGGGGGTTGTGCGGGCACCCTGGGGCAGGTGTTGTGCCGTCGTTTTGTTGTCGCCGTCCTGCTGCTGGGGGGTGTGCTCACGGCGTGTTCCGGCAGTAACCCGGCTGAGCACTTCTGTGACGACTACGGTGACGCGGTCGGCAAGCTCTATGTCGCGGCCGGTGACTACGCGGTCGCGCCGGACCAGTTCGCCGCGGTCGCCAGGTCCACCATGGACGAACTGTCCAGGGTGCGGGCCGGTGCGCCCAACGACGACCTGCGTCGCGCCTTCGACTCCGCCTACTTCTCCATGACCGTGTTCAGTGAGGACGACGGGCTCGCCGACTTTCTCGTGCGCACCGACTTCGCGCACGACGACGTCGTGAAGGCCTGCGCCGAGTACGGGATCGAGCTCAGACCTGACGCAGCGTAGCCATCGCGCGCTCGGTCTCCCAGAACGCACGCATCGACACGATCAGCCCGTCCTCGTTCACCCGGTACACGAACACGCCCTCGGTGTCCACTCTGGACCCGCCGGGCAGGAACGTGGTGATCGTGCCGACGTTCGCCACCTCGTTGCCCGCCGCGAACGAGTCGCGGATGTCGAACTCGAAGCGTTCGACGTTCGCGATCGTCATGTCCCAGAACGCGGCGATCGCCGCGTGCCCGCGGTGCCCGTTGCCAGTCGGGTCGAACATCGACACACCGACCGGGTCCTCGACCACGCCGTCCTCCGCGAACAACGTCAGCCACTCCTCCTTGGCGCCGCGGGACACCGCGTCCATCGACCGGCGCGACGCGGTGCGCGCCGGGTGCGTGGTTTCCGGGCCACTCCAGGTAACCGCTGTCATAGCTGCCCCATGATCTCGTCGGCGAACCGCTTCATGCCGTCCTTCTTGGCTTCCAGTGGCCCGTCCAGGCCGACGCCGTAGAACACCCACGGCACCACGATCGCGTCGGTGACCCCCGCTTCGGCCTGCTGCCAGTAGCCGTCCACGCCGAACCGGTCGACGCACACGGCCTGGATCTCGAACGGGCCGCTCCGGTCGTACTCGGCGCGCAGCGTGGCGAGCCGGTCGATCACGTCCCGCAGGTCGTCGAACCTGATCATCGCCGATGTCCAGCCGTCACCGACACGGGCCGCCCGGCGCAGCGCGGCCTCGGTGTGCCCGCCGACGTACACGGGCACCGGTTCGCTCGGCGCCGGTGACATCCGCAGCTTGCCGAACTCGTAGTACTTGCCCTGGTAGGACACCATGCCGCCGCCCAGGATCAGCTTGAGCACGTCGATGGCCTCGTCGGCGCGGGCACCGCGGTGGTCGAAATGACCGCCGCACCACTGCGACTCCTCCGGCGACCAGCCCAGCCCGACGCCGAGCCCGAACCGGTTGCCGGTCATCACCGCGACCGAACCGATCTGCCTTGCGAGCAGCACAGGGTTGCGCGGGTTGAGTTTCAGTACCTGTGTATAGAAACGGATCCGGGACGTGACCGCGCCCATCGCGGCCGCCGCGACGAACGGGTCGACCCACGGGGTGTCCTCGTCCCAGAACCGGTTGCCGTCCGGGGTGTACGGGTAGGACGCCGACACCTCTTCCGAGAAGAACAGCGAGTCCGGCAACGCGACCGACGAGTAGCCGCACTCCTCCGCGGTCTTCGCCAACTCGGGCAGCTGGTCCAGCGGACTCAGCGCGACGCCCACCGTGAACTTCATGGTTTCTCCGCTCCGACCACCCACATCGAGAAGTACTGCGAGCCGCCGCCGTACGCGTGGCCAAGCGCGATCCGTGCGCCGTCCACCTGGTGCTCGCCCGCGCGTCCCATCACCTGCATCGCCGCCTCGCCGAACCGCAGCATCCCCGACGCGCCGATGGGGTTCGACGACAGCACGCCGCCGGACGGGTTGACCGGCAGCCGTCCGCCCAGCTCGGTCTCACCGGCCTCGGTGAGCTTCCAGCCCTGGCCTTCCTCGGTGAACCCCAGGTTCTCCAGCCACATCGGCTCGAACCACGAGAACGGCACGTAGATCTCCGCGGCGTCCACCTGCGACAGCGGGTCGTCGATCCCCGCCTCCCGCCACAGGGCGGCGGCCGCGTCCCGGCCCGCCCTGGGGTTGACCTGGTCGCGGCCGGCGAACGTGGTCGGCTCGGTGCGCATGGCCGTGGCGTGGATCCACGCGGCGGTGCGGCCCTGGGCTGCGGACTCGTCACCGAGCACGATCGCGCACGCGCCGTCGGACGACGGGCACGTCTCGTCGTAGCGGATCGGGTCCCACAGCATGGCCGAGGCCTGCACCGACTCCAGTGTGATGTCGGACTGGCGCAGGTGCGCGTACTGGTTCCGCGCGCCGTTGCGCCGGTCCTTCACCGCGACGAGCGCACCGATGTGGCCGGGCGCGCCGGAGCGGCGGAGGTAGGAGCGGACGTGCGGGGCGAAGTAGCCACCCGCGCCCGCGCCGACCGGCATGTGGAACGGCACCGAGATCGACAGCGCCCACATGGCGTTGGACTCGGACTGCTTCTCGAACGCCACGGCGAGCACGCGCGAGTGCTCACCGCCCTGCACGAGACTCGCCGCGACGTTCGCCGTCGAGCCTCCGACCGACCCGGCGGTGTGCACGCGCAGCAGCGGCCTGCCGGTCGCGCCGAGCGCGTCGGCGAGCATCAGCTCGGGCATCATGACGCCCTCGAACAGGTCCGGCGCCTTCCCGAGCACGACCGCGTCGATGTCGGCGAACGTCAGGTCCGCGTCGGCGAGCGCGCGGTCGATGGCCTCCCGGCACAGCCCGGCCATGGTCACGTCGAGACGTTTGCTGCGGTGGTGGGTCTGGCCGACGCCCAGGACCGCGGCGCGTCGTTTCGCCATCAGTCGGCCTCCAGTACGCACACGAGGTTCTGCTGGAGCGCTGGTCCGCTGGTGGCGTGCGCGAGTGCGCGCTCACCTGGGCGGATGCGCGTGGCGGCCTCGCCGATGCGGGCGAGCCCGGCCGCGAACATGGGGTTGCCCGCGAGCGGCCCGCCGGAGGGGTTGACGCTGACCTCGTCGCCGAGCCCGAGTGCCTGCCGCAGCAGGATCTCCTGGTGGCTGAACGGGGTGTGCAGCTCGGCGAGCGTGACACCGTCGGCGCCAGCGGCCTTGGCGGCGGCCACCGTGGACGGTGAGGTGGTGAGGTCGCGGGCGCCGAGGTGCGGGGTCTCGACGCGGTGGTGGATGCTCGTGATCCGCGCGGGCCGGTCGGTGAGGTCGCGGGCCCGGTCGCCGCGGGCGAGGACGACGACCGCGGCGCCGTCGGTGACCGGTGCGCAGTCGTGCCTGCGCAACGGGTCGGCGAGGTACGGCCGCCGGAGCAGGTCGTCCGGGTCGCCGCCGCGGCTGCGGGCGGCGACCCCGGCCATGTCGCGTTCGGTCCACAGGCCCGCGTCGAGCCCGAACCTGGCCTGCAGGCCCGCGATGCTCACCGCGTCCGGCCACAGTGGACCGACGGTGTACGGGTCGAGCTGCATGGCGAGCACGCGCCGCAGCTGACCGGCGGAGGACTTGCCGAAGCCGTACACGAGCGCGGTGTCCACCTCGCCGGTGCGGATCTTCACCCACGCCTCGTAGAGCGCCCACGCGGCGTCGGCCTCGACGTGCGACTCGTTGATCGGCGGGAACGCGCCGATGGCGTCGACGGCGGCGATGAACGAGAACGCGCGGCCCGCCAGGTAGTCGGACGAGCCGGAACACCAGAACCCGATGTCCTTCTTGGACAGACCGACGTTGTCGAGTGCCTCTTTCAGGATGGGCACGAGCATCTCGACACCGTTGGTGGTGCCGTGGGTTTCGCGCACGTTCGGTGCCTGCGCGAAGGAGACGATGCTGACGCTGACGCTGTTCATGCCGCCCCCTCGAAGGCTCCGTGGCGCCGCAGTGCCCGGTGGTTCGCTTCGCTCACAGGTGTCCCGAATAGGAGTCGTAGGGCGCGTCCGGTTCGCCGGTCGGCTGGAAGTGGTCGATGTTCTCGAGTGTCGTGCCCCATTCGGCGCGCGGCCGCCACACGGCCTCGACCCGCATGCCCATCCGGACCTCGTCTGCGGCGCAGCCGAGGACGAGGTGGAGGAACGCGATGTCGGCGCCGTCGAGGAGGATGTACGCGGCGACGTACGGGGGTTTGATGCGCTGGCCGAGGAACGGGACGTTGACGATGCAGAACGTGGTGACGATGCCTCGGTCGGGTAGCTCGATCTCCTCCTCGGTCGGCACCCCGTCGGTCGGGCACGCCCCGCGCGGCGGGATGTAGACCTTGCGACAGGCCGGGCAGCGCTGGCCGAGCAGCTTGCCGTCGGCCAGGCCGCGCAGGTACCGGCTTTCCTCCGGGGACGCCGAATGCCGGTAGCTCAGGTGGATCGGCGTCGTGAGCATGCTGATGTCGTCGGCCTCGCGTGGCTCGACCGGCGTTTCGCCGTCCTCTGGTCCGAAGCAGACGATGTCCCGCACGCCGTTGCCGCCGGTCTCCGCCCAGCGCGCGCGGACCCGCATGCCGGTGTGCACGGTGTCCGCGTCGACCGCGTGCAGCATCGGCGTGTCGGCCCCGTCGAGCTGGACGAACGCCCACGTGAACGGTCGCTGGAGTGGTTGACCGGCAAGGGGTTCTGGCTGCCTGCACCAGGATGTGACGGTGCCGGTGTGCGCTACTTCGACCAGTTCGGTGAGCGGTTCGCCGGTCACGGGGTCGTACTCGGGCGGCGGCACGTGGACGCGGCCGTCAGTGCCACGTGCTCCCAGAATCCGGCGTCGGGCCAGTCCGGTGACGAACCGGCTCAGCGTCGGGCCGAGTGACCGGGTGTAGTCGAACCCGATGTCGAGCGGTGCGGACAACGGTGCCTGCGTCACGTCCTGAGTGAAACACGTTCTACTTTACTGGGCAAGTCTCCCTGTCGGTCGCGGTGGATCAGGCTCGGGTTCGCCCGTGCGTAAGCCCCTCTCGACGCGAGCGAGCGGCTGTCGATGCCCGTCGGGGTCGAGGTGTGCGGTGATGGCGGTTCTGATCTCTTCCATGCCCAAAAGCTAGCCGACGTGCGGGTAGTCGTCACGATATCGAACGGGTGGTCTATTGGTGACACTGATCGGGTGAGGACTAGTTCTACGATCACTGCATGAAACTTGGTCTGCAGCTGGGGTACTGGGGCGCGGGGATGCCGCCCAACGCCGCCGAGATGGTCGTCGCCGCGGATGAGGCCGGTTATGACGCTGTGTTCACGGCCGAGTCGTGGGGGTCGGACGTGTTCACGCCGCTTGCCTGGTGGGGGTCGGCGACCCGGCGCGTCCGGCTCGGGACGGCGGTCGCGCAGTTGTCGGCCCGCACGCCGACCGCGGCGGCGATGGCGGCGCTCACCCTCGACCACCTCTCCGGCGGGCGGGCCGTTCTCGGCCTCGGGGTGTCGGGGCCGCAGGTCGTCGAGGGCTGGTACGGCGCGCCGTTCGGCAAGCCGCTCGCCCGCACCAGGGAGTACGTCGACATCGTGCGCAAGGTGCTCGCGCGGGAGGCGCCGGTGACCAGCGACGGCCCGCACTATCCGTTGCCCTACACCGGGCCGGGTGCTGACGGGCTGGGCAGGCCGCTGCGGGCGATCACCCACCCGCTGCGCGCGGACGTGCCCGTCTGGCTGGGTGCGGAAGGGCCGAAGAACGTGGCGCTCGCCGCCGAGATCGCCGACGGCTGGATCGCGGTGTACTACTCGGAGAAGCTCGCCGACCAGTACAACTCCTGGTTGGACGAGGGGTTCGCGCGGCCCGGCGCACGACGGTCGCGGGCCGACTTCGAGGTGGCGGCGAACGTGTCCGTCACCGTCACCGACGACCCCGCCGCCGCGTACGACCGGCACCGGCCGGTGATCGCGCTGTACGCGGGCGGAATGGGGGCCGAGCAGAAGAACTTCCACGCCGACCTGTTCCGCCGCATGGGGTACGGCGAGGTCGTCGACGAGGTCACCGCGCTGTTCCGTGCCGGGCGCAAGGCGGAGGCCGCCGCCGCGGTGCCGGACGAGCTGGTGGCCGAGACCGCGATCATCGGCACCGCCGAGCAGGTGCGCGCGCAGGTCGGGCAGTGGGGCGACCGTGGCGTGACCATGCTGATGGTGGGCTGTCAGGACGCCGAGCAGGTGCGGGCGGTCGCGGCGGTTCTTGCCCAGAACTGAAACACGTTCTAGATTGGTGGGGTGGCCTCGACCGGACTGTGGAACATCGCCCGTGAGCAGCCTGACCTGACCGCCGTGGTCGACCCGGACGGCAGGCAGGTGACCTACGCCGAGCTGGCCGCGGCGGCCGACCGCTACGGCCGCGGGTTCCAGGCCATGGGGCTGGCGCCCGGTGACAGCGTGGTTCTGTTGCTGCCCAACGGCGTCGACCTGGTTTCGGTCTACTTCGGCGCGTTCCAGACCGGGCTGTACGTGGTGATGGCCAACTGGCACCTGGTCGGCGCCGAGGTCGCGTACCTCGTCGAGGACAGCGGCGCGAAGGCGTTCGTCGCGGACTCGCGTTTCGCGGACACGGCGCGGGACGCGTTGTCGCGCACCGGGGTCGCCGGGTTCGCGGTCGGTGACGTGCCGGGGTTCGCGCCGCTGTCCACGCTCGGCGCCGGTGAGACCGGGCGGCCGGACGTGCGGACCGCGGGGTCGCCGATGCTGTACACCTCGGGGACCACCGGGCGGCCGAAAGGGGTGCGGCGACCGCTGACCGGCGCCGACCCGGACGTCGTGCCGCCTGCCGCGTCGTGGTTCTTCGGGATCTTCGGGCTCGGGCCCTTCGACGGGCACGTGCACATCTGCGGGTCGCCGCTGTACCACACGGCGGTGCTGAACTTCGTGGCCAACTCCATCCAGTTGGGACACGCGGCGGTACTGATGGACCGCTGGCGGCCGGAGGAGATGCTGCGGCTCATCGAGAAGCATCACGTCACGCACAGCCACATGGTTCCCACACAGTTCCACCGGTTGCTGGAGCTTCCCGAGGACGTCCGGTCACGTTATGACGTCTCCTCGCTGCGGTGCATGATCCACGGAGCCGCGCCGTGCCCGCCCGAGGTCAAGCGGCGGATGCTGGACTGGTGGGGCCCGGTGGTGACGGAGTACTACGCGGCGACCGAGGGTGGCGGGACGGCGATCTCGGCGGAGGAGTGGCTGGCGAAGCCCGGGTCGGTGGGGCGTGCGTGGCCGGGGTCCGAGGTGGCGGTGCTCGACGACGCGGGCGAGCCGGTGCCGACGGGGACACCCGGTCTGGTGTACATGCGAATGGGTGACTCCACGTTCGAGTACCACAAGGACGCGGACAAGACCCGTGCCGCGCGGGTGGGGAACCTGTTCACGCTGGGCGACATCGGGTATCTCGACGAGGACGGGTACCTGTTCCTGTGCGACCGGAAGGCCGACCTGATCATCTCCGGCGGCGTGAACATCTACCCCGCGGAGATCGAGAACGAGCTCGCGGTGCACCCGAAGGTGGCCGACGTCGCGGTCTTCGGCGTACCGAACGACGACTGGGGCGAGGAGATCAAGGCGGTCGTGCAGCCGGCGGCGGGGGCCACGCCGGGACCGGAGCTGACGGAGGAACTGCTGGCGTTCGCCCGCGACCGCCTGGCGAAGTTCAAACTGCCACGCACGGTCGACTACGTCGACGAACTGCCACGCGATCCGAACGGCAAGCTGTACAAGCGAAAGCTGCGCGACCCGTACTGGGCGGACCGCGAACGGGCGATTTGAGGGGTTGGCCTCCGGCCCCCGGTTGCCAGCCTACCGGGCAGGGGTGACAGTTCCGGCGCGTGAACGTCGTTGTGTGGACAACTCCCCGAGCGGTGGACAACCCGGCGGTCGCGGGCCTTCGTTGTCGGTGGTTGCCGCTACGCTGGAAACCGGGGGCCGGAGGCCGCCTACCGGCCCTGGAACCGTGGTGGGCGCTTTTCCGCGAACGCTTTCGGGCCTTCCTTCGCGTCCTCGCTCGCGAAGACGCGCAAGCCGATCTCCGCGTCGTGGGTGAACGCCTCGTTTTCGTGCATGCCTTCCGTCTCACGGATCGTGCGGAGGATCGCCCGCACCGCGACCGGGCCGTTCGCCGAGATCGCCCGCGCGAGTTCCATCGCCTTCGGCAGCGCCTGGCCGTCCGGGACCACGTGACCGATCAGACCGATCCGCTGCGCCTCCTCCGCGCGGACGTGCCTGCCGGTCAGCAGCAGGTCCGCCGCCACCGTGTACGGGATCTGCCTCGGCAGGCGCACCGCTGAGCCGCCAAGGGGGTACAGGCCCCAGCGTGGTTCCGACACCCCGAAGCGCGCACTTTCGCCCGCCACCCGGATGTCCGTCGCCTGCAGGATCTCCGTGCCGCCCGCGATGGCCGGGCCCTCGACCGCCGCGATGAGCGGTTTGGTCAGGCGGCGGCCCTTCAGCAGGGGCTCGATGACCGCGGCGTCGAACCGGGTCTCGCCGGGGTGGTTGGCCGTCATGGCCTTCAGGTCGGCACCCGCGCAGAACGCGCCGCCCGCCCCGGTCAGCACGCAGCAGCGCACCGCCGGGTCCTCGTCGACGCGGTCCCACGCCTCCCGCATGATCTTCATCATCTCCGAGGAGAGCGCGTTGCGGGCCGCCGGGCGGTTCATCGTCACGACGAGTACGTGCTCGTCCTGTTCGACGAGGCAGTCCGCCATTCGTTCACCTCCGCCTTGACCATTGCCAGGAACGATAACACGTTCTAGTTTAGTTCCGTGGCCCTCAACATCGCGGACCTCTTCGAGCATGCAGTCGACGCCTTTTCCGACCGGATCGCGATCGCGTGCGGCGACCGCGCGGCGACCTTCGCCGATCTGGAGGGGCGTGCCAACCAACTTGCCCATCACCTGGCCGAACAGGGCATCGGGCGCGGCGACCACATCGGGCTCTACAGCCGCAACTCCATCGAGGCCATCGAGACCCTGCTCGCCGCGTACAAACTGCGCGCGGTGACCGTCAACGTGAACTACCGGTACGTCGAGAACGAGTTGCGATACCTGTTCGACAACGCGGACCTCGTCGCCGTCGTCCACGAGCGGCGCTACTCCGACCGGGTGGCCGCGGTCCTGCCCGGCACCCCCGGGGTGCGGCACACGATCGTCATCGACGACGGCACCGACCTGCGCAGCGACAGCACCGGGTACGAGGCGGCGCTCGCCGCCCGGTCGACCGCGCGGGACTTCGGCGAACGCAGCCCCGACGACCTCTACATCCTCTTCACCGGCGGCACCACCGGCTACCCGAAGGGCGTGATGTGGCGGCACGAGGACGTGTGGCGCACCCTCGGCGGCGGCATCGACTTCTACACCGGTGAGGCGCTGCCAGACGAGTGGGCGCAGTCGCGGCGCGGCCGCGAGACCGGCGGCATGACCCGGTTGCCGTGCGCGCCGCTGATCCACGGCGCCGCCCAGTGGGCGACGCTGCCCGCGCTGTTCTCCGGGGACACCGTGGTGCTGCTGCCGCAGTTCGATCCGCACGAGGTGTGGAAGGCGATCGACCGGCACCAGGTCAAGGTCGTCACGATCGTCGGCGACGCGATGGCGCGGCCGCTGCTCGCCGCCTACCAGGAGGGCGGCTACGACGCCTCGTCGGTGATCGCGTTCTCCAGCCACGCCGCGCTGTTCTCGCCGTCGGTGAAGGAACAGATCCTCGAGGCGCTGCCGAACGCGGTCATCACCGACGCCATCGGCTCGTCGGAGAGCGGGTTTCAGGGCATGGGCGTCATCCTGAAGGGCAGCAAGCCGAGCACCGGCGGGCCGAGGGTGAACGGCGGCCCGAAGACCGTCGTGATCGACGAGGACAACCGCCCGGTCGCGCCGGGGGAGACCGGCAGGCTCGCGCGCGGCGGGCACGTGCCGATCGGCTACTACAAGGACCCGGAGAAGACCGCGTCGATCTTCGTCGAGGTCGGCGGCGAACGGTACGTCGTCGCGGGCGACTACGCCCGGCTCGAGGAGGACGGCACGATCACCTTGCTCGGCAGGGGCAACGTCTCGATCAACACCGGCGGGGAGAAGGTGTTCCCCGAGGAGGTCGAGGCCGCGCTGAAGTCGCACCCGGACGTGTTCGACGCGCTCGTCGTCGGGGTGCGCGACGAGCGGCTCGGGCAGCGGGTCGCCGCGCTCGTGCAGCCGTGGGCGGGCCGCGCGGTCGACTTCGCGGCGCTCGACGCGCACGTGCGGGAACAGCTCGCGGGCTACAAGACACCGCGCAGCATCTGGGTCGTCGAGCAGGTCGGCCGCGCACCGAGCGGCAAACCCGACTACCGCTGGGCGAAGACCTACACCGAGGAGCACGAACCCATGTGGAAGGCGGCCAATGTCGGGGTCTGAGGCGCTGTGCGAACGGCTGGGCATCCAGCACCCGATCTTCGGGTTCACCCCGTCCGAGCACGTGGCCGCGGCCATCAGCCGGGCGGGCGGGCTCGGCGTGCTCGGCTGCGTGCGGTTCAACGATCCGGCCGACCTCGACACCGCACTGTCCTTCATGGACGAGAACACCGGCGGCCGCCCGTACGGGGTGGACATCGTGATGCCCGCGAGGATCCCGACCGAGGGCACGCAGAAGGACCTGTCCGCGCTGGTGCCCGAGGGGCACAGGGAGTTCGTCGAACGGACGCTGCTCAGGCTCGGTGTGCCGCCCCTGTCCGGCGCGTCCGCCGGTGACGCCGGGGTACTCGGCTGGCTGCACTCGGTCGCACGGGCGCACGTGGACATCGCGCTGCGGCACCGGATCTCGTTGATAGCCAACGCGCTCGGCTCACCGCCGGTGGACGTCATCGAGCGTGCGCACGCGGCCGGGGTGCCGGTCGCGGCGCTCGCGGGCACCGCGGCACACGCCAGGCGACATGTCGACAACGGGGTGGACATCGTGGTGGCGCAGGGCTACGAGGCGGGCGGGCACACCGGTGAGATCGCGTCGATGGTGCTGGTGCCCGAGGTCGTCGACGCGGTCGGCGACCGGGTGCCGGTGCTCGCGGCCGGTGGCATCGGCAGCGGCAGGCAGGTGCTCGCGGCACACGCGCTCGGGGCGGCGGGCGTGTGGATGGGCTCCTACTGGCTCACCACCGCCGAGTACCAGCTGGGGGAGAGCGCGATCCAGACGGCGCTCGTGCGGGCCACCTCCAGTGACACGGTCCGGTCGCGGATCTACACCGGCAAACCCGCGCGGCTGCTGAAGAACAAGTGGACACAGGCGTGGGCGGAACCGGACGCGCCGGAACCGCTGCCGATGCCGCTGCAGAACATGCTCGTCGGGGAGGCGCACCAGCGGATGTCGAAGGGCGGCGACCCGGACGTGGTCGCGATGCCCGTCGGGCAGATCGTGGGCCGGATGAACGAGGTCCGCCCGGTCGCGGAGGTGATGGCGAGCCTGCTGGCCGAGATCGAGGAGGCGCGCGCCAGACTGAAGGCGTGAGCATCAGGACGCTTTCTTCGCGGATCGTGTACGCCAACCCGTGGCTGACGCTGCGGGAGGACGAGATCGAGCACGCGGACGGGACCCGCGGCATCTACTCGGTGATCGACAAACCGGACTTCGCGCTGGTCATCCCGTTCGAGAACGACGGGTTCCACCTGGTCGAGGAGTACCGGTACCCGCTGCGCGAACGCCGCTGGTGCTTCCCGCAGGGCGCGTTCCCGCAGGGGGTCACGGGCACCCCGGAGGAGCTGGCGGCCGCCGAACTGGGTGAGGAGACCGGGTTCACCGCCGCGCGGCTGGCGCGGCTCGGCCACCTCAACGGTGCGCACGGCATCACCGGGCAGAGCTACCACGTGTTCCTGGCGACGGACCTGACGCCGGGCCCGCCGCGGCGGGAGGTCACCGAGCAGGACATGCGGCAGGAGTGGTTCCCGCGTGCCGAGGTGGAGCGGATGATGCGCGACGGGGTGATCACCGACGACTCGTCGCTGGCCGCGTACCTGCTGTTCACCCTGGTGGGTGGGACGTGAGGCAGCTGTCGTCACGGTTGGTGTACGTGAACCAGTGGCTGTCGCTGCGGGAGGACCAGGTTTCGCGGGCCGACGGGTCGCGGGGGATCTACTCGGTGGTCGACACGTCGGACTTCGCGCTGGTCATGCCGCTGGAGAAGGACGGGTTCCACCTGGTCGAGCAGTACCGGTACCCGGTGGGGGCGCGGTCGTGGGAGTTCCCGTCCGGCGCGTTCCCGGCCGGGGTGACCGGGACCGTCGAGGAGCTGGCGGCCGCCGAACTGCGGGAGGAGACCGGGTTCACGGCGGGGCGGCTGGAGCCGATCGGGTACCTGAACCCGTCGAACGGCATCTCCGGGGTGGGTTGTCACGTGTTCCTGGCGACGGACCTGACGCCGGGCCCGCCGCAGCGGGAGATCACCGAGCAGGACATGCGGCAGGAGTGGTTCCCGCGTGCCGAGGTGGAGCGGATGCTGCGCGACGGGGTGATCACGGACGGCCCGTCGATCGCGGCGTACCTGCTGCTCGGCCTGCGGTGAGACTGCCCTGAAAGGCGCGTTCAGGGCAGTCAGCGCCCGCAACGCGCCTTTCAGGGCACCGGCCGGTCAGCCGCTCTTGCGGCGGAAGGTCCGCTTGGCGGCCGCGGGGCCCTGGGCGTTGTCCACCTTGGAGCGGGCGTCCGCGTGCTCCTGGCCCTTGCGGTTCTGCGCCTGCTTGCGCTCCAGGGCCGCGCGGAATGCGGCCTTCACATCCTGCTGCTGGGGCTCTTCCGCCTCAGCCGGCTCGGGAGCGGGCGCGGGTTCCGGTGTGTCAGGCATGGGCTCAGGGTCGCACGGACCGGGCGCCCCAGTCGAGCCGGATTGGGTCGCACGACGCGGTCAGCGGTTCGAACATCAGTTCGCGGCCTGGGCGCCACCACACGGTGTCCGGGGTGCGCCAGCGTTGCGCCGACAGTGTCCGCTTCAGCACCTTGTAGGTGGCGGTGCGCGGGAGCCGCGCCGTGATGCGGATGAACCTCGGGACCTGCTTCGGGCTCAGGTCGGTCTGGGCCGCCAGGAAGGCCGCGTACTCGTCCGGGTCGAACTCGCCCCGGACCACCAGGGCGGCCATCACCTGGTCGCCCGTCGATTCGTCCGGGACGGCGTAGACGGCGGCCTCGCTCACCGACGGGTGGCGGAGCAGGATCTGTTCGATCGGCCTCGCGCCCAGGTTCTCACCGTCCACGCGTAGCCACTCCGAGGTGCGGCCCACGAAGAACAGGAAGTCGTTCTCGTCGCGGTAGACCAGGTCGCCGCTCCAGAACCTGCCGTCGCGCAGCCGTTCCGCGTCCGCGGCCGAGTCCTTGTAGTAGCCGGCGAACTGGCCGATGCCGCTCGTGTTCACCAGCTCGCCCACCTCGCCGGGCGGGCACGGCGCACCCGAGGGGTCCAGCACCGCAAGGCCGCCTTCCAGATGGCCGAGGGAGCCCGGCGGTGTTCCCGGTGGCCGGGGCACCACGATGCCGCCCTCCGTGGAGCCGTACGCGTCCACCACCTGGCAGCCGAACCTGGTCGCGAACGCCTCGACGTCCCGCGGGTTGGCCTCGTTGCCGAACATCACCCTCAGCGGGTTGTCCGCGTCGTCCGGCTTCCCGGGGGTCGACAGCACGTAGGACAGCGGTTTCCCGACGTAGTTGGCGTAGGTCACCGCGTAGTCCCGCACGTCGGTCAGGAAGCCGGACGCCGAGAACCGGCGTCGCAGTGCGATCCGCGCGCCTGCCGCCAGGCCGACAGCCCAGCCCGCGATGATCGAGTTCGAGTGGAACATCGGCATCGAGACGTAGGTGGTGTCGCCTCGGCCGAGGTCGTACCGGCAGGCCAGCATCGCGCCGGGGCCCGCGATCTTGCCGTGGGTGCAGCGCACCGCCTTCGGGTCGCCGCTGGTGCCGGACGTGAAGATTAGCATCAGCAGGTCGTCCGGCGCGGCGGGCACGGTCTCGAGTGGTGAGTACTGGTGGCGGTACGCGATGACGTGCCACGCCGCCGAGTCGACGTCCAGTACCCGGGCGCCGATGTCCAGGCCCTGCAACAGTTCCACGTACCGGCTGTCGGTCAGCACGACCTGGCAGTCGGTCAGCCGGATGTCGCGCACCAGCGCCTCGCCGCGCCTGCTGGTGTTGAGCCCGACGAGCACCGCGCCCGCGAGCGCGGCGCCACCGAGCAGGAACGAGAACTCCGGCACGTTGTCCATCAGCACGCCGACGTGGAACGGGCCGGGCCGCCGCAGCGACCGGAGCAGGGCGGCGCGGTCCGCGCACTCCTGCAGGTGCTCCGCCCACGTCCACTCCCGGTCCTCGAACACGAGACCGGGGTTCGCATCGTCCGCGCGTGCGAGCAGCAGCTCGGTGACGGTGGGGATCTGCTCCCCCTGCGCGGTCATGCGAAACCTCCTCAGGCCGGCTCCTCGGCCAGTGCGTTACCGATGCGGCGCAGTTGCGTGGTGGCGCCGCCAAGACTGAACTCGATGCGTTTCGTGGCCACAAAATATCGGTGCAACGGGTAGTCCACGTCAATACCCACTCCGCCGTGAATGTGTACCGCGGCATGGGCTATGCGGTGGCCGCCATCGGCGGCCCAGAACTTCGCGGTCGCTATCTCGTTGTGGGCAGCGAGATTTTTGGACACTCGCCAAGCAGCCTGCCACAGTGTCAGGCGGATCGCCTCCGCGTCGATGTAACAGTCGGCGAGTCGCTGTCCCACTGCCTGAAATGTCGCGATCGGGCGATCAAATTGCACTCTGCTGGTTGCATACGTGGCCGTCATCTGCAGACATTCGGCGGAAACACCTGCCTGGAGTGCGCACAGGCCGACCGTGCCGCGATTCGCGAGCCACTCGACGACCGCCGCGCCACCGCCTGGCTCGCCGAGCACGCGGTCGTCGCCGAGAACGACGTCGTCGAGTTCGAGCAATCCCTCGGCGTCGCCGTCGACGATCTCCTGGCGCCGCACGGTCACGCCGGAATCCTTTGGAGTGATAAGGAACACAGTCAGACCGAGCGCCGTTTCCGCCGGTACGAGAAACAGATTCGCGACAGTTCCGGCCTGCACGGCGACCTTCGAACCGTGCAGATGCCATGTTGCAGATGCACTTGCACGCTCGGCGGTGGTCGTCGGCCGCGCCGGGTCGTCACCGACCTCTTCGGACAGAGCGGCGGTGAGCACCAGCTCACCCGTCGCGGCGGGCATCGCCCAGGTGGCGCGCTGCTCGCCGGTGCCGAACTCGACGAGCGCCGACGCCGCCTGCACGATCGAGCACAGGTAGGGCACGGGTGCGACCGCGCGGCCGAGTTCGACGAGCACCCCGCACTGTTCGAGCAGCCCGAGCCCGCTGCCGCCGACCGGCTCCGGCAGCGCGGCGGCCAGCACGCCCGCCTTCGCCAGCTCCGTCCACAGTGCACGGTCGAACCGGTCGCCGCCCGCCTCGACCTCGGCGAGCCGGGCCGGGGTGGCGTGGTCGGCCAGGATCGTCCTGGTCAGCTCCGCGAGGTCGGCGAACTCGTCACCGAAGGAGAAATCCATGGCTCACCTCTTCGCAGGGGGCAGGCCGAGTCCGACCGCTGCCACGATGTCGCGTTGCACCTCGTTGGTCCCGCCGCCGAACGTCAGGATCAGCGACGCCCGGTGCATCCGCTCGACCCGGCCGCGCAGCACCGCGCCGGGTGAGCCCGCCCGCACGTACGCCTGCGGGCCGAGTACCTCCATCAGCAGCCGGTATGCCTCGGTCGCGAACTCGGTGCCGAACACCTTGGTCGCGGACGCGTCGGCCGGGCTGAGTCCCCGCTCGACCCCCCACGCGATCTTCCAGTTCACCAGCTTCAGGAACTCGGCCTTGGCGTACACGCGGGCCAGGTGGATCCGCACCCACTCCTGGTCGATCACCCGCCTGCCGTCGGGCAGTTTCGTGGCCTGCGCCCACTCCCGCACCTCGCGCAGCGCCTCGCGGACCGGCGCGGACGACGTCAGCGCGACCCGCTCGTGGTTGAGCTGGTTGGTGATCAGCGGCCAGCCGCGGTTCACCTCGCCGACGAGCGCGTCGGCGGGCACCCGGACGTCTTCGTAGTAGGTAGCGCTCGTGGTCGGCCCGGAGACCGTGCGGACCGGTGTCCACGAGAAACCGTGCGCGTCGGTCGGGACGATCAGGATCGACAGGCCCTTGTGCTTGGGCGCGTCCGGGTCGGTGCGGCACGCGAGCCACACGTAGTCGGCGTAGGAGATCAGCGACGTCCACATCTTCTGGCCGTTGACCACCCAGTCGTCGCCGTCGCGCACGGCGCGCGTGCGCAGCGACGCGAGGTCGGTGCCTGCCTCCGGTTCGGAGTAGCCGATCGCGAAGTGCAGCTCCCCGGCGGCGATGCGGGGCAGGTAGAACCGCTTCTGTTTCTCGGTCCCGAACCGCATGATCGTCGGGCCGACCGTGTTGATCGTCAGGAACGGGACGGGTGCCCCGGCGACCGCCGCCTCGTCGGTGAAGACGAGCTGGTCGATCATGGGCCGGGCCTGTCCGCCGTACTCCGCCGGCCAGCCGAGCACGAGCCAGCCGTCGGCCCCCATCTGCCGCACGACCTCCTTGTACACCGCGCCGTCCCCGTAGTCGCCGCCACCGGCGAGCGCCGCGCGTCGTTCGGGGGTCATCAGCTCGGCGAAGTACGCCCGCAGCTCGCGCCGCAGTGCCTCCTGCTCCGGGGTGTACGCGATGTGCATCCGGACTCCTCGGCTACTAGAACACGTTCTAAGAATGTACTAGAGTCCTGGCCAAACGAGGAGGTCCGGCAATGAAGGCGGCGGTACTCAACCAGATCGGGGACACCGAACTCGAGCTGCGGGACGACGTGACGACGACCGACGTCGGGCCTGCGGAGATCCGGATCCGGGTGCGTGCCACCGGCGTGTGCCACAGCGACATCTCCGCGATGGACGGCACGCTGCCCGCGCTCGCACCGGGCATCCTCGGCCACGAGGGCGCGGGCGAGGTCGTCGAGATCGGCGGCGCGGTCGACCAGTTCGCGGTCGGCGACCACGCGGTGCTCACGTTCGTGCCGCCGTGCGGCACCTGCGTCAACTGCGTCGGCGGCAGGCCGCACCTGTGCGCGATCCACTCGATCGCCGCGTTCATGAACCCGAGGTTCGTGGTCGGCGGCAATCCGGCCTTCGGCTACGCGGGCACCGGCACGTTCGCCGAGGAGCTGGTCGTCCCGGCCGCAGGCGCGGTGCAGATCGGCGCCGACATCCCGTTCGAGATCGCGGCGCTGGTGGCGTGCGGCGTGATGACCGGCGTCGGCGCCGTGCTGAACACCGCGAAGGTGACCCCCGGCTCGACGGTGCTGGTGCTCGGCTGCGGCGGCGTCGGCATCTCCGTGATCCAGGGCGCGCGGCTGTCCGGCGCGGCGCAGATCGTCGCGGTCGACCCGGTGGTGGACAAGCACGAGATCGCCAGGCACTTCGGCGCCACGCACGCCGTCACCCCGGAGCAGGTCGCCGGGCTGCACCAGTCGCTGACCGGGAGCCAGGGCTGGGACTACGCCTTCGACGTGGTCGGCGCACCGCCGACGATCCGGTCCGCGTGGGACAACGCGCGCCGCGGCGGCACGGTCGTCGTGGTCGGCGCCGGTCGTGCGGACGCGATGGTGCGGTTCAGCGCGCAGGAGCTGTTCCTGCACGACAAGCGGCTGCTCGGCTCGTTCTACGGCGGCGCCGACGTGCGCCGCGACTACCCGATGCTGCTGAGGCTCTGGCAGGCCGGGAAGCTCGACCTCGACGGCATGATCACCAAACGGATCAAGCTCGACGAGATCAACGACGCCCTGCGGGCGCTGCGGGACGGCGCCAACGTCATCCGGCAGATCGTCACGTACTGACATGGGGGCGCTCGACGGGAAGGTCGCGATCGTCACCGGTGCCGGCGCCGGGCTGGGGCGGGCAGAGGCGCTCGCGCTCGCCCGCGCAGGCGCGGACCTCGTGGTCAACGACGTGGCCGACACCGATGTGGTCGCCGAGATCGAGGCGCTGGGCGGCAAGGCGCTGCTCGTGCGCGGCGACGTGTCCGACGCGGACACCGCGAAGGCGCTGACCGCCGCGGCGGTCGACCGGTTCGGCGGACTGCACGTGGTCGTGAACAACGCGGGCGTGCTGCGTGACCGGATGCTGTTCAACATGTCCGACGAGGAGTGGGACCTGGTGATCCGGGTCCACCTGCGCGGCCACTTCCTCCTGTCCCGCAACGCGGCCGCGTACTGGCGCGGGCACGCGAAGGCGAACGGCGGCACCACCTACGGGCGCGTGGTCAACACCGCGTCGGAGGCGTTCCTGTTCGGTTCCGAAGGCCAGCCGAACTACGCCGCGGCCAAGGCGGGCATCACCGCGCTCACCCTCGCCACCGCTCGCGGCCTCGCGAAGTACGGGGTGCGTGCCAACGCGATCTGCCCGAGGGCACGCACCGCGATGACGGCGGCGGTGTTCGGTGCCGCCCCGGCGGGTGTGGATCCCCTGTCCCCGGACCACGTCGCGCCGCTCGTCGCCTACCTCGCCTCACCTGCCGCCGAGAGGATCAGCGGGCAGGTGTTCGTCGTGTACGGCGGCATGGTCGCGCTGCTCGCGCCGCCGACCGTGGAAGCGCGCTTCGACAATCCACAGTGGACGTCGGAGGCGCTGGACACCGCCCTCGGCGCCTACTTCGCCGACCGCGACCAGAAGAAGACGTTCGCCGCCACAGAGCTGATGTCGCTCGAGGAGGAGCAGCAATGACTGGGTCAACGGCACTGAGCTTGGTCGCCCGCCGGGACGAGGTCGGTCTCAGGGACGGGCAGCTGCTGATCGACGGGACGTGGCGGCCCGCCGCGGCCGGCGAGACGTGGACGCACACCCATCCGGCGACCGGCGAGGCCATCGGCGAGATCGCGGTCGCCGGGCCGTCCGATGTGGACGAGGCGGTCCTGGCCGCGCGCCGGGCGTTCGACGACGGCCGCTGGTCGAACACCCGCGCGGGCGAGCGGGTGAAGGCACTGCACCGGTACGCGGACCTCCTGCGTGAGCACGCCGACGAGCTGCGTGGCCTGCAGGCACTGGACAACGGCGTGCCGCTGTCGTTCGGACCGGTGTACGCGACGTCGGTCGGTGCCGCCGCGGACGTGTTCGACCACCACGCCGGCTGGATCGACAAGATCGGCGGGCAGACACTCACCCCGTACCAGGGCGGCGACCACCTCGCGATGACCTTCCGCGAGCCGATCGGCGTGGTCGCGGCGATCCTGCCGTGGAACGGGCCGTTCCTGCTGTACGCGCAGAAGCTCGGCCCCGCGCTCGCGGCCGGGTGCACGGTCGTGCTGAAGCCGTCCGAGTACGCCACGTTCTGCGTGCTGCGCATGGTCGAGCTGCTCGCCGAGGCCGGCATCCCGGACGGGGTGGTCAACGTGGTCACCGGCCCCGGCGACCCGACCGGCCAGGCGCTGATCACGCACCCGCTCGTCGACAAGGTCAGCTTCACCGGCAGCCGCGGCGTCGGCAAACGGATCGTCGCCGCGTCGGCCGACACGCTCAAACGGGTGTCGCTCGAACTCGGCGGCAAGAGCCCGACGCTGGTGTTCCCCGACGCGCCGGACATCGGTCTCGCCGCGATGACCACCATGGGCACCGTCACCATGGGGCTGTCCGGGCAGGCCTGTGTCGCACACACCCGCGCGCTGGTCCACCGGGACGTCTACGACCAGTTCCTCGGCGCCGCCGAGATGATGGCGGGCGCGATCACCTACGGCGACCCGTTCGAGGCGTCCACACTGGCGAGCCCGCTCATCAACACCAAACAGCTCGACCACGTCATGGGTCTCATCGCCCGCGGCAAGGAACAGGGCGCGCGGGTCGTGTGCGGCGGCGAGCGGGTCGAGGGCGACCTCGCGGCTGGCAACTTCGTGCGGCCGACGATCTTCGCCGACGTCGACAACGGCATGGACATCGCCAGGCAGGAGGTGTTCGGGCCGGTCCTCGCGGTGATCCCGTTCGAGACCGAGGACGAGGCCGTCGCGATCGCCAACGACACCGAGTACGGCCTGGGCGCCGGGCTCTACACGACCGACGGGCGCAGGGCGTTCCGGCTCGCGCGCCGCCTGCGGGCGGGCACGGTCGGCATCAACGGCTTCCAGGTCGAGCCGCACCTGCCCTTCGGCGGTTTCAAGCAGTCCGGGCTCGGGCGCGAGGGCGGGCAGAGCGCGTTCGAGGCGTACACCGAGCTGAAGACGGTCCTGATGCCGCTCGGCGACGAGTTGATGTGACATGGGGCGACTGACCGGAAAGGTCGCGCTGGTCACGGGTGCGGCCGGTGGGCAGGGCGCGGCCGCGGCGCGCCGGTTCACCGAGGAGGGCGCGCGGGTCGTCGTCGCGGACGTGAACGACGAGGCCGGCAAGGAGTTCGCCGCCGAGATCGGCGCGCACTACCTGCATCTGGACGTGTCGCAGGAAGACGAGTGGAGGGCCGCGGCCGCCGAGGCGGTCGAGGTGTACGGGCCACCGAACGTGCTCGTGAACAACGCGGGCATCCTGCACTTCGCACTGCTCACCGATACCGCGCTCGCGGACTACATGCGCGTGATCCAGGTGAACCAGGTCGGCACGTTCCTCGGCATGCGGACCGTCGCGCCGCTGATGGTCGAGGCCGGTGGCGGATCCATCGTCAACGTGTCCTCTGTGGAGGGTCTGGCGGCGACCCCGGCCCTGACCGCCTACACCGCCAGCAAGTTCGCGGTGCGGGGCATGACGAAGGTGGCGGCGCTGGAGCTGGCGCGCAAAGGGGTGCGGGTGAACTCCATCCACCCCGGCGCGATCGAGACCGGCCTGCTGCCGGCCGCGCTCGGCGGGCAGCCCGTCGACCTGACCTATGTCGGCAAGCGGGTGCCGATGCGCAGGGTGGGCCAGCCGCCGGAGATCGCCGAGCTGGTGCTGTTCCTGGCGAGCGACGAGAGCTCCTACTGCACGGGTGCCGAGTTCGTCGCGGACGGAGGTGTGACCGCGGCCCATTCCTTGTCGAGTTTCGGGTAACCGCAACGGTTCTGGGTCGTTGTACCTCATGGGTGATGGCACATGGGCAATGAGGCTGGAGTGCGTCCCCCGCCTGTGCGTGCGCTCGCCCAGGTGGGGCGGATGTCGACCCTCGCGTGGGAGGTCGTCAGGTACACGCCGCGGCGGCCGTTCCAGTGGCGTGAGCTGATCCAGCAGTGCTGGTTCTTCGCGAGCGTCACGATCCTGCCGACGGCACTCGTGTCCATCCCGTTCGGCGCGGTCATCGCGTTGCAGCTCGGGTCGCTGACACAGCAGATCGGCGCGCAGTCGTTCACCGGCGCGGCCAGCGCGCTCGCGATCGTGCAGCAGGCGTCGCCGCTGATCACCGCGCTGCTGGTGGCCGGGGCCGGTGGGTCGGCCATGTGCGCGGACATCGGGTCGAGGACGATCCGCGAGGAGATCGACGCGCTCGAAGTCCTCGGTGTGTCACCGGTCCAGCGGCTGATCGTGCCGAGGGTGCTCGGCATGACGATCGTCGCGGTGCTCCTCAACGGGCTCGTCAGCGTCGTCGGTGTCGCGGGCGGCTACTTCTTCAACGTGGTCATGCAGGGTGGCACGCCGGGTGCGTACCTGGCGTCGTTCAACGCGCTCGCACAGCTGCCGGACCTGTGGATCAGTGAGATCAAGGCCGTGCTGTACGGGTTCGTCGCGGGGATCGTCGCCGCCTACCGGGGACTCAACCCGGGCCGGGGACCGAAGGGGGTCGGCGACGCGGTGAACCAGACGGTCGTGATCACGTTCCTGCTGCTGTTCCTGATCAACGTGGTGCTCACGGGCATCTACCTGCAGGTCGTCCCGCCGAAGGGCATGTGAGCGGAATGGCCACAGTGGACATTCCGCCGAAGGTGCCGCGACGGCTGGTGGTCGTCGCCACCCAGCCCGCGGACGGCCTCGCCGCGCTGGGCAGGCAGCTCGCGTTCTACGTCCGTGTCCTCGCGTGGGTGCCGCGCACGCTCGCGCACTACCCGCGCGAGATCCTGCGCCTGCTGTCGGACGTGTTCTTCGGTTCCGGCGCGCTCGCGGTCATCGGCGGCACGCTCGGCGTGATGATCGGCATGACCGTGTTCACCGGCCTGATCGTCGGCCTGCAGGGGTACTCGGCGCTCAACCAGCTCGGCACGTCCGCGCTCACCGGGTTCATCGCCGCGTACTTCGACACCCGCGAGGTCGCGCCGCTGGCCGCCGGGCTCGCGCTGTCGGCCACGGTCGGCTGCGGGTTCACCGCACAGCTGGGCGCGATGCGGATCTCCGAGGAGATCGACGCGCTCGAGGTGATGGCGGTGCCGTCGCTGCCCTACCTCGTGACCACGCGCGTGATCGCGGCGGTCGCGGCCGTGATCCCTCTGTACCTGGTGGGTCTGCTGTCGTCGTACGTGGCGTCCCGGCAGGTGACCGTGTGGTTCTACGGGCAGTCCGCTGGCACGTACGACCACTACTTCCACCTCTTCCTGCCGCCGGAGGACGTGCTGTGGTCGTTCCTCAAGGTGATCGTGTTCAGCGTCGTCGTGATCCTCGTGCACTGCTACTACGGCTACACCGCGTCCGGCGGCCCGGCCGGGGTCGGGGTGGCCGTGGGTAGGGCGGTGCGGGCGGCGATCGTGGTGCAGATGCTGCTGGACTTCTTCCTGTCGCTCGCCATCTGGGGCGCGACCACGACAGTGCGGCTGGCTGGGTGATGCCGATGAGTGAGCGACGCCGGTTCCAGGTCTACGGGCTGATCTTCCTGGTGATCGCCGGGATGTTCGTCGCAGCATCGGTTGCCTTCTACCGCAAGACGTTCACGCCGATCGTGCCGGTGACCCTGGAGACCGACCACGTCGGCAACCAGCTCCGCACGGGCGCGGACGTCAAGCTGCGCGGGCTGATCGTCGGGGAGGTGCGGGACATCCGGCCCAGCGGCGACCACGCGGTCCTCGACCTCGCGCTCGACCCGGACCACGTCGGGGAGATCCCCGGCAACGTGTCCGCGCGCCTGCTGCCGAAGACGTTGTTCGGCGAACGCTACGTGGCGTTGCAGACCCCGGCGGTCCCGAGCGGCCGGTTGCGGGAGGGCTCGGTGATCGGGCAGGACCGCACCAGCTCCGCCATCGAGATCGAGCAGGTGCTCGACAACCTCATGCCGGTGCTGCGGGCGGTGCAGCCGGAGAAGCTCGCGTCCACGTTGAACGCGATGGCGACCGCGCTCGACGGGCGCGGCGAGCAGTTCGGCGACACGCTCGTCCAGCTCGGGCGGTACCTGGGGGAGATCACCCCGTCGCTGCCGGACCTGCGCGCGAACATTCAGCGGCTCGCGGCGGTCGCGGACACCTACGCGCAGGCCGGGCCGGAGCTGCTGACCGCGTTGCGGGACCTGACCGTCACCACCCGGACCGTCGTCGAGCAGCGCGGTCGGCTGGCCGACCTGTACCGCACGCTCACGAACGCGTCGATCGACCTCGGCGGCTTCCTGGCCGCCAACAAGGACAACATCATCAACCTGGCGAGCACGTCGAAGTCGACCCTGGCCGTGCTGGCGAAGTACGCGCCCGAGTACCCGTGCCTGCTCAAGCAGCTCGTCGACTCGATCCCGGCCGCCGACGCGGCGTTCGGCAAGGGCTCGGCCACCCCGAACGTCACGCGCGTGACCATCGAGATCACGGCGAGCCGGGGCAAGTACCTGCCCGGGGTGGACACCCCGCGGTACGACGACAAGCGGGGCCCGGCCTGCTATCCGGTCGCGAAGCCACCGGCGCGGTTCCCGCAGTACCCGGAGGGCGGACCGCTCGACGACGGGTCGGCGAAACCGCCGCCGCCGAACTCGGACCGGCCCGAGGACTTCCCGAACACGCTGCCGCAGTCCGCGGCGGACATGCAGCTCGCCAACACCCCGCCGGAGCAGGACCTGATCGCCGCGCTCGTCGCGCCGGGGCTCGGGATGTCGCCGTCGGACGTGCCGGGGTGGTCGTCGCTGCTGCTCGGCCCGCTGTTCCGGGGTGCGGAGGTGACCGTGCGATGAGCGGAGCTTGCGGAGCGAACCATCGGTGTGCAGGCCGCCACGGAGCGGGCGAGGGGGCGGCATGAGGAACTTTCTCGGGCCGCTGGTCAAGATCACCGTGTTCGCGGTCGTCACGGTCACGCTGACCGCGTTGCTCGGCCTCACGATCGCCAACACCACACTGGGCTCGACCAGCGGCTACCTCGCCAGGTTCACCGACGCCACCGGGCTCAACGAGGGCGACGACATCCGCATGTCCGGTGTCCGCGTCGGGCAGGTCACCGACATCTCGGTGGTCGACGACACGTGGGCGGAGGTCCGGTTCGACGTCGAGGCGGCGCGGCGGCTGCCGAAGTCGGTGACGGCGACCATCAAGTTCCGCAACCTGATCGGCCAGCGGTACGTCGCGCTCGCCGTCGGATCCGGTGACCCCAACGCGGTGCTGCGGCCCGGCGACACGATCCCCCTTGAGCGCACGCAGCCCGCGCTGAACCTCACCCAGCTGTTCAACGGGTTCCAGCCGCTGTTCCAGGCACTGCAACCCGACCAGGTCAACAAGCTCGCGGGTGAGCTGATCCAGGTGCTGCAGGGCGAGGGCGGCACCATCGACAGCGTCCTCGCGCACACCGCGTCGCTCGCGAGCACGATCGCGAGCAAGGACAAGGTGATCGGGCAGGTCATCGACAACCTCAACACGGTACTGACGACGGTCAACGAACGCACGACCGAGCTGTCGGGGCTGATCGACCAGCTCCAGCAGCTCGCGTCCGGGCTCGCCGCGCAACGGCAGCCGATCGGTGCCGCGATCGGCGCCCTCGGCGACCTGACCCAGTCGACGGCCGGGCTGCTGTCGTCGGTGCGGCCGCCGATCAAGGACGACATCGCCGCGCTCGGTGCACTGGCCGGGAACCTGGCCGACCACGGCGACACGGTCGACAAGTTCCTCGCCGGGCTCCCGAACAAGATCCAGACGATCAGCCGGGTGTCGACCTACGGCGGCTGGTTCAACTACTACCTGTGCAGCATGTCCGGCCGGATCGGGGTGTCGGACCTCGGCGTCTCCGTCGACCTGCCGTTGTTGCCGGTTCCCGGTACACCGCCAGCGGAGAGGTGCCGATCGTGAGCGGAGCCAACCATCAGACACGGGGCGACCGTGAACGGCTTCCCCGAGCCTGCGAGGGGGAGTCGTGAAACCGCTGAAGGAACGGGACCAGGCGGCCGTCGGCACGGTGACGATCGTGTTGCTGGTGCTGGGGCTGCTCGTCGCGTTCAACTCCGACGACCTGCCGATCATCGGCGGCGGCACCACCTACACCGCCGAGTTCCGCGAGTCGGCCGGGCTGCGGCCGGGCAACGAGGTGCGGCTCGCCGGGGTGAAGGTCGGCGAGGTGCGCGGGGTCGAGCTGGCCCGCAACAAGGTGGTCGTGGACTTCCGCGTCGACGACGTGCGCCTCGGCGACCGCAGCACGGTGTCGATCGAGATCAAGACGTTGCTCGGCGACAAGTTCCTCGCGATCGAGTCCACGGGCAAGGCGCAACAGAGCGCCAACGACCCGATCCCGGTCAGCCGCACACGGACCCCGTTCGACATCGTCCCCGCGGTCGGCGAGCTGTCGCAGACCGTGGACCGGATCGACACCGAGCAGCTCGCGCAGAGCTTCCAGGTCATCTCCGACACGTTCGCGAACAGCCCACAGCACATGAAGGACACGCTGACCGGCCTGTCGCGGCTGTCCGCCACACTGTCCACACGGGACGAGCAACTGAAGACGCTGCTCGCGAACACCGCCGGGTTCACCGGGACCGTGGCCGACCGCGACGAGCAGTTGAAGCGGCTGTTCACCGACGCGTCGCTGCTGCTCGGCGAGCTGCGACTGCGCCGGGACGCCGTGCACACGTTGCTGACCGGCACCATCACGCTCGCCGGCGAGCTGCGCGGGCTGGTCGCCGACAACCAGGCACAGCTCAAACCCGCGCTGGACGAGCTGGACCGCGTCACCACGATCCTCGCGAACAACCAGGCGAACCTGTCGGAGAGCCTGCGTTCGCTCGCGCCGTACGTGCGGACCTTCAACAACGTCATCGGCAACGGCCGCTGGTTCGAGGGCTACATCTGCGGCCTGCTGCCACCGCCGACGGACCTGGGCATCCTCACGATCAACCCCGAGGGCTGCACGGTGCCGCACACCCCGCAGGGTGGTGGACGGTGAACGCGCGGGCGATGCTGGCCGAGAGCCGCACGAGCCGCCGCGCCGCGCTCGTCGTGATCTACGCGCTCGCGTTGATGCTGCTGATCAGTGCTGCGCTGTGGTGGATCACGATGGCCCCGGCGGGCACCCGGATCACCGCGTACTTCGCGAAGACCGTCGGCGTCTACCCGGACTCCGAGGTGAAGGTGCTCGGCGTCGGCGTCGGGCGGATCACGTCGGTGACCCCGAGGGGCGACCGGGTGCGGGTCGAGATGACCGTGGACGATGGCATCGAGATCCCGGCGGCCGCGCAGGCCGTCGTGGTCGCGCCGTCGCTGGTCAGCGACCGGTACGTGCAGCTGACACCCGCGTACGAGTCCGGCCCGCTGATGGCCGACGGGACGGTCATCCCGCTCGACCGCACCGCGACGCCGGTGGAGCTCGACGACCTGACCGCGAGCGTCAACGACCTCACGACCGCGCTGGGCCCGAACGGCGCCAACGAGAACGGCGCGCTGTCCGACGTGCTCGACACCGCCGCCGCGAACCTGGCAGGCAACGGCGAGCTGTTCAACCAGACCATCACGCAGCTCTCCGACGCGTCGGCCGCGCTCGCCGACTCGCGCGGGGACCTGTTCACCACCGTCGACAACCTCGCCACGTTCACCGAGGCGCTCGCGGAGAGCGACGCGCAGGTCAAGGCGTTCAACAACAGGCTGGCCGACGTGAGCGGCTACCTCGCGCAGGACCGCGACGAGCTGGGCACCGCGCTCACCTCGCTCGGCACCGCGCTGACCGACGTGCACGGGTTCATCGCCACCAACAAGGACGCCATCACGTCCAATGTGGACAAGCTGACCGGCGTGACGCAGGCGCTCGTCGACCAGCGGGCCGCGGTGGCGGAGATCCTGGACGTGGCCCCGCTCGCCATGTCGAACTTCCTGTCCACCTACGACGCCGCGTCCGCGTCGTTCGCGATCCGCGGCAACCTCAACGAGCTGACCTACCCGCCGGTGCTGATGCTGTGCCGCACGCTCGCGGCCGCGACCCCGGTCGAGCTGCCGAAGACACTGTCCGACCTGTGCACCCAGCTCGCCCCGTACCTCGACGGCACGCTCGGGTTGCCGTCCGCGGCGGAGGCACTCGGCGCGTTGTCGTCGGGGCAGCTGCCGCCGCTGCCGATCCCGCTCGTCGACCTGACCGGCGCCGTCTCGCGAGGTGGCCGATGAGACGAGCCATGGTGGGGTTCCTGGCTTTCCTGCTCGCGGGGTGTTCGACCGGCGGGTTCTCCGGCATGTACCAGCTGCCGCTGCCGGGCGGCGCGGACCTCGGCGAGCACCCCTACCGGGTCGTCGCCCAGTTCGGTGACGTGCTCGACCTGGTGCCGCAGGCCGGGGTGAAGGTCCACGACGTCGCGGTGGGCCGGGTCGACAGGATCGAGCTGGCGGCGGACAACACGACGGCCGTGGTGACGTTGCTCGTCAACGGCGACGTGCACCTGCCCGCCAACGCGGCCGCCGAGCTGCGGCAGTCGTCGCTGCTCGGCGAGAAGTTCGTGGAGCTGAGCGCACCGGACCGACCGGCCGGGAAACTGCGGGACGGCGCGGTGATCCCGATCGACCGCACCAACCGCAACCCGGAGATCGAGGAGGTCCTCGGCGCGCTGTCGCTGCTGCTCAACGGCGGCGGCATCGGGCGACTGTCGACCATCGTCGAGGAGGTGAACGCCGCGCTCGACGGCAACGAGCCGGAGCTGCGCGCCACGCTCGCCAACATCGACGACGTCGTCACGGTGCTCGACGGCGAGAAGCACAACATCACCAGGGCCATCGACGCGCTCGGCACCCTGTCGACGAGGCTCGCCGCGCAGACCGGCGACATCAGGGTCGCGCTCGACCACCTCGGGCCGGGCCTCGCGGTCGTCAACGAACAGCGGGACGCGCTCGTCACCATGCTCGGCGCGCTGGAGAACCTGTCGACCGTCGCCGTCGACACCGTCAACCGCAGCCGCGACGACCTCGTCGACGACCTGAAACTCCTGGCCCCCACGCTGAACAAGCTCGCGGAGGCGGGCTCGGACCTGCCGAACTCGCTGCAGTTCCTCGTGACCTACCCGTTCACCGACTACTTCCTCAACGCCGTCAAGGGCGACTACGTGAACGTGGACGTCAAGTTCGACCTCGATCTTTCGGTGCTGCTGGAGAACCTGGAGAACGCGAGCACACCGGTGATCCCGATCCCCGGCCTGTCGCCGACCCCGGGACCGTCGCAGTCACCGTCGCCGTCGCTGGAGCCGCCGCTGCCGGTGCCCACGCTGCCGCGGGTGCCGCAGGGCGACACGGCGGGCGGGCTGACCGGGCTGCTCGGCACGCTGCTGGGGGTGGGACGCTGATGTTGTTGCGCGGCACCAAGGTCCGGCTGCTCCTGTTCGCGATGATCGCGGTCGTCGGCATCGTGTACGTCGGCGGCACCTACGCGGGCCTGGACCGCCTGTTCGGCACCCGCGGCTACCGGGTGACGGTGCAGCTCGCCGACTCCGGCGGCATCTTCACGAACGCCGAGGTCACCTACCGCGGCGTCACCGTCGGCCGGGTCGAGCGGCTGCGCCTGTCCGACGACGGCATCGACGTGGTACTCGACATCGAGGACGACGCGCCACCGATCCCCGCCGACACCCGCGCCGTGGTGGCGAACCGGTCCGCGGTCGGCGAGCAGTACGTCGACCTGCAACCGGAACACGCCGGCGGCCCGTATCTCGCGGAGGGCGCGGTCGTGCCCCGCGACCGCACGTCGACCCCGTCGAGCCCGGAGACCCTGTTGTCCAATCTGGACAGTTTCGTCGAGAGCGTGCCGCAGGATTCGCTGCGCACCACGGTCGACGAACTGCACCGCGCGTTCGAGAACGCGGGCCCGGCGTTGCAGGTGCTGCTCGACAGCGCGGGACAGCTGACCACCACCGCGACCGAACACCTGCCACAGACCACGTCGCTGCTGTCCAACGGCCGGGTGGTGCTGGAAACGCAGGCGGCGCAGAGCAGACAGATCCTCGACTACAGCAGCAACCTGCGGCTCATCGCGCAACAGTTGAAGACGTCCGACCCGGACCTGCGCAAACTGATCACGACGGTCCCCGTGGTCGCCGTGCAGGTCGACGACCTCCTCCGCGACTCTGGCCAGGACCTCGGCGTGGTCATCGCGAACCTGCTGACCACCGTGCAGATCACGAGCACCCGCACCGACGCGCTGGAACACCTGCTGGTGGCCTTCCCGATGGTGACCGCGACCGCCCCGGGCGCGAACCCGGACGGCACCGGGCACCTCGGGCTCGTGCTCACGTTCAACGACCCGTTCTCGTGCACCCGCGGCTACGAGGGCACGAGACAACGCCCCGGCAACGACGTCACCGACGCACCACCGAACCAGCAGGCATACTGCGCGGAACCACCGGGCAGCCCGATCGGCGTACGCGGCTCACAGAACGCCCCGTTCGGCGGCAAACCGGTAGAGGTGCCGCCACCGGCCGCCGCACCGAGGACACCGACACCCGGCCTACCGGGCACACTGTCCTACCCGGGCGGCCCCCCGACCACACTGGGCGGCCTACTGGGCCTCCCCACCTGACCGAGGCCCACCTCCCAGGCCGCGGAATGCCCTGAAAGGCGCGTTCAGGGCGCTCGGCGCCCTGAACGCGCCTTTCAGGGCATGACCCGTGTCCCGAACGCGCCGTTGATCACCCTCGACCCACAGTTCGCTGCCCGCGAAGCGGGCACGCCGTGAAAGGCGCGTTGACGGCACACGACATGCCCTCAATGGCACATTCACGGCGCTCAGCGCCCTGAATGGCCCATTCACGGCACCGCCGATGTCCCAAATGTTCCGTTGATCAAGGACCGGCGCCGCTACGCGGGCCGCGCCGGCCGCAGGGCGAAGCCCGCGAAGCGGGCACGCCGCGAAAGGCGCGTTCACGGCACACCCCATGCCCTCAATGGCACATTCACAGCGCCCAGCGCCCTGAACGGCCCATTCACGACACCACCAATGTCCCAAACGCGCCGTTGATCAAGCACCGGCCCGCTACGCGGGCCGCGCCGCGCGCGGGCGCGCAGCGCCCGCCGGGCGAAAGCCCGCGCCGGGCGAAAGCCCGCGCCGGGCGAAAGCCCGCGCCGGGCGAAAGCCCGCGCAGCGGGCAAAGCCCCGCGCAGCGGGCCCGCCCCGAAGGGCAGAAGCACCCCGCCCTCAACGCACCTCAAGCGAACGGAACCACCCAGAAGGTTCGGTGGTGGCGGCGGGCAATCCAGTGGCAGGGCGCCAGCCCTGCCCGCAAGGGCCCCTGCAGGGCGGCGGAGGCTCGCGTGTCAAGGGTGGCGAAGCCATCCGGCGAAGCCGGACGCCGAAGGCGCCCTTGACACGTGAGGGGCCGCCCGTAAAATCCGCCGTCACCACCGAACACCAACACTCGCCAAAGCACCCCGAAGACCCAAGCGGGACAACGAATACAGCGACAAAGCACCCCGTGGTCAAACCCCAGCCCAAACCACACCCCGCGCAACAAGATCAACAGGCAGCCTCCGGCCCCCCGGAATCCAGCCTACCGGCCACCACCGACAGAACCGGACACAAGCGCCCGACCTGTCCACAGGCAATCGGCCTAGCGCTCCAGCATCGCGTCCACTTCGGACTCGAAGAACAGCGTGGTGTCGAAACCCATGGTGTCGAAGTGCCCGGCGATCTCGAGGCTGATCACCCCGTGCATCCTGGCCCACAGCCTCAGCGCCGTGCGGAGTGTCTCCGGCGGATCGTCGGTGCCCGCCCAGTCGCGGTGGGTGTCGAGGTGTTCGTCGAACGGCGTCTTCTCGCCGGGCCGGTGGTTTCGCAGTGCGGCCAGCAGCATGTTCATCAGCTCGGCGGCGATGTCGCGGGTCTGGGGTGGTGCGTGATAGCCGGGGATCGGCGTGCCGTAGATCAGGAAGTACCGCTGCGGGTGCGCGAGTGCCCAGTCCCGCATGGCGTGCGCGATCACCACCGGCTCGGAGCCCTTCGCCTCGACGGCGGCGCGGAACGCGTCGACCAGTTGGCGGTAGGCGTCGGTGACGAGGTCGGTGATCAGCTCGTCCCGGTTGGCGAAGTAGCGGTACAGGGCGGGCCCGCTCATGCCCATCTTCTTGGCGATCGCGTTGAGGGACAGCGCGGACGCGCCCGCCTCCGCGATCTGCGCCCATGCGTGCTCCTTGACCTCGGCACGTACCTGGGCGCGGTACCGCTCGCGGGGTGGACTGCTGCTCACCCCGGTAACTGTAACAGGCAGGTGCGCGTGTTATAAGCTGTAACCGGTCACCAGACGTGGTCGCCCGTGGCCAGTAGTGGCAGCAGTTCCGCCGCCTTGAGGGCCACGCCGACCGCCCACGCGTCGAGCGGGAGGCTGAGCCACAGCCACTGCCGGTGGGTCCCGGTGCGACGGCCGACCACGACCGTGAGTGCCGCGACGGCGACGGCGGGAAGGACCGTCCCCGCGCCCTGCCAGCCGAACCAGCCCAGCAGCCACATCATGCCGAGGCACATCAGGGCCGCGCGGGCGATGAGCCATCCCGGCCACAGTGACCGCAGGTGGTCGCGGACCGGCAGGCGTCGTTCCGCCTCCGCCAGTCGCGCGGCCACCAACCGCACCTCGGGCAGCGTCGCCATCTCGGCCGCCGTCGACCGGGACCGGCCGACCGTGAGCCAGGACGCGGCGAGCGCGACGAGGAGGAACACCAGCACGGGCCGGGGGGCGTCCGTCATGACCTGTCCGATGGCGTAACCGCCGACCCCCGCCGCGGCCGTGGCGACCACGAGCACCCAGAACGCGGTACGCGGCAGCCACTCCGGCGTCCGCGACCCGGTGGGTTCGGCAGGCACACCCATGGCGGCACGCAGTTCCCGTGCGTACTCGGCGGGGTCGCCGAGCCGGTCGGCGAGAGTGGCCGGGGACTGTGTGGCGGCGAGTTCGCCGGCGGTCGCCGACACCTGTGGCTCGACGTCCTGGACGATCTCCTCGACCTCGGCGGCCGGGAGGTCCGCCAGCTCGTGCCGCAGGCGGTCCAGATAGGACCCGACCTCGGTGTCCGTGCCGGTGTTCACGCCGTCTCCCCTTCCAGTAGGTCGGTCATCGTGTTCGCGAACCCGCGCCAGGTCTTGGTCCCGTCCGCGAGCCGCTGCCTGCCGAGTTCGTTGAGCCCGTAGTACTTGCGGTGCGGGCCTTCCTCGCTGGGGCGCACGTAGGACGTGAGCGCGCCCGCGTTGTAGAGGCGGCGCAGTGTGCCGTAGACCGACGCGTCGCCGACCTCGTCGAGTCCGGCCTTGCGCAGTCGCCGGACCACGTCGTACCCGTAGCCGTCCTCGGTGCTCAGCACCGCGAGCACGGCGAGGTCGAGCACACCCTTGAGCAGCTGGCTGATCTCCATCGGCGAGTCCAGTCGAGTGAGTAGTAGTACGGCAGGAACACTAGCACGCATTGCGTAGTAGTAGGTACGAGATCACGCAACACGCAATTTCAGGACAGTTACGAAGAAAGCCATTGGGCGCCCTCTGTCACTCGGATAGGCTCGGGCTCGCCCATTCGGGGGTGGAGCGGTCGCTGGGGGACACGATGAGCAACGCGTGCCTGCTCCTGCCGGTGGTTCCACCGCGCCGATGTGTCGACGATGAGGGGTTTTTCTTGATGCGTAGTCGAAGAGTTGCGGCCGTGGTGGCCACGGTGGCCGCCGCGCTGATGGCGGGTGTGCCGGTCGCCGGTGCGGAGCCGGAGAACGGCAGCGGGGTGAAGGCCGAGCGCGAGCAGGGGTCGCAGATGCGTGCCGCCGCCGTCCCCGCGATCCCGTCCGAGTACGTCCCGGTGTCGCCCGTCCGGGTGCTGGACACGCGGATCGGCGGGACCCCGGTCGGCCCAGGGCGCTCGGTGACCGTCGACCTGACGGCCAGGACGCCTGCCGCCGCCACGTCCGTGGTGCTGAACGTGACCGGTGTGTCGCCCACCCTCTCCACGTTCGTGACCGTCTACCCGGCGGGTGAGGCGCGGCCGAACGCGTCGAACCTGAACCTGGCCGCGCGGAACACGCGCGCCAACTCGGTCGTGGTCGCGTTGAGCGCGGACCGCCGCGTGACGCTGTACAACCACTCCGGCAACACCCACCTGGTCGCGGACCTCGCCGGTTACTACACCGAGGGCACCGCCAACCGGTACACCACCATGAACCCGAGGCGGGTGCTCGACACCAGGCCCGGCACGCCGCTTGGCCCGCGCGGCACCGGTGTGCTGAACGTGTCGTCGTTCGTCCCGGCCGGGGCCACCGCGGTGACCTTCAACATGACCGGTGTCGGCGCCACCGCGTCGACGTTCCTCACCGCGTACCCGAACGGGCAGACGCGGCCGACGGCGTCGAACATCAACCTGGCACCGGGTGAGGTCATCCCGAACCAGGTCACGGTGCCGATCGGGACCAACCGGTCCATCGTGCTCTACAACCACGCGGGCAACACCGACGTGATCATCGACCTCGTCGGCTACTACTCGCCGGGTGGGGCGTACAAGTTCATCGCCATCTCCCCGGAGCGCGCCTGGGACTCGCGTCAGGACGACGGCCTGCGGCCGAGCTACTTCGTCGGGCTGACCGGGTGGGGTGAGACGACCGACCCGGTGGCGTTGCACGCGATCGCGGGCAACGTGACCGGCGTCAACGCGACCGCACCCGGGTTCGTCACGGTGTGGCCGGGTGGTCAGCCGCGGCCGAACGCGTCGACCCTGAACGTGGTGCCGAACCAGGTCGTCGCCAACGCGGTGACCGTCGGGATCGGCTACGAGTCCGACCCGGGCATCCAGGACCGCGCGGTGAACTTCGCCAACAACGCGGGCTACGTCGACGTCGTGTTCGACGTCGCCGGGTTCTTCGTCGTACTGAACTGATCGCCGGCTCGCGCCGTCCGGGTGTTCACCGCCCGGGCGGCGCGAGCTGCGTTGCGTTGACCTCGCGGACCTCGGCCACCAGCTCCGGTCGCTCGACGACCGTCACCCCCGCCGCCGCGAGCTGTTCCGCGCCCTCGCCGACCACGAAGGTCGACGGTTCCCGGTAGGCGAAGACCACCCGGCGGACACCGGCGTCGAGGATCAGCCTGGTGCACGACAGCGGCCGGGACTTGCGGGTACTGCACGGTTCCATCGAGCTGTAGATGGTCGCACCCGCCAGGCGCGGGTCGTCGGCGGCGAGCTTGGCGAGCGCGGACTCCTCGGCGTGCACGGTCTCGTCGGTCTCGCGGGAGAAACCCCACGCGATCCGTTCTCCCGCCGCGTCGACGATCACCGCGCCGACGCTGAACGCGGTGGTCGAGGGCGGGCACCGGCGCGAGAGCGCGACCGCGTGGGCAAGCCAGTGACCGTCCACAGCGGACTCGCCGAGCAGGTACCTGTGCAGCACCACGTTCCCGATCGGTTCGACGGCCGCCAGTGTCGCCCGGTGGTCCTTGTGCCACCTGAACCGGCCATCGTGGACGAACCGGGGTGCCGCGCGGTCGCCGACGAAGAACGGCGCGATCACCAGCTGCAGCTCGTCGACCCGGCCAGAGGCGAGGAACGCCGTCAGCACCCGGCCGCCGCCCTCGACCATCAGCCGCGTCACCCCGCGTGCCGCCAGCCGCGCGAGGACCTCGTCGACGGACCCGCCGGTGACGAGCGACTCGCCGTCGGCGCGGAACGCCGCGTCCTGTGGCAGGTCCCCGTTCGACAGCACGACCTTCAGCGGTGTCGCCGGCTTCCCGGCCGCCTCCCGCGCGGCCCGGCGGGCGGGTGAGCGCACCGAGAGCCTCGGGTTGTCGTTGCGGACCGTGCCCGCGCCCACGAGGATCGCGTCGACCCCCGCGCGTTCGGCGTCCACCCGGTCGAGGTCGGCGGCGTTGGAGAGCACGAGCCGCTCGCCGGAGGTGTCGTCGAGGTACCCGTCGAGCGAGATCGCGCAGCTGAGCAGCACATACATGGTGTCGCCTATCCTGCCGGACAAATCTTTCTCTGGTGAGGTCAGCGCAACGTACCGGACGGCGGACACCCCGCCGGAACTGTCGGGGCCCAGGACCACCGCCCGGTTCCTGGCAACGAGCGCGTCGACGAACGGCCACTTCGGACTCTTCCAGTGGGACATGCCACCTCAGGCGGGCGGCCCCGGTGCGCACCGGTGTAGCCCAGAACACGGCCCGTCTGTCCCCGACGGCGCGTACCCTCGTTTTTGAACACGTTCAAAGTGAGGGGCGGGGCATGAAGATCGTGGTTCCCGGCGGGTCCGGGCACATCGGCACCTTCCTGTGCCGGGCGCTGGCCGCCGCCGGGCACGAGGTGGTCGTCCTCGGCAGGCGCGGCGGGGTGCGGTGGGACGGCAGGACGCTCGGCCCGTGGGCGGCCGAGGTGGACGGCGCGGACGCGGTGGTCAACCTCGCGGGCAGGAGCGTGAGCTGCCGGTACACCGAGGAGAACCTGCGGGAGATGATGGCGTCGCGGGTCGACTCGGCCCGGGTCGTCGGCGCGGCGATCGCCGCGGCGGCCCGGCCGCCGAAGGTCTGGCTCCAGATGAGCACCGCGACGATCTACGCCCACCGCTTCGACGCGCCGAACGACGAGCACACGGGCGTCATCGGCGGCGCGGAACCGGACGTGCCCGGCTACTGGGCGTACAGCGTCGAGATCGCAAGGCGCTGGGAGGCGGTGCAGGCGGCGGCCGAGACCCCCGCGACCCGCAAGGTCGCACTGCGCACGGCGATCGTGATGAGCCGGGAACGGGGTGGTGCGTTCACGGTGCTGCGCGGCATGGCCCGGGCGGGCCTCGGCGGCCCGGTGGCCGGTGGTGCGCAGTACGTGTCGTGGCTGCACGAGGAGGACTTCGTGCGGGCGGTGGAGTTCCTGCTGACCCACGAGCTGTCCGGCCCGGTGAACCTCGCCGCGCCGGAACCGTTGCCGCAGCGGGACTTCATGCGCGTGCTCCGCGCCGCGTGCGGGATGCCGGTCGGACTGCCCGCGACGAGGTGGATGGCGGAGCTTGGCGCGCTGGCCGTGCGCTCGGACACCGAGTTGCTGTTGAAGAGCCGCCGCGTGGTGCCGACCCGGTTGCTGGCCGCCGGTTTCACGTTCGGCCACCCGACGTGGCCACAAGCGGCCCGGGACCTGTTGGCACGGCATAGGATCGGCGCGTGAACCTCCATGAGGCCGCCGCGGGCGGAGCCGTCGAGGAGGCCACCCGCCTCCCCGCGGTGCTGTGGGACGTGGAGCGCGAGGGCCTCGGCCTGGCCTGCGTGGCGATGCCCTGAAAGGCGCGTTCAGGGCGCTGGGCGTCCTGAATGGCCCATTGACGGCACCGAAGCAAACCGGGCCACCGGCCGGACCTGCACACGCCCTAGCCCGCCGTGCGGCGGATGCGGCCCTCGTACAGCGCTTCGAGCTTGATGTTGCGTTCGTAGCCGCCCGGCACGTTGTTCGACACGTACACCGGCGGCTCGGTGCCCGACTCGAGCAGCAGCCGGACCGTGTCCGCCACCAGCATCTGCGCGAGCAGGCCCGCGGTCAGCGACGACACGCCACCGACGGAAGTGCCGTCCGGCAACGGAAGCAGCGTGTCGCCGAACGGTGCGCGGTTGTCCAGCGTCACGTCGGCGAAGTCGGAAAGGCGTTTGCCTGACTCGTGGCGCGCGGGGACCTGGCTGCTGTGCAGCAGCGAGGTGATCACGACGAGCTTGTGGCCGTTGGTGGTCGCGAGGTGCGCCATCTCCACGACCGACGAGTTCACCCCGGAGCTGGACGCGATCACGAACACGTCCTGCGGGTGCGGCGCCGCCAGCTCGTACAGGCGCGACACGACGTCGGCGCTGCGCTCGAGCATCGGGTCGGCGAGCACCGCGGGGTCCTCGCCGCCGAACTGCACGAGGTCCGACAGTGCGATGCGGTTCGTGGGGACCAGCCCGCCCGCTCGGCCCGCGATCTCCAGCGCGGTGCCCTGCGAGTGGCCGGTGCCGAACGCCTGGATCACGCCGTTGTCGCGCACCGAGGCCGCCAGCAGCTCGGCGGCGGGGGTCACGTCGGTCCCCGCCACCTCGGTGAGGCGCTCCAGCAGTGCGGCGGCAGAGGCGGAAGCGGAGACCGTCATGCCGTCACCGCCGCGACCGCGAACCGCACGACTTCGGCGATGACCTCGTCCAACGTGATCCTTCCCCGGTTCACTGAGTAGTGGTGCACCAGCTCGTTGACCGAGGCGATCACCGCGAGCGCGGGCAGGGTGAAGTCCCGCGCCTTCGCCTCGCCGCGCAGCACCGCGCGGTCCGCCTCGGCGACCATGAAGTCCCACCACCGCTTGCGCCACGCCATGCGGTGCTTCTCGACCTTGTCGCTGACGCCGATCATCTCGACGTACGCGAGGCGTGCCCAGCGCGGGTCGCTGGCCATGTTGTTGATGAACGTGCGCACGGCCAGCTCGAACCGCTCGGCGAGTGCGGCGTCGGTCGCCTCGGCGAAGGCGGCGTTGACCGCCCGGTAGGACTGCTCGTTGGCGCGCGAGTGCAGCGCGATCAGCAGGTCCTCGCGGGAGTTGAACTCCTCGTAGAAGTTGCGCGTGGACACCCCGGCGTGGGTGCAGAGCTTCTCGATCGACGTCGCCGCGTAGCCCTCGGTGCCGAACAGCTGCAGCCCGGCCTCCAGTAACCGCCCGCGTCGCTCGGCCCGCCGGTCGGCGGCCGTCCGGCCGCCGTACGTGCGCCGTGCCACCGCCTCGGTTCGCGGCATCCGATTCCCCTCGCCCTCAAAGCCACCAGTGCCACCGGTCAGGCTACTGGCACTCGACCAGGCAGGACAACGAGGTCAGCTCGCCGACAAACGTGCAAGCAGGCCGGTATCTCTCAGTTCTTCGTGGTCCGGAGCCCTTCGGCGAGGGCCTCCAGCGCGGGGAGCGCGTCGAGCAGGGCGTCGGTGACGTCCGGCGACAGTCCGTCGAGGATCCGCGCCACCGTTTCCGTGCGGGACTTGATGATCCGCAGGTGCACGTCCTGGCCGGCGTCGGTGGTCGCGATCTGCACCGCCCGCTGGTCGGCGGGGTTGGGCAGCCGGGTCGCGAGGCCGTCGTCGACGAGCTTGGCCACCACACGGGACAGCATCGTCGGGTTGAGGCCCTCGATGTCGGCAAGCTCGGTCATGCCGATCGGGCCGCGGTGCGCGACGATGCCGAGCACGGAGGCCTGCGTGGGGGTCAGGTTCTCGCTGACCGGCGCGGCGTTGAGCAGCCGCGCCAGCCGCCCGATGACCCGGCGCAGTCGGGTCACGTTCTCGGCATCCACTTACCGGCTCCCGGTCAGGTCTGGTTGGTCACAAACACTTGGTTGCTTGCCAGCAAGCAAGTATTCTCGGCTCTCATGGGGATGCGAAGCATAGGAGCAAACACCCGGGCGGACATCCCCTCCGAGCCGCTGCCGCGCCGCCACGTGGTCTTCGCCGTGGTGGCGATCGCCCTGTTCATGGCCTCCATGGACCAGACGATCGTCGCGACCGGGCTGAACGCGATCCAGTCCGACCTCGGCGCCGAGCTGACGTGGAGTGGCTGGACGATCACCATCTACTCGCTCGGCCAGATCATCGCGATGCCGATGGCGGGCAAACTGGGTGACCACTTCGGCCGCAAGAAGGTCTTCCTCACCGCCGTCGTGATCTTCACGGCGGCATCGCTGGCCTGCGGGTTCGCGAACAACATCTACGTGCTGGTCGCGCTGCGGGCCGTGCAGGCACTCGGTGGCGGCGCGTTCATGCCGTCCGCCACCGGCATCATCGCCGACCACTACGGCCCGGCCCGCGACCGCGCCGTGGGGATGTTCACCTCGATCTTCCCCATCGGCGGCATCCTCGGCCCGATCCTCGGCGGCGTCTTCGTCACGTACTCGTCGTGGCGGACGATCTTCTTCGTCAACGTGCCGATCGGCCTGGTGCTGCTGGTCCTCGGCTGGAAACTGATCGGCGCGACCCCGGGCAAACCGGCTGAACGCATCGACGTGCGCGGCCTGCTGCTGCTCGCGCTGCTGATGCTGACCACCATGTACGGCCTCACGAACCTCGACCACGGCCTGACCAGCCCGTGGTTCGCCGCGCCGGTCGTCTGCGGCGCGGTGTTCGCGTACCTGTTCGTGCGGCACACCCTCCGCGCCAGAGCCCCGTTCATCCCGCTGCAGTTGCTGCGCGGCAAGGGGTTCGGCGCGATGAACGTGCTGAACCTGCTGTTCGGCGGCGCCGCGATCGGGTTCGGGGCGCTGGTGCCGCTGTACGCCGAGGAGCGGTTCCACCTGGATCCCCTGGCTGCGGGGATGGTCCTGACCGCCAGGGGAGCCGGTGTCATCTGCGTGGCGGCGCTGGCCGTGCTGACGTTGCGCAAACTCGGCTGCCGCCTCCCGATGCTGGTCGGCTTCGTGTTGATCACGACCGGGTTCGCGCTGATGGCGTTCCCGCCGCCGAACACCAACGGCTACCTGTGGCTGATGATGGCGGCGGGGATCACCGGCGTCGGGATGGGGGTGTCGGTGCCCGCGTCGAACAACGCCGGGCTGCAGCTGGCACCGGACCAGATCGCGTCGATCGCCGGACTGCGCGGGATGTTCCGGCAGAGCGGCTCGATCATCGCCGTCTCGGTGATGACGGCCGTGGCGGCGAACAGTGCCCATCCGGCCATGACGCAGGCACACGGGTTCGTGGTCCTTTCGGTGCTCCTGGTGGCGGCGGTGCCACTGATCTTCACGATCCCGGACCACCGGGGCAGCTGGTAGCCGGCTCACCCCCGCAGGTCGTACACCGTCTGGCCGTCGATGGTCCGGCTGTCGAAGTTGGCCGACACCCACTCGTCGATGTCCGAGCCGCCGCCGGGGCGCATCCCGCCGCCACCGACGTAGTAGGCGACCGCACCGTCCGCGACGTAGCGCTGGAACTCGGCGAGCGTGGGTGCGGGATCGCCGCCGCTCCACCCGCCGATCGCGATCACCGGGCGCCCGCTCGCCAGTGACAGGTCCGCGGCCTGGGTGCCACCGGTCGTCGCGGCGGCCCACGTCGTGTCCGTGTCCGCCAGCAGGGTCGCCAGTTCCGCCGGCACGGGCTGCCCGCCCATGTCGAGCCGCGCCTCGCCGGTCGCCGGGCCCGACAGCGGGATGGACCCCGAGTGGGCCTGGGCCGCCGTTGCCACCGTGAAGGCTCCCGTGCCCAGCAGCGCGGTGACCACCGCCGCCACGCCCAGCGCCCGTGCGCGCACCCCCACCGCCAGCGCGGTCGCCACCGCCACCGTCGCCGCCAGGATCACCCAGCGTAGCCACGGCAGCCAGTCCGGTGACCGGTCCAGCAGGATGTACGTCCACACCCCGGTCACCGCGACCATCCCCGCCAGCACGAACCGGGCCGGTGGGTGCGCGCGCCCGCGCCACAGCTCCCGCCCCGCGACCGCCGCCACCGCGGCCACCGCCGGGGCCAGCGCCACCGCGTAGTACGGGTGGACGATGCCGCTCATCAGGCTGAACACCACGGCGGTCACGATCGTCCAGCCACCCCACAGCAGGAGCGCCGCGCGGGTCCGGTCCGTGCGCGGGGCCCCTCGGGTGAACCACAGGCCCGCCACCAGCCCGATCAGAGCCGCTGGCAGCAGCCACGACACCTCGGCGCCGAACGCCGCGCCGAACATCCGGCCCGGTCCGCTCGCGCCGCCGAAGCCGACGTTCCCGCCACCCGCGCCACCGCCACCGCCACCGCCGAAGATCCGGCCGAGGCCGTTGTAGCCGAGTGCCAGTTCGAGCACGCTGTCATCCGTCGAGCCCGCGATGTAGGGCCGCGAGTCCGCCGGCCACAGCGCCACCAGCGCGACGTACCAGCCCGTCGACACGATCACCGCGCCGAGAGCCATGGCCAGGTGCGCGATCCGCCTGCCCAGCGACGTAGGGGCCGCCACCAGGTACGCGATCGCCAGCGCGGGCAGCGTCAGGAAGCCCTGCAGCATCTTGGTCAGGAACGCGAAGCCGACCGTCGCCCCGGCCAGCATCAGCCACCGGGGGCTCGCCTGCTCCACCGCGCGCACCGTGCAGTACGCGCCCGCGACCAGCAGCAGCGTCAGCAGTGCGTCCGGCTGGTCGTACCGGAACATCAGCGCGGCCACCGGCGTCAGTGCCAGGCCGGTGCCCGCGAGCACACCCGCCGTGGTGCCCGACGTCCTGCGGACGGCCGCGTACAGCAGCCACACCGCCGCCACGCCCATGAGCGCCTGCGGCACCAGCACCGTCCACGGCGAGAACCCGAAGACCCGTGCGAACAGGCCCGGCACCCACATCGCGGCCGGGGGCTTGTCGACGGTGATCACGTTGCCCGCGTCGAGCGAGCCGAACAGCAACGCCTGCCAGCTCTGGGAACCGGCCTGGACCGCGGCCGCGTAGTAGCTGTTCCCCCAGCCGGTCGCGGTCAGGTTCCACAGGTACAGCACCGCGGTCCCCACCGGCAACAGCAGCACCCACGGCCGCCGCTTGCCGGTCGCGGGGGCCGCGGCCACGGTGGTGGCTGGCGAAGCGGTCGCGATCACGAGGCACTCTTCTCGGTGAGGCGGCGCGGGTGGAACACCCAGCCGCGGAGCAGCAGGAACCGCAGCACGGTGGCCGCGAGGTTGGCGGCGACGAGCACGGCCAGCTCAAGGCCCCTGCCGGGCACGGTGAACCCGTGCAGCACGGCGAGCGACCCGGCGGTCAGCGCCAGCCCGAGGCAGAACACGATCAGGCCCTCGAACTGGTGGCGCGCGACCCCGGCGCGCCCGCGGACCCCGAAGGTGTACCGCCGGTTGGCCGCCGTGTTGCCGACCGCCGTGACACCCAGGGCGACGAGGTTCGCGCCCTGTGCGCCCATCCCGTCGCGCAGCGTCGAGAACAGCACCAGGTAGGCCAGAGTGGACACCACGCCGACGGTCGCGAACCGGACCAGCTGGCGCAGCAGGCCGGCGGGTGGCGCGTCCCTGCCGAGCTGCTCGCGCAAGCGAGCCACCGGGATCCGGCCGGTCGCGAAACCCCGTGCCAGGCGGGCGATCCCCAGCAGGTCGGCGACCGCGGTCGCCACGATGTCGACGCGGCTGTCCGGGTCGTCCACCCAGTCGACCGGCACCTCGTGGATGCGCAGCCCGGTCCGCTCCGCGAGCACGAGCAGTTCGGTGTCGAAGAACCAGCCGGTGTCGGCCACGTGCGGCAGCAGCTTCTCCGCCACGTCCGCGCGGATCGCCTTGAAGCCGCACTGCGCGTCGGAGAACCTGGTCGCGAGCGCACCACGCAGCAACAGGTTGTAGCCACGGGAGATCAGCTCCCGTTTCGGCCCACGCACCACCCGGGCACCGCGCGCGAGCCGGGAGCCGATCGCGAGGTCGGAGTGGCCCGACAGCAGCGGCGCTACCAGCGGCGGGAGCGCGTTGAGGTCGGTGGACAGGTCGACGTCGAGGTAGGCGAGCACCGCGGCGTCGCTCGCGGACCACACCGCGCGCAACGCTCGTCCCCGCCCCTTCTCCGCCAGGTGCACGGCCCTGACCTCGGCGAACTCGGCGGCGAGTGCGTCGGCGACGGCGGCGGTGCCGTCGGTGCTCGCGTTGTTCGCGATCGTGATCCGGAAGCGGTGGGGGAACCCGGCCTTCAGGTGTCTCCGCAGTCTGCGGACGCAGGGCGCGAGGTCCCGTTCCTCGTTGTACACGGGCACGACGACGTCGAGCACCAGTGTGTCGCCGTCGGTCTCGATGGCTCCCCGGTCGGTGGGGTTGGGCACGGTCAGCGTCATGGTGACCACGCTCGGCTCCCCGGCTGGGTCGGCCGTGTGGCCTGCCTGTGCGTGCGCTGTGCGTGTCATGACAGGTCGTACACCGTGGCGCCGGACACCTGCTGTGCCTCGTAGTTCTCCGCGACCCACTCGGCGATCCGCGCACCGGCGTCGCTGCCGCCGGTCGCGGTGCCGGACATGCCGCCGTCGCCGATGAAGTAGCGGACCTGTCCGTTGTGGACATACTCCTGGAACTGTGCCGGCGTCGGCGCGGGGTCGGTGCCGTTGAAGCCGCCAACGGCGAGCACCGGTCTCCCGGACGCCAGCTGGTAGCCGGCCGCGTTGTTGGACCCGACGGTCGCGGCGGCCCACGTCCGGTCGCTTTCCCGCAGCAACGCCACCAGGTCCGCGCCGGGCGTCGGCGCGTCGAGCAGACCGCCCATGCCGCCGCCGAGGTTCGTGGTGCCCGCCGCCGGTCCCGCGGCGGGCAGCGCACCGGAATGCGTCGCCGCCGCCGTCTGCGACGAGTACGCCGCCGGTCCCGCGAGCGCCACGACCGCCGCGAGCACCGCCACCGCCGGGTGCTGTTCGACCAGCAGCAGCAACGCCGCCACGGCGAGGCCGAGGACCAGCAGCACCAGCGAGTCCAGCAGCAGGTACGTCTCCAACGCGGTCAGCGCCACCGCGCCGGACAGCACCGCGGCCCCGGTGGAACCCGTGCGCCACAACGCCACCGCGCCGATCCCGATCACCCCTGCGAGCGCCGGAGCCAGCGCCACCGGGTAGTAGGCGTGGATGATCCCGTCCATGAGGCTGAACACCACTGCCGTGACCACGAGCCACCCGCCCCACAGCAGCAGCGACGTCCACATCGGACCGCGGCGCCACGTCGCCAGCAGACCGCCGGCCAGCAGCACCACGGCCGCGGGCAGCAGCCACGCGATCCCGCCCGCCATCTCCGCGCCGAACAGCCGTCCCCACCCGCCACCGGAGCCGCCGCCGCCCACGCTGCCGACCTCGTCACCGGTCAGGCGGCCGAACCCGTTGTACCCGAACGTCAGCTCCAGCACCGAGTTGTGCTGCGACCCGCCGATGTAGGGCCGGTCGGCGGCCGGCCACAACGTCACCAGCAGCACCCACCAGCCCGCGCTCACCACCAGCGCGCCGACGGCCACGGCCAGGCCCAGCAACCGGTTGCGCCGCGCGCCGACCACCCACGCCAGCCCGAACGCGGGCAGCACCAGGAACGCCTGCAGCATCTTCGTGAGGAACCCGAACCCGACGCACGCACCCGCCAGCGCGAGCCACCGCACGCGCCCGTCGTCGATCGCGCGCACGGTCGCGTACGCGCCCGCGGTGAGCAGCAGCACGAGCAGCGCGTCCGGGTTGTTGAACCGGAAGATCAGCACCGCGACCGGGGTCAGCGCCAGCACGATCCCCGCCAGCAGCGCGGCGGCCTCGCCCGCGACCCGTTTCACCGCCGCGTACAGCAGCCACACGGTCGCGACCCCCATCAGTGCCTGTGGCACCAGGATGCTCCACGCGTGCACGCCGAAGATCCGCGCGGACAGGCCCATCACCCACACCGACGCGGGTGTCTTGTCGACGGTGATCCCACCCGCCGCGTCGGTCGCGCCGAACAACAGCGCCTGCCAGCTCGTGGCACCGGCCTGCGCGGCCGCCGAGTAGTACGCGTTCGCCCAGCCGGAGGCGCCCAGGCCCCACAGGTACAGCACGCCGGTGGCGGCGAGCAGGACGGGGAGCACGGGGCGGAAAGCCGTGCGGCGCACGGAAAGGGCCAGGGTGGTCATGAGACCCAACCTGGCGAGCGTCGCTGGGTGACGCCTTGGTCAACCCTGTGCGTGCGCTGTGTCCCGGGGAAGCCGCACGGTGAACCGGGTGTGCCCGTGGCGGCTGTCGACGGTTACGTGCCCGTGGTGGGCCTGCACGACCGCCGCGACGATCGCCAGCCCCAGCCCGGTGCTGCCCGCGGCGCGGGAGCGGGACGAGTCACCGCGCGCGAACCGCTCGAACACCGCGGGCAGCAGGTCGCCGGGGATGCCGGGACCGTCGTCGGTGACCGTCAGCGTCGCGACCTGGTCCGTCGCGGCCAGTCCGATCGTGACGGTCGTGCCGGGCGGGGTGTGCGTGCGCGCGTTGGACAGCAGGTTCGCGAGCACCTGGTGCAGGCGCGCGTCGTCACCGGGCACGGTGACCGGGTCGGGCGGCACGTCGAGGCGCCACACCTGCCCTCGGCCCGCGACCTGCGCGTCGCTGACCACGTCCACGACCAGCCGCGAGAGGTCGACCGCCGCGAACTCCAGCGGGCGGCCGGAGTCCAGGCGCGCCAGCAGGAGCAGGTCCTCGACGAGTGCCGTCATGCGGGCCGCCTCGGACTCGACGCGGCCGAGCGCGTGCGCGACCTCGGGCGCCACGTCGTCGTCACGGCGGCGGATCAGCTCGGCGTACCCGCGGACGGCGGCCAGCGGGGTCCGCAGCTCGTGGCTGGCGTCGGCGACGAACTGGCGGACGCGGGTCTCGCTCTCCTGCCGGGCGGTCAGCGCGTCCCGCACGTTGCCGAGCATCCGGTTGAACGCCAGCCCCACCTGGCCGACCTCGGTGTTCGGGTCGGTGTACCGCTTCGGCACGCGTTCCGCCAGCTCCACCTCGCCCCGGTCCAGCGGCAGGTCGGCGACCCGGCCCGCGGTGGCCGCGACCCGGCGCAGGGGCTGCAGCGCCCGCCGGACGATGAACGCACCCGCCACGGCCGCGGCCAGCAGCCCGGCGAGGGCCACACCGCCCATGATCAGCCCGGCGCTGAGCAGGACGTCGTTGACGTCGGCCATCGGCAGTCCGGTCACCGACGTCAGGCCGTTGGGGAGTTCGCGGGCGACCAGCCGGTACTCGCCGAGGTCGCCGATGGTCGCGGTGCGGGGTTTGCCGTCCGCGAGCACAGCCCGGACATCGGCCTCCTCGGCGGCGGTCAGGGTGCGCGGCTGGTTGGTGCTCGTCTCCTGCCACCCCGCCGTGGTGTCGCCGAGGTAGAGCGCGCTGATGGTGCCGGTCGCCTGCCTCGGTGGGGTTTCGAACTCGAGGTCGGGGCGCGGGGGGTTGCCGGGGCCATGGTTGTCGACGATCATCACCGTCTTGCCGCTGGCGTCCTCGAGCCGGTCGTCGAGCTGGTCGACGAGGAAGGCGCGGAGCGCGATCTCCGAGATGGCCACGATGACCACGCACACCAGCGCGAGCAGGACGATCTGCTCGAAGATGAGCCGCCGCTTCAGCGACCAGCTCGCCACGCCCCGCTCAGCCTGCGGGCTTGAGGACATAGCCCGCGCCCCGCATCGTGTGGATCATCGGCGTGCGGCCGGCGTCGATCTTCTTGCGCAGGTAGGAGATGTACAGCTCGACGATGTTGGCCTGGCCGCCGAAGTCGTAGTGCCACACCCGGTCGAGGATCTGCGCCTTCGACAGCACCCGGCGCGGGTTGCGCATCAGGTACCGCAGCAGCTCGAACTCGGTGGCGGTGAGGTCGACCAGCTCGCCGCCGCGGTGGACCTCGCGGCTGTCCTCGTCGAGGGTGAGGTCGCCGACGACCAGCGACGCGCCCGTCGACGCCTCGGTCACGCCGGTGCGGCGGAGCAGGGCCCGCAGGCGCAGCGTGACCTCCTCGAGGCTGAACGGTTTGGTGACGTAGTCGTCGCCGCCCGCGGTGAGGCCCGCGATGCGGTCCTCGACGGCGTCCTTCGCGGTGAGGAACAGGACGGGCAGCGTCGGCAGGTCGGCCCGCATGCGGCGGAGGACCTCCAGGCCGTCGACGTCGGGCAGCATGACGTCGAGGACGACGGCGTCCGGCCGGAACTCGCGGGCCACGCGGACCGCCTTGAGACCGTCGGGGGCACTGCGAATGTCCCAGCCCTCCAGGCGCAACGCCATCGTGACGAGCTCGGCCAGCGCGGCCTCGTCGTCGACCACCAGGACGCGGACGGGTCGGCCGTCCGGTCGTCGCAGCTCACTCCGCATAGGAACAGGGTCGCCCGCGAGGGTGTGGTTCCGCTGTGTGAAACCTGTGGATTCGCTGTGTCGGGGGAGGGTCACAGCGGTTGCCCACAGCGAGCACAGGTCACGCACAGGTACGGCCCGGACGCTGTTCGGTATGAGTACGGAACAGACAGAGACACCTCAGTGGGGCGCCCCGCCACCGCCGGCCCAGCCGCGCACCCGGTGGTCGGTGAAGCGCATCGCGGTCGCGGTGGCGATCGCGGTCGGCATCGCGGCGGCGGGCGGCGTCGCCATCTACGCCGCGAGCGGCTCGACCGCCGCGGAACAGGGCGGCCCCGGTGGCGGCCGCACCGGTGGCCCGATGCTCGTCGGCGGACCGATGGGCGGGATGTCCGGTATCGACCACGGCGAGTTCCTGACCGGCGAGATCACCGAGCTGACGGACGACTCGATCACCGCGGCGAGCGAGGACGGCTACACGAGGACCTACGTGATCGACGACGGGACCGAGCTGACCGACGGCATCGAGAAGGGCGACGAGGTGACGATCGTCGCCACCACCGACGGCGACATCGCGACGGCCGAGTCGGTCATGGAGATGGGCACGATGCCCCAGCGCCGCGCCGGCGGCGGCCCGCCCCAGAACGGCGACCGCGGCCAGGACGGCGGCAACTGAGCCCCGGGCGGCCGCCGGCCCCCGAGAACCAGCGTAGAGCGCCGCACCGACAGGGGCGGGCCGTGCTGGGTGAGTTGTCCACAGGGTGCCGGGTTGTCCACAGGCCCGGGCAGCGGACCGCCGTTTCCGTCGGTGCCCGCCGTTACGCTGGATTCCGGGGGCCGGCGGCCGCCCTCGGTCAGGGCGCCGCGGTTTCCGTCGTGGCCGGTTCCGGCGGGACCACGCAGTCCTGGGGCTCGCCAGCCAGCTCGCCGACCACCTCGGCCGCCGTGTCCGGCAGGTCGCACTGCCCGGCCGGTACCACCTCGGTCGCGTCCACCGACGGCTCCGACGGCGGCGCTGGCTCGGACGGCGGCGCTGGCTCGGACGGCGGCGCTGGCTCGGACGGCGGCGCTGGCTCGGACGGCGGTGGCGGCTCGGATGGCGGCGCTGGCTCGGATGGCGGCGCTGGCTCGGATGGCGGCGCTGGCTCGGATGGCGGCGCTGGCTCGGATGGCGGCGCTGGCTCGGATGGCGGCGCTGGCTCGGACGGCGGTGTCGGCTCGGATGGCGGCGTCGGCAAGGTCGGCGGCGGAGTGGTCGGTGGCGTGGTCGGTGGCGTCGAAGGAGGTGTCGACGGTGGCGTGGTCGGCGGTGTGCTGGGTGCCGTGGTCGGCGGTTGCGACGGCGAGCTGGTCGGTGGTGCGCTCGTCGAGGTCGGGGCCTCCGGTGGCAGCCACGAGACGTCGGTGACGTCGGCGACCGACAACGTGTTGTCCCGGTAGATCGCCATCCACGAGCGGACCAGCGCCAGGTAGCTGACCGAGTGGTTGTAGCTCAGCACCGCCTCGTCCAGCCCCTCGGGCGTGCCGAGGTCGCGGTCAGCGGCGCACAGGTAGCGCGCCGCGGCCAGGCTCGCGTCGTACACGTTCTGCGGGTCGCGCCTGCCGTCGTCGTTGCCGTCGGACCGCCACTTCGACCACGTGCCCGGGATGAACTGCATCGGGCCCACCGCGCGGTCCCACGACGTGTCCTCGTCGAGCGTGCCGCCGTCGGTGTCGTGGATCGCCGCGAACGGGCCGCCGTCGAGCACCGGGCCGAGGATGGGGGACAGCGCCCGCCCGGTCGCGTCCACCCGGCCGCCGCGGGCGTGGCCGGACTCGACCTTCCCGATCGCCGCGAGCAGCTCGACCGGGAGGTGGCAGTCCGGCTGCACCAGGTTGGTCCGCTCCACCGCCAGCCGGTAGGCCGCCAGCACGGTCGCCGGGATGGTGCCCGTCGCCGACGGCGGCAGCGCGTTGACGAACCTGCTGCTCGCCAGATGGCTTTCCACCAGCGGGAACGTGAGGTCGGGATGGGTGCCGCCGTCCGAGGGCACCGGCGTTCGGTCACTCACCACGGGTGCCTCGGTGATCGCCGGTGCGGCCGAGGAGGCCGCCGACGCCGCCAGGAGCACCGCGCCGATCGCCGCCAGCCCAGCGGAGGGCCGCCGTACCCGGCGGGGCACGCCGCCGGTCCGCGTGATCGTCCGTGCGTTCCTCTTCGGCACCCCGATCCACCCCTTCGATTCCCCTGTGGACAGGTGAACCCAAGCCAGTAGAGCACCGGGGCGACACGGGAGACAGCAATCGTGGGCACGACGTACCCGATCGGGTAATCAAGCCAGCCTCATTAGTGACAGTGCCCTGCTCGGAGCGTCACGACGGCGGTGACGCTCCTCAGTCAGTTGCCTCCACGGTGGCACCGGCACCGGCACCCACCGGGGCGCCGCGTGGCGGGATGGCGTCCGCACGGGCCGGATCGACCCGCTTCAGCGAGCCGTCGGCCGCGGTCTGGCTGACGGTCAGCATCACCAGGTAGGCCGCCCGGATCTGCGACTGCTCGTCGTCGATCGCGGACAGCTCCAGCAGCACGCTCGCGCTGCCGCGCAGGCCGTAGGCGTTGCGGGCGATGCCCTGGTAGTCCCCGCCGGGGTACTGGCTGACGTTGCCGCCTGCCAGGTGGTCGATGGTCCGCCGCGCCACGACCGTCACCTGCTTGGCCGCGTCCACCGCGGCGGGCGCGACACCGGGGTGCGTCGGCCACATCAGCGACGCGGTGATCTCGCGGCCGTCGTCGTCGAGGTAGCGGCCCTGCATGTGGAAGTCGATCGTGATGTGCGGCCGGAACCCGGCGTACGCGCGCTGGATGTGCCCGGCCTCCGTCGCCGGGTTGTCCCCGGGTGCCACGGCCGGGTCGTGGTACCGGTTGATGTCGTAGCCCTTGCCCTTCTCGCCGTACTCGGGGTCGGCGTCCGGGTCGTAGTTGTACCGCCAGTTCCTGGTGTGCCCGTCCGGGTTGGCGCGCACCACCACGTCGAGCGTGACCCGCGAGAGCAGCCACCGGTGCCAGACCGTGTTCGGCACCCCGACGGTGCGCAGGAACTCGACCGCGGCGGGCGTGCCGAGCGGTTCGTTGCCGTGCTGCTGGGTGATGAACTGGATCCGCACCGGCCCGTGCCCGAGGCGCGCGGCCAGGACCGGCCTGCCCTCGTTGGTGGCGCCGATGCCGCGGACCTCGATCCGTCCGTGACTCCTGCGCGCGAGGTCTTTCAGCTGTGCGGCGAGGACTTCGTTGCTCGGCCGGGGGTCGACCGTGTGGGTGAGCGGTGCGGTGGACTGTGCCTGAGCGGGCGCGGTCAGCGAGACGAGCGCCATCGTGGTCGCGGCGGTCAGCGCGAGCAGGGTACGTGAGCGCATGCGAACCAAACTCGCACGTACCGGCGTGGGTGACAAGGGCGTCAGGTGCGGCCCTTCAGCCCGGCCGCGGTCGCGATGGTCGCCACCAGGCCGAGGCCACCGGCCGCGACCAGCGTCACCGGCGCCGACGTCAGGTCCAGCAGCACGCTTCCGCCCACATAGGACAGTGCGGCCGCGATCCCGATCGCGCCGTACAGGTTCCCGAACACCCGGCCCAGCATCGCCGCGGGGACCAGCCGGGGCAGCAACGTGTTCGTCGCGACGTCCATCGCCGCGATGCCCAGCCCGCGCACCGCCTGCACGGTGAACGCCGCCGCCACCGCCCATGCCAGCCCGGTCAGCAGGTTGCCCGCACTGCTCACCGCGAACCCGGCGATCAGCAGCACCCCCATCGGCACCCGGCGCCCCGCGGAACTCAGCAACGTGTACCCGGCGAGCAGCCCGATCCCCACCGCGGCGAGGAGCAGCGCCACCGCCGAGTCGCCCGCGCCGAACGTGTCGTGCGCGAGGAACACCAACGCCACGTCGTCGACCCCGTTGCACGCCACCACCGCACAGAACCCGAGTGTGATCGCCCGCACCGCCCTGTTCGACCAGATGAACCGCACGCCCTCGCGTGCCGACCCCAGCAACCCGCCCTCGGCGGGCGCGGGCCGCAGCGACGGCACGGCCAGCAGCAGCAACGCGGACAGCCCGAAGGTCGCCGCGTCCACCACCAGCACACCGGGCACGCCGACGAAACCCACCAGTCCCGCGGCCAGCAGCGGCCCGAGCACCTCACCCGCGTTGGCGCCGAACCCCAGCAACGCGTTGGCGGCGGGGAGATCCTCGTCGGCCACGAGCGCGGGCATCGCCGCCCGGGACGCGGGCAGGAACACCTGTCCCGCCACCGCTCGCAACGCCACCAGCACCAGCAACAGCGGCAGCGGTGGCAACGTCAGCGCGATCACGAGGACCAGCCCGCCCTGCACGACCTCCGCGACCAGCATCACGCGCCGCAGGTCGAACCGGTCGCTGATCGCACCGGTCAGCGGGCCCAGGAGCGACGGAGCGAAGTCACCCACCAGCAACAGCAACGCGACCGCGAGCGCGTCCCCCGTGCGGTCGGCGACCAGCAGCATCAACGCGACGAGGCTGAGCGCGTCGCCGGTCAGCGACACGATCCTGGCCGTGGCCAGTGCGCCGAAGGGCCGGTTGGTCCGGACCAGGCGGATCGTGTCGATCACGAGGGGTCAGGCTACCTTCGCCCGCAGCGGGATGTCGCGCACAATTCCCCACGTCGCGGCGCATGCCAGCACGGCGAGGCCCAGGCAGATCGCGACGGTCGGGAGCACCGGCGACGTCAGCGTCACCAGCTCCAGCAACGTGGACCCGTTGAATCCGGTCAGGACCTCACCCGGCGCGACGAGCACGAGTCCGAACGGGACGGTCGCGATACCCAGCAGCCTGCCGCGGGTGAACCCCGCGGCGATCAGCACACCGGCGGTCGCCCACAGCAGCAGCACCACCGAGAACGAGCCGAGGATGCCGAGGACGTTGCCCGTGTCGCCGAACACGCTCGGGTACGCGAGCCGGTGGTCCCAGCCGAGCAGCGCGTACGCGCCGCGTTCGAGCTGGTAGCCGGCCGTCACCAGCACGGCGAGGCACACGGCCAGGCCCGGGAGGTAGGACCACAGCTGCCGCAGGAAGTCCCGCCGGGTGCGGCCGTGCGCGAGGTTGAGCCGCAGGTAGGTGTTGATCGCGTCGACGCCCACGCCGAGCGCGAACCACCGAGGCGCCTGCGTCGCCAGGTAGTGCCAGATGCTGCGGTCGACCTCGCCCCAGATGCCGATGCCGGTGACGATCAGCGCCGACAGCAGCATGAGCGGCAGCCACAGTACGAACCCGAACGACACGTGCGCGGTCAGCAGCACACGCAGCAGCGGCAGGCGGGCGGTCATCGGGCACCCCCGGAAGTCAGGTGTACGAACAGGTCCTGCAGTGCGAGGGGGTCGAGGTCGAGGCCGACCTCGCGGGCCCGCGCCTTGCGCCTGTCGTCGAGCGGGCCGTACACCATCGCCGACTTGGTGCGGCCCAGCGTCCGCTCGCCGAGCACCTCGAGCCCGATGGTGAACGAGTCCACGATCGCGGCCTCCCCGGTCACGGCCGAGCCCGCGGCCCGCAACGTGTCCGCCTCCTCGTGCAGCAGCAGCCTGCCGCGGTCGAGGATCAGCACGTCCTCGAACAGCGAGGCGACCTCCTCGATCAGGTGCGTCGACACGATCACCGTGCGCGGGTGCTCCAGCACGTCGGCCAGCAGCGTGTCGTAGAAGGCGTACCGGGACGGCGCGTCCAGCCCGAGGTAGGACTCGTCGAAGATCGTCACCGGGGCGCGGGACGCCAGGCCGATCGTGACGCCGAGCGCGCACCGCTTGCCGTGGGAGAGCGACTTGGCCTGCTCGTGCCGGGGCAGCTCGAACATCGCCAGCAGCTCGGCGGCGTACGCGGCGTCCCAGCCGGTCCGCAGCCGTGCGGCGTGGTCGATCAGGTCGTCGACGGTCACCGACGGGGTGACCGCGTCGCCGACGCCGCGGACGAGGCACACCTTCGCGGCCGCGGCGGCGTTCTCGAACACCGGCTCGCCGTCGACGTGCACCGTGCCGCCGGTCTGCCGCTCGAACCCGGCCAGGATCGACAGCAGCGTCGTCTTGCCCGCGCCGTTGCGCCCGAGCAGACCGCAGATCTTGGTGCCGGACAAGGAGAACGTCACGTCGGTGAGCGCGGCGACCGAGCCGAACCGCCTGCCGAGTCCGCGCACCTCGATGTCGGTCATCGCTCGTCCTCCCGTGCCAGCTCGTCGATGCGCTCGACGAGCTCGGACAGCTCGATGCCGACGGCCCTGGCCTCCTCGACCATCGGGTCGAAGACGTCGGTGAAGAAGCTCTTGCGCCGCCGCGTGCGCAAGGTCTGCCGCGCCTGCGGGCTCACGAACATGCCGATGCCCCTTCGCTTGTAGAGGATGCCGTCGTCGACCAGCTGCTGGAAGGCCTTGTTGACGGTGGCGGGATTGATCCGGTGGAACGCGGCGTACTTGTTGGTCGACATCACCTGCTCGTCCCCGGCCAGGGCGCCGCTCAGCACCTCGGCCTCGATCCGCTCGGCGATCTGCCGGTAGATCGGGCTCCGGTCGTCGAAGTTCACGGTCACCGCCCGGTCCGTCGGTTAGTTACTACACTAATGAACCACGCAACCTGTGCGAAGTCAAGCCACCGGGACGGACCTGGTTGGAAAGCGCTTTCTCCGGTACTTTTCGAAGCGATACGAGGCGAACGTGACCACGAGGAAGTGCACGGATGAACCACGGGATCACCAGACGGAGACTGCTCGCGTTGCTGGGCGCGGGCGTGACGGGAGCATCGATGGCGGGCACGGCGGCCGCCGACCCGCTCGCTGCGGGCGGGCGCTGCGGGCGCATCCCGCGCGGCGGCATCGGCATGCACCTCTACACGGTCCGCGACCTCCTCGCGGCCGATCCGCTCGGCACGCTCAAGGCGCTGGCCGGGATCGGTTACCGGTGCGTCGGGGTGAGCGCGTTCCCGCGCCCCGCCGAGGAGATCAGGGACATGTGCGCGGAGGCCGGTCTCAAGCCGGTGATCCTGCACATCGGGCACGGTGACCTCACCGGGAACCTGGCCGCCAAGCTCGCCGACGCGAAGACGATCGGCGTCCGGTGGGTCGTCCTGTCGTCGTTCCCCGGCAGCATGTACACCGTCGAGGGCATGCGGCTGGGTGCCCGGCAGCTCGACGAGGCCGGTCAGGCCGCCCGTGAACTGGGTCTTGGCCCGGTGCTGCACCACAACCACGACACCGAGTTCCGCGTGGTCGACGGCACCCGCCTCGCGGACATCCTGTTCGGCGAGACCGACCCGCGCCACGTCGGGTTCGAGCTCGACCTCGGCTGGGCCGACCGGGCGGGCATGGACGGCAGGCAGCTGTTCCTCGACCACCCGCACCGCTTCCCCGTGCTGCACGTCAAGGACCACGACGGGCAGGGCTCGTGGACCGACGTCGGCCACGGCGTCATCGACTGGTCGCGGACCTTCGAGACCGCGCACCGCGGCGGCGTGAAGTACTGGCTGGTGGAGCGCGACGACCAGCCCGCTCCGCTCGACACGGCCCGCAACAGCTTCAGAACGCTTGCCAGGCTTAGGTTCTAGCGATCACCCCGGGCACCGGTGTAGGCAGGGAGGATGACTGAGAACTCCCGGCGAACGTTTCTCACGGCGACGGTGGCGGCGGCAGGCGGTGTCGCGCTGGCGGGGACACCCGCGGTGGCGGAAGCGGCGGGCGGTGGCGACCGTCCGCCGCTTCCGCAGCCGCCCGACAAGGAGCTGCGCGCGATCCTGCGTGAGGTGGACCAGGACCGCATCGAGGCGATCGTGCGCAAACTGGTGTCGTTCGGCACCCGGCACACACTGTCCACACAGGACGATCCGGTGCGGGGCATCGGCGCGGCCAGGGACTGGATCCTCGCCGAGATGCGGCGGTACGCGGCGGCCTCCGGCGGCCGGATGACCGTCGAGCCGCAGTCCTACCTCCAGGAACCGGCGCCGAGGATCCCGGTCCCGACCCGGATCACCAACGTCGTGGCCACGTTGCGCGGCTCGGTGACGCCGGAACGGGTGTACGTGGTGTCCGGCCACTACGACTCCCGCGTCTCCGACGTCATGAACGCGACCGCCGACGCCCCGGGCGCCGACGACGACGCGTCCGGCGTCGCGGTGGCCATGGAACTGGCGCGGATCATGGCGAGACGCGCACCGAAGGCGACGCTCGTGTTCGCCGCCGTCGCGGGCGAGGAGCAGGGCCTGTACGGCGCCAGGTACATGGCCGCCCAGTACCGGGCGGCGGGCACCGACGTGCAGGCCGTGTTCACCAACGACATCGTCGGCGCCAGCAGGGCCGACGACGGCACCGTCGACCGGCGCACCGTGCGCCTGTTCGCGGAGGGCGTGCCGACCGCGGAGACCCCGGAGGAGGCCGCGACCCGCCGCGCGGTCGGCGGCGAGAACGACTCCCCACCACGTCAGCTCGCGCGCGGTTCGTGCGGTCGGTCGCCGACAACGGCGAGACCGGCATGGACGTCAGGGTGATCTACCGGCGGGACCGCTACCTGCGCGGCGGCGACCACATCGGCTTCCTCGAACAGGGCTACCCGGCGGCCCGGTTCACCGAACCCAACGAGGACTACGCCCACCAGCACCAGGACGTGCGGGTGGAGGACGGCAAGCAGTACGGCGACCTGCCGGAGTTCTGCGACTTCCGGTACATGGCGGGGGTGGCCCGCGTCAACGGCGCCGCGCTGTGGTCGCTGGCGGCCGCGCCGGGCACCCCGAAGGGCGTCCGCGTCCGGACGAGCGGGCTCACCAACGACACCGAGCTGTACTGGCAGCGCGGCACCGAACCCGACCTCGCGGGCTACGAGGTGGTGTGGCGCGAGATGACCGAACCGGAGTGGACCCACGTGATCGCGGTCGGCGACGTGACGACGGCGACCGTCGACATGTCGAAGGACAACGTGTTCTTCGGGGTCCGGGCCGTGGGCCGGGCCGGGCACCGCAGCCCGGTCGCATACCCCTCGCCCGGCAGCTGAGCATCGAAATCCCCTGAGTGTGCCAGGTGGCATATGCGCAGGTCGCGGCTTGCCTGAGCATTGTCGTACCGGGAGACGATAGGGGAGAACGATGGACACCACCCACGCGAGGACACTGGCCCGCCAGGCCGAATGGACACCGCGATCCGGGGCGAGCACCCCGGACGTGTACCCGCCGCACCCGCCACTGCAGTCCGGTGGCTGGTACCGCGGTTCGGCCGAGGAGGCACCGGGCCCCGGCAGGCCGCCGGTCGCCACGGCCCCTCGGCTGTCCCTACGGGCGGCGGTCGTGCTCACCGTGCTGTTCGGACTGGTCGGTCTGCTCGCCAGGACCGTGGACGACGGGGCGTTCGCGGTCCTGGCGACGATGGGCGCGCTGGCGGCGCCGGCCCTGCTGCTGCGGGGGCGGCGCCGGTCCGGCTAGAAGGAGACCAGTGGGCCGCCGGTGATGAACTCGAAGGCGAAGTTCACGAAGAAGAACCCGAAGAACAGGAAGTTCAGCACCAGGATCACGTAGTGCCACGGCCGGGGCCTGGCCGCCTTCGGGAGCCGGGAGTTCAGGTACATCAACGCGAACGGGAACATCAGCGCGCCGAAGTTCGACATGTTCGCCGAGATCTGCACCAGCTCGACCGGGAGCGCGAGGTGCAGCGCTGCCGCGATCACGACCAGCACGACCAGCATGTACGGGTAGTAGAACTTGCGCGGGTCACCCTCCAGCCTCCGGCGCAGCCGGGGGCTGGTGGCGTGGACCGCGTCGGTGAAGTTGCGGACCAGCGCCTCGAAGATGCCGAGCTGGGTGGAGAACAGCACCATCACGCCGACGACGAGCATCAGGTAGAACATGCCGAGGCCGTACTCGTTCCCGAGGTGCTCCGCGGTGAAGGTGGGGACGTTCGCGGTCGTCGGGGTCTCGCCGCTGGTGTTGACGACGTGTGCCATGAGGATCGTCGGCAGCAGCATGCCGATCATCGCGCCGCAGAAGAACACCAGCCACAGGTCGATCATCAGCAGCCGGTACCACCGCCGCCAGCGGGAGGTGTTCTCCGCCGTGTCCGGGAACGTCACGCCGACGGCCCGCACCTCCTCCTGCCTGCCGCGCAGGCCGGACAGGAACCCGACGCGCGAGCCCATGCCGTAACCCTTGTCGCGGTAGTGGTTCATCGCGTACCAGTTCAGGCCGGACGCGAGCGCGGTGAACCCGGCGAGCGCACCGAGCGTGGTCGCCGTGATGCCCGCCGGTGGCGCGGCGGGGGTGACGAGACCACGCACGCCCTCCCACCAGACCGACCACGGCACGACCGTCACACACACCACGACCAGCACCACCAGCAGTGTGCCGACCAGCACCCAGTTGGCGAGCTCCAGCGTGCGGGACACCTTGCGCGCCAGGGCGGTGATCGCGAAGACGACCAGCAGCAGCCCGATCGCGAGCAGCCGCACCCACTCGATCTCGTCCGGCCGGTGGGTCCGGCCCGTGATCAACGCGAACAGTCCCTGCCCCGCGCCCGCGGCCCACCCGCCGAAGATGAACGCGAAGTAGAACGCGATGAGGGAGAAGGGCACCCACAGTTTCCACCCCGGCGGCACCCGGCCGAACCCGACGATCGGCACCTCGCCGGTCGCGGTCACGTACCGGGCGCACTCGACGTTGTAGAACGTCTGCAGGATCGCGGAAACGGTGATGACCCACCCGACCCCGACGAACCCGAACTCCCCGATCGCGCCCGGCCCGAGCAACCACTCCCCGCTGCCGACGGAAATCCCGAGCGCGATGAGGCTCGGTCCGATCACGAACTGGACTATCTGCCGCGCGCCGAGCCTGCGGACCTTGAACACTTCTTCCGGTTCCGGCAGGTCGGCCACGCCCAGCGGTGGCCGGCTGACGCCGAGTTGGTATTCGGTGGGCTGAGAAGCACGTTCATCGACACCTTTGGCCATGACGACCTCCTCAGTCTGATTTAGCGCACCACGACATTTCCGTCAATTGTCCTTTACGGACAACGGAACGCGTTCGCAGTGCGAACAGACGAGAGGTCTCGGAAATGGCGGGGAGCCCCTTTGGTGGCGGCTTGCGCCACCGCCGGACGTCTCACCTCTGCCTTCCCGGTGGCCTGCGTTCAGCCGGTCGGTTCGGGTGCCGACTGGTCCATGAGGTGGAGGGTGTTGCCTGCCGGGTCCTGGAACGCGACAGAACGGCCGCCGGGGATGTCGAAGGGCTTGCCGGACCACCTGATGTCCGGGTGCTCGGCCATGAACGTGTCCACGCTGTCGACGGCTTAGAACCCGCCTGCCCTCCACTGTGGACTGTCGTCCGGTGGCACGTCCAGCATCAGCTCGATCTCGGTGCCGGGAAGGCGGAACGCGGCGGGGCCATCGCCCTCGCGCCACGTCTCGTCGAGGCCGAGCACGTCGCGGTAGAAGGCCACCGCGGCTGGCAGGTCGGCCATCTCCTGAAAGCTAGTCGCGGCGTGGTTCGATCACCGGCGCGTCGATGACGATCGGGTCGTCGGCCACGACCTCGCCGTCCACCACGTCGTGGCGGACCACCCTGGCGCGGGCGGCGGCGCGGGCGAGCAAACGTTTGCGGACCACGGCCCTGGTCGGCGGGAACAGCAGCAGCAACGCCGCGATGTCGCTCACGAACCCGGGGAACAGGACCAGTGCCCCGGCGGCCCCGATCAGCATCCCGTCCGCCATCTCTGGGCTCGGGTCGCGCCGGTTGCGCAGCGCGTCGGCGAACGCCGTGAGCGTGCGGGTGCCCTGCCTGCGCAGCAGCGCCACCCCCGCCATCGACACGGCGATCAGCAGCAGGATCGTCCACAGCGCGCCCACCGCCTGGCCCACCGCGATGATCACGGCGAGCTCGGCGACGACCGCGATGAGCAGCAGTGCGAAGACAGGCATGTCCATCCAACGAACGAGCGCCCGGATTCACTCCCGGGCGGTGCGGGCCGCCACGACCGGCGGCACCCACAACGGTAGTCGCGTGGACGGCACCGCACACGACAGCGGCCGTCACCAGCGGCCGGACGGACTTTCTACATAACCTCGACGATTGGTAGAGAATGGGTGGATGGTGTCCTTCGACACACACCCGGACCGGTACCGGCACTGGACGATCCGCGTGGACGGCGACGTGGCCTGGCTCGTCCTCGACGTCGACGAACAGGGCGGGCTGACCCCCGGCTACGAGCTGAAGCTCAACTCCTACGACCTCGCCGACGCGCTGGTCACGTGGTGCCGGGCGGGCCTCGCCGCCTACAAGCGGCCGCGTGCCGTGGTGGGCATGGCGGAGCTGCCGAAGACCGCGACCGGCAAGATCCGCCGCAACGTGCTGCGTGAGCTGGTCGCGGACGAGCTCGTGGCGTACCCGGTGCCGACCTGATGTGACGTCCGGAGGTCCTCGCCCGGCCCGGTCACCGTGCACACGGTGACCGGGCCGGACCACGTCCCGAAGGCCGGCTTCAGCGGCATCGACGACGAGGAGACGGTGATCGGGGTGGCTCGGGCGCAAGCCCGGGGCCGCCCCCGGGGGTCACCGGGCCAGCACCAGGTAGGCGAAGCCCAGCACCCGCCGGTACACGGTCAGGTACTCGTGTTCCCTGCTGTCGGCCGTCGCACGCACCTGCGCCGCGCGCGGGTCGTCCGGGTTGGCCAGCAGCCACTCGCGGACGCCCGCCCGGTGGCGGGACTCGAAGTCGTCCCACTCGTGCTGGGTCGCCATCGACAGGTGCAGCACGTGCCAGCCGGTGTCCCGGCAGGCGGCGACCAGGTCGGGCAGCGCGAGGACCCCGTCGCCGAAGATCCCGGCCGCGGCCGGGGTGGGCGGGGACTCCCAGCAGCCGTCGCCGACGAGCACGCGACCGGAGGGCACGACGTCCGCCAGCGCGGTCAGCATCGCGCGGGCACCGCCAAGCGTGTGCGCCGAGCCGACGCACAGTGCGCGGTCGGCGGTGCCGCCGTAGCCTGCCGCGTCCTGCTCGACGAAGTCGACGTCGAGACCGCGGTCGACGGCCGCGCGCCGCCCCCGTGCCAGACCTGCCGGGTCGGTGTCCAGTCCGATCGCCTTCGCCGTCGTCCTGCCCGAAGCGCGGAGCAGGAGTTCGCCCCAGCCGCAGCCGAGGTCCACGATGGATGTCGCGGTGGTCAGGTCGAGGTGGTCGAGCAGCTCCTCCGCGTGGGGTTCGGACAGGGGTGTGTTCCACCGCAGGCGGGCGTACCGCGCGGCGTCGAGTTCGCTCACTTCAGGTAGACCCTTTCCTGGGTGATGGGGTAGCCGGCCCTGGCGAAGGTGGCCGCCATCGGCGTGTTGGTGGTGTCGGTCTCGGCGACGACCTCGTCGGCACCCGACTCGACCAGCAGGTGCGTGGCCTCCACCAGCAGGTCGTAGGCGTAGCCGTGGCCGCGCTGCTCGGGCACCACCCCGATGATGCCGATGACCGGGTTCGCGTAGTTGCGTCCCGGCACGGTCAGCCCGACCGGCTCACCGTCCGGTGTGTACGCGACCCGCCACCACTCGCGCGGCGACGGCATCCAGTTGAGGAACTCCAGCTCGTCCCGCGCGGCCGCGTCGACGCCGTCGCTGTCCCTGGTCCGCTGTTCGTGCGCGTCGAGCGACCCGACGACGATCCGCCGCAGCACGTCGAGGATCCGCTCGTCGTCCGGCTCGGGCCGGTACACCAGCCGCCCCGGCCGAGGCGGCAGCCCGTGCTCGGGTGTCCACCGGTACCGCAACCGCTCGACGAACGGCGCCATCCCGGCGCGCCGCGCGACGTCGATACGAGCCTGCGCGGCGGTGCGGACCGCGGGCTTGTCCCGCCAGCCAGGCGGCACGAGCAGGCAGTACTCGACGCCGAAGCGTGCCTGCTTGAGCAGGTCGACGGCAGCGTCGTCCGCACCGTCGGCGAAGTCGAGCCAGTCCAGCGCGATCGGTGCCTCGTCGTCCGGCCCACCCCACCAGGCGGCACGCGCGACCACGTCACCGTCGCGCAACGCCACCCACGTCCACTCTGGACGGTACTGCCGTAGCCCGACCAGTTCGAGGTAGTCCCGGCCGATGCTCTGAAATCCGACGAGCGCGGGGTCGGCGAGGGAAAGGAAGAGGTGCTCCTCACCCGCGGAGAGCGGGCGCAGTTCCAACATGTTCGTCCTTACGGGAGAGACGTGCTCCCCCGCGCGAACGCCCCGAATGCGAGGTGGGAGCACATGGTCGTCAACGCGATCAATGCCCTCACCTCCTCTCCCGGCCGTTGGGCGTGACTACAGACAACCACGCCGGTCAACTCATTTATCCCCGCGCAGCGCCCGGCTGGCACCCGCAGGGGTGGACCGCCGCAAAAGGCGCGTTCACGGCACAACCGGTGCCGTCAATGGGCCTTTTCAGGGCGCCCAGCGCCCTGAACGCGCCTTTCAGGGCATTGCCACGCCGTCAACGCGCCCAGGGCCCGCGAAGCGGGGCCCAGCCCACGCAACCCTGACGGTGGCGCAAGCCCACCCCAAAGGGGTTCCCTGCCATCCCGTAGGGAGGTCGACGGGATGGCAGGCAGACCCGCCCAAACCGCCGCCAAACAGCATCCCCCGCCACCCCAGAGACCTGCCCGTCCGGCGAGGACAAACCCGCAAGACCAACGGTCAGAACCCAGGAAGGCCCAGACAAGGCCGCTGACCAGACGCGAGGGGTGGTTCGAGGGGGCCGGAGGCCACCGCCTCACTCGGCCGCCAGCTCCGACCAGCGGTCCTGGGCGGGCCTTCGCCAGCGGACGTGCAGCTCGTTGAACAGCTCCGTCGCCGTCGTTCCCGTCCACTTGGGAGGGAGCAGCGTCGCGGGCAGTTGCGGGTCCAGGAAAGGGAAACGGCGCCACTCGTGCACGAGCAGCGTCTGTGCGCGCAGCACCTCGTCCGGCGTGGTGGGTGCCAGGTCGCAGAACTCGTCGACGAACCGCTTGTACCGCGCGGCGACGTCGGCGAGGTCCCACGCGCTCGTCACCATCGACCGTTCCGAGCCCAGCGCGCCGTAGTTCGCCAGGAACGACATGACCTGCGACGACAGCTCCAGCTCGTCGAGGATCAGCTTCGCGTCGGCCTCCGCCGCCGGGTGCGGGGTGATCCACACCCCGGCCGTCGGTGACCCGAAACCCGCCCAGCTGAGCCGGGTCCGGAGTTTGTGCCGCAGGTCGCGCATCGACTCCGGCACCGAGACGAGCACCACGAGCCACTGCCCGTCCCACTCGCGCGAACCGCTGCCGAAGCCGTAGATCCGCGACGCGCCCTCGGCGAGCAGGTGCCGTCCCGGTTCGGTCAGTGTCCAGCGCACGCGCCTGCCGACGCGGTCGGAACGCAGCCAGCCCTCCGCGGCGGTGCGGGCGAGCGCCTGACGGGCCGCCTTCTCCTCCACGTCGAACAGCGCGAGCACGTCCACCAGCGTCGACGTCCACACCGGCGCCTCCGACGGCAGCACGTACTCACCGAGCAGCGTCGTCAGCAGCGAACGCGCGCTGCCGCCGCTGACCTCCCGGCGTCGGCTGACCACCGGCTCAGCCATGACAGCTCCCCCCATCAGAACAGTGTCGGTGGAAGATATCCCTCCAGGGTGAGCAGCCGCCGTTTCGACTCGACGCCGGTGCCGCCGCTGAAACCGCCGAGGCCGTCGCCCGCGACCACCCGGTGGCACGGCACGACGATCGGGATCGGGTTGCTCCCCATGATCGACCCGATGCCGCGCGGCGGAATGCCGGAACCGCTGCGCGCGGCCAACTCCCCGTACGTGACGACCCTGCCGTACGGCACCGTCGAGTACAGCGTGCCGAGCACCCGCCGCTGCGCCTCGGACGTCAGCCGCCAGTCGACGTCGACGTCGAACTCCCGCAGCTCACCGGCGAAGTACCGGGAGAGCTGCGTGCGGATCCGGTCCGTCCCCGCGGCCGTCGGCGCCTCCGTGAGCCCCAGCCGCGCGCAGATCGCGGCTCTGATGTGCGGCGAGTCCGTGAAGGCGGTGGCCACCAGACCGGCGGCGGTGACCGCCGCCAGCACGTCACCGAGCTCCGTCGGCACGCTGCCGAACGCGACCGTGTCAACGCTGTCCACCATTGCGCCATTATGCGCGCGACGTGCCGGGATTCGCTGCCCCCGCGCACGTCTTCGGCCCACCGGCCGAACGTGCGGCGGCTTGGCGTACGGACCCGTTCATCTGGGCCGACGCGAGTGCCGTCAATGGGCCATTCAGGGCGCCCAGCGCCCTGAACGCGCCTTTCAGGGCATTACCACGCGCACCGACTTCATCTAGGCCGGTCGTTCCGGGTCGCCGAGCCGGGGGAACGGCGAGGTGGAGAAGACCACCTCGACCGCCACCCCGAAGTACTCCGCGATCCGCAGCGCCAGGAAAAGCGACGGACTGTACTCGCCGCGTTCCAGGTAACCGATCGTCTGGTAGTGGACGCCGAGTGCCTCAGCCAGCTGCCTGCGCGACACCCCGCGTTCGACGCGGAGCATCGCGATCCGGTTGTGGATCGTCTCGTTGGTGGTGCTCTTGCCCGTCATGTCACCCGCTGCATGGCCTTCTCCCGGCGCTCGGCGACGCTCGAGCCGGACTCGCGGCGCGCCATTCTGCGCAACACCATAGGGGCCACCAGCAGACCGGCCACCGCCCACGCGCCGAGCACGCCGAGTGTCTCCAGGTGCCGCCACGACTCGCCGATCTCCACCGCGGCAAGGTTGTCCGGCAGCATCGCCGAGCGCATGCCCAGCCCCAGCCAGTAGATCGGGAACACCTGCGCGAGGCCCTGCACCCACTCCGGCATCGCGCTGATCGGGTAGAAGATGCCGGAGACCGCGACCAGCCCCATCACCGGCAGCATGATCAGCCCGGAGTTGCGCGGGTTGGCGAACAACGACCCGGCGACCGCGCCCAACGGCAGGGTCGCGACCAGCCCGAGCGCGATCACCCAGACCAGCGTGAACCAGTCCATCGAGATGCCTTCGAGCATGAACAGGCTCGGGACCAGCACGAACGTCTGGGCGACCACGGTCATCCCGGACACCGTCACGATCTTGCCGATCAGGTACCCGAGCATGCCGTTCGGCACCGCCTTGGCACGCAGCAGCGTGCCGTCCTCGCGCTCCACCGCCAGCAACATCATCAGCGTGACGAGCCCGCCGAACGCGATGCCCATGCCGATGATGCTCGGCAGCGTCCGCGAGCCGAGCGAGAACGTCGTGCCCGGCACCGTCGCGTCCCGCATGAAGAACATGACGACCAGGAAGATCACCGTGGGGAACAGGTAGTTCCACAGGTCCTGGCCGGTGGTGAGGGTCTGCCGCACCTCGGCGCGGCCCCGTGCGAGACCCGCCCGCACCGCCGCCGTCGTGGGGGTCATCGGGTCACCACCTCGAACTCGCGCACCGCGTCCTCCTGCCTGCCGGACTCGAACTGCTGGACCATCGCCATGTAGGTGTCCTCCAGACCCGCCCGGCGCACCTCCAGATCGGACAGCCTGTCGTCGTGCTCGCGGAACAGCTGCCGCACGAACTCGGTCGCGTCGGCGGTCGAGTGCACGAACCGCTGCCCGCCGACCGTCCACTTCACCTCGGCCTCGGTGGACATCCGCCGCGCCAGCTCGTCGGCCGAGCCGTCGGCGATGATCGTGCCGCCCGCGAGGATCAGGATCCGGTCGGCGAGCTTCTCGGCCTCGTCCAGGTCGTGCGTGGTCAGCAGGATCGTCGTGTCGGCGTCGGCGAGCTGGTGCACGAGGTCGTGGAACTCGCGGCGCGCCTCGGGGTCGAACCCGGCGGTCGGCTCGTCGAGGAACAGCAGCTCCGGCCGCCCGACGATGCCGATCGCGACGTCCAGCCTGCGGCGCTGCCCACCGGAGAGGCGCGAGATCTTCTTGTCGGCGTGCTCGGTCAGCCCGACCGCGGCCACCAGCTCGTCGACGTCCCACGGCCGGGTGATGTCGTCCGTGCTGTACGGCGCGTAGTAGAGCCCCAGGTGCGCCAGCAGCTCCCGGACCTTCCACTTGCCGTGGTCCCGCCAGGACTGCAGCACCACCCCGAGCCGCGCCCGCCAGTTCTCGTCGCCGTGCGCCGGGTCGACGCCCAGCACGCGCACCTCCCCCGCGGAGCGCATCCGGAACCCCTCGAGGATCTCGATGGTCGTGGTCTTGCCCGCGCCGTTCGGGCCGAGCAACGCGACCACCTCACCGGAACGAGCGGTGAGGTCCACCCCGGTCAGGACATCCTTCGTGCCGTACCGCATCCGCAGGTCACGGACGTCGAGCACGTTCCCCTCGGACGCGGGCTGAGTCCCCCTCGCCTGCGTCTCCGCGTGATCAACCACGGCCACGATCCACCTCCCTGTCGTTCAGTTGCGGCGAACGATAGCAGGTGTACTACATCGTGGGGTAGGAGTTGTCCGATCTGTTCACCAGTCCTCGGCGGTCACTCCGAGGCCGGGCCCGAGAAGTCCGCCCTTCGCTTGTTGCGGATCGCGTCGACGCCCTCGTGGACGTCCGGCCCCGCGAAGCCCATGAACTCCAGGCCGAGCGAGGTGTCGAAGATCGGGCCAGCCTGGCGCAGCCAGTTGTTCAGCGCGTACTTGGTCCACCGGATCGCCGACTGCGAACCCCGCGCCAGCCGCGCCGCCACCTTGCGGGCGCGGTCGTGCAGCTCCTCCTGCGGCACGCACAGCGACACCAGCCCGATCCGCTCCGCCTCCTCGCCGGACACCGGCTCGCAGGTCAGCAGGTGGTACTTGGCCTTCGCCATGCCGCACAGCAGCGGCCACACGATGGCGGCGTGGTCGCCGGCCGCGACGCCGAGGCGGGTGTGACCGTCCATGATCCGCGCGTCGGTCGCGGCGATCGACACGTCCGCCAGCAGGCCGACCACGAGCCCGGCGCCGACGGCCGGGCCCTCGATGGCGGACACGATCGGCTTCGCGCAGTCGATCACGTTGTACACGAGGTCGCGGGCCTCGCGCAGCACGCGGATCCGCACCTCGAAGTCGTTCGCCATGTCGCTGACCAGGTCGAGGTCGCCGCCGGAGGAGAACACGCCGCCCTCGCCGCGGATGATCGCGACCCGGACGTCCGGGTCGCGGTCGATGACCCGCCAGACCTCGGCCAGCTCGCGATGCCCTTCGTGGCCGACCGCGTTGAGCCGCCCTGGCGCGGACATGGACACCTCGAGCACCCCGGCGCCGACCTCACTGCCGAGGTCGGCGAACCGCAGTGTCGGGAACTGTGTGGAGTAGTCGTGCACCCCACATGCCTACTCGATCGCACCGCCGAGTAGCCAGTACCCGGAGAAGTACACGTCCTTCTTGTCGAGCCCGCGCTCCCGCACCAGGTGCCGCCGCAGCGCCACCACCGCGCTCGACTCGCCCGCCAGCCACGCGTACGGGCGGCCCGCCGGGAACTCCGTGCGCGCGATCGCGTCCCGCAGCAGGTCGCCGCCGGCGGGCGCGCCGCCGCGGGACAGCCAGGTCACGTGCACCCCGGCCGCGCAGTCCAGTGGCCGCATCTCGCGCGGCGACTCGACCTCGAGGAACACCAGCGCGTTCCGGTCCGCCGGCATGGCCGACAGGATCGCGCTGATCGCGGGCAGTGCGGTCTCGTCGCCTGCCAGCAGCGTCCAGTCGGTGCCCTCGGCCGGCTTGAACTCGTAGCCGAGGATCGGCGAGTGCCGTGCGTCCGGCGCGGAGATCGCGAGCCGGTCGCCCGGTTTCGCGGCACCGGCCCAGCGCGACGCGGGGCCAAGGTCGCCGTGCAGCACGAAGTCCACGTCCAGCTCGTGCTGGTCGGCACGCAGCGCGCTGATCGTGAACGTGCGCATCGGCGGCCGGATCTCGTCGGGCATCGCGCGGAACTCACCGAACCAGTCCGGGCCCTCCGGCACGATCGGGTCGGACTGGCCGGGGCGCGGGAAGAACAGCTTGATCCGCTGGTCGTGGCCCGCGCTGGTGCACCGGGTCAGGTCCGGGCCACCGAACGTCACCCGCAGCATGGCCGGGCTGAGCCGCTCGGTGCGCACGACCTGGACGCGGAACAGGCTGTACGGCGCGACCGCCGTCTCCGTGACCGTCATCGCACGCTCACCAGCTGCGCCGGGATCTGCGTGCGGATCGAGTCGAGGATCTGGCCTGCCCGCACCGCCGTGGTCGACAGCAGCGACGACGAGATGCCGTGCGAGTGCTCGGTACTGCCCTGCAGGTAGAGCCCGGCCCGCAGTTCGCTGTCGGTGTGCACGCGGTAGTCGCGGGCGAGGTCGGGGCGGCCCGCCTCGTCGCGGTGGCACAGCACCGAAAGGTCGCCGAGCAGCCGCAGCGGGTCGGCGGGCCGGTAGCCGGTGGCGTACACGACGACGTCGCAGTCGAGCACGGTCTTCTCGTGCGTGGTCAGCGACTCGATGGTCGCGCGCACCCCGTCGCCCGTCTCGACCGTCTCGACCACCCGGGACACGTTGAGCAGCCGCAACCGCCGCGTGCCGAGCACCTTCTCCTGGTACACCCGCCGGTACAGCTCCTCGATCAGGTCGGTGTCGACGACCGAGTAGTTCGTGTTGGCGTGATAGTCCATGATCAGCTGCTTGACCTCGGGCGACGCACCGTAGAAGTGGTCGACGGCCGCCGGGTCGAACACGCGGTTGGCGAACGGGCTGTCGTCCGAGGGGCTGTAGCCGTAGCGGGAGAACACCCCGCACACCTCGGCGTGCGGGAAGGTGTCGTGGAGGTACTTGGTGACCTCGGCCGCGCTCTGGCCCGCGCCGACGACCGCGAACCGGACGGGCGGCGGGCAGGTGGTGGACCGCTGGAGCAGCTCGACGCGGTCGAGCAGGTCCCGGTTGTGCCACACCCGCTCCGAGAGCGTCACCCCGTCGGGCAGGTGCGGGGTGAGGCCCGTGCCGAACACGAGGTTGCGGGCGCGGACGGTGGTCGTGGTGCCGTCGGCGCGCCGGGCGGTGACGTCGAGCAGCTCGACCGTGCCCGCGACGGTGACGGGCGTGACCTCGACGACGTCGTGGCCGTAGCGCACCTCGTCGGCGAACCTGGCCGCCGCCCACTCGAGGTAGTCGTGGAACTCGATGCGCAGCGGGAACAGCGACTTCTGGTTGATGAAGTCGACGAGCCGGTCGGCGCTGTGCAGGTAGGACAGGAAGCTGAAGTCGCTGGTCGGGTTCCGCAGCGTCACGAGGTCCTTGAGGAACGAGACCTGCATCGTGGCGTCGTCGATGAGCATGCCCCGGTGCCAGCCGAACCGCGGCTGCCGTTCGAGGAACAGGCTCCGCACCGGGTGCTGGGTGCCTGCTTGTGCGTTGTGTTCGGCGACCGCGATCGCGAGTGCGAGGTTGGCAGGTCCGAAGCCGATGCCGACGACGTCGTAGACGTCGGTCTGCTCCGCGAGTTCCTCTGGCATTACCGTCCTCTCCTCGGCTAGAGGTAAGGCTAACCTAACGCAGCAGGCTAAGGATAGCCTCGCTTCACTTGACGGAGATCACCGAGAACTGGGAGTAGTCATGCGCGTGGCGCTGTTCGGGTACCAGACCTGGGGGCATCGCACACTGGAGGCGTTGCTCGGGTCGGAGCACGAGGTGGTGCTCGCGGTGACGCACCCGGCGAGCGACCACGCCTACGAGTCGATCTGGAACGACTCGGTCGCGGATCTCGCCGCGGCACACGGGGTTCCGGTCGTGGTGGGCAACCGGCCGGACGACGAGGTCGTGCGTGCGCTGAAGGACGCGGCGCCCGACATCATCGTCGCGAACAACTGGCGCACCTGGATCCCGCCGCACATCTTCAACTTCCCGCCGAAGGGGACGCTGAACGTCCACGACTCGCTGCTGCCCGCCTACGCGGGGTTCGCGCCGGTGATCTGGGCGCTCATCAACGGCGAGTCCGAGGTCGGTGTGACCGCGCACATGATGGACGACAACCTGGACGCGGGCGACATCGTGCTGCAGCGGTCGGTCCCGGTCGGACCCGAGGACACGGCGACGGACCTCTTCAACAAGACGGTCGACCTGATCGCACCGATCGTCGTCGACGCGCTCGCCAAGATCGACCGCGGCGACACGGACTTCGTGAAGCAGGACCCGTCGAAGGCGTCGTTCTTCCACAAGCGGTCCATCGAGGACAGCCGCATCGACTGGACGTGGTCGGCGGCGGAGCTGGAGCGGTTCGTGCGCGCGCAGTCCGACCCGTACCCGAACGCCTTCACCTACCACGGATCCACCCGCCTGCGAATCCTGTCGGCGGCGGTGTCGACCGGCCGGTACGGCGGCACCCCGGGCCGGATCTTCATCAAGGAGGGCGACGGCGTGGTGATCGTCGCGGGCGCCGACGCGCGTTACGGCCGCAACCACGGCCTCCTGCTGCGCCGCGTCCGCCTCGACGACGGCACGGAACTGGCGGCGACGGAGTACTTCCGCACGATGGGCGGCTACCTGCGCCAAACCCCGACCCCCTGACCCACCGAATGCCGTGAAAGGGCCGTTCAGGGCGCTGAGCGTCCTGAACGCGCCTTTCAGGGCATTGGCCGTCCGGCGAGGCCACGAATGTCAGCCCATCCGCTCCCGAAGGGACCTGGGCCGCAGGTCGGTCCAGTGTTCCTCCACGTAAGCGACACAGGCCGCCCGCGTGTCCTCGCCGAAAGCGACGCGCCAGCCGGCCGGGACCTCGGCGAACGAAGGCCACAGCGAGTGCTGGTCCTCGTCGTTGACCAGCACGAGGTAGGTGCCGTCCTCGTCCTCGAACGGGTTCGTCATCGGGTGTGCTCCTCCAGGATCGTCAGCAGGGTGTCGGCCATCGACCGCGCGGCGGCCCGCGAGTGGGTCGCGGTGCGGTGGTGCAGGTAGCAGTGGACCGGTTGCCCGGCAGGCGGTTCGTAGAACGCGAACGTCAGGTCCGATGCCGACGTGCCGGTCGGCACCGCCTCGATGTCCGTCGTCGCGAGGGTCGCCTGCTCGTGGTGGATCAGCATCACACTGGGCGCGGTGCCCGCCAGTTCCGAGTAGGGCAGGTCCTGGTTGTCCAGTGCGTCCAGGTTGTGCTCGCGGATCTCGGACAGGGTCTCGGCGAACGACGGGAGGGCGCGGGTGCGTAGTACGACGGTGTTGAAGAAGCAGCCGACCAGGTTGGTGAGCTGGTCGTCGCCTCGCCCGGCGACCAGCGTGCCGATCGGGACCTCGCCGCCCAGCAGTGTCGCCAGGGCCGCCTGCAGGACCATGAACATGCTCGTGCCCGTGCGGTTCGCGAGCGCGTCGATCGCCGCGTGCAGCTCGGGGGACAGGGTCAGCGCGACGAAGTCGGCGGCCGGGTCGGTGGACTTCGTCGTCCAGTCCACACCGGACAGACGGTGCTGCCAGAAGGCCGACTGGCGGTCACGCACCGAGGCCAGCAGCTCCGCCGACCACGCCGCGTAGTCCGAGTACGTCACCGGCAGCGGCTCCCAGTCCGGGGCAGCGCCGCGGACGCGGGCCGTGTACGCCGTGTGCAGGTCGCGGAACAGCGGCACCACCGACCACTCGTCCACCGCCGCGTAGCTCATGCGCAGCGTCAGGTGCTCGGCCCACTCGGCACGGAAACCAGGGCCCCGCAACGGTTCGTGCCGCGCCACCACGTCGTCGACGGCCGCTGACAGGGCGGCACGGTCCGGCCAGCGGATCGTGAACACGTGGTCGTCGCCGGGGCGGTCGAGCCACTGTTCCTGCACCGGCGCCGTCAGGCCGGAAAGGCCCCGCGGCACCAGCGCGGGGCGGGCGGCGGTGGCCGCGCCGAGCGTGGCGGCCAGCGCCACCACCGTCGGCGCGTCGAAGACGTCGCGGATCGTCACGTCCACGCCGAACACCGCGCGTACCCGGCCGACCAGCCGCATCGCCGCCATCGAGTGGCCGCCCAGCGCGAAGAAGTTGTCGTGCACGCCGACGGCAGGCAGGTCGAGCACGTCGGCGAACACCGCCGCCAGCCGCTCCTCGGCCGCCGTCGTCGGCCGGTCGTCGCCGACCAGCGCGGCCCAGTCCACCGGCGGCAGCGCCCGCCGGTCCAGCTTTCCGTTGGGCGTCAACGGGAGCGGGCCGTCCAGTGCGACGATCGCCGACGGGACCATGTGTTCGGGCAGGAACCGCGCGGCGTGCGCCCGCAGGTCCGGCACCTCCTCGCCGGCGCGCGACACGACGTAACCGGCCAGGCGGCCGCTGTCCGCCACCACCGCCGCCTGCCGGACCGCGTCGTGACCGGACAGCACGGCCTCGATCTCACCGAGCTCGATGCGGAACCCGCGGATCTTCACCTGGTCGTCGACCCGGCCGAAGAAGTCCAGGTTGCCGTCGCGCCGCCACCGCGCGCGGTCGCCGGTGCGGTACATGCGGGTGCCCGGCGGCCCGAACGGGCACGCCACGAACCGTTCCGCCGTCAGCGCCGACCGGTTCAGGTAGCCGAGCGCCAGGCCGCGGCCCGTCACGTACAGCTCGCCGACCACGCCGGGCGGCACCGGCCGCAGCGTCTCGTCCAGCACGTACACCCGCGTGTTCGGGTCCGGCACGCCGATCGGCACCGCACCCGGCCAGTCCGGCGCCGCCGGCCACAGCGTCGAGTTCACCGTCGCCTCGGTCAGCCCGTACGCGGCCAGCACGTTCAGCCTGCCCGCGAACCGGGCGATCAGGTCCGGCGGCACGGTTTCCGTGCCGACCAGGATCGTCGCGCCCGCTGGCAGTTCGCAGCCCTCCGGCAGCGCCGACACCAGGGACGGCGGCAGGATCAGGTGCGTGATCCGTTGTGCGGCGAGGAAGTCCGTCAGCTCGCGCCCCGCGGTGCGGACCTCGTCCGGTGCGATCACCAGCGTGCCGCCCACGCACACGGCCATTGTCAGCTCGAACACCGCGACGTCGAAGCCCACCGACGCGTACTGCAGCACCCGGCTGTCGGTGCGCAGCCCCATCCGGTCGATCGCGGTCGCCGCGAGGCTCGCGATGCCGTCGTGCGGCACCAGCACGCCCTTCGGCCTGCCGGTGGAGCCGGACGTGTAGATCACGTACGCCGTGGTGTCCGAACCGAACGGCACGGTCGCCAGCGGGCTGCCGTCGGCGGGCACCACGTCCGGGGCGTCGAGCAGGATCACCTCGGACTCGGGGACCTTGCCGCTCACCGACTCGGTCGCCAGCACGAGCCGGGCGGCCGCGTCGTCCAGCATGTAGGCGAGCCGGTCCGCGGGGTGGGACAGGTCCAGCGGAAGGTACGCGGCGCCCAGCTTCACGACCGCCAGCACCGCCGCCACCATCTCCGCCGACCTCGGCACGGCCAGCGCCACGACGTCGCCCTGGCCGACACCGCGGGCCAGCAGCAGCCGCGCGAGCTGGTTGGACCGCGTGTCGAGCTGCGCGTACGTCCAGGTCACCGACTCGTCGACCACCGCGTCCGCGTCCGGTTTCTCCGCGACACAACGGGCGAACAGCTCCGGCATGGTCAGCTCCGGCACCACGCGGTCGGTGGCGTTGAAGCCCTCGACCACCTGCCGCCGCTCGGCGTCGGTGAGCAGGTCGACGCTGTCGAGCCGCGCCGCCGGGTCGGTCGTCACCGCCGCCAGCAGCGCCGTGAGCCGCTCTCCCAGCAGCGCCACGGTTTCCGCGTCGAACAGGTCGGTCGCGTACTCCAGGTGGCAGTCGAGCCTGCCGGTGCCGCCATGTTCGGCGAAGCCAAAGACGAGGTCGAACTTCGCGGTGGTCATGCGGAACGGCACCGGCTCGACCACGAGGTCCGGCAGGTCGAGCCAGTCCGTTCCGGTGTGGTAGCCGACCATGACCTGGAACAACGGGTTCCTGGCGACCGAACGGGCCGGGTTGACCCGTTCCACCACCGCCTCGAACGGCACGTCAGCGTGCGAGAACGCGGCCAGGTCGGTGTCCCGCACCTGGTCGACCAGCTCGGCGAACGTGGTCGCCCCGGTCACCGGCGTCCGCAGCACCAGCGTGTTCACGAAGAACCCGACGAGGTCCTCGAGCGCGTCGTCGACGCGGCCCGCGATCGGCGCGCCGAGCGGGATGTCCTGGCCCGCGCCCATGCGGTGCAGCAGGGCGGCGACGGCCGCGTGCAGCAGCATGAACATGCTCGCGCCCGTCCGCGCCGACAGCTCCCGCAGCGCGGCGGCCGTCGCCGCCGGGACCGTCAGCACCTCCTCCGCGCCGCGGAACGTCGGCCGCGCCGGGCGGGGCCGGTCCGCCGGCAGCTCCAGCTCCTGCGGCGCGCCGTCGAGCGTGCGCTGCCAGTAGCCGAGCTGATCGTCCGCGACGTCGTCGAGCAGGTCCCGTTGCCACAGCGTGTAGTCCGCGTACTGCACCGGCAGCGGCGCCCAGTCCGGCGCGCGGCCGTGCCGCCGCGCCTCGTAGGCCGTGGTCAGGTCCCGCAGGAACGGCCGGTCGGACCACTCGTCGGTCGTGATGTGGTGCAGCAGCACGACGATGACGTGCTCCACATCGGACACCCGCGCGATCGTCACGCGCAGCGGCAGCTCGGTAGCGAGGTCGAACGGCCGGTCGACCGCGTCCTGCACGGTGTCCGCGGTGTACTCGACGACCTCGACCGGCGGCGTCGCCTGGTCGAGGACCCGTTGGAACGGCTGCCCTTCGCGCTCGCCGAACACCGTGCGCAGCGCCTCGTGCCTGGCCACGACGTCGCCGAACGCGGCGGTCCACGCGCCGAGGTCGAGCGGGCCACGCAGCCGGAACACCAGCGGGAAGTTGTACGCCGCCGATGTGCCCTCCAGCTGCTGGATCACCCACAACCGTTGCTGTGCGTGGGAAAGCGGCAGCTCGTCCGGCCGCTCCACCGGACGCAGCGGCGGGCGGGAAGCACCCGACGCACCCGCGATCCGTGCGGCCAGCTCGGCGACCGTCGGCGCCTCGAACAGGTCACGAATCGACAAGTCGACGTCCAGTGCGGACCGGGCGCGGCTGACCAGCCTGGTCGCGAGCAGCGAATGCCCGCCCAGCTCGAAGAAGCTGTCACCGACGCCGACCGAGGGCACGCCGAGTACGTCCGCGAACAGCGCGCACAGGGCCACCTCGGCCGGGGTGGTCGGCGCGCGGTGCGCGGTCGCCGGGAGGTCCGGCGCGGGCAGCGCCTTGACGTCCAGCTTGCCGTTCACGGTCAGCGGCAGGTGGTCCACCGCCGTTATCGCGGCCGGGACCATGTAGTCGGGCAGCAGCCGCTTCAGGTGGTCGCGCAGGTCCGCGCGGCCGACGACGTAGGCCAGGAGCCGTTTCGTGGCACCGTGGTCGACCGCGACCACCGCGGCCTGCGTGACCTCCGGGTGGTCGTTCAGCGCGGCCTCGATCTCACCCAGCTCGACCCGGTAGCCGCGGATCTTCACCTGGTCGTCGGTGCGGCCGAGGAAGTCCAGGTTGCCGTCGGGTCGGCGGCGTACCAGGTCGCCGGTGCGGTACATGCGGTCGCCCGGCGCGCCGAACGGGTCGGCGACGAACCGCTCCGCCGTCAGCCCGGACCGCGCGTGGTAGCCGCGTGCCAGGCCGATGCCCGCGATGTACAGCTCACCTGGCGTGCCAGGCGGCACCGGCGCCAGCCGTGCGTCGAGCACGTAACCCCTGGTGTTCCAGATCGGCTTGCCGACCACCGGCGTCGGGGAGTCCGAAGTGGACGCACCGAGGGTGTTGATCGTGTACTCGGTGGGGCCGTACAGGTTGTAGCCGTAGGTGCCGTCGGTGTCCCGCAGCCTGGTCCACACCGCGTCCGACACCGCCTCGCCACCCAGCAGGACCAGCGGCGGCACGTGCCCGTCCAGCAGACCTTCCTCGAACAGCAGTTGCGCGTACGTCGGGGTCACGTTCACCACGTCGATGCGGTGCCGTTCGCAGTAGGCGACCAGGGCCGCCGCGTCGCGGCGCAGCTCCTCGTCGCACACGTGCACCTCGTGGCCCTCGACGAGCCACAGCAGCTCCTCCCACGACATGTCGAACGCGAACGACACCGTGTGCGCGATCCGCAGCCGCCGCCCCGCACCCGCCACCGTCGGGTCGAAGATCTCCGCGCGGTGGTTGAGCTGCATGTTCGTCAGCCCGCGGTACGGGGTGACCACGCCCTTCGGCTTGCCGGTCGACCCGGACGTGTAGATCACGTACGCCGGGTGCTCCAGCCTGCCGGGCAGCCCGTGCGCGAACAGCGGCCGCTCCGCGTCGCCGATCTCGTGGTCCGGGGTGGTGTCCAGCTCGGCCCGGATCTCCGGGTCGTCGAGCAGCACCGCACCGCCCGACAACGCCGGGTCCACCGTGGACATCGAGAGCAGGCAGACCGGTCCGGTGTCCTCGACCATGAGCCGCAGCCGGTCCACCGGGTGGTCCAGGTCCAGCGGCAGGTACGCGGCACCCGTGCGCAGCACGGCGAACAGCGCGACCACCATCTCGATCGATCGCGGCAACGCCAGCGCCACCACGGTCTCCGGCATCGCGCCACGCGCGAGCAGGTGCCTGGCGAGCTGGTTGACCCGCCCGTCCAGCTCGGCGTAGGTGAGGGTCCGCTCGCCGAACACCAGTGCCGGCTCGGCGGGCACCAGCGCCGCCCGCTGCGCGAGCAGGTCGGCGATCGTGTCGTCGGGCACCGGGTGCTCGTTGCCCGACCACTCGGCGGCCAGCGTCCCGTGTTCGTCCGGCAGCAGGAGATCCAGCCGTCCGACCGGCGCGTGCGGCTCCCCGGCAAGCCGGTCCAGCAGGGTGGTGAACCGGTCGAGGTAGGTGCGTGCGGCGTCGTCGTCGAACACGTCCGGCCGGTACTCGAGCTTCACCAGCAACCGTTCGCCCGGCGTGACGACCAGCGTGAGCGGGTAGTGGGTGGCGTCGACGCCACCGGCCGGGGTCACGCCGAACCGGTCGGACAAGGCGGCGAACGCGTCGGCGTCGACGAAGTTCTGCAGCACGTACAGCGTGTCGAACAGCCGGGAGTGCCCGGACTCCTGCTGCAGCTCACCGAGTCCCAGGTACTCGTGCGGCATCAACGCGGTCCGCTGGTCCTGGATGCGGCGCACCAGCCGCGCGACCGTCTCGTGTGGATCGAGCGCGACCCGGACCGGCACGGTGTTGAGGAACAGGCCGAGTGTGCTCTCCACGTCCGGCACCTCGGTCGGCCTGCCCGCGACCGTCGTGCCGAACACGACGTCGTCGCGGCCCGTCGCGGCGGCCAGCACCAGCGCCCACGCCGCGTTGAGCAGCGCGTTGAGCGTCACCCCCGCTTCGCGGGCCGCGGCCAGCAGCCGGGCCCCGTCCACCTCGGTCTGGTGGCGGCGCGGGATGGCCGGGCGCATGGCCTCCTCGGCACGACCGACGAGCGTCGGTTCCGCGAGCCCGGCAAGCGCGTCCCGCCACGCCCGCTTCGCCGCGTCCTTGTCCTGCCGGGCAAGCCAGTCGAGGTAGTCGCGGTACGAACCGGGGCGCGGCAGCCCTCGGTCGTCGCCGCCCCGTTCGTACAGCGACAGCAACTGCTCGGTGAACCGGCTCTGCGACCACCCGTCCCACAGGATCAGGTGGTGCATGGTGACGAGCCGGTCGGTGCCGTCCGGGAACCGGAAGACCTGCATGCGGCACAGCGGCGGCCGCGTGAGGTCGAACCGGACCGCGCGGTCGGCGGCCATCAACTCGGCGGCCTCCTCGCGGGTCGCGACCCCGTAGACCGTGATCGGCATCTCCGGTGCGACCGCGATGACCTGACCGTCCCCGGTGAACCCGGCACGCAGGCTCGCGTTGCGGGCCAGCAGGGTCCGGCACGCGGCGCGGAGCCGGTCGAGGTCGATCCGCCGGTCGAGGTCCAGCGCGCTCTGGGCGGTGTAGACGTCGAGGTCGGCCGTGTCGTAGGTGGCGTGGAAGTACAGGCCCTCCTGCAGCGGGGACATCGGCCAGACCTCTTCGGACCGGGCGGTCAGCGCTTCGGTCCAGTGGGCGGCGATGGTGTGGACGTCGTCCTCGGTCAGGTCGTGGGTCCACGACCACGTGGCACGCAGGCGCGGGCCCTCCGGGGTCTCCGCGCACACCGCGTTGAGCTCCAGGACGTGCGACATGCCCATGTCGGGGTCCGGCAGCAGTGTCGGCGCGTCGGGCACCGGCAGCCAGTCCTCGGTGCGGGCCGCGGGGAAGCGGCCGAAGTAGTTGAACAGCACCTGCGCGGGCGGCAGTTCCGCGAGCAGCGGCGCGGACTGCGGGTTGAGGTAACGCAGGATGCCGTACCCGAGGCCGTTGTCCTGCGCCTTGGCGAGCGCGGCACGGACGAGCCGCCGCTGTTCGGCCGGGGTGGCCGCGGCGGGAAGGCGGACGGGCTGGATGCTGGTGAACCAGCCGACCGTGCGGGACAGGTCGAGGTCACCCTCACGGCCGTGGCGTTCGACGTCGACCAGCAGGTCGCCGTCGCCGCGCCAGCGCGTGACCGCCGTGCGCAGCGCGGCCAGCAGCAGGTCGGTGCCGATGCCGTCCGGGGCGGGCAGGTCGACCACGTGCGTGCTCAGGTCGCGGACCCGGCCGGGCCGGGCGCCGGGTTTCAGCTCCGCGCCGGGGGCGAGGGTCGCGGTCCAGTGGGACAGTTCGGCGAGCCGGTGCGGTTCGTGCGCCTGCTCGGCGACGTGGCGGGCGAAGCCGCGCAGCGACGCGGCGACGGGGTCGAGCGGCCTGCCCTCCCACGCGGCGGCGAGATCCTCGAAAAGGATCCGCCACGACACGCCGTCCACCACCAGGTGGTGCGCGACGATCAGCAGCCGGTTGTCGTCCTCCTGCCACACGAACCGCAGCATCCGGCCCGACTCGGGGTCGAGGTCGATCTCGTCGGGGTCCCTGGTGAGCCGCACGGTCACCGACGGCAGCGTTTCGAGCGACCACAGGTCCGGCGCGTGTCTCGTGAGCTTCTGGCGCAGCCCGTCGTGGTGGTCGACGACGGCCTGGAGCGTGCGCGTGAGCTGCTCCTCGGTCGCGCCTTCCGGGGTGCGGACGGCCATCGACAGCGTGAACCGGTCGATCGGGCCGCGGCGTTCCCGCAGGTGGTGCACGACTGGGAGCAGCGGCACCGTACCGACGCCCTCGGTGTCCGGTGTGGACCGTGCGGGGGTGGTGACGGTCGCCAGCGCTGCCGGGGTGCGGCGTTCGAAGACGTCCTTGGGGCTCAGGTCGAGCCCCGCCTTGCGGGCGTGCGAGGACACGGTGATCGACAGGATGCTGTCGCCGCCGAGGGTGAAGAAGTCCTCGTCCGGGCCGACCCGGTCCAGCTTGAGGACGGTGGCGAAGATGTCGCACAGCGTCTGCTCGGCATTCGTGTCCGCCCGCCGCGTGGTGCGCGTGCGTCTCGGGAGCTTGTCGCGGTCGAGCTTTCCGTTGGCGGCGCGGGGAAGCACGTCGAGTGCGATGACCTCGTCGGGCACCATCGCCGGGGGCAGCGCGCGCCTCAGTGCCGTGTGGACGGCCGCGGGGTCGGCGGTGACGACGTAGGCGAACAGGCGGGTGCCGGGCCCGTCGGTGTCGACGACGACGGCCGCGTCGCCGTGCTCGCGCAGGTGCGCCTCGACCTCGCCGAGCTCGACCCGGTTGCCCCGGATCTTGACCTGCTGGTCGGCGCGGCCGAGGTAGGTCAGCGTGTCGCCGTCGCGGCGGACGAGGTCGCCGGTGCGGTACATGCGTTCCCCCGGCCGGTACGGGTTCGCGACGAACCGGGCCGAGGTGGTGGCCGGCCGGTGCAGGTAGCCGAGCGCGAGCTGCGGTCCCGCCAGGTACAGCTCACCCGTGGTCGCGGGCTTGAGGTAGCGGTCGAGCACGTACGCCGTGGTGTTCGCGACCGGCCGCCCGATCGGGACCGGGCCGGTGGTCTCCTTCGCGGGCCACGCCGTGACCTGGACGGCCGTTTCCGTTGGCCCGTAGACGTTGTACAGCTCGGTGCCGGTGGCCTCCCGCCACCGGGTGGCCAGCTCACCGGTCATCGCCTCGCCGCCACCGAACACCCGCCGCAGCGACCGCAAGGAGTCCACATCGGACGCCAGGAGCGCGGCCAGCATGGGGGACACCGACATCAGCGTGGTGACGCGGTGCTCGCGGATCGTGGCGACGAGTGCCTCGGCGTCGCGGTGGTCGTCGGCGACCACGACCGTCGCGCCGCTGGTGAGCGGCCACAGGACCGTGACGAGCGACGGGTCGAAGCTGGGGGAGATCTGGTGCAGCATCCGGTCCTGCCCGTCGAGCGGGAAGGTGGCGCGCAGCCAGGTGAGCTGGTTGACCAGCGCGGCGTGGGTGACGAGCACGCCCTTCGGCCTGCCGGTCGAGCCCGAGGTGTAGATCAGGTAGGCGGGGCCGGGCCCGGGGCGCGTCGCGGTGATCTCACGGGTGCGTGCGGCGCGGACGTCGGCGGCGGTGAGGACGGTACTGGCGCCGGAGTCCTCGCGGAAGAACCGGCGGCGCCGCTCCGGGTACTCGGGATCGACCGGGAGGTGGACCGCGCCCGCCTTCAGCACGCCGAGCAGGCCGACGACCTGCTCGACGGAACGGGCGATCTCGACGGCGACCACGCTGCCCTCGGCCAGACCGCTCGCGACCTGGCTCGACCACGTGTCCAGCTCGGCGTAGGTGAGCCGGTGCCCGCCCGCGATCACGGCCGTGGCGTCCGGGGTGGCGGCGGCGTGCCGGGTGAACGCGTCGGTGATGGTGCCGTCCTCGACCGGCAGCGCGGGACCCGTCAGCGGCTCGTCGTCCACAAGGGACAATGCGGCGACCGGCCGCGCGGGGTCGGCCTGGAGTGCTGTGCGCAGCTGCGCACCGATCTCCGCCGCGTTCGGCACCCGTGCGGCGTCGTACTCCAGGCGCACGAGCAGCCGCTCACCGGGCACGACGATCACGGCGAGCGGGTAGTGGCCCTCGCCGAAGTGCTCCCACGACGCCAGGTCGGGCAGTGGGTCGAGCGGGACGTTCTCGAACACCAGCAACGTGTCGAACAGCGTGCCGGTGCCCCTCTGCAGCTCGGACAGCCCGGCATGGTGGTGGCCGGACAGCTCCGACTGCTCGGTCTGCGTCCGCCTCGCCACCGCCGCGAGCGGCTCGTCCGGCCGCCACCGCACCCGCATCGGCAGTGTGTTCGCGAACAGGCCGATCATCGACTCGATGCCCGGCACGTCCGGGGGCCTGCCGGACACGGTCGTGCCGAACACGACGTCCTCGCGGTTCGTCAGCCTGCCGAGCACCACCGCCCACGCGGTCTGCACCCACGTGCCGAGCGTGACGCCCAGCTCGCGTGCGCGAGCCGACAGCGTGTCCTGCGGCAGTTCCAGTTCGAGCCGCGCCGGCCTCGCGGGCGCCGCGGTGTTCGCGAGGATCGTCGGTTCCGCACCGGACAACGCCGAGCGCCACACCGCGAGCGACGCTTCGCTGTCCTGTGTGGACAACCACTCGTGGTAGCCGCGGAACGGCGGCACCGGGCGCAGTCGCTCACCCCGGTACCGCGCGAGCAGCTCCCGCACCAGGATCGGCGCGGACCAGCCGTCGGTCGCGATGTGGTGCATCGTCAGCACCAGCCACTTCCCGCGCACCAGCGCGACCCGCAGCATCGGCGCGGTCGCCAGGTCGAACCGGACCGACCGCTCGGCCTCGGCCACCGCACGCGGTTCGCCGTCCGACTCCCGCCACGGCACCGCGACGCCGTCGCGGATCACCTGCAGCAGCCTGCCGTCCGCGAGCTGGTGGAACGAGGCCCGCAGCGGCGCGTGCCGGTCCAGCACCTCCTGCGCGGCCAGCCGCATCGCCTCGGGCGCCACCGGCTCGTGCAGTTCGGCCGTCTGCTGCACCACGTACACGTCGGTCTCGGCCGACTCGAACCGCTCGTGGAAGTAGAGCCCCGCCTGCAGCGGCGAGACACCCAGCACGTCCTCGGCGGCGCCCAGCTCGTCCACTTCGGACTGGGTGAGTGCCACCAGCGGGAAGTCCGACGGCGTGTGGCCGCCCCCGTCGAGCACCGACAGCCGGGTCAGGGTCTGCGCCCACAGCTGTCCGAGCGCCGACACCTCGTCCTCGGACAGCACGCCATCCGGCCACGACAGCGTCGCGGTGAACGAGTCGCCGTCGGGGTACGCGTCGATCGACAGGGCAGGCGGGAACGGCATGGGTGGGGCGTCGCCGCGGTCCAGGTACCGGAACCGGATCTGCGGGCGCCCGGCAGGCAGCCCCAGCAGGCCGTGGCCGATTCCGTTGTCCGGCACGGCACGCAGCTGTTCCTTCACCAGCTTGACCGCGGTCGGCAGGTCACCGGTGCCGGGGTCGACGCGCACCGGGAACGTGGTGGTGAAACAGCCGACCGTGCGGGACAGGTCGACCCCGTCAGCGACCTGTTCCTCCCGGCCGTGGCCGGTCAGCTCGACCAGCACCGCGCTGCCCGCGTCCCGCCACCGGCCGACCGCGACCGCGAGCCCGGTCAGCAGCACGTCGTCGGCCGAGCCGTGGAACGCGGCAGGCACCCGGGACAGCAGTGGTGCCGTCACGTGCGGCGGCAGCGTGATCGTGTGCGTGCGCACGGTCGCCGCGGTGTCGGTCGCGTCGAGCGGTCTGGTGCCGAGCAGTGGGTCGGGGCCGGCGAGCTGCTGCTCCCAGAAGGGTAGCTCAGCGGTCCGGTCCACTGTCGACAGTGCGCTGGCCCATCGGCGGAACGAGGTCCCCACCGGCACCGGGTCGTCCCCGGCCGCCAGCCTGGCCACGTCCTCGGCGATGATCCGCGACGACACCTCGTCGACCACGAGGTGGTGGAGCACGAGCAGGAGCCGGTCCGGGAAACGGACCGCGCACACCATGCGGCCATCGCGGGGCGCGAGCCGCGCGGCTGCGCGCCGCTCCTCGGTGTCCACGTCGGCGTCGGCGACGGTCACCTCGACCGGGCCCGACGGTGGCACGTCCAGCGTCCCGTCGTCGGTCAGCCGCGCACGGAGCAGGTCGTGGTGGTCGAGCAGGCGCCGCACCACCGCTGTCGCGTCCACAGTGGACGGCAACGGCAGGACGGCGGCCTGGTACCCGTCGACCTGGCTCAGCCACCTGATAGCCGGGGTCATCGGCACGGCACCGGTGCCGACGTCGGTCACCCTGGTCGGCCGCGTCGTCGTCGGGGTCGCGATCGCGGCCAGCGCCTCGACCGTGCGATGCCGGAACACGTCCCTCGGCGTCAGCGCCAGCCCGGCCGCGCGGGCGCGGCTGACCAGCTGGATCGCGACGATGCTGTCGCCACCCAGCTCGAAGAAGCTGTCCCGGACGCCGACCTCGGGCAGTGCCAGCACGTCGGCGAACACCGCGGCGAGGGTTCGTTCGGTGTCCGTGGCCGGGGCGGCGGAGCCGGTGAGACCGGCCCAGTCCGGTTCCGGCAGGGCCTTCGTGTCTAGCTTCCCGTTGGGTGTCAGGGGCAGCGTGCCATCGACCGTGAGGTACACCGACGGCACCAGGTGGTCCGGCAGCTCGTCCGCGACCGCCGACACGTCGATGTCCGCACCGGACAGGTAGGCCACGAGCCGGGGCGCTTTGCGCTGGTCGTGCCGCAGCAGCACCGCGGCCTGCGCGACCCCGGGCTGGCGCAGCAGCACGCTCTCGACCTCACCCGGCTCGACCCGGTGCCCGCGGACCTTCACCTGGTTGTCCGCGCGCCCAAGGAACTCCAGGTTCCCGGCCGCGGTCCACCGCACCCGGTCCCCGGTGCGGTACATCCGGTCACCGGGCTCCCCGAACGGGTCCGCGACGAACCGGGACGCGGTCATGCCGTGCCTGCCGAGGTACCCGCGCGCGAGCCCGCGCCCGCCGACGTACAGCTCACCGGTCACCCCGACACCCACCGGCCGCAGCGTCGGGTCCAGCACGTACAGCCGCGTGTTCGGGTCCGGCCCGCCGATCGGCACCGGCCCGTGCCAGCCGGGTTCCGCGAGCCACAGCGTCGAGTTCACGGTCGCCTCGGTCAGCCCGTAGGCGACCACGACCCGCAGCGTCGGCGACCACCGCGCCACCAGTTCGGCGGGCACCGCCTCCGTGCCCACCACGAGCACCGCGCCCTCGGGCAGCACGCACTCCGGCGGCAGCGCGGCCACCAGCGACGGCGGCAGGATCATGTGCGTGACCCCGTGCTCGACGAGGTACCCGGTCAGCTCCGGTCCCGCCACCCGCCGGTGCTCCGGCACCACGACCACGCGCGCACCGGTGCCGAGCGACATGCACAGGTCCCACACGGTCACGTCGAACCCGACCGACGCGAACTGCGCGACCCGGCTCGCGGCGCTCACCCCGATGCGGTCGACGGCGGTCGCGATCAGCGACCCGATCCCGTCGTGCGACACCACGACACCCTTGGGCCGCCCGGTCGACCCGGACGTGTAGATGACGTACGCCGCGCCGTCCAACGGGATCTCGACGTCCACATCGGACGGATCACAGGCCGGCAGCCCGGCCGCGTCGATCGCCAGCCGCTCACAGGGCGGCAGCTCGGTCCCGGACGTCGTCACGACGAGACGTGCCGACGAGTCCGCCAGCATGTACGCCAGCCGGTCGGCCGGATGGTCGGTGTCCAGCGGCAGGTAGGCCGCACCCGTCTTCATCACCGCGAGCAGCGCCACCACCAGGTCAGCCGACCTCGGCAGCGCGACCCCGACGACGTCCTCACGGCCGACGCCACGCGCGATCAGCAGCCGGGCCAACCGGTTCGCGGCCGCGTTCAGCTCGCCGTAGGTCAGCGTGACGCCCTCGCACACCACCGCGACCGCGGCCGGGTTCGCGGCCACCTGCCGCTCGAACGCGCCCGGCCACGTCACCTCGTCGGCGTCGCGGGGATCGGTGCCGAAGTCGAGCAGCGGCGGCGAGAGCTCGACCGACCGCAGCGGAGCGTCCGGTGTGGACACCAGCGCGTCGAGCACCGCGAGCAGCCCGCGTTCGTGCGTCGCCAGCTCGGCGTCGCCGCACACGGCCGCGTCGCCCTCGACGCTGAGGAGGAACGTGTCGCCGCCGGTCTGCTCGACCACGTTGACCGCGAGGTCGTGCACCGGGCCCGGCCACACGATGTGGAAGTCCGGCGCCAGTTCGCCGAACTCGATGTCGCGCATGAACCCGACCACGTTGATCGTCGGGCCCGCGAGCCCGTTGACGCCGCCTTCGCGCCCGAGTTCCCGTGCCAGCTCCTCGGCGCGGAACCGCCCGTGCCGCACCGTGCCCGCCACCTCGGCGGCGATCGACCCGAGCAGCGCGGACACCGGCGCGTGCGGGTCGACCGCCAACCGGACCGGCATGATGTTCGACGTCATCCCCGGCACGTCCCACGCCGAGCGGCCCGCGACCGGCATGCCGAGCACCAGGTCCCGTTCGCCGGTGATCCGGTGCGTGTACCCGAACACGGCCGCGACCAGCAGCCGCGACGGCTTCGTGTGCTCCCGCGCGGCCGCCGCTCGCAACGGCGCCCCGTCGACCACGAACTCGCGGCGCACCACGCGTTCCGTCGGCGCGGTCGGCCGGTCCAGCAGCCGCACCGGTTCCGGCGCGTCGGCGAACCGGGTCAGCCAGTACGCCCGGTCCGCCTCGTACGCCGCGCTGTCCCGGTAGGCGGCCTCGTCGTCGAGCAGCCGCGACAGCGACCAGTCGACGGCGCCGGGTTCGGTCCCGTTGTACCGGGCGGCGACGCGGCGCACCAGCAGCGCGGCGGTGAAGCCGTCGACGACCGTGTGGTGGTAGCGCTGGTACCACCACAGCCGGTCGCCCGCGAACCGCAGGAGCGCGTTCAGGAAGAGCGGTCCGGTCGCGAGGTCCATGGGACGGGCCCGGTCGGCGAGCAGCCAGTCCCTGGCCTCGTCCTCGGACCGGAAGTCGAGCACCGGAACGGAAACCGGGCCGGGGACCACGGTCTGCCCCGGCACACCGTCCGCGGTGGAGAAGCGGACGTGCAGTGCCTCGGCCTCCGCGAGGGTCTCCTCGACGGCCGTGACCAGGCGGGGCACGTCCGGCGCGCCCCGCAGGTCGACGATGAACGCGACGTTGAAGTCGGAGCCTTCCGGTTCCGCCTGCTGGGCGTACCAGACCCCGGCCTGCGCACCGGTCAGAGGCAGACCTGTCCCCATGTTTCCTTCTCCGACCGTCTCAGGACTTCTCGAGCAGCGGGACGAACTGGTCGATCGCGTACGGGATGCTGATCACGGTGTTGAACGACAGCGCTGCCCCGATCGCGGGCTCCGAGTAGGGCACGTACAGCACCCGCCCGTCCTTGACCGCGGCCAGGCCCTGCCACACCGGGTTAGCGTCGAGCGCCTGCCTGACCGCGGCCGGGTCGAACGTGAGGACGACGAGCAGGTCGCGATCGATCATGTCGAACCGCTCGCTGCTCAGCTCGACCGCGTTGTTGTCCTTGCTGTCCCGCGCGGCCTCGTTGATCTCCTCCGGCACCTCGAAGCCCAGCTCCTCCAGGAACGCCGCCTTCGGGTCGGTCTCCTGGAACGCCACGAGCTTGCCGGGCTCGTACGGGTCGACGACCGCGACCGACCTGCCCTTCCACTCCGGGTGCTCGTCGCGGATCGCGGCGAACTTCTCGTCCAGCGCCGCGATCTTCTCGTCCAGCGCCGCCGACATGCCCATCGCCTTCGCGGCCAGCCGCGCCATGTCCTGCCACGGCGCGCCGTAGTCGTCGAAGCCCTTCGGCTGCCCGACGGTCTTCGCGATCTTCGACAGCTCGACGTACTGCTGCTCGGACATGCCCGAGTACTGCGCGAGGATCAGGTCCGGCTTGAGGTTGAGGATCTTCTCGAAGTTGTAGTCGTCCCGCTCGCCGACGATCTCGGGCGGCTGGTCGCCCCACAGGTCCTTCGTCCACGGCCACAGCCCGTACGGGCGCTCCTTGAACCAGTCGATCGCGCCGACCGGCCGGACCCCCAGCGCGAGCACCACATCCTGGTCGGACAGCCCGAGCGTGACGATCCGCTCCGGCTTCTCCTCGACGACCGTGGTGCCGTACTTGTGCTCGATCTCGACGGGGAAGGTCGCGGCCTGGGACGAGGTCGTCTCCCGCGCGGCGTCCTGGCGGTCCGGCGGCTCCTGCGACGAAGGCGGATCGCCGACCCCGCAGCCGGCGAGGACGAGAACCAGGAGACCGGCGGCGACCTTGGCTGAGCGCATGAGTTCCTCTTTGCTCCGGGCACGGCGAAACCAACGACGGAAGTAGGTAAGGCGAACCTAACACAGGGAGAGTGCGCTGAGGTATACCTACCCTAAGTTCCGCCGAGTAGGGTGGGCCACATGATCCAGACCCACGCGGCGCCGGTGGGCGCCCCCTCGCGTGGGTCATCCCGGCGCCGGGGCACCTACCTGCTCGCGGGTGCCGGGGGGCTGCTCGTGCTGTGCGTGCTGTCGCTCGCGATCGGCACCAGGAACATCCCGCCCGGCGAGGTCCTCGCCACGCTTTTCGGGCAGGGCTCGGAAGACGCGATCATCTGGGGCACCCGCTTCCCCCGCACGCTGCTCGGCATCCTCGTCGGCGTCGCGCTCGGCCTCGCCGGTGCGGTCATGCAGGCGCTGACCCGCAACCCGCTCGGCGACCCCGGCCTGCTCGGGATCAGCGCGGGTGCCGCGTTCGGCATCGTCCTCGCCGTCGCGACCACCGGGATCGCCTCGCTGTACGGCTACATCTGGTTCGCGTTCGCCGGCGCTCTGGTCGCGAGCGTGGTCGTCTACCTGCTCGGCAGCGCGGGCCGGGGCGGTGCCACGCCGGTCAAGCTCGCACTCGCCGGGGTCGCGATCACCGCGCTGCTGACCTCGCTCACCAACGGCATCTCGCTCGTCGACCCGGCAGCACTCAACCGGTACCGCTTCTGGGCGTCCGGTTCGCTCGCGGGGCAGGACAACGGCGTGCTGCTGCGGGTGCTGCCGTTCGTGCTGGCGGGCACGGTCCTCGCGCTCGCGTCGGCGAACGCGTTCAACAGCCTCTCACTCGGCGACGACGTCGCGAAGGCACTCGGCCGCCGGGTGGCGCTGACCAGGGTGCAGGGCGCCGTGGCCATCACACTGCTCACCGGCTCGGCGGTCGCCGTGGTCGGGCCGGTCGTGTTCGTCGGGCTCGTGGTGCCGCACATCGCCCGCGCCATCACCGGACCGGACCACCGCTGGCTGCTGCCCTACTGCATGCTGTTCGCGCCGGTCCTCATGCTCGCCGCGGACATCATCGGCCGGGTCATCGCGCGGCCGGGCGAGGTCGACGTGGGGATCGTGGTCGCGTTCATCGGCGCCCCGTTCTTCATCGCGCTGGTCCGCCGCCGCAGGCTGGCCGAGCTGTGACCGCCGCGGTCACCATCCGGGTCGCGGGCGCCTCGGCCAGGGTGCGGCCGAGGGTGCTCGGCTCCGCCGTCGTCCTCGCCGCCGCCGCGTTCCTGTTGTTCTGCTTCGGCATGACGATCGGCGACTACCAGCTGTCCGTCGGCGAGGTCGTCGCCGCGCTGTTCTCCCAGGGCGACTACTACGACCGCGTCGTCGTCTACGACTGGCGCATGCCCCGCGCGCTGTGCGGGTTGTTCGTCGGGCTCGCGTTCGGCATGTCCGGTGCGATCTTCCAGACCATCACCCGCAACCCGCTCGCCAGCCCCGACGTCATCGGTGTCTCCGCAGGTGCCACCACCGCGGTCGTCGTGGGCATCGTGCTCGGCATCGGCGCCGGCCTCGGCACGCAGACGCTCGGCCTGGCCGGTGCGATCGGGGCCGCGTTGCTGATCTACGTGCTCGCGTGGCAGCGCGGCACCACCGGCTACCGCATCATCCTGGTCGGCATCGGCGTCGCGTGGGCGTGCACGAGCGCCACCAGCTACCTGCTGGCGCACGCGAAGCTGTACGAGGCGCAGCAGATCGTCGGCTGGATGGTCGGCAACCTCAACGACAGCACCTGGGCACAGGCGACGCCGCTGCTGATCGCCATGGCCGTGCTCGTCCCCGCCACGATCGCGATGAGCGGCTGGCTGCGGGCGCTGCACCTCGGCGACGACGTCGCCATCGGCCTCGGCACCCCGGTTCAGGTGGCCAGGCTGACGCTGCTGATCGCCGGTGTCGGGCTGGTCGCGTTCGGCACCGCGGCCGCGGGCCCGGTCGCGTTCGTCGCGCTGGCCGCGCCACAGATCGCCAAGCGCGTCGCCGGCACCCCGGTGCCGCCGCTCGTCACGTCCGGCATCACCGGCGCGGCCGTGCTGCTCGGCAGCGACCTGCTGCCCCGCGTGCTGATGCCCGGCACGCAGCTCCCGGTCGGCGTCGTGACCGGCGTGCTCGGCGCCCCGTTCCTGCTCTGGCTGCTGGCCAGGGCCAACCGAGCCGGCTCAGGAGGCTGACGTGACCGAACTGCGGGCCGAACACCTGCGCCTCGCCTACGATGACCGGGTCGTGGTCGACGACCTCGACCTGCTCGTGCCGCCCGGCCGGATCAGCGTGATCGTCGGTGCGAACGCGTGCGGCAAGTCCACGCTGCTGCGTGCGCTCGCCCGGCTGCTCACCCCGAAGGCGGGGGCAGTGCACCTCGACGGCCGCTCCGTGCACGCGCTGCCGACCAGGCAGGTAGCGAAGCGGCTGGGCATCCTGCCGCAGTCACCGGTGGCGCCGGACGGGCTGACGGTGGTCGACCTGGTCACCAGGGGCCGTTCGCCGCACCAGACCTGGTGGCGGCAGTGGTCGGCGACCGACGAGGCCGCGGTGGCCGCCGCGCTCGCGGCGACCGAGATGACCGATCTCGCGGACCGGCCGGTGGACGAGCTGTCCGGTGGGCAGCGGCAGCGCGCGTGGATCGCGATGGCCGTCGCGCAGGAGACCCCGGTGCTGCTGCTCGACGAGCCGACCACGTTCCTCGACCTCGCCCACCAGATCGACGTCCTGGACCTGGTGGTGGACCTGAACCACCGCGAGGGCAGGACGATCGTGATGGTGCTGCACGACCTGAACCAGGCGTGCCGCTACGCCGACCACGTGATCGCGATGAAGGCGGGCCGGATCGTGGCCGAGGGCCCGCCCGCGGATGTCGTGACCCCGGAACTGGTCGAGGACGTGTTCGACGTGCGCTGCCAGGTGACGACCGATCCCGTGAGCGCGACACCGCTGGTCATTCCCACGGGGCGGCACCACTCGCTTACGGAACGTGAAACCCAGCACTCTGGGTAACACTTTCGTGGACCGAGGCGAAAAGGTTAGTGCTGTACGCCTGTTTCCTGGCGTGCACCCACATGCCTGTTGTCTGGGGGTGACATGGCCATCCGGTGGATCATCGGGATCCTCGCCACCGCCGCGTTCGTCGTGGGGCTGGTGCTGCAGGTGCTCGTGCTGACGATCGGCGGACTCGCCGGTCTCCTCGTCGCCGTCGTCGTCCGCTCCGGCCGCAACCCACTGGCCGAGAGCTACCGCGACATCCGCGACCCACGAGGAATGCCCTGAAGGGCGCCTTCGGTACGAAGGCGCCCTTCAGAGCGGCGACGTCAGCCCGCCATGGCGGAGATCAGTTCACCGTTGCTCGTGTCACCGGACAGCTCCCAGAAGAACGCGCCGCCGAGCCCCTGCTGGGCGGCGTAGTCCATCTTGCCGCCGATGGTGGCCGGGGTGTCGTAGCTCCACCACTGCCCGTCGCAGAAGGCGTACGCGGTGCCCGCGACCGTTCCCGTTGCGGGGCAACGATCCTTGAGCACCTTGTAGTCCTCGATGCCCGGTTCGTACGTGCCGGGCGCGGGCCCGGTGGCCGCGCCGCCCGGTTCGGCCTGCGTGACGCCGGTCCAGCCGCGGCCGTAGAAACCGATGCCCAGCAACAGTTTCGCCGACGGGATGCCCTTGCCCTTCAGTTTCTGGATCGCCGCGTCGGAGTTGAAGCCAGCGGCGGGGATGCCGTCGTAGGCGGTCAGCGGCGAGTGCGGGGCGGTGGGACCGTCCGCGTCGAACGCGCCGAAGTAGTCGTAGGTCATCACGTTGTACCAGTCGACGTACTGCGCCGCGCCCGCGTAGTCGGCCGCGTCGATCTTGCCGCCGTCGGACCCGTCGGCGGTGATCGCGGCGGTGACCAGGTTGTCCGAGCCGAACCTGGCCCGCATCGCACCCATCACGTTCTCGAACGACTCGAAGCCGCTGGTGTCACACTGCAGGCCGCAGGCGTTGGGGTACTCCCAGTCGATGTCGATCCCGTCGAAGACGTCCGCCCAGCGCGGGTCCTCCACGAGGTCGTAACACGACTCGGCGAACGCCTCCGGGTTCTGCGCGGCCTGGCCGAAGCCCCCTGACCAGGACCAGCCGCCGAACGACCACAGCACCTTCAGGCCCGGGTGCATGGCCTTCAGCTTGCGCAGCTGGTTGAAGTTGCCACGCAGCGCACCGGCGTCCCACGTGTCGGCGGTACCGTCCACACTGGATGCGGCGTCGTAGAACCGGTCGTAGTCCGCGTACGCGTCACCGATGGCACACTGGCCGTTCGTGACGTTGCCGAACGCGTAGTTGATGTGGGTCAGCTTGTCCGCCGAGCCCGAGGTCTCGATGTTCTTGACATGGTAGTTGCGCTGGTAGACACCCCACTGCACGAAGTAGCCGAGGTTGATCCCTCCCGCCGCCACCGACACGGCGGGTGTGGATCCGGACTCGGCGCCTTGCGCGGGGGCGGTCACCAGACCGAGCGTGGTGGCCATCAGAGCCAGTAAGGCGGGTACCCGCCAACGTTTACGGGACATCGTTCTCCTCGTGGATGCAGGGGTCCAGCGCATGAACGGAGATCCGTTGTCCACTATGTGGTCTAGACCATGTCTCGTCAAGTGGTACAGAGCAAGCGGTTGCCGCTCGGTCCTGGGCTGTGGATGGTTGTTCCGGTTTGTCGGTGCTGCTGGGTAAGCTGGATTCCGGGGGGCCGGAGGCCGCGTGTTGATCTTGTTGATCTTGTGGCTGTTTGTTGTCCCGCTTGGGTCTTCGGGGTGCTTTGGCGAGTGTTGGTGTTCGGTGGTGGCGGCGGATTTTACGGGCGGCCCCTCACGTGTCAAGGGCGCCTTCGGCGTCCGGCTTCGCCGGATGGCTTCGCCACCCTTGACACGCGAGCCTCCGCCGCCCTGCAGGGGCCCTTGCGGGCAGGGCTGGCGCCCTGCCACTGGATTGCCCGCCGCCACCACCGAACCCTCTAGTGGTTTTTCTGGTTGGGGTGTGTTGGGGGCGGGGTGCTTCTGCCCTTCGGGGCGGGCCCGCTGCGCGGGGCTTTGCCCGCTGCGCGGGCTTTCGCCCGGCGCGGGCTTTCGCCCGGCGGGCGCTGCGCGCCCGGCGCGCGGCGCGGCCCGCGTAGCGGGCCGGTCCTTGATCAACGGCGCGTTTGGGACATCGGTGGTGTCGTGAATGGGCCGTTCAGGGCGCTGGGCGCTGTGAATGTGCCATTGAGGGCATGGGGTGTGCCGTGAACGCGCCTTTCGCGGCGTGCCCGCTTCGCGGGCTTCGCCCTGCGGGCGCTGCGCGCCCGCGCGCGGCGCGGCCCGCGTAGCGGGCCGGTCCTTGATCAACGGAGCATTTGGGACATCGGTGGTGCCGTGAATGGGCCATTCAGGGCGCTGAGCGCCGTGAATGTGCCATTGAGGGCATGTCGCAACGCGCTTTTTCACGGCATCGGCCCCTCGGGAGTGGCCGGGGTAGCGGGTCTGCCGGTTCCGATGGTGTCCTTGGGCACGTCGTGGGCTCGGAAGTGAACCGGGATTTGCTAAGTTCGGTTTGCTAACGAAGGAGGTGTCCATGGTCGAGGACCGGCAGGCGTGGGTCGAGCCCGGTGCGTTCGAGGTGGCGCCCGGTGTGCACCGCATCCCGTTGCCGTTGCCCACGGACGGGTTGCGGGCGGTGAACGTCTACGCCATCGAGTCCGGTGGCGGGCTGGTGCTCATCGACTCCGGGTGGGCGCTCGAGGTCGCGGAGCGGCAGCTCGAGGAGGCGCTCGGCGCGCTCGGCTACGGGTTCGGGGACATCCAGCGGTTCCTCGTCACGCACGTGCACCGGGACCACTACACGCTGGGTGTGGCGTTGCGGCGGATCTACGGCAGCAAGATCTCGCTCGGGATCGGGGAGCAGCCGTCCCTTGAGCGGATCATGGCCCGGCGGCTCGACGGGCAGGCCATGGAGATGGTCCGCTGGGGTGCCGCGCCGCTGATGAGTGAGTGGCGGCAGCAGTTCGTCGACCGGGACGAGCGGGAGGCGCCCGCGCGGTACGAAGAGCCCGACGAGTGGCTCGACGGGACCACCAGGATCGACCTCGGGGACCGGACGCTGGTCGCGCTGCCGACGCCGGGGCACACGCAGGGGCATGTCGTCTTCGTCGACGAGCGGGCCGGGGTGCTGTTCGCGGGTGACCACGTGCTGCCGCACATCACGCCATCGATCGGGTTCCAGCCCGCACCCGCGAAGCTGCCGCTTGGCGACTACCTCGACAGCCTGCGTCTCGTGCGGTCTTACCCGGACCTGCGCCTGCTGCCCGCGCACGGTCCGGTCACGGCCAGCGTGCACGCCCGGGTGGATGAGCTGCTGTCACACCACGAGGAACGGCTCGCCGAAACGCTGGCGGCGGTGCGCGACGGGGCCGCCACCGCGTTCGAAGCAGCGCGGCGGCTGGGGTGGACCCGTCGGCACCGCCGGTTCGACGATCTCGACCTCTTCAACAAGACGCTCGCGACGGGGGAAACCGCGGCGCATCTCGACGTGCTGGTCGTGCGGGGAGAACTTCAGTCGTCCACAGTGGACGGAGTGGTGGTGTACTCGGTCACTCCGCCGGGACCTTGATGGTCCCGTTCTCGTCCACTGAGTCCAGACCCAGCATCGCGAGCAGGTTCGCGCAGTCCTGCGCGTCCGACGCGTGGCCGGCGACCGTGAGTGCCGCCTTGCGGTTCTGAATGGCGTAGTGAACTCTCTCGTTCGCCCGCGCTTCGGCGAAGCGGCCTTGCTCGATCGTCGGGCTGGCGTGTCGTGCCCAGGTCATGCGGAGCCTTTCTGCCTGCCTGCCGCGGTGGCGTCGGGGGCCATCGCGGCAGCGCCATCGCTGATCGTGTCACTCGGTAATCGGGGGTCCGACTGTCACGATCGTCCGGGGAAACCTCCCGGCGACCGGCATCCTGACACTCGCGGAGTGCTTGACACCACCCCTCTGCTGGTAAGACCGACGGTAACACACAAGCTGAAAAGCAGTCTTATCGGCAGGTGAACCAGGCTTTAGCGATTTACACCCTCGGATTATTCCCAGCTTTCACGGTTATCAGTGTGAAGTACGTTCCGGATCCGGTCGATCACCCCCGGTGGGCGAGTTCACGACCGCATCACACTTGTGAACCTACCTGTAACGTCACCCTGTGTGCTCGGTGAGGAGCTTTCTCGCTCGTTTCGCCGCGCGGGCCGCGATGTCGGCGAGCTCGTCGGGATCGATGCCCGGCGCGGGCGGTACCACGAGTTCGCGCGGCGGGCCGGAAACCGGCGGCAGCGGCCCGACCTCCGGAACCTCCGGGCGTTCGAGCGCCGGAACGGCATCGTCCTGGCGTCGGCTCGTGGCCCGGCGGCGCAGCTCCTCGGTCAGGTCGTCCTGGCCGAGGCCACGCAACAGCAGCAGCACGAACGGGTCCGCGTCGAGCAGCCACGCGGCCTGGAAACACAGCGCGGCCGCGTGCGTGCACGGCAGCTCCCAGCCCTCGCAGTCGCACTCCGGTTGCAGGTCGCCAATTCCCGGCAGCAACGTGACATCCGCATCCGCCGCCGCCTCGACCAGGTCGTGTGGCATGTCCCGGTCCAGCAGCGCGGCGAGGTGCCCGGCCTTCGCTGCGACCTCGTCCAGGAACCGCCGCCACTGCGGGGCGGAGAGCCGGTCCACGAGCACGACCGTGTGGTGCACCGCGCCGTCGTCGCTCGTCACCTGCGCGGCGATGCGGCCCGCGCTGACCGTGATCGGCCCGACGAGCCCCGCGTAGGCGAACCTGCGGCCGCGTTTGAGCTGCGCGAGGTCGAGGGACGTGTCCGCCATGGCCTGCAGCCACGCGTTTCCCCACCAGGTGCCCGCGAACCGGCCCGGCTTTCTCCTGGTCACCGGAAACGCGGGAAATCCGATCGCCGTCACGGGGCCTCCCTCAGTTCCACCAGCTCGGCCAGCTGGGCGTCGGTGAGTTCGGTCAGTTCCGCGCCGTCCTGCCTGCCCAGCACGGCGTCCGCCAGTTCTTTCTTCGCCGCCAGCATCGTGGCGATGCGGTCCTCCAGGGTTCCTTCCGCGATCAGCCGGTGCACCTGCACCGGCCGGTCCTGCCCGATGCGGTACGCCCGGTCGGTGGCCTGCGCCTCGACGGCCGGGTTCCACCAGCGGTCGTAGTGCACGACGTGATCGGCACGCGTCAGGTTCAGCCCGGTGCCCGCCGCCTTGAGCGACAACAGGAACACCGGCGGCTCGTCGCTCTCCTGGAACGCCCGCACCAGCTCGTCCCGCCGCCGCACCGGGGTGCCGCCGTGCAGTAACCGCGTCGGCACGCCCCGTTCGCGCAGGTGCCGCTCCAGCAGCCGGGCCATCGCCACGTACTGGGTGAACACCAGCAGCCCGCCGCCCTCCGCGCGGATCGTGTCGACCAGCTCGTCGAGCAGCTCGAGCTTGCCCGACCGGCCGGACAACCGGGCGTCGGGCTCGCCGAGGTACTGCGCCGGGTGGTTGCACACCTGCTTGAGCGCGGTGAGCAGCTTCAGCACCAGCCCCTTGCGCTGCATGCCGGTGGCGTCCCGGATCCGGGTCATGGTCTCGCGCACCACCGCCTCGTACAGCCCGGCCTGCTCGCGGGTCAGCGCCACGGGCCGGTCGGTCTCGGTCTTGGGCGGCAGCTCCGGTGCGATGCCGGGGTCGGACTTGCGGCGCCGCAACAGGAACGGCGTGATCAGCCGCGACAGGTGCGCGGCCGTCACCGGGTCGCCGGACTCGACCGGCTGAGCCCACCGCGCCCGGAACTCACCGAGCGTGCCGAGCAGGCCGGGGGTGGTCCAGTCGAGGATCGCCCACAGCTCCGACAGGTTGTTCTCCACCGGGGTGCCGGTGAGCGCGACCCTGGCACGTGCGGGAATGCGTCGCAGTGCCCGCGCGGTGTCGGAACGCGCGTTCTTCACGTGCTGTGCCTCGTCGGCCACCACGAGGTCCCAGTCCACAGTGGACAGTTCGCCCGCGTCGACGCGCATGGTGCCGTAGGTCGTCAGGACGAACCCGTCCGTGTCCACAATGGAGCGAGCGCCACCGTGGTACCGGTGCACGTCCACCCCCGGCGCGAACCGGCGGATCTCCCGCTCCCAGTTGCCGAGCAGCGACGCGGGGCACACCACCAGCGTCGGTCCCGCCGCGCGATGCAGGTGCAGCGCGATCAACGTGATCGTCTTGCCGAGCCCCATGTCGTCGGCGAGACAGCCGCCGAGACCCAGCTCGGTCATCCGCGCGAGCCACCGCAGCCCGCGCAGCTGGTAGTCGCGCAGGGTCGCGGTGAGCGCGGCGGGCGCCTCGACGCTCTCCGTCGTGGACAGCTTGTCCCGCAACAGTTCCAGCGGCCTGCTCGGTGCTACCGGCACCCACTCGCCGTCGAGGTGCGCCCGCCCGGTGAGCGCGGCGCCGAGCGCCTCGACCGCGGTCAGAGGTTTGCGCACCCGCTCCCGCGCCTTGCTGGCGAGGTCGGGGGCGACGAGGGTCCACCGGTCCCGCAGCCGCACGACCGGCCGGTGCGCCTCGGCGAGCAGGTCCATCTCGGCGGCCGAAAGCGGTTCGCCGCCGACCGCGACCTGCCACGAGAAGTCCAGCACGCCGTCGAAGAACGACGGCAGCTCGGTCCCGCCGACCACCGCGGCGGCCGACACGTCCCGGTCGAGGTCCCTTGGCCAGTGCACGGGCACCCCGGCGGCGGCGAGCGCCTGCTCACCGCCGGTGAGCAGGTCCCGCACGTCGTCGTCGGACAGGTCCAGCCGGTCCGGCACCGCCAGCTCCAGCAGCCGGGCCAGCGGCGGCCAGACCCGTGCGGCGTGCCGGACCTCGAGCACGGCGTCGAGCCGCTCCCCGTGCCCGAACGCCGCGCCCGACCACACGTGCGCCGCGTCGGCGACCACACCGTCGGTCATGCCGTGCACCTGGAGCACGGCGCTCAGGGCCTCGTCACTCATCTCGACCCGCAGCGAGACGCGGGCCGACCGGTCGTGTTCCGCCGCGATCGCGTCGGCCCACTCCCGCAGCCGAGGCACGTGGTGGGGGGCCGGGTCGGCGAACGGTGTCGTGGCACCCGCCTCCCGCGCGAGCCGGTCGGCGACCGGGTCGAGTTGCTCGCGCGTGATCCCGAGCCGCCGCATCCGGTCCACATCGGAGGGATCGAGCGGCCCGACCCGCCACGCGGCGTACCCGTCGACGGTCACGGTCGGCAGGAGCCTGCCGCGTGCCACCAGGTGCAGCGCGAGCAACTCGGCCTCGGTCATCGAACTCCTATCGGGAGAGGCGCTGGAAACGGCGGACGGACAACGGGGCGAAGATCGCGATCAGGACCACCGGCCACACGACCGCCATCAGCAGCGCGTGCTCGGCGACCCACGAGTCCGCGCCCCAGGACGGGTTGCCGAACAGGTCGCGGGCCGCCGCGACCGTGGAGGACAACGGGTTCCACTCGGCCATGGTTCCCAGCCAGCCCGGCATCGTGCCCGGCGCCACGAACGCGTTGGACAGGAACGTGACCGGCCAGACCAGGATCTGCACCATCACCACGCTCTCCGGCCCCTTGATCACCAGGCCGAGGAAGATCCCCAGCCACAGCAGCGCGAACCGCAGCAGGAGCAGCAGCCCGACCGCGGCGAGCACCTCGGCGGGCCCGGTGTGCGCCTGCCAGCCGACCAGCACACCGGCGCCCATGATCACGGCGAGGCCGAGCACCGAGTTCAGCATGTCCGCGCCCGCCCTGCCGGTGACCACCGCGGACGGCGCGATCGGCATCGAGCGGAACCGGTCGGTGACGCCCTTCTGCGCGTCCGTGCTGACCGCGATCATCGTCGCCTCCAGCCCGAACGCCATGGTCATGGCGAACATGCCGGGCAGGATGAACTCGCGGTACCCCTCGCCGCCGCCCGGCACGGCCATCGCGCCGCCGAACAGGTAGCCGAACATCACGACCATCAGCACGGGGAACAGCAGTCCGATGATCACCGGGCCGGGGTCGCGGGTCCAGTGCAGTATGTCGCGGCGGGTGATGGTCCACCCGTCGGCGAAGGCGTACCTCATGCCGCCACCTCCTTCTTGTCGCCGGTCAGGTGCAGGAACACCTCGTCGAGCGTCGGCCTGCGCAGTGCGACGTCCTCGACGCCGAGGCCCGCCTCCCGCAGTGCCCGCACCGCGTCGCCGAGCGCGCCGAGCGGATCGGTCACGGGTGCGCTGACCATGCGGTTGTCCTCGTCGACCGTCGCCGGTTCCCCGGCGACCCTGGTCACCACCTCGGCCGCGGCGGGCAGCGCGGCCACGTCGTGCAGGACCACGTCGAGCCGGTCGCCACCCAGCCGCGCCTTGAGCGTGGCCGGGCTGCCCTCGGCGATCACCCGGCCGTGGTCGACGACCGAGACCGCGCTCGCGAGCTGGTCGGCCTCGTCCAGGTACTGCGTGGTCAGCAGCACCGTCGTGCCATCGCGGACCAGTGCGCGGACCGCCTCCCACACCTCGTTGCGGCCGCGCGGGTCCAGCCCGGTGGTCGGCTCGTCGAGGAACAGGACGCGGGGTCGCAGGATCAGGCTCGCGGCGAGGTCGAGGCGCCGCCGCATGCCGCCGGAGAACTGCTTGACGGCCTTGTTGCCGGTGTCCGCGAGGCCGAACCGGTCGAGCAGCTCGGTCGCGCGGGCCCGGGCGTCCCGCGAACCGAGGTGGTAGAGGCGGCCGAACAGCTCGAGGTTCTGCCGCGCGGACAGGACCTCGTCGACCGCGGCGTTCTGGCCGACCAGCCCGATGTGCGCGCGGACCTGGTCGGGCCTGGTCATGACGTCGAAACCGGCGACCTCGGCCCGGCCCCCTGCGTTGTCGTCGTCGAGTTTCAGCAGCGTGGTGAGGATGCGGACGGCGGTGGTCTTGCCTGCCCCGTTCGGGCCGAGCACCCCGTGGACGGTGCCGGCCGCGACGGTCAGGTCGACCCCGTCGAGCGCGGTCCTGTCGCCGAACCGCTTGCGCAGTCCTTGCGCGGCGATGATCGGGCGCACCTGTCATCTCCCTTGTCGTACCTTGTACGGAGTTTGGTCGAACGCTACCGTACATCGTACGGAGATTCTAGGATGTTACGGCGATGGCGAAAAAAGATGACGAGACCAGGCACTACGGCGGCCGAGGCGACCCGGTGCGCAGCATGGAGCTGCTGTGGGGGACGGCGCAGCCGCCCAGGTCACGCGGGCCGAAGCAGGGCCTCACGGTGGAGCGGATCGTGCGGGCGGGCATCGAGATCGCCGACGCGGAGGGCCTGGCCGCGGTGTCCATGCGCCGCGTCGCCGACCGCCTGGGCGTCGGGACCATGTCCCTCTACACGTATGTGCCGTCGAAGGCCGAACTGGTCGACGTGATGTTCGACCGCGCGGTCGGCTCCTCGCCCCGGCAGGAGGTCGAGGGCGGCTGGCGGGAGAAGCTGACCGCGGTCGCCAGGTCGGCGTGGGATCTCTACCAGCGCCACCCGTGGCTGCTGCAGGTCATGGCGATGTCCCGGCCGCCCCTGGGGCCGAACAGCATCGCCGACTACGACCACCAGCTCCGCGCCGTCGACGGCATCGGGCTGACCGAGCTGGAGATGGACTCGGTGGTGAGCATGGTCGCCGTCTACGTGCAGGGCACGGCCCGCGCGGCCGCGGAGGCGGCGTCATCGGTGCAGGCCACGGGGCAGACGGACGACGAGTGGTGGTCGGTCTACGCCCCGCTGCTGGAGAAGGTCTTCGACCCGGAGAAGTACCCGGTGGCCGCCCGCGTCGGCGCGGTGGCGGGCGAGACCTACCAGTCGGCCTACGACGCGACCCACGGCTTCGAGTTCGGCCTGGCCCGCATCCTGGACGGCATAGAAACCCTACTGACCTCCCGCCACTAACCCCACCCACCCACCCACCCAACCCCGCGAGTCCCCC
>NZ_JBHSIS010000003.1:762970-768853 GCF_042653545.1 Actinophytocola glycyrrhizae
TCGGCAACTAACCCCGCGAGTCCCCCATCCAGAACCCGCGAGTCCCCGGTTCAGGACCCGCGAGTCCCGCGTTCAGGACCCGCGAGTCCCGCGTTCGGAACCCGCGAGTTCCCCGTTCGAAACTTGCGAGTCCCCGGTTCGGAACCCGCGAGTCGTCGGTTCCGGACCTGCGCGTTGCCGGTTCGGCGAGCGTGCCGGAATCGCGAACCGCCAACTCAGCGGTCCTGAACGGGAGACTCGCGGGTTCTGAACCGGGGACTCGCGGGTTCCGAACGGGGGACTCGCGGGTTCTGAAGCCGGGACTCGCGAGTCAACCGGGGACTCGCGGGGTTTGAGTGGGGGAGCTGGGTGGGGTTCCGCCTTTCGGCTGATTGTCTGTTTGTCCCTTTGGTGTGAGTCTCCGGCAATGAACTCGTCGACGGCGACGACGGTCTTCCTGCCGGTCGCGCTCGGGATCGTCATGTTGGGACTGGGACTGTCGCTCACGGTCGCCGACTTCACCCGGGTGGTGCGGTACCCGAAGGCCACGATCGTGGCGCTCGCCTGCCAGATACTGGTACTGCCCGCGGTCTGCCTCGGGCTGGTGCTGCTCTTCGACCTCGAGCCCATCCTGGCTGTCGGCATGATGCTGCTCGCCGCCTCGCCCGGCGGAACCACGGCCAACCTGTTCAGCCACCTCGCACGCGGTGACGTCGCACTCAACATCACGCTCACCGCCATCAACTCGGTGCTCGCCGTCGTGACGCTGCCGATCGTGGTCAACCTCGCGCTCGCCGGGTTCCTCGACGGCGACGACGCGATCGGCCTCCAGCCCGCCAAGATGCTGCAGGTCTTCGCCATCGTCCTCGTTCCGGTGGCGATCGGGATGGTGATCCGCCGCAAGGCGCCCGCGTTCACCGAACGTACCCGCGGGGCGGTCAAGATCGCCTCGATCGCGGTGCTCGTCGCGGTGATCGCGATCGCGGTGTGGCAGGAGCGGGAGAACGTGCTCGGGTACCTCCAGGACGTCGGGCTCGTCGCACTGCTGCTCTGCGTGTTGAGTCTCACGATCGGGTACTTCGTGCCGAGGGCGGCGAAGATCGAGAAGCGGCAGTCGATCGCGTCGGCGTTCGAGATCGGCATCCACAACTCGACGCTCGCGATCACGATCGCACTGTCCCCGTCGCTGCTGAACAGCGCGGAGATGGCGGTCCCGGCCGCGGTCTACGGCATCCTGATGTTCGTGCCCGCGGGTGTGCTCGCCGCCCTGTTCGCTCGTGATCGCGAACCAGCACCGATCCAGTAGGCGGCAAACGTCACAACCCTGTTGCGCGACTCGCGACGCGATCGGAAATACTGGCGAGTAACAAGCAAGACTGACACCCTGGCAAGCCAGTCTTGGTCGTCATCGTCGCCGGATGCGGGAGTGCTCGTGGTCGTTCGACTTATTATCGGACTGCTGATCACCGTCGTGGTGCTCGGCATAGCGGGCCGACGCGCGAAGTACCTGTACGACCTGATCAAGGCCGGTCAGCCGGTCGACCGCTTCGACCACCTCGGCCAGCGGCTGTTCGCGCAGGTCAAGGAGGTCTTCGGGCAACGGAAGCTGCTGAAGTGGTCCATCCCCGGCGCCGCGCACGCGTTCACGTTCTGGGGCTTCGTCATCCTCGCCACGGTGTACCTCGAGGCCTACGGCGTCCTCTTCGACCACGACTTCCACATCCCGCTGATCGGCCGCTGGTCCGTGCTCGGCTTCGCGCAGGACTTCATCGCCGTGATGGTGCTGGTCTCGCTGGTCGCGTTCGCGGTCATCCGCATGCGCAACGACCCGGAGCGCCAGGAGCGCAAGTCCCGCTTCTACGGCTCGCACACCGGCGGCGCGTGGCTGATCCTCTTCATGATCTTCAACGTCATCTGGACGATGTTCCTGTTCCGCGGGGCGGCCGCGGCGCTGGGCTACTTCCCGTACGACTCCGGCGCGTGGGTGTCACTCGGCGTCGGCGAGCTGCTCGGGGGCATGAACCACACCGCGCTGGAGTGGGTCGAGTCCATCGGCCTGCTGCTGCACATCGGCGTGATGCTGTCGTTCACGATCATCATTCTGAACAGCAAGCACCTGCACGTGTTCGTCGCGCCGATCAACGTCTCGACCAAGCGTCTCCCGGACGGTCTCGGCCCGCTGCTGCCGATGGAGTCCGGCGGCAAGCCGATCGACTTCGAGGACCCCGGCGAGGACGACGTCTTCGGTCGCGGCAAGATCGAGGACTTCACCTGGAAGGGCATGCTCGACTTCGCCACGTGCACCGAGTGCGGGCGCTGCCAGAGCCAGTGCCCGGCGTGGAACACCGGCAAGCCGTTGTCGCCGAAGCTCGTGATCATGGACCTGCGCGACCACCTGTTCGCGAAGGCTCCGTACCTGATCGGCGGCCAGGAGATCCCCGACGACCACAGCGGGATCGACGTCCTCGCGCTCGCCGAGGGCGACAAGGACAACCACTCGGTGCCGGAGTCCGGCTTCTCGCGTGTCCCCGGCTCGGGAGTCGCGCAGGCGGTGCGCCCGCTGGTGGGGTCGGCCGAGGTCGGCGGCGTCATCGACCCCGACGTGCTGTGGTCCTGCACCACCTGCGGTGCGTGCGTCGACCAGTGCCCGGTGGACATCGAGCACGTCGACCACATCGTCGACATGCGCCGCTACCAGGTCATGATCGAGTCGGAGTTCCCGTCCGAGCTGGGCACCCTGTTCCGCAACCTGGAGAACAAGGGCAACCCGTGGGGCCAGAACAACTCGGCGCGCATGGACTGGGCGAAGGACCTGCCGTTCGAGGTGCCGGTCTACGACGGCACCCTCGAACCGGACGTCGAGTACCTGTACTGGATCGGCTGCGCGGGCTCGTTCGACGACCAGGCCAAGAAGACCGTGCGGGCCACCGCCGAGCTGCTGCACATCGCGGGCGTGAAGTTCGTGGTGCTCGGCAACGAGGAGTCCTGCACCGGCGACCCGGCGCGGCGCGCGGGCAACGAGTTCCTGTTCCAGATGATGGCGCAGCAGACCGCGGAGATGCTGAACACCGTGTTCGAGGGCCGCGAGCCGGAGAAGCGGAAGATCATCACCACGTGCCCGCACTGCATGAACACGCTGGCGCGGGAGTACCCGCAGCTCGAGGGCATGATCCCGACGTTCGAGGGCACGAACGGGCACTGGGAGGTCATGCACCACACGCAGGTGCTGAACCGCCTCATCCGGGACAAGAAGCTGACGCCGGTCAAGCCTCCTGAGGGCGGCGCCCCCGTCACCTACCACGACCCGTGCTACCTGGGCCGTCACAACAAGGTCTACGAGGCGCCGCGTGAGCTGGTCGGCGCGACCGGCATGGAGCTGACGGAGATGCCGAGGCACGCGGACCGCTCGCTGTGCTGCGGCGCCGGGGGTGCGCGGATGTGGATGGAGGAGAACATCGGCAAGCGCATCAACCTGGAGCGCGTCGACGAGGCACTGGACACGAACGCGAAGGAGGTCGTCACCGGCTGCCCGTTCTGCCGGGTGATGATCACCGACGGCCTCGTGCAGCGCCAGAGCGAGGACAAGGGCACCGACGTCCAGGTCCGCGACGTCTCCCAGATGCTCCTCGAGTCGGTCAAGCGCGGCCAACCCACCACCTGACCCCGCGAGTCCCCGTTCCAGAACCCGCGAGTCCCCCGTTCGGGACCGGTGAGTTCCCGGTTCGGGACCGACGGCTTGCTGTCCCGAACGGGTAACTCGCCGGTTCCGAACGGGCAACTCGCGGGTCGTGAACCGGGGACTCGCGGGTTCTGAACGGGGGACTCGCGGGATGGCTCCAGTCGGATTCGTCTCTGGCTCCGTCCGGGGCGCTGACACTGGGCTGGTGATCACCAGAGGACAACCCGCGGGGCGGGTGCGACTTGACCGGGTGGTGATCAGGTTCGCCGGCGACTCGGGTGACGGGATGCAGCTCACCGGTGACCGGTTCACCTCCGAGGCCGCGGCGTTCGGCAACGACCTGGCCACGCTGCCCAACTTCCCCGCCGAGATCCGGGCGCCCGCGGGCACCCTGCCGGGTGTCTCGAGCTTCCAGTTGCACTTCGCCGACTACGACATCCTCACGCCGGGCGACCGGCCGGACGTCCTGGTCGCGATGAACCCGGCCGCGCTCAAGGCGAACCTGGCCGACGTGCCGCCTGGCGGGACCCTGCTCGTCAACACCGACGAGTTCGTCAAGCGCAACCTCGGCAAGGTCGGCTACGACGCGAACCCCCTCGAAGACGGTTCGCTCGCCGCCTACCACGTGCTGCCCGTCGCGATGGCGACCCTCACACAGGGCGCGCTCGAGGGCAGCGGCCTGTCCAAAAAGGACGCGCAGCGGTGCAAGAACATGTTCGCGCTCGGGCTGCTGTCGTGGATGTACGGCAGGCCGACCGAGGGCACGGAACGGTTCCTGCGGGAGAAGTTCGCCCGCAAGCCGGACATCGCCGAGGCCAACGTGCTGGCGTTCCGCGCTGGCTGGAACTACGGCGAGACCACCGAGGCGTTCGCCACCACCTACGAGGTCGCGCCGGCGAAGTTTCCGCCGGGGGAGTACCGCCAGATCACCGGCAACCTCGCGCTCGCCTACGGGATCGTCGCGGCGGGCCAGTGCTCGCGGCTGCCGGTGTTCCTGGGCAGCTACCCGATCACGCCCGCCTCCGACATCCTCCACGAGCTGTCGAAGCACAAGAACTTCAACGTCACCACCATGCAGGCCGAGGACGAGATCGCCGGGGTCGGCGCGGCGCTCGGTGCGTCCTACGGCGGTGCGCTCGGGGTCACGACCACGTCCGGGCCGGGCGTCGCGCTCAAGGCCGAGACCATCGGGCTCGCGGTCATGCAGGAGCTGCCGCTGCTGGTGATCGACGTGCAGCGCGGCGGCCCGTCCACCGGGCTGCCGACCAAGACCGAGCAGGCGGACCTGCTGCAGGCCATGTACGGCCGCAACGGCGAGTCACCGGTGCCCGTGCTCGCGCCGCAGTCGCCGGGTGACTGCTTCCCGATCGTCGTCGACGCGGCACGGATCGCCCTGCGGTACCGGACGCCGGTGCTGGTCCTGTCCGACGGCGCGATAGCGAACGGGTCGGAGCCGTGGCTGATCCCGTCCGTCGAGGACCTGCCGGACCTGAGCGTCACGTTCGCGACCGAGCCCAACGCGCCGGACGGCAGCGGTGAGCACTGGCCGTACGTCCGCGACGAGTCCCTCGCCCGCGCGTGGGCCATCCCCGGCACGCCCGGTCTGCAGCACCGTATCGGCGGGCTGGAGAAGGCCGACGGCAAGGGCAGCATCTCCTACGACCCCGACAACCACGACCGCATGGTCCGGTTGCGGCAGGCCAAGATCGACGGTGTCGAGGTGCCGGACCTCGAGGTCGAGGATCCCGGCGGGCAGGCGGACGTGCTGGTGCTGGGCTGGGGCTCGACGTACGGGCCGATCGGCGCCGCGTGCCGGGCGATGCGCAAGCGCGGGCAGCGGATCGCGCAGGCGCACCTGCGGTACCTGAACCCGTTCCCCGCCAACCTCGGCGACGTGCTGGCGCGGTACGGGACGGTCGTGGTGCCGGAGATGAACCTGGGGCAGCTGTCGTTGCTGCTGCGGGCCAGGTACCTGGTGGACGTCGTGTCGTACACGAAAGTGGCCGGCACGCCGTTCATGGAGTCGGAGTTGGTCGAGGTGTTCACCGAACACCTCGACACGACGCTCGCGGAGGCGGCCTGATGACCACTGTGAACCTGGAGCTGGGCCTCAAGCCGAAGGATTTCAAGTCCGATCAGGAAGTGCGTTGGTGTCCCGGATGCGGGGACTACGTCGTGCTCAACGCCATGCAGTCGTTCCTGCCCACCCTCGGACTCAAACGCGA
>NZ_JBHSIS010000004.1:0-157083 GCF_042653545.1 Actinophytocola glycyrrhizae
TCGCGTTTGAGTCCGAGGGTGGGCAGGAACGACTGCATGGCGTTGAGCACGACGTAGTCCCCGCACCCGGGACACCAACGCACTTCCTGATCGGACTTGAAATCCTTCGCCTTCTGCGGCGTGTCGTCCGTGGGAACCAGGCCGAGCCCGCCAAGCGACGGGAGTCCCAGATCGACGGCGGTCATGCCCGCACCCCTTCCACAGCGTGCACGTGTTCGGTGAGAACGTGCTGGAGCTCCTCCGCCTTGAACGGCAGCCCCGCGACCTTGTTGTAGGTCCGCACGTCCACGAGGAACTTGCCGCGCAGCAACAGCGCCAGCTGTCCCAGGTTCATCTCCGGCAGCACGACCCGGTCGTACCGCGCCAGCACCTCGCCCAGGTTCGGCGGGAACGGGTTCAGGTGCCGCAGGTGCGCCTGCGCGATGGCCATGCCCTGCCCGCGCACCCGCCTGCACGCCGCGCCGATCGGCCCGAACGTCGAGCCCCAGCCCAGCACCAGCACGCGGGCCGCGCCGGACGGGTCGTCGACCACCAGGTCCGGCACGGTGATGCCGTCGACCTTCGCCTGCCGCAACCGGACCATGCGGTCGTGGTTGTCGGGGTCGTAGGAGATGCTGCCCTTGCCGTCGGCCTTCTCCAGCCCGCCGATACGGTGCTGCAGACCGGGCGTGCCGGGGATGGCCCACTGGCGGGCGAGCGTCTCGGTGTCCCGGACGTACGGCCAGTGCTCGTCGCTGCCGTCGAGCGCGTTCGGCTCCGACGCGAACGTGACCGACAGGTCCGGCAGGTCCCCGACCTGCGGGATCAGCCACGGCTCCGACCCGTTCGCGATGGCGCCGTCCGACAGCAGCAGCACCGGCGTCCGGTAGGTCAGCGCGATCCGCGTCGCGTCGAGGACCGCGGCGAAGCAGTCGCCCGGCGAGTTGGGCGCGATGATCGGCACCGGCGACTCGCCGTTGCGGCCGTACATGGCCTGCAGCAGGTCCGCCTGCTCGGTCTTGGTCGGCAGCCCGGTGGACGGGCCGCCGCGCTGCACGTCGATCACCAGCAGCGGCAGTTCGGACATCACGGCCAGGCCGATCGTCTCGGCCTTGAGCGCGATGCCGGGGCCCGAGGTCGTGGTGACGCCGAGCGCGCCGCCGTATGCCGCGCCGAGCGCCGCGCCGACCCCGGCGATCTCGTCCTCGGCCTGCATGGTGGTGACGTTGAAGTTCTTGTGCTTCGACAGTTCGTGGAGGATGTCGGAGGCGGGCGTGATCGGGTAGCTGCCCAGGAACACCGGCAGCCGCGAGCACTGACCGGCCGCGACGATCCCGTAGGCGAGGGCCGCGTTGCCGGTGATCTGCCGGTAGGTGCCCACCGGGAACTCGGCGGGCGGCACCTCGTAGGTGACCGCGAACGCCTCGGTGGTCTCGCCGTAGTTCCAGCCAGCGCGGAACGCCAGCACGTTGGCCTCGGCGATGTCCGGCTTGCGGGCGAACTTCTCCCGCAGGAACCGCTCGGTGCCCTCGGTCGGCCGGTGGTACATCCACGACAGCAGGCCGAGCGCGAACATGTTCTTGCTGCGCTCGGCGTCCTTCTTCGACAGGCCCGTGTCGGCGAGGGCGCCCTGCGTGAGGGTGGCCATCGCGACCTGGTGGACCTGGAAGCTCGACAGCGAGTCGTCCTCGAGCGGGTTCGACTCGTAGCCGACCTTCGTGAGGTTGCGCTTGGAGAACTCGTCGGTGTTGACGATCAGCGTGCCGCCGACGGGCAGCTCGCCGATGTTCGCCTTGAGCGCGGCCGGGTTCATCGCGACCAGGACGTCCGGCCGGTCGCCCGGCGTGAGGATGTCGTAGTCGGCGAAGTGCAACTGGAAGCTCGAGACACCCGGCAGGGTGCCCGCGGGCGCCCGGATCTCGGCGGGGAAGTTGGGCAGCGTGGCCAGGTCGTTGCCGAACGCCGCGGCCTCGGAGGTGAACCGGTCACCGGTGAGCTGCATCCCGTCACCCGAGTCGCCGGCGAACCTGATCACGACCCGGTCGAGCTTGGTGACCTGGGTGGCCCGACCGCCCCCGTTGACGCTGGTGCTCATGCTCTGCTGGTCCCTCCTCGCACGACTGCGTGCCTCCTGAGTGAGGGTAGTCGTGCCTAACTCAACGTTCCCCTGGTGCACAGGGTATTCGCGTTGGACGTCACAGTACGGGTTCCCGCATGCTGGGACGTTTGTCACGACTGGCGGGATATCCGGTCCCGCATCGCGGACAGGAGTTCGGCGAACGCGGGGGTCTCCATCGACGCCAGCTGTGCGACGAGCTCGGTTTCGACGGCGTCGTCGTGTCGATGGTAGGCGGCCGTCGTGCGGAGGGTGCGTTTGGTGGCGATCACCAGCTCCCTAGGTGCGGCGGCGGTGGCGGCGCAGAACTCGACGGCGGCGGCGACGACGTCGTCGGTCTTCCGGAACGCGAGCCCGGTCCGCACGGCCTCGTCGGCGTCGAGCACCTGCCCGAACAACGTCATCGCGGCGGCCGTCTGCGGCCCGAGGAGCCGCTGGGACAGCCAGGTCATGCCGCCGCCGGGGTGCAGCCCGAGCTGGAGGAACCGCGCGTCGAACCGCGCCGAGGGCCCGGCGAGCCGGACGTCGCAGGCGAGCGCGAGGTTCAGCCCGGCCCCGACCGCCGCCCCGTTGACCGCGGCGACGGTCGGCAGCGACGACGCGGCCACGGCGAGAAACCCGGCGTAGATGGCCCGGAGACCGTCCTCGCGGGCCTCGCCGAGGGCGGTCAGGTCGGCCCCGGCGCAGAAGGCGGGCGGCGCACCGGTGACCACGATGGCGTGCACGTCGTCGTCCTGCTCACAGGCGCGAACGTGCTCGACGAGCTGCGTGGACATCGGCAGGGTGATGGCGTTCCGCCGCTCGGGCAGGTCGATCGTGATGACCCCGACCCCGGCACGCCGGTCAAGCTGAACAGTCATGGCCAGGCACCCTAGCCGCAGCGGAAGCCCCACCCAGGAACACCGAAACCCAACCGGTGCCGTGAATGGGCCGTTGAGGGCGCTCAGCGCCCTGAACGCGCCTTTCAGGGCATCAGCCACGCCGTCGACGCGCCCGGCCGCAGCCCCGACGGTGGCGTAAACCCCACCACCAAGGGGATGCCACCCCGTTCAGCTGACGTCCGGTGCCGGTGGCCGGTCCAGCAGCGTCGACAGCACCACCGTCGACACGGTCCGGTCGATCATGTCCACCGCACGCAGCCGCTCCAGCGCGTCCTCGAGGTGGTGGATGTTCGCCGCGCGCAGGTGGACGATCGCGTCCGCGGCGCCGGACACCGTGTACGCCGCGACGACCTCCGGCAGCGGGAGCAGCCGCGCACGGATGCGGTCGGGCGAGACGTTGCCGATGCAGTGCACCTCCACGAACGCCTCGGTGCCCCAGCCGAGCGCCTCCGGGTCGACCACGGCGGTGAAGCCGCGAAGGACGCCGGCGTCGAGCAGCCGGTCCACCCGCCGCTTCACCGCGGGAGCCGACAATCCGACGACCTTGCCGATCTCCGAGTAGCTGCTGCGTGCGTCAGACACCAGCTGCGAAATGATTCGCTGATCTATCGCGTCCACACGCAACATTCTGCTGGTTTGGAGGGAACGATGCGACATTGATCGCCGGTCTGCCCGCGTCGCACAATGTGAATCATGACGGGCACCCCCCGACGCGAGCCGACACCGCGCCGCTACCTGATGTGCGAGCCGACGTACTTCACCGTGGAGTACTCGATCAACCCGTGGATGAACCCGGACGAACCGGTCAGCGCGGAACTCGCCGTCAAACAGTGGACCGAGCTCGCCGACACCTACCGCCGGTTCGGCCACCGGGTGGACACGATCCGCCCCGTGCCCGGCCTGCCCGACATGGTGTTCGCCGCCAACTCGGGCACCGTCGTCGACGGCCGCGTCCTCGGCGCCCGCTTCCGCAACCCGCAACGCACCGCGGAGGCCGACCACTACCGCCGCTGGTTCCTCGACCACGGCTACCGCGACGTGGTGATGCCGACCGCCGTCAACGAGGCGGAAGGCGACTTCGCGTGGACCGGCCGCCTGCTGCTGGCAGGCTCCGGCTTCCGCACCGACCCCGGCGCCCACGCCGAGGCGCAGGAGGTGCTCGGCGTGCCGGTGGTGTCGCTCCAGCTGGTCGACCCCCGCTTCTACCACCTCGACACGGCACTCTTCGTGCTGTCGGACGACCACATCGCGTACTACCCGGAGGCGTTCTCACCAGGTTCCCAGCGCGTGCTGGCCCGCCTGTTCCCGGACGCGATCATCGCCAACGCGGCGGACGCGGAATGCCTCGGCCTGAACGGCGTCTCGGACGGCCGCAACGTCGTGCTGCCGATGGAAGCCACCCATCTCGCGGAACGCCTGGTCCACGCGGGCTACGAACCGACCTTCGTGGACATCTCGGAACTCCGGAAGTCCGGCGGCGGCCCCAAGTGCTGCACGATGGAACTCCGGGACTAATCGGTAACTCCCCGCCAGGATCTCTCGGCCAGCGTCAGGCCCGAAACCGCAGCGAGAGGGCGGTTTCGGTAGACCGGCGCTGGCCGAGCCGTCTGTGACCGTCTGTCGACGAAAGTGGCTCTCGGTCGGTGAAGAAGTCCAGGTCCTGGGTCGGGCGGCACGTCAGGTGCTGCGCGATGAGCGCGGCGCCCCCGGCGAGGACGAAGCCGTCGCTGGCGGGGAGGCCGAAGAAGAGCTTCGCGACCTGGAGCTGGAAGTCGGTGAGGGGGACGTCCTCTGAGCTGGTCGACACTAGGCGACCAACCCCGAGACCAGCGGGTCCCATGCGGCGCGGACGTCCCGGGGGAAGCACCAGCTCATCCCACAGGTCGACCAGCAACGCGCCATCGACGTAGGTGAGTACGTCCTTCGCGCTGCCCTCCCGTAGCACTGCCTCGTAGACGCGGGCTCGGTCCGAGCGATCCCTGAGCCGGTACTCACGGCCCGGCTGTGACCAGTTCAGCGACAGCGGCAGCTCCACCGTCGCCAGCGCCTTGTGCGGCGGAAGCGAAGGGAGCTGATCCGGCACCTCGTGGACGTGGCCTCTTGTGCCCGGGACAGCGCGGAACGAGATCCGCGGACGGATGTACAGCTCGAAGCCCGACGCGGTCAGCAGGTGCTCAGCGGTGTCCAGTGTCGGCTTCTTCCGGCCGTTCTCATACGCCGACACAGCGTCGACGAGGTGTTCCTCGGCGGTGCGGTGTCGCAGGGCCGCTGGCTGGCGGCGCTCGGCGACGTCGGCACGCTCTGGGTCGGTGTCCGCTGCGACGCCGCCGCCGCTGCTCGGCGGGAGATCGCGCGGGGCGACCGGGTGACCGGGATGGGATCTTCGGGCAAAGGTGTGAAAGAATAATTTCGAAAGGAGGATTTCAGATATGGAACAACGGCACCGTGTCACCGACGTCGAGCTGATGACCGCCCTCGCCCACCCGCTCCGCGGCGAGCTGCTCCGCCACCTCCTCGCACACGGCCCCCGCACCGCGAGCGAGTGCGCCGAGGCGGTCGGGTCCACGGCCTCGAACTGCTCCTGGCACCTGCGCCAGCTCGCCAAGTTCGGCCTCGTCGAGCCGGTCGACGGCGCCGACGGGCGGCAGCGGCCCTGGCGCGCCACGATCGTCGGCCTCGAACTGGGCGAGCTGGCGCAGGACGACACCATGCGCACCGCCCAGCTCGCCGTCCTCGGCGCGGCACTGCGGCAGGACCAGCAGCTCACGCAACGTTTCCTCGACCACGCCGACGAGCTTCCGCCCGCGTGGCGGGAGGCGGGCGCGCTCGACAACTACGCGCTCAAGGTGACGCCCGAGGAGCTGACCGCGCTGGCCGCGAGGATCGACGCGCTGCTCCGCCCCTACGTCACGACCGTCCGCGACGACGCGCCCGCCGAGGCCCGCACGGTGCACGCCGCCTTCCGCGCGTTCCTGTGGCTGAACAGGTGAAACGGCTCCTGCTGGCGTCTTTCTGCTCCGAGACCGCCGAGTGGATGCTCCAGATCGCGCTGCCGGTGCTCGTCTTCCAGGCCACCGGGTCGGTTGCGTCGACCGCGGTGATGATGGTCGTCGGGCTGCTGCCGATGGTGCTGCTCAGCCCGGTCACCGGGCTGGTCGCCGACCGCGTGCACCGGCCGCGGCTGCTGCTCGCCGTGTGTATCGGCCAGGCGCTCGTCGCCGCGCCGCTGCTGGTCGACGACGCCATGTGCTGGGTCGTCATGGCGCTCCAGACCAGCCTCGCCGCGTTCTTCGAACCCGCCCGCAACGCGCTCGTCGCCGACCTCGTGCCCGCGGAGCGCCGCACCGGCGCCAACGGGCTGCTCGCCGCGAGCGCCAACGTCGCGCGGCTCGTCGGCGCGTGGCTCGGTGGCACGCTCCTCGCCACCGGCGGGATCCCGCTGGTCTACGCCGTGTACGCGGGTGTGCTGGGCGTCGGCGCGGTCGCCATGTGCGGGCGGTTCCCGGTCACGCGGCGCGCGAAGAGGGTGAAGCTGCCGCCGCTGCGCGTCGGCCGGAGTCTTGTGCCGGTCGGAATCGCACTCACGCTCATGTGCGTGGCGCAGGGGATCTTCCTCGTGCGTTTTGTGCCGTTCGTACTGGAAACCCTCGGCGCCGGTTCTGGCGGAGTCGGGTTGCTGCGCGGTGTGCAGGCGATCGGCGGGTTCGTCGCCGGGTTAGCCGTCGCCACGGTCGCGCGCCGGGTCGCGCCGACCGGGCTGTTCGCCTGGGGTGCGGTCGCGTTCGGGCTGGTGTCCGCGTGCGTCTGGCACGGGCCCGCGCTGACCACCGCCATCGGCGTGTACGTCGGGCTGTTCATCGCCGTCGGCGCGCCGGGGGTGGTCGCCAATTCGGGACTCGCGTCCGTGTTGCAGTCCGCGGTGCCCGCCGCCGCGACCGGCAGGCTCCTCGCCGCGGCGTTCGCGCTGATGACGCTCGGTACCGTCGCAGGCATGCTCGTCGCGGGTGCCGTCGAGTCCCCGTTCCTCCTTGACGCACAAGCGTTCCTGCACGTCGCGGCTGGTGGTCTACTGCTCGCGCACCAGCATCGTCACCGCGTCCGCGATGCCCGTCGCGCCAGGCTCGTCGGTGGCGAGGCGCCGCAGCTGCAGCCCGGTGAGCAGCGCGACGACCGGGCCGGCGAGCCGGTCCGGTGACGGCACACCGAGCCGGGTCAGCACGGTGACCGCGATGCGGTCGTATGCCTCGAAGCACGACGCGGCCGCGTCCCGCGGCGACGGGGCCCGCCCGGCCTGGAGGTACAGCTCGAGCGGCGCGATCTGCTCGTGCCCGAACCGGGTGTCCACCGCGACCCGCTCGACCAGCGCCGCCGCCGACTCGACCGACGCGCCGGGATGCGCGTCCGCCAGCGCCGCGAGCCGGGCGGACTCCTCGGCCACGAACAGCACCATGGCCTCCCGCAACAACTCCCGCTGCGACTCGAAGTGGTACGTGAGGGAGCCGAGCGACCCCTCGGCCTCCCGCGTCACGCGCCGGTTCGTCACGCCGGCGACACCGTCGGTGCCGATCACCCGCAGCGCCGCGTGCAGGATCCGTTCCCTGGTGGTCACGGCCGCCGCTCGTCCCAGCGCAGCACCGACTCCAGCTGCGCGGCCAGCGAGAGCAGCAGCTCCTCGCCACCCGAGGGCGCCAGCAGCTGCGCGCCCACCGGCAGACCGTCGGCCGTCAGCCCCGCGGGGACGTTCATGCCCGGCCAGCCGAGCGCGTTCCACGGCCACGCGTACGGGCACGCAGCCATCACCGTCCGGTCCGTGCGCCACCCGGAGAGCCCGTCGATCGCGCCGACCGGCAGCGGGGGAGTGGCGGTCGTGGGCGCCAGCACCACGTCCACACGCTCGAAGACCCGCCCCACCTTGCGCCGGTAGTGCCTGAGCGACGCGCGGGACAGCCGCAGCGCACGACCGGAAAGCCGCGCGCCGAGCTTTCCTGTGTCACTCGTACGGACATCGAGCAGCGACCGGTCCGGCGCGGCGGCACACCACTCCTCGACCCCGGCCAGTGACCGCGGCAGGAACGTCAGCCCGATGAGCCCATAGGCGGGTTCGTCGACCACGATCTCGTGCCCGAGCGCGTGCAGCTCCCGCGCGACCCCGACGACCGCGGCCCGGACCCGCGGGTCGAGCCGCACCCGGACGCCGCCCATGAACGCGGCCCGCAGCGACAACGCGATCCGCAGCCGGGCCGGTTCGCGGGCAGCCGCGGCACGGAACCGGGACTCGCCTGCCAGCACGTCCAACAGCAGCGCGGCGTCCTCGGTCGTGCGCGCGAGCGGGCCCCACTCGGTGATCCCGTTGAACGCCGCGGGCGTCGGCAGCGTGCCGCGGCCCGGTTTGACGCCGACGAGGTGCGTCCACGCGGCCGGGATGCGGATCGACCCCGCGCCGTCCGACCCGACCGCCGCCGCGACGATGCCGGCCGCGACCGCGGCGGCCGATCCACCCGACGAGCCACCGGGCGTGTGGCCGGGGTGCCACGGGTTGCGGGTGACCCCGAACGCCTCGCCCTCGGTGACCGGCCACAGCCCGAACTCGGGCGTGTTCGTCTTCCCGACGATCACCGCGCCGGCCGCACGCAGGTGGCGGACCAGCACCCCGTCCTCGGCGACGACCGGGAAGTCACCCGCACAGCCGAACGCGGTCGGCGCCCCGGCGAGGTCCATGTCGTCCTTGATCGCGACCGGCACGCCGAGCAGCGGCAGCCGTTCACCGGCGGCGAGCCGCCGGTCGGCGTCCTCGGCCTCGACGAGCGCGGCGTCCCGGCGCAGCAGGCGGAACGTGTTGAGCGTGGGCTGGGTGGCATGGGCGCGGCCGAGCGCGTCCTGTGTCAGCTGTACAGAAGTGGTTTCACCCCGTGCCAGTGCCGCCGCCTGCGCCGCCAGCATCCGGCCCTCCTCCCGTTCGTTCGAACGAACGGTAACCGCGAAAACGGGCGGTGCGAAGATGGACGCGATGAACACGACGGTGAGCAGGCGTTCGCGCAGGCAGCAGACGAAGTTGTGGCGGGTCCCGGTGCGCCGCGTCGAGCGGGTGACCCCGAGGATGACGCGGGTGACGGTCGGCGGCCCCGACCTCGCCGACTTCGCGGCCGCGGGCACCGACCAGAACGTGATGCTCTACTTCTATCCCGACGACGTCGAGCTGCCGGAGCCGCTGACGCTGGAGTCCGCACGCGGCATGTGGTCCCAGGTCCGCCCGCTGACCAGGACGTACACCGTCCGCCGCTACGACCGTGAAGCCTGTGAGATCGACTTCGACTTCGTGCTGCACGAGGCCGCGGGCCCGGCGTCGGACTGGGCGAAGAGGGCCGCGCCGGGCGACCAGCTGATCTTCGTCGGCCCGTCGCCCGCCTACGTGCCCGACGAGACCGCCGACTGGCACCTGCTGGCCGGCGACGAGTCCGCACTGCCCGCCATCGCGGCGATCCTGGGGGAGCTGCGACCCGGCGTGCCCGCGCACGTGTTCGTCGAGGTGCACGACGCCGGGGAGGAACAGGAGCTGCCGACCGCCGCCGACGCGGCGGTGACCTGGCTGCACCGAGACGGTACTGACGACCTGCTTGCGCGGGCCGTCGCCGCGGCCGAGTTGCCGGCCGGCCGGGTCGACGCGTGGCTCGCGGGGGAGCGGTCGTCGATGGTCGCGCTGCGCACCCACCTGCTGAACGACCGCGGTTACGAGCGGACCAGGGTGCGCCCGACGACGTACTGGCGCAGGGGCGAGACAGGCAACTGACCAGCGGGTTTGCCGTTCACGGGGAACTTTCGCCCGACCGTGTCCGTTACGCGTCAGTAGGAACGGTCACGGAGGCGGGAAAGTGCACAAGCACTACAACGGGCTGAAGACCGCGTTGCTGCTTGGCGGAATGGGCGCGCTGATCATCCTGATCAGCGGCTTGTTCGGACGCGGCGCGTTGTTGATCGGTCTCGCGGTCGCCCTGCTGGTGAACGGCTACGCGTACTTCAAATCCGACAAGCTGGCGCTGCGTGCGATGCGCGCCAGACCGGTCTCGCAGGCGGAACAGCCCGCCATGTACCGCATCGTTCGCGAACTGGCGACCTCCGCGCGCCAGCCGATGCCGAGGCTGTACCTCAGCCCCACGCTGGCACCGAACGCGTTCGCGACCGGCAGGAACCCCCGCAACGCGGCGGTCTGCTGCACGACCGGCATCCTGGAACTGCTCGACGAACGCGAACTGCGTGCCGTGCTCGGGCACGAGCTGTCCCACGTCTACAACCGCGACATCCTGATCTCCTGCGTGGCGGGTGCCCTGGCGTCGGTCGTGAGCGTGCTGGCCAACCTGGCGTTGTTCGCCGGCCTCTTCGGCGGCTCGGACGAGGACCGCCCGAACCCGCTGGCCATGCTGCTGCTGGCCATCCTCGGCCCGGTCGCGGCTGGCATCATCCACATGGCGGTGAGCCGCTCACGCGAGTACCAGGCGGACGCGTCCGGCGCCGAACTGACCGGCGACCCGCTCGCCCTGGCGTCGGCGCTGCACAAACTCGAGTACGGCACCGCCCGCGCCCCCCTCGCCCCGGAACCGAAGGTCGTGTCGCAGGCCCACCTGATGATCGCGAACCCGTTCCGTCCCGGCGAGAACATGGCCCGCCTGTTCTCGACCCACCCGCCGATCCCGGACCGCATCCGCCGCCTGGAGGAAATGGCCCGCCGCGGCCTGGGCCGCTGAACGATCGACTCCGTGAAGTGCTGGCTTTCTTGTGCCAGTGCCCTGAAAGGCGCGTTCAGGGCGCCCAGTGCCCTGAACGCGCCTTTCAGGGCACTGGTTGTGCCGTGAACGCGCCTCTCACGGCACCGGGCCGGCCTGCGGGTGCACGCCGTGGCTGTGTGGATGATGGGTGTCACGTCCTGAATGGCGTGGCCACGCGCCGGAGCCAGACTTGCCGAGCGCGACTCGATCGCGTTCCGCTGCTCGGCCGGACAGGACCGCGGCGGTCAGCCGGTCGCACCGGCGGCCATGGCCACGTCCATCACGTAGTCGCCGTAGCCGGACTTCGCCAGCTTGCTGCCGAGGGCGTAGCAGTCGTCGGCGCTGATGAAGCCCTTGTCGAGCGCGATCTCCTCCAGACACGCGATCCGCACCCCGGTCCGGTGTTCGAGGACCTGCACGAACTGCCCGGCCTCGATCAGGGAGTCGTGGGTGCCGGTGTCGAGCCACGCGAAGCCGCGGCCGAGGTCGAGCAGCCGCGCGCGCCCCTGCCGCAGGTAGGTGAGGTTGACGTCGGTGATCTCGAGTTCGCCACGCGCCGACGGGGTGAGGCTCTTGGCGATCTCGACCACGTCGTTGTCGTAGAAGTAGAGGCCCGTGATCGCCCGATTGGACTTGGGCTTGGCGGGCTTCTCCTCGATCGAGACGAGCATGCCGTGCTCGTCGACCTCACCGACGCCGTAACGCTCGGGGTCCTTCACCGGGTAGCCGAACAGCACGGCACCGTCCATGTTGGTGACGTAGTCGTGCATCACCGCGGCGAAGTCGGCGCCGAAGAAGATGTTGTCACCGAGCACGAGCGCCGCGTCGTCGTCACCGATGAACGACTCGCCGATGATGAACGCCTCCGCGAGCCCGTTGGGCTGCGGCTGCTCCGCGTAGCTGATCTCGATGCCCCACTGGTTGCCGCTGCCCAGCAACCGCTGGAAGGACGGCATGTCCTGCGGCGTCGTGATGACCAGCACGTCCCGGATGCCGGCCAGCATCAGCACCGACAGCGGGTAGTAGATCATCGGCTTGTCGTAGACGGGCAGCAGCTGCTTGGAGACGGCCTGCGTGATGGGGTGCAGCCGGGTCCCACTGCCGCCCGCGAGCACGATGCCTTTCATCAGCCCCACCCTAGCGGGCACCAGTACAGGGAATCACCAGCGGAGCGGCCCTGTCAGCTCAGCGGTAGTTCGTGAACTGCAGCGCGATGCCGAAGTCCTCGCCCTTGAGCAGCGCGATGACCTCCTGCAGGTGGTCCTTCTTCTTGCCGGACACCCGCAGCTGATCACCCTGGATCTGGGCCTGCACGCCCTTGGGCGCCTCGTCCCGGATCTTCTTGGCGATCTTCTTCGCGTGCTCGGAGTCGATGCCCTGCACGATCTTGCCGGTGACCTTGTAGGTCTTCCCCGACACGGCGGGGTCCCCCACGTCGAACGCCTTGAGCGAGATCTGCCGCTTGATCAGCTTGTCCTTGAACACGTCGACCGCGGCCTTGCAACGCTCCTCGGTCTCCGCCTCGACCGTGACGGCTTCCTCGCCCGCCCACTTCACCGAGGCGCCGGTGCCGCGGAAGTCGAAGCGTGTGGACAGCTCCTTGCTCGCCTGGTTGAGCGCGTTGTCGACCTCCTGCCGGTCAACCTTGCTCACCACGTCGAAGGACGGATCCGCCACCAGTCTCACCTCTCGAGCCGCCGTACTGCCAGTGCCGCACACGAGCCTACCGGTGGAGGGGACACCGGTTGTGAGCGCCGCGAGGGCATTGGGTATGGTTTCGCCCGTCCGGTCACGACCGGACACTCCCGGCGGGTTGCCCGAGCGGTCAAAGGGAGCAGACTGTAAATCTGTCGCGCAAGCTACGCAGGTTCGAACCCTGCACCCGCCACCACCAGCCAAACGGCCCACTGACCAGCTAGAACAGGTCGGGGGGCCGTTGCTGACTGTCCGGCTTTGTCCGGCGCCGGTGGGCAGAGCGCGGCTCTGTTGTGGCCCATTTGTGGGCTATGTGGCTGACCGTGGCTGCGCACTGCTTGGGTGGGCCTACCGATGTAGCAGCGTCAGAGCCCGCTCCGGAGCTCGTTGCTACTGCGGTCGGGGCCTCTCGGAACTGGCTACCGTGCCACTGGCACCCCTCTAATCAGCAGGACAACCGCATGCCAGAGCGTCAAGCTCTCCGTTGATGTGCTGGTCGTGTCTGAGTTGTGTCCTTCGCGTGTGAGCGACAGAAGTCATGCACGACAGAGGAACTACCTTGGCGCGGCCAAAGGACAGAATCGGGTACGCCACGCGGCCGTCCAGTTGTTCTATGCACCGTCAGGCTGGCCGAGGCCTTTCTGTCGCTGAGATCACTGGTTCCACAGTGAGCGCGCGACTTTATGGTAACGAATCGATCGGCGTGAAGGAGCTACTCGACTTCTACCCCGCGCAGATTATCAAGGTTATCGCAGTTGCCGATGGTGTCAGTCGCGCCGAGCGGGTCCGCGTATGCCCGGATCCTCAAGCAGGCACGGAGTCTGTCCTGGTGATCGAGGCCGTGCCCCGTCCAGATTGGTGTGCTGGCCCGTCCGGGCGGTGAGGTGACCGCCCCAACGACCTGGCGCGCAGCACCTTGTGGCGCTGTCTGCTTGACAACGAATCTGTTTATCGATTAACGTTATTATCGTTAATCGATAAGGTTAGTCTGTCTTGAGTGGGGGTCGAGATGGCTCGGGGTCAAAGTCCGATTGAGCCTGCCAAAACAGTAGTGGGCGTCGTGCTTGCATTGGTGGGTGTCGGTGTTCTCCTTACTGCCACTGGAGTACTTCTGGGTTCCGGGTCGATATTTGGCATCGGACGGAATGAGGTCTGTGTCGACGCTCGAAATGGTGTCGTCGGGGTTTCGGCGGCCAGCAACGTGCCAGTGGCCGACGTGGTCGACGGCGTTCGGGCGACGTTGTCGACAGTGACACTATGCGATGGCCAGCCGACTCTAGTTCAGAGAGTTCTTCGAGTCCTTAACGAACTCCCCTCGATTCTCGTTTTCGTTGGATCGCTGATGCTGGCAATCAGCGTGTTTCGTGCGGCCGACAGTGCGGGGATTTTCACGGACCGTCTGGCGAGGCGAATGCGACTGCTGGGCTGGTTCATCCTGCTTGGCGAATTGGTTGCCACTCTGACGGAAGCCCTGTCACGAATTTGGCTGACGCAGACGATGGTGACGACATCCATCGAAGCGAATGCCTGGCTCAGTGACTGGAACATCCCGCTGCTGGGAGTATTTATCGGCGCTGTACTGCTCTCCTTCTCCAGGGTAATACGGATCAGTGCTCGTATGCGGGTGGATCTTGAGGGGACAGTCTGATGGAATCAGCGATATCAGATGATGCGCTATCGATTCGAGTACATTTGGGTGAACTGCTGGATAAACGTGGAATCACTCTTACGGAACTATCCCGTAGGGTCGATCTCACGATAGTGAATCTGTCCATCTTGAAGAACGGCAGAGCTAAAGCGATAAGGTTCAGTACACTCAGCAGGCTATGTGCAGAGCTAGATTGTCAGCCGGGTGACCTTCTCTCTCATGGGGAATAGCCAGGCGAGGGTCGCACTTCGTTCTCGCTCGGTGCGCGACCCTCGCTGGCAGGCGTTATAGTCTCACTTAATCACTTCTCGACGTGCTCGGGTCCTGGGTCAGTGACCTCGCTCGCTCCAGCCTGTCAAATTGGCGCGCAGGATGTGTTTGACCCATGGGTGGTTCATGTTCGTGCAGCCGCCGAGAGGGTGGCAATTCTCGATCAGTCCTTGCATGGTGGACTGAACTTCAAACGACGGAATGGGTGTCACGGTGTCGTTCGCGATCCCGCGATAGTAGAAGAAGGTCGCGAGTTGGGTTGCCCAGCCATTCCTGTAATGGACACTGGTCACGCTGCTGCCGTTTTCACACCAATCGGCACGATGGTGCCAGCGGTACGCATGTGATCCGAGCACCGTGAATCCATCAATAAACCACTCACTGATCCAGCATGCACTGGCTCCAAATTCTTTCTCGCTCGCAACATCTCGAGTCGTAGTCCCGCCCGTCTCTACCGCCGTCGGACGTGGATCAACCAGCATCGCTGCAATATCAGGGTGTCTCAGCAATGTTTCACGGTCCGCCTCGGATAGAATCCCGGTTTCCGTGACTCTCTCAAGCGCGATCCTTGCTTCTGGAGCAATGTCAGCACCTTCCGGTGTCGCACTGCTGGCCGTCGCGGACAGAAAGAACAGGCTTGCCAGAACGGTTACGGCTGATACTGCTCGAAGAAGGTTTCTCTTCATGGGCCTCTCCGGTTGCGAGAGGCGCACGAAGGTAGCACGTTTACGTTGATGCCCCAGATTCTCAGCTCATCTGCTAACAGCAGTGCTCCCCCGTGTGCCCCATCGTGAATGAATGACGCAAATTGACGTTACTGTTCGTATCTACTCGTGTTCAATCCGCCATCTGGCGGATGTCGCTAGGCCTGCACGGCGAAGCCTCATGCTTTCACGCACTGCGTGCCTCGATTAGAGCGCGTTGTATCGGTGTCCGGATCTGACCCAAAGCTCGTCTCATGGCCGACTGCGTCAGAGCGACACGGTTGCTTGATGGCACCACGCAGTCTTCGGGGTGGCGTCGGCGACGCTCTGAGTGCTTGGTCGTGCCCCAATACGTGCCTGAATTGACCTTGGCAACCAATATTGCCTGTTCAGAGAGGCTGCTGGTATGGCCTGTGAACCTGTCGCGCAAGCTACGCAGGTTTGAACCTGCATCCGCCGCCCAGCCACAACGGCCCACTGACTTCAGCGTCGGTGGGCCGTTTTGCCGTTACGTGGGTGCCAGCCGCGGCGGCAGTCGACCGGCGTTCATCGGTGACGTCTCTGTGCTGGAAAGCGGTAACGCGGGGGTTCTCGTCGGCGACGCACAGGCCATCCACTTGGGAGGTTGGCATGGAGATCGCTGAGCGGACTCAGGCGTTGGCGTTGAAGATCCGGAAGCACAAGGCCGGTATCGAGACCGAAGAGGCGACGAAGAACGCGTTCGTCATGCCTTTCATCAGCACCGTGCTCGGATATGACGTCTTCAATCCCGCCGAGGTGATTCCCGAGTTCACCGCCGACGTCGGGACCAAGAAGGGCGAGAAGATCGACTACGCCGTGTCGCACGGTGGGCAGATTCAGTTGCTCATCGAGGTCAAGAAGGTCAACGACCCGTTGCGGATCGAGCACGCGTCTCAACTTTTCCGGTACTTCGCGGTGACCAACGCGCGTATCGCGATACTCACCAACGGCGAGGTCTACCAGTTCTACACCGACCTCGACGCGCCCAACCGGATGGACGCGAAGCCCTTCCTGGTGCTCGACTTCGCCGCGCTCGACGAGACCCTCCTGCCCGAGTTGGCCAAGCTCACCAGGGAGTCGTTCGATCTCGACTCGGTGATCAGTGCCGCAGGCGAGCTGAAGTACATCGGGCAGCTCAAGCGGGTGCTCGCGGCCCAGTTCAAGCAGCCGGAAGGCGACTGGGTCCGGTTTCTCACCACCCGCGTCTACGAAGGCTCCTTCACCCAGCGGGTCCGTGAGCAGTTCGTGCCGCTCGTCGTCAAGGCGGCCGGGCAGTTCCTCAACGAGCAGGTCAACGACCGACTCAAGAACGCGCTCGGCGGACCCGACTCGTATGTCAGCGTTTCCTCCGGCACCCCGGTAGCCGAGCCGGTGCCTGAGGAGCGGCCCGTGGACGCGAACGGTGACGTCGTCACCACCGAAGAGGAAATCGAGGGGTACCGCATCGTGCGGGCCATCGTCTGCAGTGAGGTGCCGGTCTCCCGGGTGGTGGTCCGCGACACGAAGACCTACTGCGGCGTGCTGCTCGACGACAACAACCGCAAACCCATCGCCCGGCTCTGGCTCAACCGGTCGCGCAAGTACCTCGGGGTGTTCGACGAGACCAGAAGCGAGACGCGGCTTCCGATCGACGACGTCCAGGACATCTACCGGTACGCCGACCTGCTGCGGCAGACGGTGCACCGGTACCTCACCAACGGGATCGGCGCCGAGGTCGTGCCGGCCCCGGCCGTGGAGCCGGTCCTCGCCGACTGACTAGCGTCGCCCGGGTGGACGTCTGGGCTGCTCGTGCGTACGCCAACGGGCTCGGCGCCGGCCGGGCCCGGTCCGTCGTGGACGCGGTGCGCAACGTCGTCGCGTTGCAGGGGCAGGACGTGCGGGCTACCCGGCTCGCCGTGCGGGCGCGGACCGGCGGGCTCACCGCGGGGGACGTGGACGGTGCCGTCGCGCGTGGGGAGGTGGTGCGGACCTGGGCCATGCGCGGGACGCTGCACCTCGTCGCCGCCGCGGACCTGAGGTGGGTCACCAAGGTGTTCGGGCCCTACTTCCGTGATCGGCAGCGGCCTCGGCGGGGGCGGCTCGGGCTCACCGACGACGACTGTGCGCGTGGCGTGCGGCAGCTCGCGACCTTCCTCCGCGAACCGATGACCCGGGCGGAGATCGTCGAGCGGGTCGACCTCGATCTCCGTGGGCAGGCCGCGCCCTACTTCCTGGCCTTCGCCGCGTTCGAAGGGGTGGTGTGCCGGGGGCCCGAGCGGGGCAGTGAGCCCACCTACGTGCTCGTCGACGACTGGGTGGCCGGTGGGGAGGACAGCCTGCTCGCCCTCCGGTACCTCCGCGGGTACGGGCCTGCCTCGCCGGCGGACCTCGCTGCCTGGTCCGGGTTGCCGCTCACGGCCGCACGCAGGGCGTTCGACGAGGTCCGGGACCTGATCGAGCCCGTCGGGGACCTCTTCTGGCTTCGTGACCGGCCGGTCGTGGATGCCGTCGAAGCTCGGCTGCTCGGGCACTTCGACGCCTTCCTGCTTGGTTACCGAGAGCGACCGGTTTCGGCGGCATTCCGCAAAGTCATCCAGACGGGTGGTGGGTTCGTCATGCCGGCCGTCTCAGTGAGTGGGCGAATTCACGGTGTCTGGAGCCTGAAGTCCACGCCCGGTCCTCTCGGTATCGAGGTGACACCTTTCACAACGATCACGGCTCGGTTGACGCGTGAACTATCTGGCGAGGCGGCTGACCTCGGTAGATTCCTCGGACGGCGGGCGGAGCTGTCCGTCGGCGCGCCGAGAATTGCGGACTGACCAGCCGGTTTATCGCCTCCAGTGGCCACTTAGCACAGTCGGATTCCGTGCACGGAGGGGGTACAGTTACTCGACCGTGACTAGCCCGATCGGGGGGTCTCGTCACTGCGTGGCGGATTGGTCTGTGTTGTCGCCAACTGGGCGGCCGAGGAGGTTGCATGCCGGACCACGCCATGCCGGCGGCCACTGACCGCACCACCGACGACTACCCACTGCTGGACCGCCGGTTCAGCGTTTTCTCGGTCCTCGTGCTGGTCTCGGGAGTGGCCGCGGCGGCAGGTGTCTCCTGGTGGCTGCCCTTCGACGGCGACGCCGAGCTGATCTGGACCGGCCTGCTGCTCGTGCTCGGGTTCCTCGTGGTCGAACAGCTCTCGGTCAACATCGACGTCCGGGGCGGCGTGTCCTGGACGATCTCCTTCACCGAGATCCCGCTGGCCATCGGGTTGTTCGTGGCGCCGTTCCAGGTCGTCCTCGCCGCGCACCTGATCGCGGGGGTCGGCACGCTGCTGGTCAGGCGCGTCCAGGACCGCGTCCTCTACAACACCGGCGCCGAGATCTTCGAGATCGCCGTCGCGTTCACCGTGTTCACGCTGGTCGGCAACGTGCTCGGCGGTGGCGACCCGGCGTGGTTCGCCGTCTTCGCCGGCGCGCTGTCCGCGCCCATCACCAGCACCCTGCTCGCGCTGGTCGCCGTGCACGTCCTCGGCAGGCGGATGCGCCTGGGCGCAGCCACCAAGCTCGTGTCCCGCACGCTGGTCCTCGGCCTGGTCAACGCGTCCGTCGGCGTCGTCGGGTTCGAGGTAGCGACCGGCGTCGACCACGGCTGGCCGCTGGTCCTCGCCATGCTCGGCGGGCTGTGGGCCCTCTACCTCGCCTACTCCGGGCTGCTGCGCGAACAACGTGACCTGGAGGCGTTGTCCGAGGTCAGCCTCATCGTCGCCCGCTCGGGGCGGCGGGCCGCGGCCCGGCCTGCCGCCGGGCCGGAGACCGCGGCCGCGGTCAGCTCGGAGGACTGGCTCGGCATCGCCCAGCGGATCAAGGACCAGCTCGGCGCCGCCCGCGTGGTGCTGCGGCTGCGGTTCGACCCCGGTCAGCCGATGCACACGGTCGTCGCCGGTGACGAGCTCGCGGCCGACATGCACGAGGTCGAGTCCTCCGGTCCCCGCGCCGACGCGTTGCTGCGGCTGCCCGGCTCGCACGTCCGCCACTTCCGCCGCATCGACGCACTGCCCGAGGTCCGGGGCGCGCTAGTCCAGCGGAACGCGCAGGAGGCGCTGGTCGTGCCGCTGCGCAGCGCGAGCCACCTGCTCGGGGTGGTCGAGGCGCACGACAAGCTGTCCCGCTGGCGTGGTTTCGGCCAGGCCGACATCCGCATGATCGGCACGACCGCGAGCCACCTCGCGACCGCGCTCGACAACAGAAGGCTGCTGGCCACCCTGCGCCACGACGCCTACCACGACCCGCTGACCGGCCTGTACAACCGGCCCGGCTTCCGCCAGGTCGCCACGGAGCTGCTCACCACCAACCCCGGCTCGGTGATGCTGCGGGCCGACCTGGAGGTGCAGCCCGCGATCAGCGACGCGCTCGGCTACGCGTGGAGCGACCGTATCGTCATCGCCGCCGCGCGGCGGCTGCGCGAGACACTCGGCCAGGACACCCCGCTCGCCCGGCTCGAGGGCGGCGCGTTCGCGGCACTGCTCGTCGACTCGGACTTCGAGCAGGCACAACTCGTCGCGAACCGGCTGGTCACGAGCCTGACCGCGCCGTACCAGGTGGACCGGCTGTCGATCGAGGCAGGCGTGGTCATCGGCTACTCCTCCGCCACGATGGCCGACGGGGTGCTGTTCTCCGACTCGACGTCGACAGTGACCTCAACCCTGCCGGGCGCCAGGGACGGGGCACCAGCCGGACTCGACGTGGACGAGCTGCTGAAGCGGGCCGACGTCGCGCTGCGGGCCGCGCAGACCAGCGGCGAGCACGCCAGGGCGTACGTGCCGAGCATGGGCCAGATGTTCCTGCGCCGGTTCCAGCTGGTCACGCAGTTCCGGCAGTCGATGGAGACCGGCCAGGTCAGGATCCACTACCAGCCGAAGATCGCACTGCCCAGCCGGGCGGTGCTGGGGGTGGAGGCGCTGGTCCGCTGGCGGCACCCGGAGTTCGGCGACCTGCACCCGGACGAGTTCGTGCCAGCCGTCGAGGCGGCGGGCCTTGTCGACGCGCTGACCGACTTCGTGCTGGACAAGGCACTGATCAAGGTCCGCGGCTGGATGGACCGCGGCCTGCGGATCGGCGTCGCGGTCAACCTGTCCGTGCGCAGCCTCGCGAACCTGGACTTCCCGGACGGGGTGGCCGCGGCACTGGCACGGCACGGGGTGCCGCCGGAGCTGCTGACGCTGGAGCTGACCGAGTCCGGCGTGATGGCCGACCCGCAGCGCGCGTTGCCGGTGCTGCGCGCACTGCACAACCTCGGCGTCGTGCTGGCCGTCGACGACTTCGGCACCGGCTACAGCTCGCTCGCGTACCTGCGCCAGCTGCCGGTCGACGAGGTGAAGATCGACAAGAGCTTCGTGTTCGGCATGGGCAGTGATCTCGGCGACCTCGCCGTGGTGCGGTCGATCGTCGAGCTGGGGCACTCGCTCGGGCTCACCGTGGTCGCCGAGGGCGTCGAGGAGGACGTGGCGCGCGACCAGCTGGCCGCGATGGGCTGTGACGTCGCGCAGGGCTACCTGATCTCGCGGCCGCTGTCCGAGGAACGCCTGGAGGCGTGGCTTCAGGCCAGAACCATGCAGGCCAGGGGCTTGCGGGACGAGACGGTGCTGACGCTGCTGTCGTGAGGGGATACCCGATTTCGCGGTCGCCGAGCCGTTGTGTAGTCTTCTCACGGCTCCACAGGAACGGATCACGTTCCGGATCCGCCCCAATAGCTCAGTCGGTAGAGCGTCTCCATGGTAAGGAGAAGGTCTACGGTTCGATTCCGTATTGGGGCTCGGTGAACTGGCCGCGGTGTTCGTTTCCGGGCACCGCGGTACAGGCATGTCAAGGCGGTGTAGCTCAGTCGGTAGAGCAAGCGGCTCATAATCGCTGTGTCGCCGGTTCAAGTCCGGCCACCGCTACGCGATTGGGCGAGGTGTGCCTGCGGAGAGCGCAGGCCTGCATCGCTCCGCATAATCCTGGGGGCCCAGCCCCCAGACCCCGGCCGGGGGCAAGCCCCCGGGCCCCCGGACTGGTTGCGTTTCGTCGGCTGCTTCGGCTGCTCGGTGCGTTGGTTCGGGTCCGGGGACACGAGTTGAGGAAGAGGATTTCTGGTGGCTGGTGGCAGCGACGTTCGCCCGAAGATCACGCTGGCGTGCGAGGAGTGCAAGCACCGCAACTACATCACCAAGAAGAACCGGCGCAACGACCCGGACCGCTTGGAGATGAAGAAGTTCTGCCCGAACTGCGGCACGCACCGCGCGCACAAGGAAACCCGCTGAGGGTGCCGCTGGATGCGTCGTTCGTCGGGCACACGTACCCGACGTCGGAGATCTACGAGGTCGGCAGGGCCAAGATCCGGGAGTTCGCCGAGTCCGTCGGTGACGACCACCCGATGTACCGCGACGCGGCCGTCGCGGCCGCCGCGGGGCACCCGGACGTGATCGCCCCGCCGACCTTTCCCATCATCCTGTTCAGCCACTACTCGATGGCGGACATCGTCAACGACCCGAAACTCGGCGTCGACTACGGCCGTCTCGTGCACGGTGACATGGGGTTCCAGTACGCACGGCCCGTGCACGCCGGTGACCGGCTCACGGTGACCACGCACATCGCCGCCATCGACACCCGCATGGGCAACGACTTCCTCAGCCTGCGTGCGGAGATCGACACCGAGGACGGCGAGCGGGTCGTCACCGCGACCGCGCAGCTGGTCATCCGGGCGGAGGACGCATGACGGTCGCACCGAACGACGAGCTGCCGCCGCTCGAGGTGCGGGTGCGCCGCGCGGACCTGGTCCGCTACGCGGGCGCCTCGCTCGACTTCAACCCGATCCACTGGAACGACAAGGTCGCCGAGTCGGTCGGGCTGCCCGGCGTGATCGCGCACGGCATGCTGACCATGGCGCTCGCCGGCAGGCTCGTCACCAACTGGACCGGTGACCCCAGCGCCGTCCTCGAGTACAGCGCCCGGTTCGTCCGCCCGGTGGTCGTGCCCAACGACGACGACGGCGCGCTGGTCGAGCTGACCGGCAAGGTGAAGGACGTCCGCGACGACGGCACGGCCCGCGTCGACATCACCGCCAAGTTCGAGGGCAAGGCCGTGCTCGGCAAGGCCATCGCGGTAGTCCGCCTGCCTGCCTAGGACGCGGGTGTGAGGTCCGCCGCGGCCCGCACCGTGTGCCACACGACCTCCGGGGGCACCTCCTCCGCCATGGTCGACGCCACGAGCGCCCACGACGCGGTCGCGCTGTCCCGCCGCACGACCGCACCCACGCACGAGACCCCGTCGCGGAACTGGCCGGACTCCAGCACCGGCCCGTCGCCCAGCGACGTCAGCTCGTGGTCCAGTGCGTCGGGATCGACCACCGTCCGCGACGTGAACCGCCGCATGCCCTGGTCGTTGAGGTACTCGGCGCGCCGGGCCCTCGGCAGTTCGGCGAGCAGCACCTTGCCGATGACCGTCGCGTGCGCCGCGACGTCCATCCCCACCGCCAGGTCCTCCAGGTGGGGCGACTCGGGCCCTTCCACGAGGTCGGTGATGAGGATCCGGCCGGACACGAACCGCCCCAGGTACACGGTGCGGCGGGTCATCGCCGACAGGTGCCGCATCACCTCGTGCACCTCGGGTGGCTGGTCGAAGGAGATCAGCAGGTCACGGAACCGCCGCGCCACCGAGACGCCGAGCGCGTAACCGCCTTCTGGCGTGCGGACCAGGTAGTTCTCGTAGGTCAGGGTCCGCACCAGGTGGTAGGCGGTGGACAGGTTGAGCTCACAGCGGCGGGCGATGGCCTTGACGGTGAGAGGCGCTCCGCTCGCGCCGACCTCCTCCAGGATCCGGAAGGCCCTGGACACCGACCGGACGAGATCAGACGGCTCGGGCCCTCTGTCGCGCATCGCGTCACCGTTCCCGTGGAGCCTCTTTCACCATCTGAAATATTACGGCTTCCCTCCGCGGCGCGACCCCTGACAGCCTCGACGCATGGCCGACGTCCCCGCAGCGGTTCCCGTCGCCGGCGGACGTGCGTGCGTGGAGCCGCTGCCGATGCCGGGCCGTGACCCAGCGGCACCCCGAACGCCGGCCCTGACCCCGCCGGAATGAGACCTGAGTGGCGTCTCCCAGGCTCCTCGGATGCCCGGGAGACGCCACTCAGGTCGGCCTCCGGCCTTGACGAGCTACTTGGCCTCGGCGAGCAGGGCGCCCATCCGGGTGATCCCGGTGGCGAGGTCGTCATCCCCGAGCGCGTAGGACAACCGGAAGTAACCGGGCGTCCCGAACGCCTCGCCGGGCACGACGGCCACCTCGGCGTGCTCGAGCACCAGCGCTGCCAGGTCCACGCTGGACTCGGCGCGAACCCCGCGGATCTCCTTGCCCAGCAACCCCTTGACCGAGGGGTACACGTAGAAGGCGCCCTGCGGAGTCGGCACCTCGACGCCGGGGATCTCCGACAACAGCTTCACGATCGCCTGGCGGCGCCGGTCGAAGGCGGCGCGCATCGCGTGCGCGGCGTCCAGCGACCCGGAAACCGCGGCGAGCGCGGCCCGCTGCGAGACGTTGGCGACGTTCGAGGACAGGTGCGACTGCAGGTTCCCCGCGGCCTTCGTGACGTCGGCGGGGCCGATCATCCAGCCGACCCGCCAGCCGGTCATCGCGTACGTCTTGGCGACGCCGTTGACCACGACGCAGGTGTCGGCCAGCTCTGGCACTACCACCGGCATGGACGGCGCGGTGACCCCGTCGTAGGTCAGGTGCTCGTAGATCTCGTCCGTGATCACCCAGATGCCGTGCTCGACCGCCCAGCGGCCGATGGCCTCGACCTGCTCGCGCGGGTACACGGCACCGGTCGGGTTGGACGGGGAGCAGAACAACAGGAGCTTGGTGCGCGGGGTGCGGGCGGCCTCGAGCTGCTCGACCGTCACGAGGTAGCCGGTCGTCTCGTCCGCGACGACCGGCACGGTCACGCCACCGGCGAGGCCGATGGCCTCGGGGTAGGTCGTCCAGTACGGCGCGGGCAGCAGCACCTCGTCGCCGGGGTCGACGATCGTGGCGAAGGCCTGGTACACGGCCTGCTTGCCACCGTTGGTGACCAGCACCTGGTTCGCGGCGACCTCGTAGCCGGAGTCGCGCCTGGTCTTCGCCGCGATGGCCTCGCGCAACTCGGGCAGGCCGGCCGCGGGCGTGTAGCGGTGGTTTCTGGGGTCCTTGGCCGCGGTGACGGCGGCCTCGACGATCTCCGGCGGCGTCGGGAAGTCCGGCTCACCGGCGCCGAAGCCGATGACCGGCCTGCCGGCGGCCTTCAGTGCCTTGGCCTTCGCGTCCACCGCGAGCGTGGCGGACTCGGCGATGCCGCCGATACGGCCAGAGATCCGGCGCGGGGGGACGGTGGTCTCGCTCATGCTGGCATCGTCCCAGATAGGCCGAACGGAATAGCCACCGGCCATGGAAGCCGGGCCACCGGATCGTTGTGGTGAGTCTTAGCCTGATCAGCAGTTATCCCAGGGGAACGTGACGGCACTCGGCCACCAACCGCCTGCGGTCCGCCGGTGGCGCTGAGTCGGAACCAACACGTTGAAGTTCGGGGAGGCGGACTGGGTGCTTGCGGGCCGACATCGCGGTTGCCGTACACTCTGGAACTTGGAAGTTGACGACCCCGCTCCGCGTGCGACACGGGGCAGGTCGAATGCGTCCGAATTCGTGGCGCCGAGTGATCGGCAACGCGAAGGGGTGTAGCTCAATTGGCAGAGCAGCGGTCTCCAAAACCGCAGGTTGCAGGTTCAAGTCCTGTCACCCCTGCGTCAGGCGCAAGGCCGGGGAGGACCTCCCCGGTTCCGTGAATACCGAGCGGAGGAACTGGCGTGGTTGACGACCGGGACAAGGAGCCGAGCAAGGGACAGGAGCGCCCTTCTCGACCGGTCACCGCCGCGGCGCGGCGTGAGCGCCGTGCTTCCGCTCGCCCTGCCGCGGGGAAGGAGTCCTCCGCGGAGGACACCAAGGCCGCGCGGTCCGGCGCGAAGAGCGCCGAGGACAAGGCGAAGCCGAAGGCCAAGGCGAAGTCCGACAGCGACGCGAAGCCGGCCGCCAAGACCGCCCAGAAGGGCGAGCACAAGGGCAGGCCCACGCCGACGCGGGACCGGGGCAAGGACGCACGCCCCGGCCTGTTCGCCAGGCTCTTCCGCTTCCTGCGGGAAGTGGTCGCGGAGCTGCGCAAGGTCATCTGGCCGACGCGCAAGCAGATGATTACGTACACGGCTGTCGTGTTGGTTTTCGTGGCCTTCATGGTGGCGCTGATCGCGGGTCTCGACCTCGCGCTCGCCCAGGGCGTGACCGCGCTGTTCGGCTGAGCTGCGCCTTCGCGGGCGCACCGGCACAGTAGGCGGGGTACGCGATCTATGAAAGGAAGCGGGACCGAACAGTGAGCTCCGACAACGGCGCGGCTGGCAGTGAGGAGCTGACCGGCCTGGCCGAGGACGGCGACGTGCGCACGGAGGACGTGGCGGCCGCGGAGGCGGCCCTGGCCGTCGACGACGAGGTCGCGGCGGCGGCGGACGACACCGACGACGACGCGGACGACACCGGCGACGACACCGGCACGGACACCGAGGCGGACGACGCTCTGGCCGAGCCGGTGGCGGACGACGACGCGGCGGACGACGACGCGGCCGACGCGGAGGCGGTGGGTGAGCCCGAGCCGGCCGACCCGGTCGCCGAGATGCGGGACGCGCTGCGGCGCGCGCCGGGCGAGTGGTACGTCGTGCACTCCTACGCCGGCTACGAGAACAAGGTCAAGACCAACCTCGAGACCCGGATCCAGACCCTCGACATGGAGGACTACATCTTCCAGGTCGAGGTGCCGACCGAAGAGGTCACCGAGATCAAGAACGGGCAGCGCAAGCAGGTCCAGCGCAAGGTGCTGCCCGGCTACATCCTCGTGCGGATGGAACTGAACGACCCGTCGTGGTCCGCGGTGCGCAACACCCCGGGCGTGACGGGCTTCGTCGGCGCGACGTCCAAGCCATCGCCGCTGACCATCGACGAGGTTCTCAAGTTCCTCCTTCCGCAGGTGGAGGAGGCCAAGCCGGCAACCACGGGCAAGGGCACGGCGGCCGCACCGGCCAAGGGTCCCGTCGTGGAGGTCGACTTCGAGGTCGGCGAGTCGGTCACCGTCATGGACGGGCCGTTCGCCACGCTCCCCGCGACCATCAGCGAGGTCAACGCGGACGGGCAGAAGCTCAAGGTCCTCGTGTCGATCTTCGGTCGGGAGACGCCGGTCGAGCTGTCGTTCAGCCAGGTCTCCAAGATCTGACCCGGGACAGCCGGAAGACATCCAAGCAAGGAACGAAATGCCACCCAAGAAGAAGAAGCTGTCCGCGATCATCAAGCTGCAGATCACGGCAGGCCAGGCCAACCCGGCGCCGCCCGTCGGCCCCGCGCTGGGTCAGCACGGCGTCAACATCATGGATTTCTGCAAGCAGTACAACGCCGCGACGGAGTCACAGCGCGGCACCGTGGTGCCGGTGGAGATCTCGGTCTACGAGGACCGCTCGTTCGACTTCAAGCTCAAGACCCCGCCGGCGGCGAAGCTGCTGCTCAAGGCCGCGGGCGTCGACAAGGGCTCCGGCGAGCCGCACCGGAACAAGGTCGCCAAGGTGACCTGGGACCAGGTGCGTGAGATCGCCGAGGCGAAGAAGGCGGACCTCAACGCCAACGACGTCGACCAAGCAGCCAAGATCATCGCGGGCACGGCCCGTTCGATGGGTATCACGGTCGAATAAGTCTCCTCTGAACGCGTGGGAGAGCCAGGCGCTGGCTCGTTACCACTGACTGTTAGGAACAGAAATGGCAAAGCGCAGCAAGGCCTACCGCCAGGCGGCGGAGCTGATCGACCGGGAGCGGCTGTACTCGCCGCTCGAGGCCGCGAAGCTCGCGAAGGAGACCTCCAGGGTCAAGCTGGACGCGACCGTCGAGGTCGCCATCCGGCTCGGGGTCGACCCCCGCAAGGCGGACCAGATGGTGCGCGGCACGGTGAACCTGCCGCACGGCACCGGCAAGACGGCACGCGTGATCGTGTTCGCGACGGGTGACAAGGCCAACGAGGCCGTCGCCGCGGGTGCGGACGAGGTGGGCGCCGAAGACCTGATCGAGCGTATCCAGGGTGGCTGGCTCGACTTCGACGCCGCGATCGCGACCCCCGACCAGATGGCCAAGGTCGGTCGCATCGCCCGCATCCTCGGCCCGCGTGGCCTCATGCCGAACCCGAAGACCGGCACCGTGACCCCGGACGTGACGAAGGCGGTCGCCGACATCAAGGGCGGCAAGATCAACTTCCGCGTCGACAAGCAGGCCAACCTGCACATGGTGATCGGCAAGGCCTCCTTCGACCAGGAGAAGCTGGTGGAGAACTACGCCGCGGCCCTCGACGAGGTGCTGCGCGCGAAGCCGTCCGCCGCGAAGGGCCGCTACCTGAAGAAGGTCACCTTCTCGACCACCATGGGCCCCGGCATCCCGGTCGACCCGGCCCGCACCCGCAACCTGCTGCAGGACGAGCCGGTCGCGTAGTTTTCTGGAAGACGAGGGCCGCACTCCCGCGCGGGGTGCGGCCCTCGTCGTGTCCGCTGCCGGTCAGCCGATGTCGGCGCCGACCGCTTCGAGTGCCGTGGTCACCGGCTGGAAGAACGTCTCACCTCCCGTCGAGCAGTTCCCGCTGCCGCCCGAGGTGAGGCCGACCGCGGCGCCCTCCTCGGTGAACAACGGGCCGCCGCTGTCCCCCGGCTCGGCGCACACCGTGGTCTGGATCAACCCGGTGACCGTGCCCTCCGGGTAGTTCACGGTCGCGTCCAGCCCGACGACCTGGCCGTCGAACAGCCCGGTCGTGCTGCCCATGCGGAACACCTGCTGCCCGACCTCCGCGTCCGCGACACCGGTGATCTCGAACAGTTGCCCGTCGCCGACGTCGACCGCGCTGACCGCCTCCTCGTCCGGGTCGTCGTAGGTGAGCAGGGCGAAGTCGCCATCGCCTGGGAAGACGGCCTCCTGAACGGTGGCGACCGGGGCGCCACCGGCGGCGTCCGACCACTGCTCGGCGGCGACACCGCAGTGGCCCGCGGTGAGAAAGCCCGGACTGCCGTCCTGTGTGACGACGTTGAAGCCGAGCGAGCAACGCGAGTTGCCGGAGAAGATCGCGTCACCGCCCTCGGCGAACAGCCGGAACTCCCCGTCGCTGCGCCGCAGCCTGGCCTCGTCGTCGCCGACCGCGCCGACCGCGCGTTCGAGGTCGTTCCAGGTGTCCCCGGTGACGGTGGCGTCGGCGGTGATGATCATCCGGTCGGTGCGCGGGTCGACCGCCCACGCGGTGCCGGGGATGCGTTCCTGCCGCAGGCTCGTCAACGCGTCCATGGCGGAAACGCCGTCCTGCGCGTCCTGCTCGGCGTTGGCCTGCGGCAACAGCACCGCGACAAGACCGCCGAGCGCGACGACCCCAGCGGCGGCGAACAGGCCCTTCCGGGTGGCGCTCCGATGTCTGGCTGGCAATTCGCGACCTCCTCGGTAACGGAACCGGGCGAACTGGATCCGTTCCGTACACGAGGAGACCTCAGGGGCGGTTCACCAACCTCAACTGGTCGGACCTGTCGGACCCGCGGAACCGGTCGGGCAGGCGGGCTCGGTCTGGTGACCGGTGATGATCCACTGACCGCCCTTCGAGCCCGCGATCTTCGACACGGTGAACACGCCGAGCGCCGGTCCACCCTGGATGCCGCCGCGGATGTTGTCCTCGCACGAGCTGATGCGGATCTGCTCACCGGGGACCTCGGTGGTCGTGTAGGAGGGCATCGACTCCGCGTACGCGTTGGAGTCGGTCACCTCCCCGGCCAGCCCGCGCACCGCGGCCGTGCAGTCGGCGTAGCCCATGTCCTCGGCGAACTCCTCGCCCCGGTCCTGGAAACGCAGGCACACCTGCTCCGGCACGCCGTTCTCGCCGTTCGCGATGTGGTGGTAGATCTTCCGGACGGTCTCGTACGGGTTCGTGTCCAGGATCAGGTTGTCCCTGGTCTTGCCGCCGCCGGTCTGGGAGGCCGGGAGCTGGTCGTGGTTCTCGCCGAAGAAGTAGTCGATGGCCAGGTAGCCCCCGAGGACCAGGATGGCGAGCACCACGAGGCCGGTGACGATCTTGCTGACGGCGCTCTTGAGCAGTCGCTTCGGGAGGCTTTCCCTCGGCGGTGGCGGGCCCCACGGTTGCAGCAGCCCTGGCGGGGGACTGCCCGGCGGCAGACCCTTCTCCGCCTGTTCGCGCATCAGCTCCTGGAACCGTTGGAACTCCTGGAACTGGCGCACCTGGTCGGGGGTGATGTCGGTGGGCTCGCGCACCGCGGGCGGGGGCGCGGCAGGGTCGTGCTCACGCGGGTGCTCGTTGTCGGCCACGGGTCCATCATGCCGTGTCGTACCCGGTTTGTTGGTGACACTACATCCTGTGTAGTGTCATCAGCGGTTCTACCGAAGACCGCTGGTTTCTGCCGCAAGGCAGACGAAGGTCCCGCGAGCAGGCGGGCGGCCCGCGCAGGAGGAACGTGGTTGTCCTGAGTTTGCTCAGGTATAGCGCCCCGTGCCGTTCTGCGCCGGGGCGTTCGTCGTCTCCGAGGCTGATCAGTGGCTACAGCCAATGAGAGGAGGCGACCATGGCGAAGGCAGACAAGGTTGAGGCCGTCGCTGAGATCGCGGACCGGTTCCGCAACAGCTCGGCTGCCGTTGTCACCGAGTACACCGGTTTGACCGTGTCCCAGCTGACCACCCTGCGTCGCGCTCTCGGCACGGGCACGACCTACCGGGTTGCCAAGAACACCCTGGTGCAGCGCGCCGCGGAGGCCGCCGACGTCAAGGGCCTGGACGCCCTGTTCATCGGTCCCACCGCGATCGCGTTCGTCCAGGGTGAGCCGGTGGATGCCGCGAAGGCACTTCGCGACTTCGCCAAGGAGAACAAGGGCCTGGTCATCAAGGGCGGCTACATGGACGGCCGCCCGCTCACGGTCGACGAGGTCGACAAGATCGCCGACCTCGACTCCCGCGAGGTGCTGCTCGCCAAGCTGGCGGGTGCCATGAAGGGCAACCTCTCGAAGGCCGCCGGGCTGTTCAACGCCCCGGCCTCGCAGGTCGCCCGCCTGGCCGCGGCACTGCAGGAGAAGAAGGCGTCCGCCGAGCAAGCGGCTCCCGCCGAGAGCTGAACAACCACCAGAAAGGAAATGCCGTCATGGCGAAGCTCAGCACCGACGAGCTGCTCGACGCGTTCAAGGAGATGACGCTGCTCGAGCTGTCGGACTTCGTGAAGCAGTTCGAGGAGACCTTCGAGGTCACCGCCGCTGCCCCCGTCGCCGTCGCGGCCGCCGGCCCGGCCGCCGCCGCGGCCGAGGCGCCCGAGGAGCAGGACGAGTTCGACGTCGTCCTCGAGGGCGCGGGCGACAAGAAGATCCAGGTCATCAAGGTCGTGCGCGAGGTCGTCTCCGGCCTCGGCCTCAAGGAGGCCAAGGAGCTCGTCGAGAGCGCGCCGAAGCCGATCCTGGAGAAGGTCACCAAGGAGGCCGCCGAGGCCGCCAAGGAGAAGCTCGAGGGCGCGGGCGCCAAGGTCTCGCTCAAGTGAGCTAGCTCGAACCACCGCGGAAGCCGGTACCCGACTCGTCGGGTGCCGGCTTTCGTGCATCTTGCAGGTCAGGCCCCGCCTTCACCCACCGTGAGTGACTGGGTAGCTTGCCTCCCCATGGCCTAACCGGGCAGTAACCCACACGGGACACGCTCGTTCTACGGGTAGTCGGGGATGCGAGAAGCAGAGCGGGAGGTTCGATGGGCGCCGAGGTGGTCGTCGAGGGCCTGACGAAGTCCTTCGGTCGCCAGACCATCTGGCGGGACGTCACGTTGACCCTCCCTCCTGGCGAGGTCAGCGTCATGCTCGGACCGTCGGGGACCGGCAAGTCGGTGTTCCTCAAGTCGATGATCGGGCTGCTCAAGCCCGACCAGGGCCGCTGCGAGATCAACGGCGTCGACATCGTCACCTGTTCGGAGCACAAGCTCTACGAGATCAGGAAGCTGTTCGGCGTCCTGTTCCAGGACGGCGCGCTGTTCGGGTCGATGAACCTGTACGACAACGTCGCCTTCCCGCTGCGCGAGCACACCAAGAAGTCCGAGTCGGAGATCCGCAGGATCGTCTTCGAGAAGCTGGACATGACCGGCCTGAACGGCGCGGAGCGCAAGCTGCCCGGCGAGATCTCCGGCGGTATGCGCAAGCGTGCCGGGCTCGCCCGCGCGCTGGTGCTGGACCCGGAGATCATCCTCGTGGACGAGCCGGACTCCGGTCTGGACCCGGTCCGCACCTCCTACATCTCGCAGCTGCTGATCGATTTGAACACGCAGATCGACGCGACGATCCTGATCGTGTCGCACAACATCAACCTCGCGCGGACCGTGCCGGACAACATCGGCATGCTGTTCCGCCGCGAGCTGGTCATGTTCGGCCCCCGTGAGGTGCTGCTGACCAGCGAGGAACCGGTCGTGAAGCAGTTCCTCAACGGCTCGCGCATCGGCCCGATCGGCATGTCCGAGGAGAAGGACGAGGCCACGATGGCCGCCGAGCAGGCCCAGGTCGAGGCTGGTCACCACGACGGCGGCACCGACGACGTCCGCGGTGTGGTCCCGCAGATCGAGCCGACCCCCGGACTCGGTGAGCGGGGTGCGGTGCGCCGCCGCAAGGACCGCGTCATGCGGATCATCCACACCCTCCCGCGCCAGGCGCAGGAGGGCATCATCGACTCGCTCACCCCACAGGAGCGGGCCCGCTACGGCGTCAACGCGGGCGCGACCGCGTTCCGGCCGAGCCCGCACCCGCGCGCCGACAACGGCTGGCGGAGCGCGTCCGGTGACCTCGACGTCGCCGAGCTGCCCACCTCGAACTTCCGCGACACGCCGCGGAGCGGTACATGACCACTCGTCAGGCACCGGCGAGCTTTCCCGGCGCGGGCGCGCTGCGGGAGACGGGCCGGCTGTTCGCGCTCGCTCTGGACGTCATCGTCCAGACGTTCCGGCGGCCGTTCCAGGTCCGCGAGTTCATCCAGCAGTGCTGGTTCGTCGCGTCGGTCACGATCCTGCCGACGGCGCTGGTGGCGATCCCGTTCGGTGCGGTCGTCGCATTGCAGCTCGGGTCGCTGATCGTCCAGCTCGGTGCGCAGTCGTTCACCGGCGCCGCCGCGGTGCTGGCGATCATCCAGCAGGCCGCGCCGCTGGTCACCGCGCTGATGGTGGCCGGTGCGGCTGGTTCGGCGATCTGTGCCGACCTCGGTGCGCGGACCATCCGCGAGGAGATCGACGCGATGGAGGTGCTGGGCGTCAACCCGATCCAGCGCCTGGTCGTGCCGCGCGTGCTGGCCGCGATGGTGATCGCGGTCCTGCTGAACGGCCTGGTCAGCGTGGTAGGCGTGCTCGGCTCGTACTTCTTCAACGTGGTCCTCCAGGGCGGCACCCCAGGTGCGTACCTGGCGAGCTTCTCGGCGCTGGCGCAGCTGCCGGACCTGTGGATCTCCGAGATCAAGGCACTGATCTTCGGCTTCATCGCCGGTGTGGTCGCCGCCTACCGCGGGCTCAACCCGAAGGGCGGGCCGAAGGGGGTCGGCGACGCGGTCAACCAGTCCGTGGTGATCACGTTCCTGCTGCTGTTCTTCGTGAACTTCGTGCTCACCGCCGTGTACCTGTCCGTGGTTCCGCAGAAGGGCAGCTGAGGGACATGGCGATCGGAGACACCGCGCGACGGGTGGCGAACGCGCCGCTGAACTGGCTGGACACGCTGGGCGATCAGCTGTCGTTCTACCTGCGCGCGCTCGGGTGGATCCCCCGCACGCTGCGCAGGTACATGCGCGAGACCATGCGCATCCTCGCCGAGGTCAGCTTCGGCTCCGGCGCGCTCGCGGTCATCGGCGGCACCATCGGCGTGATGGTCGGCATGACCGTGTTCACCGGCACCGTCGTCGGCCTGCAGGGCTACGCGGCGCTGGACCAGATCGGCACGGCCGCGTTCTCCGGCTTCGCGTCGGCCTACATCAACACCCGCGAGGTCGCGCCGCTGGTCGCGGGCCTGGCGTTGTCGGCGACGGTCGGCGCGGGCTTCACCGCACAGCTCGGCGCGATGCGGATCTCCGAGGAGATCGACGCGCTGGAAGTCATGGGCGTGCCAAGCCTGCCGTTCCTGGTGACCACGCGGATCATCGCGGGCTTCATCGCGGTGATCCCGCTGTACATCATCGGGTTGCTGTCGAGCTATCTCGCGTCCCGCACGATCGTCGTCTACTTCTACGGCCAGTCGGCGGGCACCTACGACCACTACTTCAACCTGTTCCTACCGCCGCAGGACGTGTTCTGGTCCTTCGGCAAGGTGCTCATCTTCAGCGTGGTGATCATTCTCGTGCACTGCTACTACGGCTACCGCGCCTCCGGCGGCCCCGCCGGTGTCGGTCTCGCGGTCGGCCGCTCGGTGCGAACGACGATCGTGACCGCGGCGTTGCTGAACTTCTTCATCGGCTTCGCCATCTGGGGCACGACCGTGACGGTGAGGATCGGCGGATGAGCGGAGCTTGCGGAGCGGAAGGTTGCCGATGAGGTCGGGGACGGGAGCAACGATCCGGCGGCGCCTGCTCGGCGTCGGGTTCATCGTGGTGATCGCGGCGCTGGTGAGCCTGTCGATCGCGATGTACAACAAGGCGTTCACGCCGTTCGTGAACGTCTCGCTGAGCACCGACAAGGTCGGCAACCAGCTGCAGGTCCTCGGTGACGTGAAGGCGCGCGGGCTGATCGTCGGGGAGATCCGCGACATCACGCCGACCGAGGACGGCGCGGTGCTGGACCTGGCGCTCGACCCGGAGAAGGCGGACCTGATCCCGCGCAACGTGTCCGCCCGGTTCATCCCGAAGACGTTGTTCGGCGACCGGTACGTGGCGCTGCAGATCCCGGAGGACCCCGACTCGCGGTCGCTGCGCGAGGGCGACCGGATCGAGCAGGACCGCTCCGCGCCCGCCGTGGAGCTGTCGCAGGCACTGGACCACCTGCTGCCGGTGCTGCAGGCGGTCCAGCCGCAGAAGCTGTCGACGACGCTGACCGCGATCTCCACCGCGCTGGAGGGCCGGGGCGACCAGCTCGGCGAGACGCTGGTCGAGCTCGGCAAGCTGGTGGGGGAGATCAACCCGCACGTGCCGCAGCTGACGCACGACCTGAGGGCGCTCGTCGAGGTGAGCGACACCTACACCGAGGCGATCCCGGACTTCGTCGCCGCGCTCGACGACCTGACCGTCACCTCGCGCACGGTGTACGAGCAGCGCGCCAACCTGGACGCGCTGTTCGCCGACCTGACGATGTCCAGTCGCGACCTGGAGTCCTTCCTGCGCGCCAACTCCGGCAACCTGATCCGCCTTTCCGACAGTTCCCGCGACACGCTGGAGATCCTGGCCAGGTACTCGCCGTCCTACCCGTGCTTCCTGAACCAGATGGCCGCGCTCGTCGACGCGGCCGAGCCGGTCTTCGGCGCCGGCTCCGACGCGCCCGGGCTGCACGCGACGATCGAGGTGGTCGTGAACAAGGGCCCGTACGAGCCGGGCAAGGACACCCCGGAGTTCAACGAGCACCGCGGCCCGCGCTGCTACGACCCGGAGCAGATGGGCACCCCGTTCCCCGACCAGCCGCCGGACGGCCCGCTGCAGGACGGCACCTCGCACGGCCCGCAGAACCGGACGCAGCAGGACGGCCTGCTGCCGCCGGTGAACGGTGCGGAGTACCTGACCGGGCCGAACGCGGTGACCACCGCGGACTCGATCGCGAACACCCCGGCCGAGCAGGAGTTCCTCGCCCAGCTCGTCGCGCCGGGCATGGGCCTCTCGCCGTCACAGGTGCCCGGCTGGTCCACGTTGCTGCTGGGGCCGGTGTTCCGCGGGGCGGAGGTGACGGTGCGGTGAACGGAGTTCCCGGAGTGAACCACCAGGCGCCGTGGCCGCTTCGAGCCGGTGAGGAGCTGCCATGACGAAGGGTTCCGCGCTGGGCGTCATCGGCCCGCTGACCAAGCTGCTGGTGTTCACGGTCGTCACGGTCGCCGCCACCGCGCTGCTCGGGATCAGCATCGCGAACGTGAACCTGTCGGCGACGCAGGACTACAAGGCCCGCTTCACGGACGCGACCCTGCTGCTGCCCGGCGACGACGTGCGCATCGCCGGGGTGCGGGTCGGCCAGGTCGAGGAGGTCGGCATCGTCGACCGCAAGCAGGCCGAGGTCACGTTCTCGGTCAGCGCGGGCAAGAAGCTGCCGAAGAACGTGATCGCGCAGATCAAGTTCCGCAACCTGGTGGGGCAGCGGTACGTGTCGCTGTCGCAGGGCAGCGGCGGCGACCCCAACGAGGTGCTCGAACCGGGCGACACGATCCCGCTGGAACGCACCAGGCCCGCGCTGGACCTGACCGAGCTGTTCAACGGTTTCAAGCCGCTGTTCCAGGCGCTGTCGCCGGACGATGTCAACAAGCTGTCCTACGAGATCATCCAGGTACTGCAGGGCGAGGGCGGCACGGTCGAGTCGCTGCTCGCGCACACCGCGACGCTGACCTCGGCGATCGCGGGCAAGGACCAGGTGATCGGCGAGGTCATCACGAACCTCAACAACGCGCTGACCACGATCAACCAGCGCGGCGAGAAGCTGTCGACGCTGGTGGTCCAGGTGCAGCAGCTCGTGTCGGGGCTCGCGGCCGACCGGGAGCCGATCGGTGACGCGATCGACGCGCTCGGCGGGCTGACCGACACCACGGCGGGTCTGCTGCAGCAGGCCCGGCAGCCGCTGAAGGAGGACATCGCCGCGCTCGGCGGGCTGGTGAACAACCTCAACGACAGCGAGGAGGTCGTGGAGCACTTCATCCAGTTCCTGCCGGAGAAGACGGCGAAGCTGACCAGGACCGTGAGCTACGGGTCGTGGTTCAACTTCTACGTCTGCGAGATGACGGGCGAGGTCAGCATCCCGGGGATCATCACCCAGCCGATCGAGGTACCGCTCGCGCCGTCGACCCCGCAGAGGTGTGTCCGATGAGGTCGTTCCGTTCCCGCAACCCGCTCCCGATCGGCGTCGCCGGGATCGTGGTGATCGCGCTGGGGCTGTCGGTGGCGATGTTCTCCGACGACCTGCCGATCATCGGCGGCGGCACCAGCTACTCGGCCGAGTTCAGCGAGGCCGCGGGCATCGCGGCCGACGACGAGGTGCGCATCGCGGGCGTCAAGGTCGGCGAGGTGTCCGACGTGGCGCTGTCCGGCGGCAACGTCCTGATCACCTTCAAGGTCAAGGACGCGTGGGTGGGCGACCGGACCATGGCCGCCATCAAGATCAAGAACGTGCTCGGCCAGAAGTACCTCGCGCTCGAACCGGACGGCCGGGACGTGCTCGACCCCGGCACACCGATCCCGAGGGACCGGACGACGGCGCCCTACGACGTGCTGGAGGCGTTCCGCGGGCTCGCCGAGACCACGAACGCGATCGACACGACCCAGCTCGCGGAGAGCTTCGAGGTCATCGCCGAGACGTTCAGCGAGACCCCGGACGACGTGAAGGGCGCGCTGACCGGTCTTCAGCAGCTGTCGAGCACCATCTCCAGCCGCGACCAGCAGCTCGCCACGCTGCTCGCCAACACCCACAAGATCAGCGACACGCTCGCGGAACGCGACGCGGAGGTCGTGAAGCTACTGCAGGACGGCAACCTGCTGCTCGCGGAGATCAGCCGCCGCCGCGACGCGATCACCACGCTGCTCGAGGGCACGCAGGCGCTGTCCAAGGAGCTGAAGGGCCTCGTCGACGACAACAACGCGCAGCTGCGGCCGGTGCTGACGAGCCTCGACCAGCTGACCGGCATGCTGGCCCGCAACCAGGACGCGCTCGGCAAGGGCATCAAGAACATGGCCCCGTTCGTGCGGCTGTTCAACAACGCGGTCGGCAACGGGCGCTGGTTCGACAACTACCTGTGCGGGCTGCTGCCACCGCAGATCGGCGCCGTCAACGAAGAGGGCTGTCTCGGGAGGACCTCATGAGTTTCGCCTCCCGGTTCGGCCGTGACCTCGCCAGGGGTGTCTCGATCGCGATCGTGCTCGCGCTGGTGGTCGCGCTGGCCCTGTGGTGGCTGCTGGTGCAGGGCAACCAGCGCCGGTACTCGGCCGTGTTCACCGGCGTCGTCGGCCTCTACGAGGACAACGACGTGCGGGTGCTCGGCGTGAAGGTCGGCCACGTCGACAAGGTGACCCCGAACGGCGACACGGTCCGCGTGGACATGCTGGTGGACCGCACGGTGCGGATCCCGGCAGCAGCCAAGGCCGTGATCGTGGCGCCCGCGCTGGTCAGCGACCGGTACGTGCAGTTCACCCCGGTGTACACCGGGGGGCAGGCCATGGCCGAGGGCACGGTCCTCGGCAAGGAGCGCACCGCGACCCCGCTCGAGGTGGACGACCTGTACGCGAGCCTCAACCGCGTCAGCGTCACCCTCGGCCCCAACGGGGTGAACGAGAACGGCGCGCTCGCCGACCTGCTCGACACGCTCGCGGCGAACGCCGACGGCAACGGGACGGCGCTCAACCAGACGATCACGCAGCTGTCGCAGATGGCGCGCACGCTGTCGGGCAGCGACGATGACCTGTTCGCGACCGTCGACAACCTGCAGAAGTTCACCTCCGCGCTCGCGGCGAACGACGCCGCGGTCAACGAGTTCAGCGAGCAGGCCGCCGAGGTCAGCCGGTTCCTCGCCGACGAGCGGGAGGACCTCGGCGCGGCCGTGCGGCAGCTCGGCATCGCGCTGGGCGCGGTGCAGCAGTTCATCAACGACAACCGGGCGCACCTCAAGACCAACGTCGACAAGCTCGCCGCGATCACCCAGGTGCTGGTCGACCAGCGGGCCGCGCTGTCGGAGGTGGTGGACGTCGCGCCGCTCGCGCTGTCGAACATCATCAACTCCTACAACGGCTCGGCGGGCACGCTGGACGCCCGCTCCGACCTCAACGAGCTCGCGCAGCCGCCGATCGTGACCGTGTGCAACCTGGTCCGGCAGGGCACGCCCAACGACCTGCCGCAGGTCCTCGCGGACGCTTGTGACCAGCTGAAACCGGTGGTCGAGGGGCTGGTGCCGCTACCGACCCCCGCGGAGGTGCTGACCGCGCTGCAGAACGGCGAGGCGCCGCCGCTGCCGATCCCCGGCAACCTGGCGGGGGGCAACTGATGAAGCGTCTCGTCGCGGTCGCCGCCTCGGTGCTGGTGCTGTCCGGGTGCAGCTCGTTCACCGGCATCTACGACATCCCGCTGCCCGGCGGCGCCGACCTCGGTGACCGCCCGTACACGGTGAAGGCCGAGTTCCGGGACGTGCTGGACCTCGTGCCGCAGTCCGGTGTGAAGGTCAACGAGGTGCCCGTCGGCCGGGTCGAGGACATCCGGCTCGCGCCGGACGGGTGGAGCGCCGAGATCACCATGCGGGTGAACGGTGACGTCGAGCTGCCGGCCAACGCGCTGGCGATGCTGCGCCAGTCGAGCCTGCTCGGCGAGAAGTACGTCGAGCTGTCACCGCCGCCCTCCGGTGCGGCGCGGGGGCGGCTGGCCGACGGCGCGCGGATCCCCATCGAGCGGACCAACCGCAACACCGACATCGAGGAGGTGCTCGGTGCGCTGTCCATGCTGCTCAACGGCGGCGGCGTCGAGCAGCTCCAGAACATCGCGCAGGAGCTGAACAACGCCCTGGAGGGCCGGGAGCCGGACCTGCGTGCCACGCTGGCCAACGTGGACACCCTGGTGACCACGCTCGACGAGAGCAAGGACGACATCACGCAGGCCATCGACGGCGTCAACAAGCTGTCGGCGACACTGGCCGCGGAGAAGGACCAGCTCGCGGGCGCCATCGACGCGCTGGGCCCCGGCCTTGAGGTGCTGAACCAGCAGCGCAGCCAGCTGGTGACGATGCTGCAGAGCCTGCAGTCCCTTTCGGACGTCGCCGTGGCCACCGTGAACGCGAGTCAGGAGGACATCGTCGCCGACCTGAAGGCGCTGACCCCGGCGCTGCAGAAGCTGGGGGAGGCGGGCGCGGACCTGCCGAAGTCGCTGGAGCTGCTGTTCACCATCCCGTTCTCGGACGAGGCGGTGCACGGCGTGCGGGGCGACTACTTCAACCTGTACGCCAAGATCGACCTGAACCTGCAGACCATCATCGACAACCTGTCCCGCAGCAGGCGCGACCCGCTGCAGGACGTCCCGGTCGTCGGCGATCTCGTCGGGGGACAGGAAGGCGCGGCCCAGGGCCCGCTGCTGCCGGTGCCGATCATCGGCGGCGGGGACGAACAGCAGCCATCCGGAGGTGGCGGCGGTCTCGGTGGCCTGCTCGGCGGGCTGCTCGGGGGAGGTGGCCGGTAGATGTTGACCAGGCAGGTACGGCTCCAGCTGATCGCGTTCCTCGTGATCGCGGTCCTCGCGGTCACCTACGCGGCGTTCCGGTTCACCGACCTCGGCCGCGTGTTCGGCGCCGACGGCTACACGGTGCGGATGAACCTCGACGAGTCCGGCGGCATCTTCACCAACGCCGAGGTCACCTACCGCGGCTACAACGTGGGCCGGGTGGGGGAGATCCACCTGACGGAGGAGGGCATCCAGGTCGACCTGAACATCGACCCGGACGCGCCGCGGATCCCGTCGAACCTCGACGCGGTCGTCGCGAACCGGTCCGCGGTCGGCGAGCAGTACGTCGACCTGCGCCCACGCGAGAACGAGGGGCCCTACCTGTCGGACGCGTCGGTGATCGCGGCGGACCGCACGGTCACCCCGGTCGGGACCGACACGATCATCCGCGACCTGGACAGCCTGGCGAGTTCCGTGCCGACCGACTCGCTGCGCACGGTCGTCGACGAGCTGGACCGCGCGTTCGCCGGCACCGGCGACGACCTGCAGGTACTGCTCGACTCGACCCGAGACTTCACGTCGATGGCACGGCAGCACCTGCCGCAGACGATCGCGCTGATCCAGGACGGCGGCACGGTCCTCGACACGCAGAACGCGCAGGCGGGCAACATCACCTCGTTCGCGAACGACCTGAACCTGCTGGCCGAGCAGCTGCGCACGTCCGACCCGGACCTGCGCAGGCTGATCGCCGAGGGACCGAAGGTCGCCTCGCAGGTGACCAACCTGCTCGCCGAATCCGGTCCCGGTCTCGGGGTGACGATCGCGAACCTGCTGACCACCTCGGACATCCTGCGGGCCCGCAAGGACGGCCTCGAGTACCTGCTGGTCGCGTATCCGCTGCTCAGCGCGGCCGGGCAGGGACTGCTGGCCGACGACCCCGGCCAGGCGCACCTCGGGCTCGCGCTCAACCTGTTCAACCCGCCACCGTGCACGGCGGGCTACGAGAACACCCAGCGGCGCGACGGCAACGAGCTCGCCCCGCCCGCACAGGGGACGCCGCCGGAGACCTACTGCGCTGAACCGCCCGGCAGCCCCATCAACGTGCGTGGTTCCGCGAACGCGCCATTCGGTGGTAAACCCGTGGCTCAGGACCAGCCGGTGGTGCCGCCGGGCGGTGATGGGACACAGCAGCCAGTGAGCCCGCTGGACGGCCTGCCCGGCACGGTGAGCCTGCCGGGTGGCGGCCAGCCGGGACTCGCCGCACTGCTCGGCCTGCCGGGCTGAGAGTCTGGAGAGCCAGTGACGACATCGGTGAAGCCGGTGAAGACCGAGGTGGAGGACCCGCCCATGGCGGAGACCGGTGCGGAGGGGCAGCCCGAACGCGAGAGCAGGCTGCCCCAGGTACTGCTGACCGTGGCCGTCGCGCTGGTGGTCGCGGCCGCCGCGGTCGCCGGCTGGTTCGGCGTCGCGTGGTTCAACGCGGCCAACGACGACTCGCTGGCGTACTCGCGGGTCCGGGACGAGGTGAACCGGGTCGGTTCCGCCGCGGTGGTCACCATGAACAACCTCGACTACCGCAAGGTCGACCAGGGCCTGAAGGACTGGGAGACGGTCACCACGGGCGCGCTGCACGACGAGGTGGTCAAGGGCAAGGCGACCAGCCGCGAGGCGATCGTGGCCGCCGAGTCGGTCACGAAGGCCACGATCCTGTCCTCCGCGGTGTCCGAACTGGACGAGCGCGCGGGCCAGGCCTCGATCCTCGTGGCGCTGAAGGTGCACGTCGCGGTCAAGGGCGAGGAACCGAAGGACAAGTTCATGCGCCTCGCGGCGAAGCTCCAGCGCACCGAGGACGGCTGGAAGCTGTACGAGATCGGGCAGGTCCCGTACCTGCAGCCGGGCCAGTAAGGGAGAACGACGTGCCACCGCACCGCCGCCGCCCGGCCCCCAACACGGGCCAGGCGCCACCGATCCGCCGCCCCAAGGTCGCGGGCCTGCGCAACCGCCCCGGCCGGCAGGCCGAGGACGCGACCGAGCAGACCACCGACCAGACCACCGACCAGCCCGCGGTCACCGAGGAGGAGTCCGAGCGCGTCTCCGGCGTCCTGGCGGGCGTGCTCGGCCAGGCACCGGAGCGGGCCGGGGACGAGCAGGACGAGCAGGAGGAGTCGGCCGCCCGCCGCGCCGCGGCCGAGCCACCACCGGCGGTGGCCGACGAGGACCACGGAATCGCCGAGGACGAGGACCAGGACCAGGACGAGGAGCCTGCCGAGCCCGCGCGCAAGCCACGGCCCGGTCCTGGCAGCCGCCCGGCCGGCAAGCGCCGCTCGACGGGCAGCGCCCGCCCCGACGACCTGGCCTCCGCGGAGACCGGCGCGGCGCAGCGCAGGGCCCGGCGCGAGCGCGCCGGCGCGGGCGCCACCCGCACCAGGGGCCAGCGGCACAGCGCTGCCGCGATGGTCCTGGTCGTGGTCGCCGTCGTGTTCGTGGCCCTCGCCGTGTTCTTCCGCGGCCAGGCCGACGACCTGACCAGCGGCGACACCAACACCGCGCTGACCGACCCGGCGGCGACGAGCCAGATCAAGGGCCAGCTCACCAACGCCATCAAGCAGACGTTCAGCTACAACTACACCGACCTGGACTCGACGGAGAAGGCCGTCAAGGAGAACCTGGTCGGCAAGGCCCTCTGCGAGTACAACCTGCTGTTCGGCGAGGTCAAGGAGTACGCGCCGGAGCAGAAGATCGTCCTCGACACCACGGTCCGCGAGCTGGCGCTGGTCCGCGTCGACGGCGACCGGGCCGAGGCGCTCGTCTACATCGACCAGCTGTCCACCAGGGTCGACGTGAACAAGACCGTCGCGGTCGGCGGCCAGTTCGCGGTGCAGGCGGCCAAGGACGGCGACCACTGGAAGATCACCGAGTTCGACATGTTCGGCCAGCCGCTCTTCAACGGCAAACCGGCCCCCAAGTGCTGAAAGCCGGTGTGGCAACCTTGACCGATGTGACGTTGCGTACAGTTTGAACGAGCCCGCCACGCCCGGCCCGGAGATCGCCTCCCGGTGGTCGCGCCGGCGGGTCCGCCCCCCGGCTCACCTGCGCTCACCTGCTGATCCACCGATGGAGCAACGCTGGCGTCCCGTCCGAACCAGCCGGGAGAACATGGCGCGGCATCTTGACTCAGCGCCACCTCGGAGTCACGCTATTCCCCAAGCACGCCTTCGGCAGGAGGACGGTTGAGTGCGGGCCTAGACAGTCGCCGACTTTGTGGCTAGACTGCCCCTTTGCGCTGCCCACTTTCGCATGCCCTAGACTGTTGGGCACGACCGCACCCCTGAATGGCCCCGTTATGCAGTTGCTGACGAGGCTGCTCAACCGCACATAGTCCTGGAAGGACGCATCTTGGCAGTCTCCCGCGCGACCCAAGCCACTGCTGCGACCAACTCCACCATGTCGAACTCTGGCATCCCCGGCGCACCGCTTCGGGTCTCGTTCGCGAAGATCCGCGAGCCGCTGGGCACGCCGAACCTGCTCGACCTGCAGATCCAATCGTTCCAGTGGTTCACCGGTGACGAGGCGTGGTTCCAGCGCCGTGTCGACGCCGGTGACGAGAACCCCGTCGGTGGTCTCGAAGAGGTTCTCAACGAGATTTCCCCGATCGAGGACTTCTCCGGCTCGATGTCCCTCTCCTTCTCCGACCCGCGCTTCGACGAGGTCAAGGCCTCGACCGAGGAGTGCAAGGACAAGGACATGACCTACGCGGCCCCACTCTTCGTGACGGCCGAGTTCACCAACCACGGCACCGGCGAGATCAAGAGCCAGACCGTGTTCATGGGTGACTTCCCGGTCATGACGGACAAGGGCACGTTCATCGTCAACGGCACCGAGCGCGTCGTGGTGTCGCAGCTGGTCCGCTCGCCGGGTGTCTACTTCGACACCTCCGTCGACAAGACCACGGACAAGGACGTGTTCGTGGCCAAGGTCATCCCGAGCCGCGGCGCGTGGCTCGAGTTCGACGTCGACAAGCGCGACACGGTGGGTGTGCGCATCGACCGCAAGCGCCGCCAGCCCGTCACGGTGCTGCTGAAGGCGCTCGGCTGGACCACCGAGCAGATCCGCGAGCGCTTCTCCTTCTCGGAGACGCTGCTCGCGACGCTCGAGAAGGACCACACGGCGGGCACCGACGAGGCGCTGCTCGACATCTACCGCAAGCTGCGCCCCGGTGAGCCGCCGACCAAGGAGTCGGCGCAGACGCTGCTGGAGAACCTGTTCTTCAAGGACAAGCGGTACGACCTGGCCAAGGTGGGCCGGTACAAGATCAACAAGAAGCTGGGCCTCACCACGGCCAGCAACGTCGGCGTGCTGTCCGAGGACGACATCGTCACCACGATCGAGTACCTCGTCCGCCTGCACGCCGGTGAGACCACCATGCACGGCGCGAACGACGACGACGTGCCGGTCGAGGTCGACGACATCGACCACTTCGGCAACCGTCGCCTGCGCACCGTCGGCGAGCTGATCCAGAACCAGATCCGGGTCGGCCTGTCCCGCATGGAGCGCGTCGTCCGCGAGCGCATGACCACGCAGGACGTCGAGGCCATCACGCCGCAGACCCTGATCAACATCCGGCCGGTCGTGGCCGCGATCAAGGAGTTCTTCGGCACCTCGCAGCTGTCGCAGTTCATGCAGCAGACCAACCCGGTCGACGGTCTGACCCACAAGCGCCGCCTCTCGGCGCTGGGCCCCGGTGGTCTCTCGCGTGAGCGCGCCGGCATGGAGGTCCGCGACGTCCACCACAGCCACTACGGCCGCATGTGCCCGATCGAGACGCCGGAAGGCCCGAACATCGGCCTGATCGGCTCGCTGTCGAGCTACGCGCGGGTCAACCCGTTCGGCTTCATCGAGACGCCCTACCGCAAGGTCATCGAGGGTCAGGTCACCGACCAGATCGACTACCTGACCGCCGACGAGGAGGACCGGCACGTCATCGCGCAGGCGAACGCGCCGATCGACGAGCAGGGCCACTTCGTCGAGGAGCGCGTCCTCGTCCGCAAGAAGGGCGGCGAGGTCGAGCTGATCGAGCCGTTCGACGTGGACTACATGGACGTCTCGCCGCGCCAGATGGTCTCCGTCGCGACCGCGATGATCCCGTTCCTCGAGCACGACGCCGCGAACCGTGCCCTCATGGGCGCGAACATGCAGCGCCAGGCCGTGCCGCTGCTGCGCAGCTCGGCGCCGCTGGTCGGCACGGGCACCGAGCTCAAGGCCGCCGTCGACGCCGGTGACGTCATCGTCGCCGAGAAGGACGGCGTGGTCGAGGAGCTGTCGGCCGACTTCATCACGATCATGGCCGACGACGGTTCCCGCCGCACGTACCAGCTGTACAAGTTCCGCAGGTCCAACCAGGGCACCTGCGTGAACCAGAAGCCGATCGTGTCCGAGGGCGACCGCGTGCTCGCCGGCCAGGTCATCGCCGACGGTCCGTGCACCGAGAACGGTGAGATCGCGCTCGGCAAGAACCTGCTCGTGGCGATCATGCCGTGGGAGGGCCACAACTACGAGGACGCCATCGTCATCTCGCAGCGGCTCATCCAGGACGACGTGCTCACCTCGATCCACATCGAGGAGCACGAGATCGACGCCCGCGACACCAAGCTCGGTGCCGAGGAGATCACCAGGGACATCCCGAACGTCTCCGAGGAGGTCCTCGCGGACCTCGACGAGCGCGGCATCATCCGCATCGGTGCCGAGGTCGGCGACGGCGACATCCTGGTCGGCAAGGTCACCCCGAAGGGCGAGACCGAGCTGACCCCGGAGGAGCGGCTGCTCCGCGCGATCTTCGGCGAGAAGGCGCGCGAGGTCCGCGACACCTCGCTGAAGGTGCCCCACGGCGAGACCGGCAAGGTCATCGGCATCCGGGTGTTCTCCCGCGAGGACGAGGACGAGCTGCCCCCCGGCGTCAACGAGCTGGTCCGGGTGTACGTCGCCCAGCGCCGCAAGATCCAGGACGGTGACAAGCTCGCCGGCCGCCACGGCAACAAGGGCGTCATCGGCAAGGTGCTCCCCGTCGAGGACATGCCGTTCCTCCCGGACGGCACCCCGGTGGACGTCGTGCTGAACACGCACGGTGTGCCCCGTCGTATGAACATCGGACAGGTGCTCGAACTGCACCTCGGGTGGCTCGCCTCCCAGGGATGGAAGATCGAGGGCAGCCCGGACTGGGCGAAGAACCTGTCCGAGGAGCTGTCCGACGTGGCCCCCGGCACGAACACCGCGACGCCGGTGTTCGACGGCGCCAAGGAGCACGAGATCACCGGTCTGCTCGGCTCGACGCTCCCGAACCGGGACGGCGAGCGGATGGTCGGCGAGGACGGCAAGGCGACGCTGCTGGACGGGCGTTCCGGCGAGCCGTTCCCGTACCCGGTGGCGGTCGGCTACATGTACATCCTGAAGCTGCACCACCTGGTGGACGACAAGATCCACGCCCGCTCGACCGGCCCGTACTCGATGATCACACAGCAGCCGCTGGGTGGTAAGGCGCAGTTCGGTGGCCAGCGCTTCGGTGAGATGGAGTGCTGGGCCATGCAGGCCTACGGCGCGGCGTACACGCTCCAGGAGCTGTTGACGATCAAGTCCGACGACGTGCTCGGTCGCGTCAAGGTCTACGAGGCGATCGTCAAGGGCGAGAACATCCCGGAGCCGGGCATCCCCGAGTCGTTCAAGGTGCTCCTCAAGGAGCTCCAGTCGCTGTGCCTCAACGTCGAGGTGCTGTCCTCGGACGGCGCCGCGATCGAGATGCGCGACGGGGACGACGAGGACCTCGAGCGCGCGGCAGCCAACCTGGGTATCAACCTGTCCCGCAATGAGTCGCCGTCCGTCGACGACGTCGTGAATTGACCGGGCCGGCGCGGGGGTGCGCACCGCGCCCCCGCCGCCGCCCGATCCCCAAGAACCAAAACGGCTGTAACCCAACAAAAGGGGAAGTCCCGACGTGTTGGACGTCAACTTTTTCGACGAGCTTCGCATCGGCCTGGCGACCGCGGACGACATCCGCCAGTGGTCCTACGGCGAGGTCAAGAAGCCCGAGACCATCAACTACCGCACCCTGAAGCCGGAGAAGGACGGGCTCTTCTGCGAGAAGATCTTCGGTCCCACCCGGGACTGGGAGTGCTACTGCGGCAAGTACAAGCGGGTCCGCTTCAAGGGCATCATCTGTGAGCGCTGTGGCGTGGAGGTCACCCGCGCCAAGGTGCGGCGTGAGCGGATGGGCCACATCGAGCTGGCCGCTCCCGTCACCCACATCTGGTACTTCAAGGGCGTGCCGTCGCGGCTGGGCTACCTGCTCGACCTGGCCCCGAAGGACCTCGAGAAGATCATCTACTTCGCTGCCTACGTGATCACCACGGTGGACACCGAGCAGCGGCACACCGACCTGCCCACGCTCGAGAGCGAGATGAACGTCGAGCGCAAGCAGGTCGAGAACCGGCGGGACGCCGACATCGAGGCCAGGGCCCAGAAGCTGGAGGCCGACCTGGCCGCCCTCGAGGAGGAGGGCGCCAAGTCCGACGTGCGCCGCAAGGTCAAGGAGGGCGGCGAGCGTGAGATGCGCCAGCTCCGTGACCGGGCCCAGCGCGAGCTGGACCGGCTCGAGGAGATCTGGACCACCTTCACCAAGCTCGAGCCCAAGCAGCTGATCGCCGACGAGATGCTGTACCGCGAGCTGGTCGACCGCTACGGCGACCACTTCACCGGTGCCATGGGCGCGGAGGCCATCCAGAAGCTGGCCGCCGACTTCAACGTCGAGGCCGAGGCCGAGAACCTGCGCGACACCATCCGCAACGGCAAGGGGCAGAAGAAGCTCCGCGCGCTCAAGCGGCTGAAGGTCGTCGCGGCGTTCTCGCACACGAACAACTCGCCGATGGGCATGGTCCTCGACTGCATCCCGGTGATCCCGCCGGACCTGCGGCCGATGGTCCAGCTCGACGGTGGCCGGTTCGCCACCTCGGACCTGAACGACCTGTACCGCCGCGTGATCAACCGCAACAACCGTCTCAAGAGGCTGATCGACCTCGGCGCGCCCGAGATCATCGTCAACAACGAGAAGCGGATGCTGCAGGAGGCCGTCGACGCGCTGTTCGACAACGGCCGCCGCGGTCGGCCGGTCACCGGTCCGGGCAACCGCCCGCTGAAGTCGCTGTCCGACCTGCTGAAGGGCAAGCAGGGCCGGTTCCGCCAGAACCTGCTCGGCAAGCGTGTCGACTACTCGGGCCGTTCGGTCATCGTGGTCGGCCCGCAGCTCAAGCTGCACCAGTGCGGTCTGCCGAAGGCGATGGCGCTCGAGCTGTTCAAGCCGTTCGTCATGAAGCGGCTCGTCGACCTCAACCACGCGCAGAACATCAAGTCCGCCAAGCGGATGGTGGAGCGCGCGCGCCCCGCGGTGTGGGACGTGCTGGAAGAGGTCATCACCGAGCACCCGGTGATGCTCAACCGCGCACCGACGCTGCACCGCCTCGGCATCCAGGCCTTCGAGCCGCAGCTGGTGGAAGGCAAGGCCATCCAGCTGCACCCGCTGGTCTGCGAGGCGTTCAACGCGGACTTCGACGGTGACCAGATGGCCGTGCACCTCCCGCTGTCCGCGGAGGCGCAGGCCGAGGCCCGCATCCTGATGCTGTCCTCGAACAACATCCTGTCGCCCGCGTCCGGCCGTCCGCTGGCCATGCCGCGTCTGGACATGGTGACGGGCCTGTTCCACCTGACCCGCCTCAAGGAGGACGGCAAGGGCACGGGCCTGGCGTTCTCGTCGCCGGCCGAGGCCATCATGGCCTTCGACCGCGGCGTGATCGACCTTCAGGCGCTGGTCAAGATCCGCATCTCGGACCGCACGCCTGGTCCCGGCATGCAGCCGGAGGGCTGGGAGCCCGGTCAGCCGTGGCTGGCCGAGACCACGCTGGGCCGGGTGCTGTTCAACGACCTGCTGCCCGACGACTACCCGTTCATGAACGAGCCGATGCCGAAGAAGCGGCAGGCCGCGATCGTGAACGACCTCGCCGAGCGGTACCCGATGGTCACCGTGGCCAGGACGCTGGACAAGCTGAAGGACGCGGGCTTCCACTGGGCCACCCGGTCCGGCGTGACCATCGCGATCTCGGACGTCGTCGTGCCCCCGCGCAAGCAGGAGATCCTCGACGAGTACGAGAAGAAGGCCGACGCGGTCGAGAAGCGTTACCAGCGTGGTCAGCTCTCCGCCTCCGAGCGCAACAACGAGCTCGTCAAGGTGTGGAGCAACGCGACGGAGGACGTCGCGAAGGCCATGGAGGAGAACTACCCCGACACCAACCCGATCCCCACGATCGTGAAGTCGGGCGCGGCGGGCAACATGACCCAGATCCGCCAGCTCTCCGGCATGAACGGCCTCGTGACCAACCCGCGTGGCGAGTTCATCCCGCGACCGATCAAGGCCAACTTCCGTGAGGGCCTCTCGGTGCTGGAGTACTTCATCGCGACGCACGGCGCCCGCAAGGGTCTCGCGGACACCGCGCTGCGTACCGCCGACTCGGGCTACCTGACCCGTCGTCTGGTGGACGTGTCGCAGGACGTCATCGTCCGCGAGGTCGACTGCGGCACCACGCGCGGCATCATCATGAAGGTCGGCGAGCCGGGTGTGGACGGTCGTGTCCTCCGCGACCAGCACGTGGAGACCTCGGTCTACGCGCGTTCGCTGTCCACGGAGATCACCGACAAGGACGGCAACGTCCTGCTCAACCGCGGTGACGACCTCGGCGACCCGGCGATCGAGAAGCTGGTCAGCTCCGGTGTCACCGAGGCGAAGGTCCGCTCGGTGCTCACCTGTGAGTCGGCGGTGGGGGTCTGTGCCACCTGCTACGGGCGCTCCATGGCGACCGGCCAGCTGGTCGACGTCGGCGAGGCGGTCGGCATCGTGGCGGCGCAGTCCATCGGTGAGCCGGGTACCCAGCTGACGATGCGTACGTTCCACCAGGGTGGTGTGGCCGGTGAGGACATCACGACCGGTCTGCCGCGTGTGCAGGAGCTGTTCGAGGCCCGCCAGCCCAAGGGCAAGGCCCCGATCGCGGACGTGGACGGCCGCGTGCGCATCGAGGACGGCGACCGGTTCTGGAAGATCACGCTGATCCCGGACGACGGCAGCGAGGAGATCATCTTCGACAAGCTGTCGAAGCGGCAGCGCCTCGCGGCCACGCCGGACGGCCCGCTGGCGGACGGTGACCACGTCAAGGTCGGCCAGCAGCTGCTCGAGGGCACGCCGGACCCGCACGAGGTCCTGCGCGTCATGGGTCCGCGTGAGGCCCAGCTGCACCTGGTGGACGAGGTCCAGAAGGTGTACCGGGCCCAGGGTGTGTCCATCCACGACAAGCACATCGAGGTCATCGTCCGGCAGATGCTGCGCCGGGTCACGATCCTCGACTCGGGTGCCGCGGAGTTCCTGCCCGGCGCGCTCATCGAGCGTGCCGAGTTCGAGCGGGAGAACCGCCGGGTCGTCGCCGCAGGCGGCGAGCCGGCCTCGGGCCGCCCGGTGCTGATGGGCATCACGAAGGCGTCGCTGGCCACGGACTCGTGGCTGTCGGCGGCCTCCTTCCAGGAGACCACGCGTGTCCTGACCGACGCCGCGATCAACGGCCGGTCGGACAAGCTGGTCGGCCTGAAGGAGAACGTGATCATCGGCAAGCTGATCCCCGCGGGGACCGGCATCAACAAGTACCGCAACATCCAGGTGCAGCCGACCGAGGAGGCCAGGGTCGCCGCGTACGCGATCCCGAGCTACGACGACGGCTACTACACCCCGGACGTGTTCGGTACCGGCACGGGCGCAGCCGTCCCGCTGGACGACTACGACTTCGGCCGCGACTACCGCTGAGGCAGTTGATGGGAAGGAGCCCCCGGCCATTCGGCCGGGGGCTCCTTCCTTTGCCCTGAGGTCTGGGCGGATCGCGGCAACCGGCTGTAGCCCGTCGAGAGTCACGGCAGTAGGCCGACTAGTGGTTGCTTTCGACCGAAATGCAGGTTTTCAGTCGTTACTGATTGACCAATCCATGATCCTTCGACACTCTCACCCGGGAAGACACCTTCACCCCTGCTTCGAAAGGTGCTTTCCACATGATACGAAGGATCCTGCTCGCGCTGGTCGCGAGCGCCCTCCCCCTCACCGCGGCGAGCGTGGCATCGGCCGATCCGAACCCGGTCACCGCGCAGGACATCCAGGCAGCCGACGCCTGTTACACCTGGAACCGCACCCTGTCCCAGGGCGCGAGCGGCAGTGACGTCACCCAGCTGCAGATCCGCGTGGCCGGCTGGGTCGCGTCCGGCGAGAACCTCGCGCTCGACGGCCAGTACGGCCCGGCCACGGCCAACGCGGTCAAACGGTTCCAGGCCGGCTACGGCCTGACCGCGGACGGCATCGCCGGTTCGCAGACGTTCAACAAGATCTACGCGCTGCAGGACAACGACTGCACGCCGATCCACTTCAGCTACAGCGAGTTCGACGACAACTGCGGCGCCAACAACTTCAACGGCGGCAGGGTCAGCGCGTCGACGGCCAAGGAGAACATCCGCCGGATCATGTGGCAGCTCGAAGCCCTGCGGCACAAGCTGGGCGACCGGCCGATGGTGGTGACCTCCGGGTTCCGCAGCGTGTCGTGCAACAGCTCGGTCGGCGGGTCCTCGAGCAGCCTGCACATGTACGGACAGGGCGCTGACCTGGGTCTCAGCAGCTCCCCGAGCCAGTGCCAGATGTGGAGCGGCGCCCGCTCCGCCGGGTTCGAGGAGATCCTCGGACCGGGCTACCCCGGCCACAACGACCACGTGCACGTCGGCAACAAGTCCAGCCGGTTCTGGAGCGCGCCGAACTGCTGAGCACTGCTTCACGAATGATGAAGGAACGTTTGCTGGTGTCCACACGGGTGGCTCCATGATGCTGTCGGGCATGGAGATCCCGCCCGACACGAAGGACTGGACCTGGGTCCTGGAGCGTCCCTGCCCCGAGTGCGGGCTGGACACCAGCACGTTCCACCACGACGAGGTGCCCGCCATGCTGCGTGCCAACGCGGCGGCATGGCGGGCCGTCCTCGCCGGACCGTCGGTGCGGCAGCGCCCGGCCCCCACGACGTGGTCGCCCCTGGAGTACGCCGCCCACGTCCGCGACACCTGCCGGGTCTACACCGAACGCCTCCACCTGATGCTCACCGAGGACGCTCCCGCCTATCCGAACTGGGACCAGGACGCGACCGCTGTCACGGACCGCTACGGCGAGCAGGACCCGGCCACCGTCGCCGCGGAACTCACCGAGGCCGCGAACACCCTGGCCGACCGCTTCGCCGAGGTCACCGGCGACCAGTGGCAGCGCACCGGCACCCGCAGCGACGGCGCGCACTTCACAGTGGACACGTTCGCCCGCTACTTCATCCACGACCCGGTCCACCACCTGCACGACGTGACGGGCCAGTGATCCGGGGGGATCTCCACGCGCGGACCCGGACTGTCCGCCGGGACGGTCCGCGACCGCATCTCCTCCGCCGTGGCCAAGCTGTGGGCCCGCGGCCGGACGAGGCCGCCGCACGGCCCGTGACCAGGGATGGATATAGTGTGTGGTGATCGTCGTGGTGTCAGCCGCGGCCGGTGACAGGTGCCGGGAACAAGCCCCGTTCTTCGAGCGTTGAGGCATAGGTCGACCCCGGTTTTGACCCCCCTCGGGGCGCCAGGTATCTTGAGTACTCGCGCCCGGCCTATGTCGGGTCGATCCGCGTGCCTGTGCGCGGAGTCCGTGCGAACGGACACCTCGCAGTAACCGCGGAGTTCCTTCCGAGCCTCGTAGGGATGATTCGATCCTGCCTGGGCGCCATGAGGGAAGGGCGACACGCCCGACCTCGTGATACGGCGGGAGCACCAACCACACAGCAATGAGCAGTACACCAGGGAGAAAGCCGGTCCATGCCCACGATCCAGCAGCTGGTCCGTAAGGGCCGCCAGGACAAGGTCGCCAAGCAGAAGACTGCGGCCCTCAAGGGGAGCCCGCAGCGGCGTGGCGTGTGCACCCGCGTGTACACCACCACCCCGAAGAAGCCGAACTCCGCGCTGCGCAAGGTCGCGCGCGTCAAGCTGACCAGTGGCATCGAGGTCACCGCTTACATCCCGGGGGAGGGCCACAACCTGCAGGAGCACTCGATGGTGCTCGTGCGTGGTGGCCGTGTGAAGGACCTGCCTGGTGTTCGCTACAAGATCATCCGCGGCTCGCTGGACACGCAGGGCGTGAAGAACCGCAAGCAGGCGCGCAGCCGCTACGGTGCGAAGAAGGAGAAGGCCTGATGCCTCGCAAGGGACCTGCCCCCCGCCGACCGCTGATCACCGACCCGGTCTACAGCTCCCCGCTGGTCACCCAGCTGATCAACAAGGTGCTGGTGGACGGTAAGCGCTCGGTCGCCGAGAAGATCGTCTACAGCGCGCTCGAGGGCGCTCGTGACAAGACCGGCACCGACCCGGTGGTCACGCTCAAGCGTGCGCTGGACAACGTGAAGCCGACCATCGAGGTCAAGAGCCGCCGCGTCGGTGGCGCCACCTACCAGGTGCCGATCGAGGTGAAGCCAGGTCGCTCCACGACGCTGGCGCTGCGCTGGCTGGTCACCTTCTCGCGGGCGCGCCGGGAGAAGACCATGCAGGAGCGGCTGATGAACGAGCTGCTCGACGCGAGCAACGGTCTCGGGGCGAGTGTCAAGCGCCGCGAGGACACGCACAAGATGGCGGAGTCGAACAAGGCCTTCGCCCACTACCGCTGGTGACGGCCCGCGGCCAACAGCTGACCAGGCCGCACCAACGCTGATTGAGACAGGGGAAGACACCCGTGGCACAGGACGTGCTCACCGACTTGGCCAAGGTCCGCAACATCGGGATCATGGCCCACATCGACGCGGGCAAGACCACGACGACCGAGCGGATCCTGTTCTACACAGGCATCAGCTACAAGATCGGCGAGGTGCACGACGGCGCCGCCGTCATGGACTGGATGGAGCAGGAGCAGGAGCGCGGCATCACGATCACGTCCGCCGCGACGACCTGTTTCTGGAAGGACCACCAGATCAACCTGATCGACACCCCCGGACACGTCGACTTCACCGTCGAGGTGGAGCGCAACCTCCGGGTGCTCGACGGCGCGGTCGCGGTGTTCGACGGCAAGGAAGGTGTCGAGCCGCAGTCCGAGCAGGTCTGGCGGCAGGCGACCAAGTACGACGTCCCGCGCATCTGCTTCGTCAACAAGATGGACAAGCTCGGCGCGGACTTCTACTTCACCATCCGCACCATCTCCGAGCGGCTCGGCGCGAAGCCCCTGCCCATTCAGCTGCCCATCGGCGCGGAGAGCGACTTCACCGGTGTCGTCGACCTGGTGAACATGCGCGCTCTCACGTGGCGTGGTGAGGTCAAGAAGGGCGAGGACTACACGGTCGAGGAGATCCCGGCCGACCTCGTCGAGAAGGCGAACGAGTACCGCGAGCAGCTGATCGAGGCAGTGGCCGAGACCGACGACGAGCTCATGGAGCTCTACCTCGGTGGCGAGCAGCTGACCGTCGAGCAGATCAAGCACGGCATCCGCACGATCGTGCGTGAGGGCACGGCCTACCCGGTGCTGTGTGGTTCCGCGTTCAAGAACAAGGGCGTCCAGCCCATGCTCGACGCGGTGATCGACTACCTGCCCGCGCCGTTCGACCTCCCGCCGGTCGAGGGCACGCTGCAGGACGGCGAGACGCCGGCCTTCCGCAAGCCGAACACCGACGAGCCGTTCTCCGCGCTGGCGTTCAAGATCGCCGTGCACCCGTTCTTCGGCAAGCTCACCTACATCCGGGTCTACTCGGGCAAGGTGGCGAGCGGCGCGCAGGTCATCAACTCGGTCAAGGACCGCAAGGAGCGCATCGGGAAGATCTTCCAGATGCACGCCAACAAGGAGAACCCGGTCACGGAAGCCCTCGCCGGTCACATCTACGCGGTGATCGGCCTGAAGGACACCACGACCGGTGAGACCCTGTGCGACCCGGCGAACCCGATCGTCCTCGAGTCGATGACGTTCCCGGAGCCGGTCATCCAGGTCGCGATCGAGCCGAAGACCAAGGCCGACCAGGAGAAGCTGTCGACCGCGATCCAGAAGCTCGCCGAGGAGGACCCGACGTTCCGGGTCAACCAGGACGAGGAGACGGGTCAGACGATCATCGCCGGCATGGGCGAGCTCCACCTGGACATCCTGGTGGACCGCATGCGCCGCGAGTTCAAGGTCGAGGCCAACATCGGCAAGCCGCAGGTGGCCTACCGCGAGACGATCCGCAAGACCGTCGACAAGCACGACTACACCCACAAGAAGCAGACGGGTGGGTCGGGCCAGTTCGCGAAGGTCGTCATCAAGATCGAGCCGATGTCGACCGCGGACGGGGCGCTGTACGAGTTCGACAACAAGGTCACCGGTGGCCGCGTGCCGAGGGAGTACATCCCGTCGGTGGACGCCGGTGCGCAGGACGCCATGCAGGACGGCGTGCTCGCGGGCTACCCGCTGGTCGGCATCAAGCTGACGCTGCTGGACGGCTCCTACCACGAGGTCGACTCCTCGGAGATGGCCTTCAAGATCGCGGGCCGGATGGCGCTCAAGGAGGCCGCTCGCCTGGCGAACCCGGCACTCCTCGAGCCGATGATGGCCGTCGAGGTGACCACGCCGGAGACGTACATGGGTGACGTCATCGGTGACCTGAACTCCCGCCGTGGCCAGATCCAGGCCATGGAGGAGCGCACCGGCTCCCGCGTCGTCAAGGCGCTGGTGCCGCTGTCGGAGATGTTCGGCTACGTCGGCGACCTCCGGTCGAAGACCCAGGGCCGGGCGAACTACTCCATGCAGTTCGACTCCTACGCCGAGGTTCCCACGAACGTCGCGAAGGAGATCATCGCCAAGGCAACCGGCGAGTAACTGAATCCGGTGCGGGCTGCGTGGCTAGCGCCCCCTATGGTTCGCACAACTGACCCCAAGAACTGCCGTCGCTGAGAGTCAGACGGCGGAGAGATACAAGTCCAGGAGGACGAGAGAAGTGGCGAAGGCGAAGTTCGAGCGGACCAAGCCGCACGTCAACATCGGGACCATCGGTCACATCGACCATGGGAAGACCACGCTGACCGCGGCCATCTCCAAGGTTCTGCACGACAAGTACCCCGAGCTGAACCCCTTCACGCCGTTCGACGAGATCGACAAGGCGCCGGAGGAGAAGCAGCGCGGTATCACGATCTCGATCGCTCACATCGAGTACGAGACCGAGAAGCGGCACTACGCGCACGTGGACTGCCCCGGTCACGCGGACTACATCAAGAACATGATCACCGGTGCCGCCCAGATGGACGGCGCGATCCTGGTGGTCGCCGCGACCGACGGCCCGATGCCGCAGACCAAGGAGCACGTGCTCCTCGCCCGCCAGGTCGGCGTCCCCTACATCGTGGTGGCGCTGAACAAGGCCGACATGGTCGACGACGAGGAGATCCTGGAGCTCGTCGAGCTCGAGGTCCGTGAGCTCCTGACCGAGTACGAGTTCCCGGGTGACGACCTTCCGGTGATCCGCGTCTCCGCGCTGAAGGCGCTGGAGGGCGACGAGGAGTGGGGCAACAAGCTCCTCGAGCTGCTCGACGCGGTCGACGAGAGCATTCCGGAGCCGGAGCGGGAGATCGAGAAGCCGTTCCTGATGCCGGTCGAGGACGTGTTCACGATCTCCGGCCGCGGCACCGTGGTCACCGGTCGCGTCGAGCGCGGTGTCCTCAAGCCGATGGAGGAAGTCGAGATCGTCGGCATCCGCGAGAAGGCCCAGAAGACCACCGTCACCGCCATCGAGATGTTCCGCAAGACCCTCGATGACGCGCGCGCGGGTGAGAACGTGGGTCTGCTCCTGCGCGGTATCAAGCGCGAGGACGTCGAGCGCGGCCAGGTCGTCGTGAAGCCGGGTACCACCACCCCGCACACGGAGTTCGAGGCGACGGTCGTCATCCTGTCCAAGGACGAGGGTGGCCGGCACACGCCGTTCTTCAACAACTACCGTCCGCAGTTCTACTTCCGCACCACCGACGTGACCGGTGTCGTCACCCTCCCCGAGGGCACCGAGATGGTCATGCCGGGCGACAACACCTCCATGCTCGTGAAGCTGATCCAGCCGATCGCCATGGACGAGGGTCTGCGGTTCGCCATCCGTGAGGGTGGCCGGACGGTCGGCGCGGGTCGCGTCACCAAGATCATCAAGTAGTCAACCCGGCAGGGGCCCCAGGTCAAGCACCTGGGGCCCCCCGGTTTGGGTGCCGCGAAACGCATGTGGCATCCTTGACAGGTTGCTCGTCGCGGACGGTCTTGCGATCGGCCGTGTTCGGGCGGGCTCGCGGCTGCTGGCCGCCGAGCCACTTATGACCACTCCCGAAGGACAGAAAGTCCAAGGGGCCGGTCTGTGCGTAGGGCGCGACACACCCGACCGCGTGGACCGGAGCGGCACGAGTCTTAAGACAAGGACGGCAAGCCACCATGGCGGGACAGAAGATCCGCATCCGGCTCAAGGCCTACGACCACGAGGCGATCGACGCTTCGGCGCGCAAGATCGTTGAGACGGTTACCCGCACGGGTGCTCGGGTCGTCGGTCCGGTGCCGCTGCCCACCGAGAAGAACGTGTACTGCGTCATCCGCTCTCCGCACAAGTACAAGGACTCGCGGGAGCACTTCGAGATGCGCACGCACAAGCGTCTGATCGACATCCTCGACCCGACGCCGAAGACGGTTGACGCTCTGATGCGCATCGACCTTCCGGCCAGCGTCGACGTCAACATTCAGTGAGGCCTGAGTACTAATGTCTTCCCGGCAGATGAAAGGGATCCTGGGCACGAAGCTCGGGATGACCCAGGTCTTCGACGAGAACAACCGGATCGTCCCGGTGACCGTCGTCAAGGCCGGCCCGAACGTCGTCACCCAGATCCGTACCCAGGACAACGACGGGTACACCGCGGTGCAGCTGGCGTTCGGCGAGATCAAGCCACGCAAGGTGAACAAGCCCGAGAAGGGCCACTTCGCGAAGGCCGGCGTGACGCCGCGCCGCTACCTCGCCGAGCTGCGCACCACCGACGCCGACAGCTACGAGCTCGGCCAGGAGATCACCGCCGAGGTGTTCGAGGCCGGCACCGTGATCGACGCGACGGGCACCACCAAGGGCAAGGGCACCGCGGGTGTCATGAAGCGGCACGGCTTCAAGGGCCTCGGCGCCTCCCACGGCACGCAGCGCAAGCACCGTTCGCCCGGCTCCATCGGTGGCTGTGCCACCCCGGGCCGCGTGTTCAAGGGCCTGCGCATGGCCGGCCGCATGGGCCACGTGAAGGTGACCACCCAGAACCTCACCGTCCACCGCGTGGACGCCGAGGACGGGCTGATCCTCCTCAAGGGTGCCGTTCCCGGCCCCAAGGGCGGCGTGGTGTTCCTCAAGTCCGCCGCGAAGGAGGAAGTGAAGTGACTTCCGTCGAGGTGAAGACGCCAGCGGGCAAGACCGACGGTTCGGTCGACCTGCCCGCGGACATCTTCGACGTGCAGGCCAACCTCGCGCTGATGCACCAGGTGGTCGTCGCGCAGCAGGCCGCGGCCCGCCAGGGCACGCACTCCACGAAGACCCGCGGTGACGTCAGCGGTGGCGGCAAGAAGCCGTACCGCCAGAAGGGCACCGGCCGCGCGCGCCAGGGCTCGACCCGTGCGCCGCAGTTCGCGGGCGGTGGCGTGGTCCACGGCCCCCAGCCGCGTGACTACACCCAGCGCGTCCCCAAGAAGATGAAGGCCGCCGCCCTGCGTGGCGCCCTCTCCGACCGGGCTCGCGCAGGCCAGTTGCACGTCGTGTCCGCGCTGGTCGACGGGGACACCCCGTCGACGAAGGCCGCCAGGAAGGTTCTGGCCTCGATCTCCGAGGCGAGGAACGTGCTGGTCGTGCTGACCCGCGACGACGAGGCCAGCTGGCTGTCGGTGCGCAACCTGCCGCACGTGCACGCGCTCGTCGCCGACCAGCTCAACACCTACGACGTGCTGGTCAACGACGACGTGGTGTTCACCAGGGCCGCGCTGGACACGTTCCTCGCCGGCCCGAGCAAGGCCGTCAAGGCGACCGCCCGTTCCGGCGAGGTGGCCGATGCGCCGTACGGCGCAGGCAGCCACGCTCCGCTGGCCGACGGCTCGGAGCCCGAGGGCTACCCGGTGAAGGGCAACGAGAGCAGCAAGCTCTACCACGTGCCCGGCTCCGCGTTCTACAACCGCACGGTGGCCGAGGTCTGGTTCGCAAGTGACGAGGCCGCAGAGGCTGCAGGCTTCCAGCTGCCGCCGTCGCAGCGGAAGGAGGATGACAAGTGATCCCCGACCCCCGCGACGTGCTGCTCGCGCCGGTGATCTCCGAGAAGTCCTACGGGCTCCTCGAGGAGAACAAGTACACGTTCGTCGTCGCACCGAACGCGAACAAGACCGAGATCAAGATCGCGGTCGAGAAGGTGTTCGGCGTGCAGGTCGTGAGCGTGAACACGCTGAACCGGCAGGGCAAGCGCAAGCGGACCCGCACCGGGTACGGCAAGCGCAAGGACACCAAGCGAGCGATCGTGACGCTCTCCGCCGAGAGCAAGCCGATCGAGATCTTCGGCGGACCGGCCTGAGCCGGCGAGTAGAGACATAGGGACTGCGTAGAGATGGGCATTCGCAAGTACAAGCCGACGACGCCGGGGCGTCGTGGGTCCAGCGTCTCCGACTTCGCCGAGATCACCCGGTCGGAACCGGAGAAGTCGCTGATCCGGCCGCTGCACGGCCGAGGTGGCCGCAACGTGCACGGCAAGATCACCACCCGGCACAAGGGTGGCGGTCACAAGCGGGCGTACCGGCTGATCGACTTCCGGCGCCACGACAAGGACGGCGTGCCGGCCAAGGTCGCGCACATCGAGTACGACCCGAACCGGACCGCGCGCATCGCGCTGCTGCACTACGCCGACGGCGAGAAGCGCTACATCCTCGCCCCGGACAAGATCAAGCAGGGCGACCGGATCGAGAACGGGCCGGGCGCGGACATCAAGCCGGGCAACGCCCTGCCGATGCGCAACATCCCGGTCGGCACCGTGATCCACGCGATCGAGCTGCGGCCGGGCGGTGGCGCCAAGATCGCCCGCTCCGCCGGTGCACGCGTCCAGCTGGTCGCGAAGGAAGGCCCCTACGCCCAGCTGCGTATGCCCTCCGGCGAGATCCGCAACGTGGACGTGCGCTGCCGCGCGACGGTGGGCGAGGTCGGCAACTCCGAGCACGCCAACATCAACTGGGGCAAGGCGGGCCGCATGCGGTGGAAGGGCAAGCGCCCGACCGTCCGCGGTGTCGCGATGAACCCGGTGGACCACCCGCACGGTGGTGGTGAGGGCAAGACCTCCGGTGGTCGCCACCCGGTGAACCCGGCAGGCAAGCCAGAGGGCCGCACCCGCCACAAGGGCAAGGCCAGCGACCGGATGATCGTCCGTCGTCGCCGGACCGGCAAGAAGCGCTAAGAGCAGGAGGGAGTGACAGATGCCTAGGAGTTTGAAGAAGGGCCCGTTCGTCGACGACCACCTGCTCAAGAAGGTGGACGCGCTCAACGAGTCCGGCAAGAAGACCGTCATCAAGACGTGGTCGCGCCGGTCGACGATCATCCCCGACATGCTGGGCCACACGATCGCGGTGCACGACGGCCGCAAGCACGTGCCGGTCTTCATCTCGGAGGCCATGGTCGGGCACAAGCTGGGCGAGTTCGCCCCGACCCGGACCTTCAAGGGCCACGTGAAGGACGACCGCAAGGCGCGCAGGCGCTAAAGGACATAGGGAGTAAGCGATGAGTGACGAGACCGCCGTGGAAGAGCTTCCGCGCGCGATTGCTCGGGCTCGCTTCGTCCGCGCCACGCCGATGAAGGTGCGCCGGGTCGTCGAGCTGATCAGGGGCCGCAGCGCCGAGGAAGCCCTCGCCGTGCTCCGGTACGCGCCGCAGTCCGCGAGCGACCCGGTGGCGAAGGTGCTCGCGAGCGCCGTGGCCAACGCCGAGAACAACCTGGACCTCGACCCGGACACGCTCTGGGTCAGCAAGGTCTACGTGGACGAGGGTCCGACCCTCAAGCGGTTCCGCCCACGGGCCCAGGGCCGTGCGTACCGGATCCGGAAGCGGACCAGCCACATCACCGTCGAGGTGGAGTCGCGGCCGAAGCCGGAGCCGAAGGCGGCTCGGAAATCCCAGGCGAGCCGTAAGTCCAGTGCGAAGAGGAGTGCCAGCTAGTGGGTCAGAAGATCAACCCGCACGGCTTCCGGCTCGGGATCACCACTGACTGGAAGTCCCGCTGGTATGCCGACAAGCAGTACGCGGAGTACGTGGCAGAGGACGTGAAGATCCGCAAGCTCCTGTCCAAGGGCATGGAGCGCGCCGGGATCTCGAAGGTGGAGATCGAGCGCACCCGTGACCGGGTCCGCGTCGACATCCACACCGCCCGTCCGGGCATCGTCATCGGCCGCCGCGGCGCCGAGGCGGACCGGATCCGCGGCGAACTCGAGAAGCTGTCGGGCAAGCAGGTGCAGCTGAACATCCTCGAGGTGAAGAACCCCGAGGCCGACGCCCAGCTGGTCGCCCAGGTGACCGCCGAGCAGCTGTCCAACCGCGTGTCCTTCCGCCGCGCGATGCGCAAGGCCATCCAGTCGGCCATGCGCAGCCCGCAGGTCAAGGGCATTCGTGTGCAGTGCGGTGGCCGTCTCGGCGGCGCCGAGATGTCCCGCTCCGAGCACTACCGCGAGGGCCGGGTGCCGCTGCACACGCTGCGCGCCGACATCGACTACGGCTTCTTCGAGGCCCGCACCACCTTCGGCCGGATCGGCGTGAAGGTGTGGATCTACAAGGGTGACGTCGTCGGCGGCCGCCGCGAGGTCGAGGCACGCAGCCAGGCCCCGCAGGAGCGCGCGCCGCGCCGGGAGCGGCCCACCAGGGCACGCCGTTCCGGTGCGTCGGGCACCACCGCGACCAGCACCGAGGCCGGCCGCGCAGCGGCAGAGGCGTCGGCGCCAGCGCCAGCAGAGCAGGCCGAGCCGCAGACCCCGTCTGTGAACGGGAGCGGCGAAGCCCAGACGACCAACGGGGAGGGCTGAGCAGTGCTCATCCCACGCAAGGTCAGGCACCGCAAGCAGCACCACCCCAAGCGGGGCGGCGCCGCGAAGGGCGGCACCAGGGTCACCTTCGGTGAGTTTGGTATCCAGGCTCTCCAGCCTGCCTACGTGACCAACCGGCAGATCGAGTCCGCTCGTATCGCCATCAACCGGCACATCCGTCGTGGCGGCAAGGTGTGGATCAACATCTTCCCCGACCGCCCGCTGACCAAGAAGCCCGCCGAGACCCGCATGGGTTCCGGTAAGGGTTCGCCGGAGTACTGGATCGCGAACGTCAAGCCGGGCCGGGTGATGTTCGAGTTGAGCTTCCCGAACGAAGCGGTCGCGCGCGAGGCGCTCACGAGGGCGATCCACAAGCTCCCGATGAAGTGCCGCATCGTCACGCGTGAAGGTGGTGACTTCTGATGGCCGCTGGTACGCAGGCGTCCGAGCTCCGTGAGCTGAACGACGAGGAGCTGGTCCTCCGCCTCCGCGAGGCGAAGGAGGAGCTGTTCAACCTCCGGTTCCAGATGGCGACCGGCCAGATGGACAACAACCGCAGGCTCCGTACGGTTCGGCACGACATCGCCCGGATCTACACCGTGATGCGAGAGCGTGAGCTGGGCCTCTCTGTGTCCCCCGACGAGGTTTCCAGTGATGAGGGTGCCGCATGAGTGAGACGACTGAGACGCAGAGCAAGCCGCGCGGGCGCAGGAAGGTCCGCGAGGGCCTGGTCGTGTCGGACAAGATGGACAAGACGATCGTGGTCGCGCTCGAGGACCGTAAGAAGCACCCGCTCTACGGCAAGGTCATGCGCTCCACGACCAAGGTCAAGGCGCACGACGAGGAGAACACCGCTGGTGTCGGCGACCGCGTGCTGCTGATGGAGACCCGCCCGCTCTCGGCGACCAAGCGCTGGCGGCTGGTGGAGATCTTGGAGAGGGCAAAGTGATCCAGCAGGAATCGCGACTGCGGGTCGCCGACAACACGGGCGCGAAGGAGATCCTCTGCATCCGTGTGCTCGGTGGCTCGGGTCGGCGTTACGCGGGAATCGGCGACATCATCGTCGCCACTGTCAAGGACGCGATGCCCGGCGCGGGCGTGAAGAAGGGTGACGTCGTCAAGGCGGTCATCGTTCGCACGTCGAAGGAGCGCCGTCGGCCGGATGGCTCGTACATCCGGTTCGACGAGAACGCCGCCGTGCTGATCAAGCAGGACAACGAGCCGCGCGGGACGCGCATCTTCGGTCCGGTCGGTCGCGAGCTGCGCGACAAGAAGTTCATGAAGATCATCTCGCTGGCTCCGGAGGTGCTCTGACATGAAGGTCAAGAAGGGTGACACGGTCGTCGTCATCGCGGGCAAGGACAAGGGCGCCAAGGGCAAGGTCATCCAGGCCTACCCCGAGCGCGGCAAGGTCCTGGTCGAGGGCGTCAACCGCATCAAGAAGCACACCCGGATCAGCCAGACGCAGCGCGGCGCCCAGTCGGGCGGGATCGTCACCCAGGAGGCGGCGATCGACGTGAGCAACGTGATGATCGTCGGTGACGACGGCAAGCCCACCCGGGTCGGCTACAAGTTCGACGACGAGGGCCGCAAGGTCCGGATCTCGCGCCGCACCGGGAAGGAGATCTGATGACCACGGCAACGTCCGAGGAGAAGACCATCCCCCGGTTGAAGACCCGGTACCGCGAGGAGATCGTGGCCGGTCTGCGCGAGGACTTCACCTACGAGAACGCGATGCAGGTTCCCCGCGTCGTGAAGGTCGTGGTGAACATGGGTGTCGGTGACGCCGCTCGTGACGGCAAGCTGATCGAGGGCGCGCTGCGCGACCTCTCGCTGATCACCGGCCAGAAGCCGCAGGTGCGGCGGGCCACCAAGTCCATCGCGCAGTTCAAGCTGCGTGAGGGCATGCCGATCGGTGCGAAGGTGACCCTGCGCGGCGACCGCATGTGGGAGTTCCTCGACCGGCTGCTGACGATCGCGCTGCCGCGTATCCGTGACTTCCGCGGTCTGTCGCCGAAGCAGTTCGACGGCAACGGCAACTACACGTTCGGTCTCAACGAGCAGTCGATGTTCCACGAGATCAACCCGGACTCGATCGACCGTCCGCGGGGTATGGACATCACCGTCGTCACCACCGCGACCAACAACGAGGAGGGCAAGGCGCTGCTGCGGCGCCTGGGCTTCCCGTTCAAGGAGAACTGACGATGGCCAAGAAAGCCCTTGTCCACAAGGCCGCGCAGAAGCCGAAGTTCAAGGTGCGGGGTTACACCCGGTGCCAGCGGTGCGGCAGGCCGCGTGCGGTGTTCCGCAAGTTCGGCCTCTGCCGTATCTGCCTGCGGGAGATGGCCCACCGCGGCGAGCTCCCCGGCGTGAACAAGTCCAGCTGGTAACACCCAGAGAACCATCCATCCCGCCAAAGGCCCCGAGGGGAACCATGGCGAGAAAGGTTGACAGGTCACCATGACGATGACCGACCCGATCGCAGACTTCTTGACCCGTCTGCGTAACGCCAACTCGGCGTACCACGACGAGGTCGTGCTGCCGCACTCGAAGCTGAAGGCCAACATCGCGGAGATCCTCAAGCGCGAGGGCTACATCTCGGGCTACCGCGACGAGGAAGGCGAGAAGGGCAAGAACCTTGTCGTCGAGCTGAAGTACGGCCCGAACCGGGAGCGCAGCATCGCCGGTCTGCGCCGGGTTTCCAAGCCCGGTCTCCGGGTGTACGCGAAGTCGACCAGTTTGCCCAAGGTGCTCGGTGGCCTCGGCGTGGCGATCATCTCCACGTCCGCGGGTCTCCTGACGGACCGGCAGGCCAGCAAGCAGAGGATGGGCGGGGAAGTCCTCGCCTACGTCTGGTAGCGGGAAGGGGAGTAGTAGATGTCTCGCATCGGTAAGCTGCCGATCCCCGTCCCGGCCAACGTGGACGTGAAGATCGACGGCCAGAGCATCAGCGTCAAGGGCCCGAAGGGCACCCTGGCACACACGATCGCCGAGCCGATCATCGTGGAGCGCGGCGAGGACGGCGTCCTCGAGGTCCGCCGCCCCGACGACGAGCGACGCAACCGTGCCCTGCACGGTCTGACCCGGTCCCTGGTGAACAACCTGGTGGTCGGTGTCACCGAGGGTTACGAGAAGAAGCTCGAGATCCACGGCGTCGGTTACCGGGTCCAGCTCAAGGGCTCGGACCTGGAGTTCTCGCTTGGCTACAGCCACCCGGTCAAGGTCTCGCCGCCGGAGGGCATCACCTTCGCGGTCGAGAGCCCGACCCGGTTCTCCGTCCAGGGGATCGACAAGCAGCGGGTCGGCGAGATCGCCGCGAACATCCGCAAGCTGCGCAAGCCCGACCCGTACAAGGGCAAGGGCGTGCGGTACGCGGGCGAGAAGATCCGCCGCAAGGTCGGAAAGACGGGTAAGTGATCATGAGCGAAGCGACTGTTACCAAGCGCAGGAAGCCGTTGGGCAAGGACATCTCGACGCGTCGTCGGGTGTCCAAGGCCCGCCGCCACTTCCGGGTGCGCCGGAAGGTCAGCGGGACGGCGGAGCGGCCGCGGCTGTCGGTCACGAAGTCGTCGCGACACATCGTCGCGCAGCTGGTCGACGACCTGGCGGGCAAGACGATCGCGTCGGCGTCCACCCTCGAGGCGGACGTGCGGGCACTGGACGGCGACAAGAAGGCCCGCGCGGCCAAGGTCGGCCAGCTGGTTGCCGACCGCGCCAAGAACGCCGGCGTCACGAAGATCGTGTTCGACCGCGGTGGCAACGACTACCACGGCCGGATCGCGTCTCTCGCCGACGCTGCCCGGGAAGCCGGGTTGGAGTTCTGATCATGTACGAGTACACGGGAAGGATCGCCTGATGCCGGGACGTTCACGGCAATTCGGCGGCGGCCAGCAGGGCGGCCAGGGCGGTGACAACCGCGGAGATCGCGGTGACCGTCGGGACCGCAGGGACCGTCGCGATGGGGGCCGTGGCGGGGCGGCCCAGGACAAGACCGCGCACATCGAACGCGTGGTGGCCATCAACCGGGTCGCCAAGGTCGTGAAGGGTGGTCGCCGGTTCAGCTTCACCGCGCTGGTCGTGGTGGGCGACGGCGACGGGATGGTCGGCGTCGGCTACGGCAAGGCGAAGGAGGTGCCGGCCGCGATCGCCAAGGGTATTGAGGAGGCGAAGAAGAACTTCTTCAAGGTCCCGAGGATCGCGGGCACCATCCCGCACCCGATCCAGGGCGAGCGTGCCGCCGGTGTCGTGCTCCTGCGTCCGGCCTCCGCCGGTACCGGCGTCATCGCCGGTGGCCCGGTGCGTGCCGTGCTGGAGTGCGCCGGTGTCCACGACGTGCTGTCGAAGTCGCTCGGCAGCGACAACGCGATCAACATCGTGCACGCGACGGTGGCCGCGCTGAAGGGTCTGCAGCGTCCGGAGGAGGTGGCGGCCCGTCGCGGTCTGCCGCTCGAGGACGTGGCCCCGGCAGGCATGCTCCGGGCGCGCGCGCAGGCTGGTCAGGGGAAGTGACATGGCACAGCTCAAGGTGACCCAGGTCCGCAGTGTCATCGGGACCAAGCGCAACCACCGGGAGTCGCTGCGCACGCTGGGCCTGCGGAAGATCCGCCAGTCCACCGTGCGTGAGGACACCCCGCAGGTTCGCGGCCTGATCCACACCGTCCGTCACCTCGTGACGGTCGAGGAGGTCGAAAACTGATGGCCATCAAGATCCACCACCTCCGTCCCGCGCCCGGCGCGAAGACGGAGAAGCAGCGGGTCGGCCGTGGTGAAGGCGGCAAGGGCGGCAAGACCGCAGGCCGCGGCACCAAGGGCACGAAGGCACGGAAGAACGTGCCTGCCCGTTTCGAGGGTGGGCAGATGCCCATCCACATGCGGCTGCCGAAGCTGCGTGGCTTCAAGAACCGGTTCCGCACCGAGTTCCAGCCGGTGAACGTCGGCGACATCGCCGCTGCGTTCCCGGAGGGCGGCACGGTGGGTGTGGTCGAGCTGGTCCAGGCCGGTCTCGTCCGCAAGAACGAGCTGGTGAAGGTGCTCGGCGACGGGGACCTGTCGGTGAAGCTCGACATCACCGCGCACAAGTTCTCGAAGTCCGCGGCCGAGAAGCTCTCGGCGGCGGGCGGCAGCGCCACCACGCTGTAGACGTAGGTACGAAAGCGGCCGGCAGGGTTTCCTGCCGGCCGTTCTTCGTTTGTGCTGACCACCGGAAGGGCATTGGGCAGACCCGCTGGCAGACCGTGGCGCGACTGGTCGTGGGTGCGTGATCGTGACATTTTCGTGCTGTGTCCGAGCTTGCCGATACGCCACGCTCCAGACATGACCATGGGGGAGCAGCGGCCGGTCCATCCGGCGGCGATGTCGACGCTCGCGCACACCACGACGGGCCCGGCACGCTGGCACGCGACCCAGGTGACGGCCGCGCTGCTGGCGTTCTGCGCGGTGGTCCTGGTGATCGTGGGCTCGTTCCTCCCGCTGTACTCGGGCGTCCTGAGCATCGGCGCCGAGAACATCGAGGTGACGATCTCCCCGTGGAGCGCGGACGTCACCGGCACCATCGAACCGGGTGACGTTCCCACGATCGGCTACCCGTTGGTCTTCGCCGCGATCGTCCTGGCGTGCGCCGCCGCCATGTGCTGGTACGCGGCGGTTCCCGCCACCCCACCTGGTGTGGGCCGGGTGTCGGCGCTCACCACGGTGATCGGCTCCGCCTTCCTCATCGGCACCGTGTGGACGACGGCCCTGATGGTGATGAACGGTGTCGACAGCGTGCTGCTCATCGGCACGGTGGCCCCCGGCCTGGAAACGGAAGCGACGTACCTGGTGGGCTACTGGCTGTTGTTGGTGGCGGCCCTGTCCAGTCTGGTCGCGGCCGTGCTGGCCCTGATCCCGGTCCGTCAGCCGACGTGGGCCCAGATCAACCCGGACTTCGTGCCGCGGCCGTACGGCGTCGCCCTGCCCGTCCAGCCGGTCCAGCCCGTCCGGCCCACGGGCCCACCGCAGCCCGCCTTCCAGGTGGATCCGCTGACCGGGCAGCCACTGCCGCCCAGTCCGCCGACCGGCGTGCCCGTGGCCCATCAACCGTTCACCGGCTCTGCGCCGCCACAGCCCACCACGCAGCCGAACGCCGGACCAGCGGTGCCGCTGCCACCCGCTGTCGACGTGCCGCCCCGGCAGGCGCCCACCGCCGAGCCGGTGCCCGCGCAGCCGGTGACACCACCGGTTGCCGGCCGGCCCCCGGGGCAGGAACCCGGCCCGGCGGCGGAACAACGGCCCTGAGCCGACCGCCCGGCGAAGACCCGCACGACCACGACCAGGTGGTCGGCATGTGCCTCCCGTCACACCTGGAACGCACGTCCCGGCGAACAGGCTGTCCACACGGGTTCCGTTTGGTCGGCCCGTGCTAGGCCGAACGGATGGCTCGGGATGCTTAGTGGCCAGGGGGTGCAGGAGCCCCCGGGGGTCCTGTTAAAGTCGTGGGACGCTTCGGGTGGAGTGCCCCCCGAAGCGTTCCTGGCTTGCCAGCTACCTGGCGACAGGATGCGTGTTCCCGGCCGGTAACCAACCGGCAAAGCCGATCGCCGGCGAAGATCGCCGGCGACGCCGAGGAGGTCCTTGCGTGCTCAGCGCCTTCCGCTCGGCTCTCGCGACGCCGGATCTGCGCCGCAAGATCCTTTTCACCCTGATGATCATCGGGGTCTATCGGGTCGGCGCCATGCTGCCCTCCCCGGGTGTCTCGTACCCGAACGTGCAGAAATGCATGGCCGACGTCGACAACCAGAGCATCTACCAGCTGCTGAACCTGTTCAGCGGTGGTGCGCTACTGCAGTTGTCGGTGTTCGCGCTCGGGATCATGCCCTACATCACGGCGAGCATCATCATCCAGCTGCTGACCGTGGTCATCCCGCGGTTCGAGCAGCTGAAGAAGGAAGGCCAGTCCGGCCAGGGCAAGCTCACGCAGTACACCCGCTACCTGACCATCGGTCTCGCGGTGCTGCAGGCCACCGGCATCATCGCCATGGCCAACCGGGGCGGCCTGTTCGGTGACTGCCAGGACCCGATCATCCCGCAGAACGGGGTCTTCGACCTGGCCCTGATCATCCTCACGATGACCGCGGGCACCGCCGTGATCATGTGGTTCGGCGAGCTGATCACCGAACGCGGTATCGGCAACGGCATGTCGCTGCTGATGTTCGTCAACATCGCGGCGCGCATCCCGGCCGAGGGTGGCAACATCCTCGAGAACAACGGCCCGCTGGTCTTCACGATCGTCTGCCTGTTCGGCCTCGCGATCATCGTCGGTGTGGTGTTCCTCGAGCAGGGGCAGCGCCGCATCCCGGTGCAGTACGCGAAGCGCATGGTCGGTCGCCGCATGTACGGCGGCACCTCGACCTACCTGCCGATGAAGGTCAACCAGGCGGGCGTCATCCCGATCATCTTCGCATCGTCGCTGCTGTACCTGCCGGACCTGATCACCAGGCTCGCGGGCAACGAGAACAACTGGTGGACGCGGTTCGTCGCCGATCACCTCACGCGGCAGTCCGACTGGGTGCACATCCTGGTCTACTTCGCGATGATCATCTTCTTCACGTACTTCTACATCAGCATCCAGTTCAACCCGAACGAGCGTGCTGACGACATGAAGAAGTACGGCGGCTTCATTCCCGGCATCCGCCCTGGTCGGCCGACCGCCGAGTACCTGCAGTTCGTGCTGAGCAGGATCACCCTGCCCGGTTCGATCTACCTCGGCATCATCGCCGTGCTGCCCAACTTCTTCCTGGACATCACCGGTGACGGCCAGAACCAGAACTTCCCCTTCGGCGGTACCGCTGTCTTGATCATGGTTGGCGTGGGTCTCGACACCGTCAAGCAGATCGAAAGCCAGCTCATGCAGCGCAACTACGAAGGGTTCCTCAAGTGACACGTCTCGTTCTCGTCGGTCCGCCGGGTGCGGGCAAAGGCACTCAGGCGACCGCGCTGAGCGAGAAGCTGGGCATTCCGCACATCTCCACCGGCGACCTGTTCCGCAAGAACATCGCCGAGGAGACCGAGCTCGGCAAGCAGGTCAAGGACATCCTCGACAGCGGTGGCCTCGTCCCGGACGAGGTCACCAACCAGATGCTGATCGAGCGCCTCGAGCAGTCCGACACGGCGAACGGCTTCCTGCTGGACGGTTTCCCGCGCAACATCGGCCAGGCGGACGTCCTGGCGAAGGTGCTGGCGGACGCCGCACAGAAGCTCGACGCGGTGGTGCAGCTACAGGTCGACGAGGAGGTCGTGGTGAAGCGACTGCTGTCCCGCGGCCGCAACGACGACAACGAGGACGTCATCCGGCACCGGCAGCACGTGTACCGGTCGGAGACGGCGCCGCTGCTGGACTACTACCGGGACGTGCTGGTCACCGTCGACGGTGTCGGTGCCGTCGACGAGATCACCGACCGGGTGCTTGCCGCGCTGCGCGACCGGACGTGACCGGTGGCCTGTTCGGCGCGTTGCTCCGGCGGCGTGACAGCATGATCGAGCTGAAGACCCCAGCCGAGCTGGAGGCCATGCGTGCGGCCGGTCTCGTGGTGGCGAAGGCACTCGCCGCGGTCGCGGCCGCGGTCCGGCCCGGCGTCAGCACGGGCGAGCTGGACGAGGTGGCGTTCGAGGTCATCCGCGACGCGGGTGCCGTCCCGTCGTTCCTCGGCTACCACGACTACCCGGCCACGATCTGCGCCTCGGTGAACCAGCAGATCGTGCACGGCATCCCGTCCCGCGACCAGGTGCTGGCCGAGGGCGACCTGATCTCCGTCGACTGCGGCGCCATCCTCGACGGCTGGCACGGCGACTCCGCCGTGACGCTGGGGGTGGGCACGGTGTCGGCGGCCGACCAGGCGCTGTCCGACGCGACCAGGGCGGCGATGGAGGCCGGCATCGAGGCGGTCCGCCCGGACGGGCGGCTCACGGACATCTCCCACGCCATCGAGGAGTCGGTCCACAGGACCGAACGCGCGTCGGGTACGACCTACGGCATCGTCCGCGAGTACGGCGGCCACGGCATCGGCAGGGCCATGCACATGGACCCGTTCCTGCCGAACTACGGCAAGCCGGGCAAGGGTCCGCGCCTCCGGGTCGGTATGGCGATCGCCATCGAACCGATGCTGACCATCGGCGGCGAGCAGACCCAGGAACTCGACGACGGTTGGACCGTGGTCACCGCGGACGGCTCCAGGGCAGCCCACTGGGAACACACGGTGGCCATCACCGAAGACGGCCCGTGGGTGCTGACCGCGCCGTAACGGCGCGGCTGGGTCAGGCGATCGGCTGACCGCAGACCGTTCGACGGTGACAGAGGGTGAGAAAGTGTCACCCCAGCGGGTCGGCCACGGCGGTTACCATGGCGGGTGAGGCCCCGTCTTCACCCGTACACAACCCCCCGGAATGCCGCACCGTCAGCAGCGCGCGTACACTAGTTCGGTGGCGCACTCGTTGCGCCTTCTCCGTCATGCGTGTCAGTAGTTGAGTACGCGCGCGGCGGGCTGCGTAGACCATAGAACGCTGTGTAGACAAAACGAAGCGCGGAGGACATGGGCAAGAAGGACGGGGCCATCGAGGTCGAAGGCCGTGTGGTGGAGCCGCTCCCCAACGCGATGTTCCGTGTCGAGTTGGAGAACGGACACAAGGTTCTCGCACACATCAGCGGCAAGATGCGGCAGCACTACATCCGCATTCTGCCCGAGGACCGAGTGGTCGTGGAGCTGTCGCCCTACGACCTGTCCCGCGGCCGAATCGTCTACCGCTACAAGTAGCAGAGCCACCGATAGAGAGACAGGGACGTGAAGGTCCAGCCGAGCGTCAAGAAGATCTGTGACAAGTGCAAGGTGATCCGCCGTCACGGCCGGGTCATGGTGATCTGCGAGAACCTGCGCCACAAACAGCGCCAGGGCTGATCACAGCACGACAGCAGACAGAAGAGGCCCTCCCCAGACCTGCCGAGCCACACGGGCTCGGTTCACCCCCGGACCAGGCCGGGGCCCGCCAGCACGGGGCGGTCGGGGAGCAGACCTGGAAGAACCCTTCAAGAGGAGATATGGCACGCGTTGCTGGCGTCGACCTCCCCCGCGAAAAGCGGATGGAGATCGCGCTGACCTACATCTACGGCGTCGGCCGTACCCGTTCCAAGGAGTTGCTGGTCGCGACCGGCATCAGCCCGGACCTGCGCGCCAAGGACCTGTCCGACGAGGACGTGGCGAAGCTCCGTGAGCACATCGAGACCAACTACAAGGTCGAGGGTGACCTCCGCCGCGAGGTGAACGCGGACATCCGCCGGAAGATCGAGATCGGCTGTTACGAGGGCCTTCGCTGGCGTCGCGGCCTGCCCGTCCGGGGCCAGCGCACCAAGACGAACGCCCGTACCCGTAAGGGCCCGAAGAAGACGGTCGCCGGCAAGAAGAAGGCTGGGAAGAAGTGAGCTCGGTCGTATCGGTCGTCCCACAGCGACGACGCAACCGCCAGTTCGTGGCTCTGCAGGTGGCTCCCAAGGCCCGCCCGCAGGCACTTCGCGACCTGTACCGGGACTACGGCACGGTCATCCGCCACGCGGACCGCGACTCGAGCAACGAGTCCGAGTCCGACACCACCCAGACTTCGCGTTAACAGGAGCTCCAGAAAGACATGCCACCCAAGTCCCGTCAGGGCGCCGGCGTCAAGAAGGTCCGGCGCAAGGAAAAGAAGAACGTCGCTCACGGCCACGCGCACATCAAGAGCACGTTCAACAACACGATCGTGTCCATCACCGACCCGACCGGCAACGTGATCAGCTGGGCGTCCAGCGGCCACGTCGGCTTCAAGGGCTCGCGCAAGTCGACGCCGTTCGCCGCGCAGATGGCCGCCGAGAACGCGGCCCGCAAGGCGGCCGAGCACGGCATGCGCAAGGTCGACGTCTTCGTGAAGGGCCCCGGCTCCGGCCGGGAGACCGCGATCCGTTCGCTGCAGGCGGCGGGCCTCGAGGTCGGCACCATCCAGGACGTCACGCCGCAGCCGCACAACGGGTGCCGCCCGCCCAAGCGGCGCCGGGTCTAAGGGAACGGGGGACTAGAGAGAAATGGCTCGTTACACCGGACCCGTGACTCGCAAGTCACGTCGTTTCAAGGTCGACCTGGTCGGCGGCGACCGCTCGTTCGAGCGTCGCCCGTACCCGCCCGGCCAGCACGGCCGCGGCCGCATCAAGGAGAGCGAGTACCTCCTGCAGCTGCAGGAGAAGCAGAAGGCTCGCTACACCTACGGCGTGCTGGAGCGGCAGTTCCGCCGCTACTACGAGCAGGCCGCGCGCACCAAGGGCAAGACCGGTGAGGCGCTGCTGCAGCTGCTCGAGTCGCGACTGGACAACGTGGTGTACCGCGCGGGTCTCGCCCGCACGCGCCGCCAGGCCCGTCAGCTCGTGTCGCACGGCCACTTCATCGTGAACGGCAAGAAGGTCAACGTCCCGAGCTTCCAGGTGTCGAAGTTCGACATCATCGACGTGAAGCCGAAGTCGGTCAACACCCTGCCGTTCGTGGCCGCCAAGGAGTCCTTCGGCGACCGGCCGATCCCGGGCTGGCTGCAGGTCGTGCAGTCCAACCTGCGGATCCTCGTGCACCAGCTGCCCGAGCGCGCGCAGATCGACGTGCCCGTGCAGGAGCAGCTGATCGTCGAGTTCTACTCGAAGTGATCCATCCCGGCGGTGGCCCGTCCTGCGGGCCGCCGCCGGGTTCATCTCCGGTGGGCGTCAAATAGCGGTCGCCCCTGAGGTAAAGGAAACAAGAAAGTGCTGATTTCTCAGCGGCCCTCGCTCGGCGAGGAGCCGGTCAACGAGACGCGTTCCCGGTTCACCATCGAGCCGCTGGAGCCGGGTTTCGGCTACACGCTGGGCAACTCGCTGCGGCGGACCCTGCTGTCGTCGATCCCTGGCGCGTCCGTCACGAGCATCCGCATCGACGGTGTGCTGCACGAGTTCACCACGGTGCCGGGTGTGAAGGAAGACGTCACCGACATCATCCTCAACCTCAAGGAGCTCGTCGTCAGCTCCGAGGAGGACGAGCCGGTCACCATGTACCTGCGCAAGCAGGGACCCGGTGAGGTCAGCGCGGGGGACATCGTGCCGCCGGCCGGCGTCACCGTGCACAACCCCGATCTCCACATCGCCACGCTGAACGGCAAGGGCAAGCTGGAGATCGAGCTCGTCGTCGAGCGCGGCCGCGGCTACGTGCCCGCGGTGCAGAACAAGCAGGCGGGCGCTGAGATCGGCCGGATCCCGGTCGACTCGATCTACTCGCCGGTGCTGCGGGTCACCTACAAGGTCGAGGCGACGCGTGTCGAGCAGCGCACCGACTTCGACCGGCTGATCCTCGACGTCGAGACGAAGCCGTCGATCACCCCGCGGGACGCCGTCGCGTCGGCCGGCAAGACGCTGGTCGAGCTGTTCGGTCTCGCCCGCGAGCTCAACGTGGACGCCGAGGGGATCGAGATCGGTCCGTCGCCGCAGGAGGCGGACACCATCGCCGCCTACGCGATGCCGATCGAGGACCTCGACCTCACCGTGCGTTCGTACAACTGCCTCAAGCGCGAGGGCATCCACACCGTGGGTGAGCTTGTCTCGCGCAGCGAGGCCGACCTGCTGGACATCCGCAACTTCGGTGCGAAGTCGATCGACGAGGTCAAGATGAAGCTCGTCGGGCTCGGCCTCGCGCTGAAGGACAGCCCGCCCGGGTTCGACCCGACCACCGCCGCCTCGGACTACTCGAGCGAGGGCTGGTCGGACAGTGGCGTTGGCGCGGACGCCGGCAGTGACGATGGCCAGGACTACGCGGAGACGGAGCAGCTGTAATGCCCACGCCAACCAAGGGCGCCCGCCTGGGCGGCTCGCCGGCCCACGAGCGGCTGATGCTGGCAAACCTCGCCACATCGCTGTTCCAGCACGGCCGGATCACCACCACCCAGGCCAAGGCCAAGAAGCTGCGGCCGTACGCGGAGCGCCTGATCACCAAGGCGAAGCGGGGTGACCTCCACAACCGGCGCCTGATCATGAAGGTGATCAGGGACCAGGAGGTCGTGCACCGTCTCGTCACGGAGATCGGCCCGTTCTTCGCGGACCGCAACGGCGGCTACACCCGCATCCTGAAGACGATCCCGCGCAAGGGCGACAACGCCCCCATGGCGATCATCGAGCTGGTGGCCGAGAAGACCGTCACCGCGGAGGCCGAGGCCGCACGCAAGACGAAGTTCGCCAAGGACGAGAAGGCCGCCACCCCCGCCGAGGAGACCCCGGCAGAGGACACGGCCGTCGAGACCCCCGCGGCGGACGTCGAGGTCGAGGAGAGCACGTCGGACGACGAGCACCCCTACGGCGCGGGCAGCCATGTCGCGCTGGAGGACGGCTCGGAGCCCGAGGGCTTCCCGATCAAGGGCAACGCCGACTCGATGCTGTACCACGAGCCGGGCACGTCGCACTACGACCGGACCGTCGCCGAGGTGTGGTTCACCACCGCCGAGGACGCGGAGCAGGCCGGCTTCAGCAAGCCGCCGTCGCAGCAGGACGACGAGTCCTGACCGGTTTCGCATCCGACGAGCCCGCCGCCCCCAGGGGTGGCGGGCTCGTCCGGTTCCAGCTCGGCATCGCCTACGACGGCACGGAGTTCTCCGGCTGGGCCCGCCAGCCGGGCCGCCGCACGGTGTGCGCGGTCATCGAGGACACCCTGTCGATGGTCCTGCGCCACGACGTCCGGCTGACCGTCGCGGGCCGCACCGACGCGGGCGTGCACGCGTCCGGTCAGGTGGCGCACACGGACCTGCCGACGGCGCCGGACCTGAACCGCCTGGCCCGCGCGCTGCCCCCGGACGTGCGTGTGCACTCGGTCTCGGTGGCCCCGCCGGGTTTCGACGCCCGTTTCTCCGCTGTGCGCAGGCACTACCGCTACCGGCTGTGCGACCGCCAGTGGGCCGCGGACCCGTTGCGCCGAAACGACACCGTGACGTGGCCCCGCCGCCTGGACGTGTCGGCGATGAACGAGGCGTCCCGGCTTCTGGTGGGCCTGAACGACTTCGTCGCGTTCTGCCGCCGCCGCGAAGGCGCGACGACGATCCGCGACCTGCAACGGCTCACGTGGGCCCGCGACGGGGACGTGGTGACCGCGGCGGTGTCGGCGGACGCGTTCTGCCACTCGATGGTCCGCAGCCTGGTCGGCGCACTGCTCGCGGTGGGCGAGGGCCGCAAACCGGTCGAGTGGCCGGGTTCGCTGCTGACGGCACGAACCCGCCCGAGCACGATCACGGTCGCCCCCGCGCACGGCCTGACCCTGGTCGGAGTGGACTACCCGCCCCCGGACCAACTGACCGCCCGCGCAGAACAGACCCGCAACGTGCGCGAACGTCTCTGACATGCTCCTGACGCCGAGGTCACAGAGGACATACAGTGGCGTCGGAGGTGAGCGGTGGGACGCGGCACGGAAAGGCGCGACGACTGGCGCGCGCGGATGGCTCTGCGTGGCGGGCCGCTCTCGCATGCGATCGCGCGTGCGGGGTGGCTCGTGTGCGCGATACTGGGCGCCCTGGCGATGGTCGGTGTCGCGGTGTTGTACGCGGCGAGTCCGGGCGAGCGGGGCGCGGACAACAGCGTGGCCGCCAACTTCGTGGGTGGCATGATCGTGATGGTGCCGATCGGCGCGGCGATCGGGGCGCTGCTCGGACTGGCCGCCCAGACCGCCGCACGGACGTGGCTGCGCAACCCGACCGAGGCCGAACGGCGGGTCGCACGTGCGGCCGAGATGGCCGCGGTGACGCAGATTCCGGCGCACGGCCTGCGTGCTTCGGGGCGCTGGGCACGCTCCTACGAGACGTGCGCACGTTCGGTCGCCGCGTACCACCACGTCGTCACCACATTGCCGGACGGCGCGGGCCGTGACTGGCTCGCCGGGATCGGCCAGACGCTGGACGACGAACTGGCCGAGTCCCTTCGGCTGGCGCGGCTCGGGGAGAACCTGGAGCTGGGGGACGGCAGGCCGGCCGGGACCGCTCTGCGGGTGCTCGACCGGCTGCACGCGGCGGAGAGGTCGTTCGCCGAGACCACCGAACGCGCCGCGGCCATCGCTCTGGAGCTGCGCGACGAGTCGGACTTCGTACGGGTGCGCGCCCAGCTCGACATGCTCGCCGGGCAGACACCGCATCTACGCGCTTCCGGTCATCACTGACGCCGGAGTCGCCCCGGGTGCCGCGTCCCGGCCCGCCGTTCTCAGTCGCCGCGCCGCACCGGGCCCAGGATCTGCTGTTCCTTGGTGTTGGTGATCAGCTTCATCCGCTTCCACAGCATGTGCCCGAGCGCGACGACCTCGTCGTCGGCGAGCGTGGTCAGCTCGTGCACCATCGGCGGCGGCAGCCGCCACACCCGCGCCGCGAGCTGGGCCTGACCGACCGGCAGCCGCTGCAGCAGCACCAGGTCCGCCGCGTTCGCGGTCGCCCCGGCCTGCGGGTGCATGTACGGCAGCACGTACACCGTCGTCTGCCACGGCGAGCGGGGCGGGAACAGCTCCTGCGGCGTCGGGCCACCGTCGTGCACGACGAGCAGCGGGCCGTCCTCGGAGGGGCGGGGCAGCTCGACCGGGCTCAGGCGCCGGATCTGCACGAGCGGCGCGGGCCGCCCGTCCGGTCCGGTGCCCGCGGCCTTCTGCAGCACCTGCCACGCCGCGGGCCGCCCGGTCGCGACGACCACCCACGCGCCGACCGCCATGGCGCGCAGCGCGACCTGCCGCGCCAGGTACAGCCCGCCGACCAGCACGAGACGGGTCGGGGCGGGCCGCAGCGCGGAGATCGTCATCGGCTCGCCCTGCATCGACGAGCCGAGCATCATGCCGCCCCGGTCGCCGGTCGGGCTGACCGCGTCGAGCATCGAGGGCGACATCAGGAACTCCTGTGTCAGCCCGTTGCCGGTCTGTACTTCGAGCAGCCTCGACGACTCACTCACGCTCGGCCTCCCAGCGGCAGCGTCGCGGCGAGCCCGGCCACCTGCAGCCCGCGCAGCGGGGTCAGGGTGATGCCGAGCCGGTCGGAGATCGTGGTCAGCCGCTCGTCGGCGTACTCCAGCTCGCCGGGGGTGCGGGCACTGACCCGCACGAGCCCGCGCATGCCGACCTGGTCGTCCTCGGCGCCCGGCGAGATGGACACCGCGACCGTCGACGACAGCGCGCGCACCCCGGTCAGCGCGTTGAGGCTGGTCGCGGGCTTGCCCTTGGACCAGCCGGTGATCGCGTAGCTGGCGTGGCCGATGCCCGCGACCGTCACCCCGGTCCACCGCTCGGTGAGCCGGGCCCTCGGGGTCTGCGGCAGCTGCTGCGGCTGGCCGGGGCCCGGCGCGGGCACGTGCAGCGCGCCGGTCAGCTCCGCGGCCGAGATACCGGCCTTGAGCAGCTCGTCCGGGTCGAGCGGACGGGTCGGCACACCACGCGACTCGAGTGCGTTGCGGACGCGGGACAGCGCACCGATCAGCGCGCGGTGCGCACCGAGCACGCCGCCGCCCCGTTCGCGGACCGCGGCCGGGCAGCGGCGCGGGTCGAGCCGGACGGCGACCCACGTGGTGCGGCGCGCGGCCGCGGGCAGCGGGCCGAGCAGCTCCATGTATGAGGCAAGGGCGGGGGAGTTCGGGGGCAGCGCGGCGCTGCCCGGGTAGCAGTGCCAGATGACCTGGATGGCGTCGAGCACCACACCGCGGTCCTCCAGGCACGGCGCGAGCGCGCCGAGCGGCAGGTTCGGTGCGCCGCCGAGCTGCGTGACCAGGCCGGGGGCGGGGTCGACGAGCAGGACCGCGGTCCACGTGCCGTCGTGCCAGGCGAGGCCGAGCGGCCTGCGCTCGTGGTCCTGGCCGTGCGCGACGACCAGGTCGGGCACGGCCAGGCGCAGCAGGCTGACGCGCGGGTCGTCGGGACCGGTGACCGGGGTGACGTCGGAGTCGGCGATGCCCTCGATGCTGACCGGTTTGGTCGGCTTGGAAAGGCGGGAGTGTGAGCGCATCGCGTAGCGGGCGGTGAGCCCGATCCACTGCGTGAACCAGCGGCCGCGCCAGCGGATGGCGGCGATCAGCAGACCGGCGACGGCGATGCCGATCGCGACGTACACCAGGTCGATGTCGATCGCGAGCAGGACCAACCCGATCGCGACGGCGATCTCGAGGACCACCAGGTTCGTGACGGGCAGCGCGCCGAGGCTGGCACCCCTGGTGCGCCGCCGCGCGGTCATCGGGGGCGGGGGCGGGCCTGCCGGCGGTCGTGCACCGGACGATCCACCGTTGCCGCCGGGACCACCAGGTCCACCTGGCCCACCGGGACCGGACCCACCGGGTCCGCCAGGACCCGAGCCGCCCGGACCACCAGGCCCACCAGGCCCACCGGGCCCACCAGGCCCACCGGGACCACCAGGACCGGCGGGACCACCAGGACCGGCGGCACCAGGCCTGCCGGGGCCACCAGGACCGCCGCGGCCACCAGGTCCGGGACCACCGGGCCCGCCCGGTCCGCCGGGGGCGGGCCGAACGGGAGCGGCGGGCATGCCCGGCACGCCACCCGGCGGTGTCGCCCGCCCCGGTGTCGCGCCCGGTCCGGCGGGGCCGCCGGGGCCTGCCGGGTGTGCGGGGGCACCTTGTCCTCCGTGCCGACCGACGGGGGCCCCGGACCCCGGCGGTCTCGGCGGCTGGGCCGGAGGGGGCGTGCCGCCGTTCCCGCGCCGTGGAGGAGTGCTCACCGACATCCGCTCGATCTTTCCCCTCGTCACCTGTGTGCCCCGCAGGCTCCCGATTCTGCCGCCTGCCCGGAACCGCCGTGCAACCGACGCCGATGGGGCTATCCTGCGGAACCGTACCGCGATCGGGGAGCTGCAGAGGCGGAAATGCCATCTACACCGACTACCAAGTCACAGGTTCAGGCGTATCGGTTCGTGCTGCGCAGGATGCAGTCGGCCCTCGTCCGCAAGGACGCGGTGATGCTGCACGACCCGATGCGGACGCACAGCCGCGCGACCGTCGTCGGGGTGTGCATCGCCGCGATCGGCCTGCTGGGCTTCCTCATCTGGGGGATCCTGTCGCCCAAGCCCAAGGCGCCCGACGAGGACGGCATCGTCATCGGCAAGCCGTCTGGCCAGGTCTACGTGCTCATCGCCAAGCCGGACAAGAAGCTGGTGCCCGTGTTCAACATGGCGTCGGCGCGGCTGCTGCTCATGGCGCAGCAGCAGAATTCCTCGGACGGCGGTGACGCGCAGGCCGACCAGCAGGGTGGGGCCGTGCCGCAGGTCGTCGCGCCGACCGTGGTCGACGACAACGAGCTCCGGGACATCCCGAAGGGCCGCAAGGCGGGCATCGCCGACGGGCCGGACCTGCTGCCGAGCGCGGACCAGCGCATCGAGTCGCTGTGGACCGTGTGCGACCAGTACATCCTCGACGACGGCCTGCCGGACCCGGCGAAGGAGAACAAGGTCGAGACCACGGTGATCGCCGGGGTCAAGGAGCTCGGTCCCGAGCTGAAGCAGAACGAGTCGCTGCTGGTGCGGGCCCCGAACGGGAAGACCTACCTCGTCTACCGCACCCCCGGCACGGCGAACCTGCCCAACACCAGCGCGGTGCGCGCGGAGGTCGACCTCGAGGACGACCGGGTGCGGACCGCGCTGGAGCTCAACGGCGTCGAGCCGCGCACGATCACCACCGGCATGCTCAACGCCATCCCGGAGAAGGCGCCGCTGAAGTCGCCGGGCATCGCGGGCCGCGACACCGACTCCGACGTCGACCTCGACAACCCGGAGCTGCGGAAGGTCGGTTCGGTGTTCGAGGTCGAGCGGGCAGGCGACGTGACCAGGACCTACGTGTTGCTCAAGGACGGCATCGAGGAGATCAAGCGGTCGACCGCCAACCTCATCCGGTACTACCGCAACCTCGGCGGGGAGCGGATCGCCGCGGTCAGCCCGGCGCTGATCGCGAACGTCGAGCAGCGCCGCGAGATCGACGACTCGACGTTCCCCGAGCGGGACACCGAGGTGCTCGACCCGAAGAACTTCCCCGTCGCCTGCCTCGGCTGGAGCTACTCCGGCGAGGGCGACAACGCGGAGGAGTTCACGGCGGTGCACGTCGGCAAGAAGCTGCCGGGCATCAAGACGAACCAGAACAACGAGCCGCAGACGGTCGCGATCTCCAGCCCCAACGCGGACGGGATCCGGATCGACCACTTCTACATGCCGCCCGGCCGGGGTGCCGTGGTGCGGCAGGCGACGTCGCCGGAGGACTTCACCCGCGGGCAGATCACGCTGGTCTCCGACCGCGGCGTGAAGTACGGCGTGCCCGACGCGCGGACCGCGGCCGGGCTCGGGCTCGGCGACCAGAAACCGGCGCCCAGAAGCATCATCCAGCTGTTGCCCGACGGGGCCTCGCTGAGCGTGAAGGACGTGGAACAGAGCTACGACTCGATCCCGTTCGGGCCGGGGCAGTACCCGTCGGAGGACGCGGAAGCGCAGGGTGGCGGCTGATTCTGTTCGCAAAGTCCTGTCCCCGCGTGGGTACCTCGTTGCACAAGCACCGGTGGGAACCACGCGTGGTCACCTATCGTCGGAGGCCTGACGAAGGGTGGACTTGTGACGGGGATCAAGTTCGACGCGACGTGGGTCGGCGGGTACGCGCAGCTCGCGGGCAACAGCGCGGAGGCGCTTGCCGAGGGCGTCAGGACGATGGCCATCGAGCCGCTCGACCAGGAGTCGTTCGGTCAGCTGGGGCGGACCGTCCACACCACCCAGGCCTACGGCAAGGCCGCACAGCTGTTGCGTGAGCAGCTGGCGCGTGCCGTCGAGGCGCTCGGGGCCGCGTCCGACGGGCTGGCGAAGGTCACCGCCGGGTACGTCGACACCGACGACGAGGGTGGCGTGACGATCCGCCGGGAGGAGCGGTGAGCCACGAGGTCGCCGACGTCACGGCCGCGCCGGATGGCAGGGACGTCGAGAACCAGGTCGCGGTCCAGCTCGGTTACCTGTCCAGGCTCGCGCGCCACCTGGGCGTCGACGACCCGGTGGAGGAGTACTTCGCCCCGGTCGTGGGCCGGTGGAGCGACCTGCACGCCGAGGCGGGCCGCTGGCGGCTCGTCGGCGAGGGCACCGAGCAGGTGACCGCGGCGCTGACCACACCGCTGGGCAAGCTGGACGCCGCGTGGGACGGCGAGGCGGCGCAGTCGTTCATCGCGTACATGCAGAAGGTGGGCCTGGCGGGCAACGACCTGTCCGACGCGATGATCGCGATGGCCGACGTGCTCGACAAGACCGCGGACGGCATCCGCGAGATCGTCGTGCAGCTGGCGAGCGTCATGGCGGAGACCGCGGAGACCGCGTCGGAGGCCATGGCGATCCCGGTCCAGGGGGACGACCGGACGCGCGAGTACCTCGACCTCATGCGCAGGCCCACCAAGGAGCTTTTCGAGGCGGTGCGGCAGATCCTCGAGGGTTTCGTGCAGCTCTGCGAGGGTGTCGACGGCTCGGCCGCCTTCCAGGGCGTCACGATGGCGCACACGTTCCCGCAGGACAACTGGTCGATGCCCGAGCCGCCCGCCGCGCCGTCGGCGCCGCCGCCCGCCGAGGCGCTGGACACGAGCACGGACAAGGCGGGTGCTGTCGGCGGTGGCGGCGGCGGCTTCGGTGGGGGCGGTGGTGGTGTCGGCGGTGGCCCGTCGGCCCCGCCGTTGGCCCCCGGCAACTACACGGTGGCGGGGGAACAGGTCCCCAGGCCGGAGGCCCCGGCCCCGGTCGCGGCGGCAGCGGCGAACGAACCGAGGAGCGGCGGCCGCATGGGCGGCATGGGCATGATGCCGATGGCCCCGATGATGGGTGCGGGTGGCAAGGGCGGCGACGCCGACCACAAGTCCCACAGCCGCGTCGTCGGCAACCCGCTGGACATCTTCGGCAAACCGGAGAAGGCCAGCACCCCGGTGATCGGCGCCGACGACGACTGAGCCGGGCCGTGTCCGGGGCGCTGTCCGCGCGGCCGGGTCGTCAGCGGCCGCCCGCGGTGTCCGGGGCGATGTCCGGCCCCATGGCGATCAGCACCGTGACGACGACAAGCCAGGTGACGACGAACGTCAGCACCCAGAAACGCGGGTTGGTGAGCAGCTTCGACATGGGGAACCTCCCTCGACACACATGGACGGGTGATCAACCGGACTGCTGGGTGCGACCCAGCTACAGCCATCGGTTCCGGCGGAAGATGCGGTAGAGGATCAGACAGGCCCCCAGGATCACGAGCATCACGAGGGGGTAGCCGAACCGCCAGTGCGTCTCCGGCATGTAGTCGAAGTTCATGCCGTACACGCCGACCACCATCGTCGGCACGGCGATGATCGCCGCCCACGCGGTGATCTTGCGCATGTCGGTGTTCTGCTGCAGCGAGATCTTCGCGAGCGTCGCGTCGACCAGTGTGTTCAGCAGCTCGTCGAAGCTCGCCACCCGGTCGGAGACCGTGGTGAGATGGTCGTCGACGTCCCGGAAGTACGACCGGACCTGCTCGGGCACCAGCGGTGTGTAGCCCTCCGCGAGCCGCCGCAGCGGCACCGCGAGCGGCATGACCGCGCGGCGCAGCTCCAGGATCTCCCGCTTCATCAGGTACATCTGCTCGGCGCCGATCGTGCTGCGGGGCGCGAACACGCTGGTCTCGATCACGTCGATGTCGTTCTCGAACGACTCGCTCACGGCGAGGTAGGAGTCGACGATCCGGTCCGCGATCCCGTGCAGCACCGCGGCGGGCCCGATGGTCAGGCGGTCGGGTGCGGCCTCCAGCTCCTCCCGCAGCTGCTGCAGGCCGGAGTGCTTGCCGTGGCGCACGGTCACGATGAACTGCCTGCCGAGGAACGCCATGATCTCGCCGGTCTCGACGATCTCGTTGGCGGTGGTGGGCGACTCGTGCTCGATGTACCGGACGGTCTTGAGCACCATGAACAGCGTCTCTTCGTACCGGTCGAGCTTGGGCCGCTGGTGCGCGGTGACCGCGTCCTCCACGGCGAGCTCGTGCAGCCCGAACACCTCGGCGATGCCCTGCAGCTGCTCCTCACCCGGCTCGTACAGCCCGATCCACACGAACCCCTCGCGCCTGCGCCGGACCTCGGTGATCGCGTCCACCGGCGACCACTGGCCGGGAAGGCGCTCACCGTCGACGTACACGCCGCAGTCGACGACGTGTGCCTGCGCCGTCGCGGGCACGGGATGCTGGTGGCGCCGGTTGTTCCGGCCCCGCAGGTTGCCGAGCGAGGGGATGGCGGGCATGGTGACCTCCAGCTGGGAGACAGGACGGCACGCGCCAGAAAGGCGCCGGAGCGTCCGGCCGGAACCAGCGGGGACCTGCTGCCTTAGCGGGTGACCCTTCCAGCGAGGACGCGGGTGCTACTGCGACTTGTCACGCCGGCATGGTTATGCGGGTCGCTCACGCGTCCTCACCTCCTCGGGTCGTGTTGGTGCGGGCTCACTCACACACCAGTTGTCGAGGGTACTCCACCTGACAGACTGCTCGCGTCCGGTCATGACAGGGAGGTTCGCCGTGCAGTTCGGTCGCTACTACGAGGAGTTCGAGGTCGGGGCTGTCTACAAGCACTGGCCCGGCAAGACCGTGACCGAGTACGACGACCACCTGTTCTGCCTGCTCACGATGAACCACCACCCGCTGCACCTGGACGCGAACTACGCGGAGAACACCACCGACTTCGGCAGGAACGTGGTGGTCGGCAACTACATCTACTCGCTGCTGCTCGGCATGTCCGTGCCCGACGTCTCCGGCAAGGCGATCGCGAACCTGGAGATCGAGTCGCTGCGGCACGTCAGGCCGACCTTCCACGGCGACACCGTCTACGGCGAGACCGAGGTCCTCGACAAGACGCCGTCGAAGTCGAAGGACGACCGCGGTGTGGTGTACGTCGAGACCCGCGGCTACAAGCAGGACGGCACCGTGGTCTGCGTCTTCCGGCGCAAGGTGATGGTCCCGAAGCGCTCTTACGGACAGGCCCGGGGAGGCGAACAGCCCGGCCGGCCCGAGCCTGCGGCAAACTAGGGGGCATGAGCGCCGCGCTGGATGAGGTTCGGGATCGGTTGCGGCGGTTCGCCGACGAAGCAGCGGAAGTTTCGCCCCTGTACAGCCATCTCGCCGCGCACGCGGCGGATGACGACGAGGTGGCGGGTCTGCTGAGCGATGCGACCACGCCCGATCCGGCACTGTTGCTCGCCGCGGTCCAGCGCGTGCTGCAGGCGGAACCGTTCCACGAGCTGACGAACTACTACCCGGCACTGGGCGGCTCCTACGGGCCGGACCCGGGCCTGTGGCCGATGTTCCGCACGTTCGTGCTGGACCGGGCCGACCGGGTGCGGGCGCTGGTCGCGAGCCGGGTGCCGCGCGGCAACGAGGTCGGCAGGGCCGCCCTGTTCTACCCGGCCGTCGCATACGCGGCGCGGCAGGCGGGCGGCGGACCGGTGGGGCTGCTCGAGGTCGGTGCGTGCGCCGGTCTGCTGCTGGGCATGGACCTGTACTCGTACCGGTACCAGTCGGAGCAGTCCGGCCAGATCGTCGCCGGGCCGGGGCGGGCCGCGCTGGGGCTGCACTGCGCGCTGCGGCTCGAACCGGGGCGGAAGGGCCCGACGATCCCGAAGCGGCTCCTGGTGTCGGCGAAGATCGGGCTCGACCCCGATCCGGTGGACCTCGACGACGAGGACGAGTACGCGTGGCTGGAGGCCTGCGTCTGGCCGGACCAGCCGGACCGGCTGCGGCAGCTGGGCGCCGCGGCGACGGCACGCAGGAAGAAGGCACCGACGCTGATCAAGGGCGACCCCGTCGGGGACCTCGCCGCCGCGGCGGCCCGGATCCCCCTCGAACTGCCCGTGATCCTGCTCACCAGCAACGCATTGCGATCACTTTCGGCCGAACGGGTGACGGCCTTCCGGTCGGCGGTCGCTGAGTTGGCCGCCGGACGACCGGCCCACTGGGTGAGCCTGGAGGCGTACGCGACCGGCCTGTGCCCGGACCGGCCCGACCTGGACACCGGACAGGCGGTGCTCGCGAGCACCCGGTGGGTCGACGGCGCGGAGGAGACGACCGTGCTCGCGCAGACCTCGTGGCACGGCGAACGCATGCACTGGCTGGTGTGAGCCGCTAATGGCGGGGGAGCACCCGCCAGCCGGTCAGTGTCGCCGCCAGCCGGTCGACCAGCAGACCGCGCCGGTCGAGGTCGGTGAATGTGACGAGGTCCACCCACGCGACAGCGGAGGCGTCGTCACCTGCGGAAAGCCGGCCGCCGACGACCTGTGCGGCGTAGTCGAAGATCATGAAGACACCCTTCGGAGCGGGTCGCGATACGCTCCCGACCAAGGATCCGGCCAGCACCTCGAGGCCGGTCTCCTCGCGGAGTTCGCGGGCGACGGCGCACGCGTCGCTCTCCCCGGGCTCCACGCGGCCACCTGGCAGGGACCACTGCCCACGGCCGGGGTCGTTGGCTCGCTGGACCAGCAGCAACCGCCCCTCCGCGTCGTGCACGACCGCGCCGACACACCGGATCATCGGACCGTCGGAGTCGTTCATGGACACGCAGAGTAGCGGCTGGGAGGCGAGTTACCCGACCCTTGCCCCAAGAGCAGTACTAGTCTCCCGTTTGGCCGCACCGTGCTGTACAACGGTTTTCAAGAACGCAAAGGTCAGCAACCCACCCATGGACACGGAGTAACACCCGGTGAAAGCCAAGAAGGTCCTCATAATCTCTGGCGCGGCGTTGTTGGTGTTCTTCCTGGTCACCCAACCCGTGCAGTCCGCAGCACTCGTGACGTCCATCCTGAACACCCTGAAGGACGCGGCAGAAGCGGTCATCACGTTCGTACGCTCGGTCTTCCAGACCTGAGCCGAGTAACGTCGAACCATGTTCGCCCCACGGGATTCAGACGAGTACCTGCTTGACTCTGAACGCCGGGTCATCCGGGTGCGCCTGCACTGGGCATGCCTCGCCTGGGACATCTTCGAGACGATCGCGCTGCTCGCGGTCGCGGTGATGGTGTCCTACCTGCTACCGCCGTCGATGTGGCTCGTCCAGAACGTCCTGTGGTACGCGGCGCTGTTCGTACTGCTCCGCTTCGCCTACCAGGTCGTGTCCTGGTGGGTGGAGCGGATCGTGGTGACCGACAAACGCATGATGATGACGACCGGCATCATCACCACGAAGGTGCTGATGATGCCGATCGGCAAGGTCACCGACCTCACCTACGAACGACCGCTCCTGGGCCGCGTACTGGGCTACGGCACGATGATCGTCGAGTCGGCCGGTCAGATCCAGGCGCTGAACCGCCTCGAGTACCTGCCCAAGGCCGAGCAGGTCTACGACGCGATCTCGGAGCTGGTCTTCGGCGACAAGGAAGCGCAGAAGACCCGCTTCTCGATGATCAAGGCGCAGCGGCTGGCCAGGCGCAAGCCGATGGTGGGCTAGAGCGTTCAATAGGGGTGTGAGGATTGATCTGCACACCCACTCGACCGCGTCGGACGGCACCGACACCCCGGCACAGCTGATCGCGAACGCCGCCGCGACCGGGTTGACCGCACTGGCGATCACCGACCACGACACGACGGCCGGGTGGGACGAGGCGCGGAGCGCGCTCCCGCCCGGCCTCCGGCTCGTCCGGGGGGCGGAGCTGTCGTGCGTGAGCCCGGACGGGCGCGGTGGTCACTGCACCGTCCACCTGCTCGCGTACCTGTTCGACCCGAACGCGCCCGCGGTGGTCGAGGAGTACGCGCGGGCGCGGGCCGAGCGGCGCGAACGTCTCGCCAGGATCGCCGACCTGATGGCGGCGGACGGGTTCCCCATCTCCGCCGGGTCGTTGCTGGCGTCGGTGCCGGAGACGGCGACCGCGGGACGGCCGCACCTGGCGATGGCGTTGATGCGCGCCGGGGTCGTGTCGTCGGTCGACGAGGCGTTCGCCCGGTTCCTGAACGACCGGGGGCGGTACTACCTGCCCAGCTCCCGGACGCCGATCTTCGAGTCGATCGAGATGATCGAGCGGGCAGGCGGGGTGACCGTGCTCGCGCACGCCTTCGCCACGCACCGGGGGCCGACGGTGACCGGCGAGGTGATCAAGGAGCTGGCCGGGGTCGGGCTCGGTGGCGTGGAGGTCGATCACCCCGACCACGACCCGGCGGCACGCAAGCGTTTGCGCGTGCTCGCCGACGAGATGGGGCTGATCGTGACCGGGTCCAGCGACTACCACGGGACCAACAAGACGATCCGGCTCGGGCAGGAGACCACCGCACCGGAGATGCTGGAGGAGATCACGCGCCGGGGCACCGGCGTGCCTGTCGTCGACGGCTGAACGCGCCTTTCGCGGCGCCCCTGGCGCGGCGGCGCCTGATGGCTGGTGCGCGAATGTCCTCTGTGGCATGGCAGGCTGGCGCGGTGCCGTTCGATGCCCGTCTGTTCGCCGAGGCGACGATCACCCTCGTCGTGATCATGGACCCGCCCGGGACCGTGCCTGTCTTCCTCAGTCTGGTCGGGCGGAGGACGCGGGCGGCGCGGGTGCGTGCCGCGCGGCAGGCCGTGCTCGTCGCGCTCGCGGTGATCAGCATGTTCGCCGTCGGCGGAGAGGCGATTCTCTCCTACCTCGGCATCGGGATCCCCGCCGTGCAGGGCGCGGGCGGGTTGCTGCTCCTGCTGATCGCGCTCGACCTGCTCACCGGGCGGGACACCACCCAGCCCCAGGAGGTCGACGACGTCAACGTCGCGCTTGTGCCGCTCGGTACCCCGCTGCTCGCCGGGCCCGGTGCGATCGCGGCGACGATCGTCTTCGTGCGGCACGCGGAAGGACAGGCCGGGTCGTACATCGCGTTGGCGCTCGCCATCGTCGCCGTCCACTTCATCCTGTGGCTGTGCCTGCGCTTCTCCGGGCTGCTGATCCGCGTGTTCAAGGACAGTGGCATCACGTTGCTCGCGAAGATCGCCGGTCTGCTGCTCGCGGCGATCGCGGTGCAGTTGATCGCGGACTCGGTGCAGGGGTTCGTGAGCGGGGCGTAGTCCTGTCGGTGCTGTCCTCTACCGTGGCACCGTGCAACTCGGGTTCGACGCCATGCCGCGCAGGCTCATCAAGGTCACCCCGTCCCGGCTCGCGACCTGGGTGGACTGTCCGCGCCGGTTTCGCATGGCCTACCTCGACCGGCCGACACCGCCGCGGGGTGGGGCGTGGGCGCACAGCACGCTGGGCGCGGTGGTGCACAACGCTTTGCGCGCGTTCTTCGACCTGCCCCTTGCCCGGCGCACGCCGGAGGCCGCGGCCGCTCTGGTCGGGCAGCACTGGAGCGACGAGGGGTTCGCCGGGCCGGCGCAGGCCGCCGAGTACCGCAACCGTGCCGCCGGGTGGGTGTCCGACTACGTCGCCGAGATCGACGTCTCGATCGAGCCCGTCGGCCTGGAGCGGTGGGTTTCCGCGCCCGTCGGGACCATCGTCGCCGAGGGGCGGGTCGACCGGATCGACGAGCGGGACGGCGAGGTCGTCGTCATCGACTACAAGACCGGGCGGTCCGCGTTGACCACCGACGACGCGCGTGGCTCCCAGGCGCTGGCGCTGTACGTGCTGGCCGCGCGGCGCACCCTGCGGCGGCCGTGCACCAGGGTCGAGCTGCACCACCTGCCGACCGGGACCGTCGCGGCGTGGGAGCACACCGAGGAGTCCCTTGCGCGGCACCGCACGCGCGCCGAGGAGGCGGCCGAGGAGTACCACCTCGCCACCGACACCCTCAAGGCGGGCGGTGACCCCGACGTGCTGTTCCCCGCACAGGTCGGCCGCCAGTGCTCGTGGTGTGACTTCCGCCGCAGCTGCCAGGAAGGCCAGGCCGCCGGACCCGCCGCGGAGCCCTGGGCGATGCTCGTGCCGTGAGTTACAGTGCCCCCGACTTGTGGAGGTCGTGTGGACTACTCGAACGCGGTCACGGCGGAACTGCCGGTGGCCCCACGACCCGGCCCGGCGTCCCGGCACCGTGGTGGGCCGTGGCGTGAGCTGTCCGGCGCGCTCGCGGTGGGCATGTCCGTGCTCGCCGTGGTCGTCGTCGTGTTCCAGGTGCTCGCGTTCGCCCGGGACATGCCCGGGCCCGGTGCGCTGACCGTGCTGGGCCACATCGCGGCCGCCGTGCTCGCCGTGTTCGTGCAGCGGTACGCCGACCGGCACGCCGGGTGGATGGCCGTGTTGTCCGTGCTGGGTGTGGTCGCCGTGTCCGGGGCCGCGCTCTGGCTGTTCTGGTGGGCCTGAGTCAGGCGGGCCACAGCAGGTCGGCGAACTCGTGCACCGCGAGGCGGCGTCGCTCAAGGCGTGGTGCGAACGTAGGTCGCGATGAGCACGCCGGTGCCGGTCGGGACCGACGAGACCAGCTCGAACGCCCCGGCGGGCAGCGTGAGGCGGCGGCCGGTGCCGAGCGCGAGCGGGTGGATCAGCAGCGTGTAGCTGTCGACGAGCGCGCCGAGCGAGGCCACCAGCGCACCGCTGCCCAGCACCGCGATGCTGCCGCTCAGCCGCTCCTTCAGCGCGGCCACCTCGTCGACCGAGGTCAGCAGCGTCGAGTTCCGCCACGGCAGGCCGGTCAGCGTCCTGGACAGCACGTACTTGGGTGTCTCGTCCAGCATCGCCGTGAACGGGTTGCCGTCGGTCTGCTTCGGCCAGAAGCCGTGGAAGTCCAGGTAGGTCCGTCTGCCGAACAGCAGCGCCGACGTCGTGGCCATGCCCTTGCCCGCCTGCTCCATCGCGACCTGGTCCATGTACGGCGCGGCCCAGCCGCCCGCCGTGAAGCCGTCGCGGGTGTCCTCGTCGGGCCTGCCCGGCGCCTGCATCACACCGTCGAGCGTCACGCTCTCGGTGACCGCCAGCTCCGCCATCGTGTCCTCCCCGGGTCGGGCACCGGCCGGTCGCCGGTGTCTCGTCCTCTACACGAACGGCGTCGCGGCGGATCGACAGCGCTCAGGAGGAAAGCCAGGACCGCCACGTCGGCACGAGCGCGGCGAGCAGCTCCTCCGGGTTCTCGGTGTTCGGCGAGTGGCGGGCCGCGGGGATCACGGCGAAGTCCGCGTCGAGGCGGTCGGCCATGTCGCGCTGTGCCGACACCGGCCACGCGTCGTCGAGCTCGCCGCAGCACACCAGGCACGGTGTGCCCGACGTGTGGAGCACGCGGGCGAGCGAGCTGACCAGGTCCGGCTCGGTCCGCAGCGCGCGTGCCTTGCCGAGCAGTGCCGCCGGGCGCGACCGCAGGAACCGGTCGCGGAAGAACGCCACCAGCTCCGGGGATCGCCCCGGCTGCGGCGGCGTCATCGCGTCGAGCTGTTCGCGCAGCTTGTACGCGGCCTCGATGCCGTGCTCGCGCATGGCGGGCTCACCGAAGTCCAGTATCTGGCGGCGCACGCCCTCCGGCAGCTCCGAAGGACCGGAGTCCATCAGCGTCAGGCCGGTGACCGGGGCACCCGCCAGCACGGCGCCCCGCGCGACCAGCCCGCCGAACGAGTGGCCGAGCAGCATGACCTGCCCGCCGTCGGCAGCGAGCTTGCCGACCAGCTCGGCGATGACCCCGCCGAGCGCGGCGGGCTGGTAGGCCGCCTCGTCGTCCGGGCCGCCGGACTCGTACTGGCCGGGCAGGTCGACGGCGATCGCGTCGAAGCCCGCGGCCGCGATCGGGTCGAGCAGCGGCGCGAAGTCCTCCTTGGACCCGGTGTAGCCGGGCAGCAGCAGGGCGGTCGGCCTGGGTTCCTTCGCGTCGACCGCGCGCCTGACCAGCGCGGCGAGATGGCCGTACCGGCTATGCAGGTCCACCCGGTCCGCCCCGTGCGGGGACAGCTGCGACGGAATGTTCACTCTCCGAGTGTGCCTCAACGGCCCTCGTGAACGTGTGGAGCCGGACCCGGAGTTCGCTCACACCGCGAAACCTCAGCGCAGCGCGACCAGCGTGTCACCGCGCTGCTCGAACACCATCGGGCCGAGCGCCGACATGGTGATCTCGCCGTCGTGGCCGCCCCGGTCGATCGGGGTGTTCGCCACGACCTCGCCGGTGGCCGGGTCCAGCACCGCGATGCCGCCGGTGACCGGGACGAGGATCTTGCCCGCGAACGCGGTGCCCGGGCCCATCGCGTTCTCGACGGTCCACAGCGGGCGCAGGTCGTCGAGCGACAGCGCGATCGTGCGGGAGCCGGTGTACCAGTAGACGGCGCCGGTCACGCGGTTCACCGACATCGTGTGGCCCTCCGGTTCGCCGCGCAGGTCGTCGGGCGCCAGCTCCAGCGGGTAGGTCCGGACCTGTTCGCCCTGCTCGTCCAGCAGGACCAGGCGGTTCGGGTTGGGCAGCGCGACCGCCGTGCACTGCTGCACGTCGTCGGGCGCCTCCGGGTCGAGCCTGCACTGCTCGCTCATCGCGACGACCTTGGCGTCGTTGCCGACCACGACACTGGCCACCTCCACCGGCTTCTCGGAGTCGTCCTCGCCGGTCGCCTTGTAGACGGTGAGCCGGTCGCCGGGGTCGGTCGGGCAGCGCTCGACGACCGCGATCTTGCCGGTGACCACGGCGACCGTGCCGTACTCGCAGCCGTTCCTCGGCTGCTTGCCCGGGTTCTGGAGCGCGCCGATCCGGCCGTACTCCATGGTCTGCACCAGGTCGGAGCGCCACGTGGTGAGCAGGCTGTCGCCGGTGGCGGTGACGTACGTGCCGTCGGACAGCAGCCGGGTGCCCAGCTCCGCGTCGGAGTTGCGGGTGCCGAGGTAGGGGTTGTCGCGCTGCTCGTCGGGCCGCGCCGGGCGGCCGCGCTGGCCGGTTTCCGGCCACAGCGCGGTGACCTCGCTGCAGCCGCCCGCCTTGCGGGGGTCGTCCGCGCGCAGCAGGTTGTCCGTCCTCGCGTACACGGCGAGCGCCAGCTGCCACGCCGACGACACCGTGCACAGCGGCAGGTCACGGGCGTAGCGCCAGCGGACCTCGCCGGTCAGCGGGTCCCGGCCCGCGACCTCGCCGCCCGCCTCGGTGTTGTTGCCGGTCACCAGCGCAGGGCCGACCGTCACCGGCTCCGGCGTCGCGGACGAGTCCGCCCGCCACACCTCGGCGAGCGAGGGCGGGAACACGGCGGGCCGCGCGGGTGACTCGAGCGGGCTGCTCGCGGTCTGCGACGTGGTCGCGCGCAGGTCGCTGGACTGCCACAGCAGCAGCCCGCCGACCAGGGCGGCCACGCCGATGACCGCCACGACGAGGACGTCGCGCTTGCGATGAAACCTGGTTCGCTCCCAGCGCTCGACGGGCTCGTCCGTCCCGTCGAGCACGTCCTCGTCACCGATCATGGTGACCTAGTCTGCCGAGTTGTTTGTTTCGCCGGTGTTCGGCGTCTCGCTCATGGGCACCCCGCCCCGGCTGCGGCGGCGCCGCGTGCGGGCCGGGCGCTCCGACTTGGGCGAACTGGTGGCCTCCTGCGTCTCCGCGGGCTGCTCACCCTCACCGCCGCCACCGCCGCTGCCGCCGCGGCGGCGACGACGGCGCTGCCTCGGCTCACCACTGCCCTCGCCGGGCTCGGTGGTGGTGCGGGGCGCGTCGGCGGCCGGGCCCGCCGTCCTGCGCGCACGCTTGCGGTTGCGGCCCTTCTTCGCGCCGCCCAGGTCCTCCTCCGGCTCGGCCGAGAGGCCCGCGCGGGTCCGCTTGGCCAGCGGCAGCCTGCCGGTCGAACCCGCCGGGATGCCCAGGTCGGAGAACAGGTGGTCGGAGGTCGAGTACGTCTCGACCGGCTCCGGCATGTCCAGGCCCAGCGTGTCGCTGATCAGCTTCCAGCGCGGTTCCTCGTCCCAGTCGACGAGCGTGACCGCCACCCCTTCGCGACCCGCGCGGCCGGTGCGGCCGATGCGGTGCACGTAGGTGCCGTCGTCCTCGGGGCACTGGAAGTTGATGACGTGCGTGACGTCGTCGATGTCGATGCCGCGGGCCGCGACGTCCGTGGAGATCAGGACGTCGACCTTGCCTGCGCGGAACGCGCGCAGCGCCTGCTCACGCGCGCCCTGGCCGAGGTCACCGTGCACGGCCGCGACCGCGAAACCGCGCTCCTCCAGGTCGTCGGCGACCTTCTGCGCGGTGCGCTTGGTGCGGCTGAAGATCATCGTCAGGCCGCGGCCCTCCGCCTGCAGCGCCCGCGCGACGATCTCGATCTTGTCGAGCGAGTGCGCGCGGTAGACGAACTGGCGGGTGCGCTCGTGGATCGCGCCGGCGTCGTTCTCCTCGGCGCGGATGTGCGTCGGCCGGGTGAGGAACGTGCGGGCCAGCGTGATGATCGGGCCCGGCATGGTCGCGGAGAACAGCATGGTCTGCCGCTCGTCGGGCACCATGCGCAGGATCCGCTCGATGTCGGGCAGGAAGCCCAGGTCGAGCATGCGGTCGGCCTCGTCGAGCACCAGCGCCCGGACCTTGCCGAGCACCAGGTGGCGCTGCTCCGCGAGGTCCAGCAGGCGGCCGGGGGTGCCGACGACGACGTCGACGCCCTTGCGCAGCGCCGCGATCTGCGGCTCGTACGGGCGGCCGCCGTAGATGGCCTCGACGCGGATGCCGAGGTGCTTGCCCGCGTCGGACAGGTCGTGGTTGACCTGAAGGCACAGCTCACGGGTCGGCACCACGATCAGCACCTGCGGGGTGCCGTCGCCGGGCAGCTCGATCCGGTTGAGCAGCGGAACGCCGAAGCCCAGCGTCTTGCCGGTGCCGGTGCGTGCCTGGCCGATGACGTCCTCGCCGGCGAGCGCCAGCGGCAGCGTCAGCTCCTGGATCGCGAACGTCCGCTCGATGCCGGCCTCGGAGAGGGCCTTGACGATCTCCGCCTTCACGCCGAACTCGGCGAACGTGGGGGAGTCGTTGCGGACGGGCGCGTCGGCCTTCAGCGGATGCGACGTGTCGGTGTCCGGGACCCCTGCCTCGCTGTGCTCCAGCGTGACCGGATCCAGGTCCTGTGTGTTCTGTTCAGTGATGTGATCTCTCCCTTGTCCAGCGCGCTCCGCCCTGGACGGGCCGCTCGACCGCACCGTTTCGGTAGGTGCGGGAGGGCCGGCGAGGCGCGCACACCCTCTGTACGCAGCTCATTTGACAAGCCTGCGTCCTCTCCAGTCTACCCGCGAGGGTCGGCGGATAGGCTTTGGGCGTGCGCGGAGCCTGCGGAGCGAACCATGGATACCGGGACAACGGCCGCTTCGAGCTTGCGGGGAGCGGCGGTGAGTGATTCGCACGACAGTGCCATCGGTCCCGGGGTCGTCGACCTGCTCGGAGTGCTCGCCTACGGGGAGTTGTCGGCCTTCGACCGGCTCGCCGAGGACGCGCGGACGGCGCCGTCCATCGCGGGCAGGGCCGCGTTGTCGGCCATGGCGGCGGCCGAGATGGGCCACTACGGCCGGATCGAGCAGTACCTCGCGGCACACCACATCGACGTGCAGGACGCGATGCGCCCGTTCATCGGGCACTTCGACACCTGGCACGCGTCCACGGCGCCGAGGTCGTGGCTGGAGTCGCTGGTCAAGGCGTACGTCGGCGACGGGCTCGCCGCCGACCTGTACCGCGAGATCGCGTCGTGGCTGGACGCGGAGACCGCCGCGCTGGTGACGGAGGTCCTGGGTGACACGGGTCACTCCGCGTTCGCCCAGCGCGAAGTGAAGGCGGCCATCGAACGCGACCGCACGGTGCGCGACCGGCTCACGCTGTGGGGACGGCGGCTGCTCGGCGAGGCACTCACGCAGGCCCAGTACGTGGTGGCGGAGCGGGACGGCCTGGCGGAGCTGATCGTGACCGGCACCGGCGACCTCGCCGGAATCGCCGCGCTGTTCCGGCGGTTGCAGCAGCAGCATGGCAAGCGGATGTCCGCGCTCGGTCTCGGCTAGCCTTGCCACGTCGTACATCGCGGTTTTGGAGGTCAGATGGAGGTCAAGGTCGGAGTCGCGGACACCGCGCGAGAGCTGCTGATCGACAGCTCGCAGACTCCGGAAGAGGTGGAGTCGTTGGTGACCGACGCGTTGAAGGACTCCTCGGGGACCTTGTCGCTCGTCGACAACAAGGGGCGCCGTTTCCTGGTGCCGTCCGCTCGCGTGGCGTACGTGGAGATCGGCTCGGCCGACTCCAGGAAGGTGGGTTTCGTCACCACCTGAGTGAGCTTGGGCGAAAGGGCAGGATCCCGAGAGGGTCCTGCCCTTTCGGTTGTTCAGCCCGCGCTCGGGTGCGCTTCCGACAGCTTCACGACCCGGTTCAGCTCCAGCGGCTTGTGCGGGTCGAGCGTGACGCCGTTCGCTCGGGTGAAGCCGTCGATGGCGGCCCAGATGATCTGGGTCAGGTACTCGACCACCGCGTCGCGGCTCATGGTGCGGCGTTCCAGCCACCACTCGCTGACGTTCTGGACCATCCCGACGATGCCGTGCGCCCACGGCTCCGCGGCGCCGGAGTCCAGGTTCATCGCCCGCAGGTAGTCGCCGAGCAGGGCGGAGAGGGCCTGCGCGATCAGCTCCTTGTCCTCCGCGACGATGTCCTGCTCGACCGGCCGGTTCGCGAGCGAGCGGCGGACCAGCAGGCGGTACAGGTGCGGGTACTCCTCGACGGTGGTGAAGAACGCGTCGAGGCTCTTGCGGATGCGCGGGATCGGCGCTTCCTCGTTGTTGAGCGCGGGGATGAGCCGGTCGAACAGGATCTCGGTGCCGCGGTGCCCCAGTGCGACGAACAGGTCGGCCTTGTCGGCGAAGTGCCGGTACAGGACGGGTTTCGTGACGCCCGCCTCGGCCGCGATGTGGTCCATGCCCACGTCCGGGCCGTGTTCGGCGAGCGCACGCATCGCCGCCTCGACGAACTCCGTCCGCCGTGCCGCCCGGTGGGAGCGCCAGCGGTCGCGTCTCGCGTCACCGGTCGAACTGCCGGTAGTTTCTGGCATTTGGCCGAATCTACTCCTACTACGACTGGTGCAGCGGGTAACCGCCGCCGATGCCTTTCCACGCGAGTGTGCTGATCAGCCCGACGGCCTCGTCCTTGGCCATCGAGCGGCCGTCCGCGAGCCACGAACGGGCCGCGACCTGGCTGATCCCGACGAGCCCGACCGCGAGCAGCCGCGCGGGCTCCTCGGCCAGGCCGGCGTCGGCGGTGATGGTCCTGGTGATGGCCTGCACGCACGCGTCGGTGCCGCGGTCGATGGCCGCCTGCACCACCGGCTCGCCGCGCAGGTCGGACTCGAAGACCAGCCGGTAGGCCTGGCTCTCGCCGTCGACGAAGTCGAAGTACGCGCTCACCGCGTTCTGCACCCGGACCTTGTTGTCCGTGGTCGACTCCATCGCGTCGGTCACCCGCGTGATCAGCTCGTCGACGTGGATCTCGAGCAGCGCGAGGTAGAGCTCCAGCTTGCCGGGGAAGTGCTGGTAGAGCACCGGCTTGGAGACACCGGCGCGCTCGGCGATCTCGTCCATGGCGGCCGCGTGGTAGCCGTTCGCCGCGAAGACGTCCTGTGCGGCGGCCAGCAGCTGGGCGCGCCGAGCGGTGCGCGGCAGCCGCGCGGCCCGGTTCGCCTGGCCGGCCAGTCCGTGCTGAATCGTCTCCGACATGCGCGCCCTCCACGTCCATCCCGGGTCGGGCTTGCCGACCCGTGGCCCCTGACCTTACTCGCCGGTAATGCGAGTCCGGGAGAGTCATGGACACTGGACGGGTGAGCACCGGTACCGAATCCCGCCCTCCGATCACGTACGTCCCGCTGTCCGACGCGGTCCTGCCCGCCGTCGACATGTCGATCCCGCCGTGGCCGGGCGAGGACCGGACCGCGGGCGGGGTCCGCATGCACGTCCGCGTCACGCCGGGTCCCGAGGACGCCCCCACCGCCGTCTACGTGCACGGACTCGGCGGCTCGGCGACGAACTGGACCGACCTCGCGGCCCAGCTGTCCACCAGGGTGCCCGGCATCTCGGTGGACCTGCCGGGGTTCGGCCGGTCGGAACCGGAGAAGGACTTCGACTACTCGATCCCGGCGCACGCCGACGCGGCCGCGCGGTTCATCCGCGGTCTCGGCGTCGGCCCGGTGCACCTGTTCGGGAACTCGATGGGCGGCGCGATCTCGATGAACATCGCCGCCGACCACCCCGACCTGGTCCGCACGCTGACGCTGGTGTCACCCGCCGTGCCCGACCTGCGGCCGCTCGTCTCGCGGATGTCCGACCCGCGCCTCGCCATCGCCTACCTGCCGCTGGTCGGCGCGTCCGTGCGCCGCAGGCTCGCGACGATGCCCGTGGAGCAGCGGGTGGTGCAGCTGCTGAAGCTGGTGTTCGCGGACGTGGAGCGGGTGCCGCGGTCCCGCAAGGAGGAGGCGGCCGCGGAGTTCGAGGAGCGCGCGCGGATGGTGTGGGCCAACCCGGCGCTGGCCCGCAGCACGATCGGGTTGTTCCGGTCGTGGCTGGTGCCCCGGTCGAGGTCGATGTGGACGCTGGCGCCGAAGATCAAGGCGCCGACGCTGGTCGTGTGGGGCACCGACGACAAGCTGGTGACCGTCCGCAAGGCGCCGAGGACCGCCAGGCTCATCCCGAGGGCGCGGCTGCTGGTGCTGCCGAGGACCGGGCACGTCGCGCAGATGGAACGGCCCGGCACGGTCGCCCGCGCCGTGCTCGGCATGTGGGAGCAGGTCGAGACGGGAAACTGGTGACCATGGTTCACGTCGGTGGGAAACGTCACTCGGACGTGCCGTGTGAATCAGCGCCGTGGCCCGTGTGTGGCACCCTGGGACCGTGACCAAGCGGGTCCACGACCGTTACCGCGCAGGTGAGCGCCGCACGTCTGCGGAGCCTCTCGCGGCGTCGTGGCGACCCGAGACGCCGCCGGGGAAGAAGACGCCCAGGAAGAAGGGCGTGCTCGCGACCTACGGCTGGCGCGTGTACGCGGTGCCGGTGCTGGTGGCGATCACCGCGCTCGTGCTGGTCCAGACCGCGGACGAGGACAGCTCCGGGCAGTCCGCGCAGGACGGCACCACGCAGCTCCCGGACCCCCAGGACTCCGGCGACGTGCAGGAGGGCCCCGGGGTCAGCGAGAAGCCCGTGAAGCCGCAGGACCTCAAGATCCCGACCGCCGACCTGCCGCCCGGCGCCGCGTTCCCGCAGGCGGGGCAGGGCGAGTGGACGGTCGTCCCCGGCACCACGCCCAGGGTGGGCAGCGCGGGCGAGCTGTACACATACACGATCGAGATCGAGAAGGGCATCGACCTGGCCCCCTACGGCGGCATCGACTCGTTCGGCAAGCTCGTGGACACCACGCTCGCCGACCCGCGCGGCTGGGTGTCGACCGGCCAGGTGTCGGTGCAGCGCGTCGACGGCGACGCCGACCCGGACATCCGGGTCAGCCTGAGCACTCCGGAAACCGTCCACCGGCCGGACTTCTGCGGCTACTCGATCAAGTACGAGTCGTCGTGCTGGCGGCGCAGCGAGAAGCGGGTGATGATCAACCTGGCCCGCTGGGTGCGCGGCGCGCTCGCGTTCAGCGGCGACATCGGCTCCTACCGCGAGTACGCCATCAACCACGAGATCGGGCACGCCTTCGGCAACGGCCACGTCGGCTGCGCGGAGGAGGGCGGTCTCGCGCCGGTGATGATGCAGCAGACCTTCGGCGTGAACAACGACTTCGTGGCCCGCCTGAACGACCAGGTCGGCAACGCGGACCCGGTGCAGCCCGACGGCAAGACGTGCCGCGTCAACCAGTGGCCCAACCCGCAGGCCCAGCCACCGGGCTGAACTCCCAGAGCGCATCTTCCATGGCATGCTTCCCGCGATGTGGGACACGCGGAAGAGCGCGTGGGACGATCGCGTTGTACGTGGAGAGACTTGGAGTCATCCAGTCACGCGTCGAGGAGGAACCCATGGCAAGCGGTTTGCCACCGCTGGTGGAGCCGGCCGCCGAGCTCACCAAGGACGAGGTCGCCCGCTACAGCCGTCACCTGATCATCCCGGACGTCGGGGTCGACGGGCAGAAACGGCTGAAGAACGCGAAAGTCCTCGTCGTCGGTGCGGGCGGACTGGGCAGCCCAGCGCTGCTGTACCTGGCCGCGGCCGGTGTCGGCACGCTCGGCGTGATCGACTTCGACGTGGTGGACGAGTCGAACCTGCAGCGTCAGGTCATCCACGGCGTCTCGGACATCGGGAAGCCGAAGGCACAGTCGGCCAAGGAGTCGATCGCGGAGATCAACCCGCTGATCGACGTCGTCCTGCACCAGGAGCAGCTGACCAGCGACAACGCGCTGGACGTGTTCCGCGGCTACGACCTGATCCTGGACGGCACGGACAACTTCGCCACCCGCTACCTCGTGAACGACGCCGCGGTGCTGCTCGGCAAGCCGTACGTCTGGGGCTCGATCTTCCGGTTCGAGGGCCAGGTCAGCGTGTTCTGGGAGGACGCGCCGGGCGGCCAGGGCCTGAACTACCGCGACCTCTACCCCGAGCCGCCGCCGCCCGGCATGGTGCCGTCGTGCGCCGAGGGTGGCGTGCTCGGCGTGCTGTGCGCGTCGATCGGCTCGGTCATGGTCACCGAGGCGATCAAGCTGATCACCGGAATAGGTGAACCGCTGCTCGGACGGCTGATGGTGTACGACGCGCTGGAGATGAGCTACCGGACCATCAGGATCCGCAAGGACCCCGAGTCCAAGCCGATCGAGGGCCTCATCGACTACGACGCGTTCTGCGGTGTCGTCTCCGACGACGCCCAGCAGGCCGCCGCGGGCAGCACGATCACGCCGCGTGAGCTCAAGGACAAGTTCGACCGGGGCGAGGAGTTCGCGCTGATCGACGTCCGCGAGCCGCACGAGTACGAGATCGTGAAGATCCCCGGCTCGGTGCTGGTCCCGAAGGACGAGATCCTCTCCGGCACCGCGCTCGCGACGCTGCCCCAGGACAAGCCGATCGTCCTGCACTGCAAGTCCGGTGCCCGGTCCGCGGAGGCGCTCGCCGCTCTGCACAAGGCGGGGTTCGCCGACGCCGTGCACGTCGGTGGCGGGGTGCTCGGCTGGGCGCGGGACATCGACCCGAGCCTGCCGACCTACTGACGCAGCTGGTCCATTCGGGTCAGCGATGTGCTCTGCGGCGTGACCTGCACGACGTGAAACGGTGCGGCGGGGTAGCGTGCCTGGACGTGACTGCGTCCCCACCTGCCCCGCCGCCTCAGCACGTACGTGCTGCCTTCGGCGCGAAGGACAGCGTGCCGGAACTGGTCGGCAACGGCCCGCTGTGGCGTTGTGACGTCATCGCGCTGCGGCCGGTGACCAACCCCGCCGAGGCGTCCTGGGTAGCGCAGACGCTGACCGAGCTGCAGGTGCCGGACCTGCGCATCGGCCGCCCGGTGCGGTCGAGCGACGGGCGGTACGTCGTCGGTGGCTGGATCGCGTTCCGGCACATCGAGGGCCGCCCGGAGCCGCGCTACGACGAGGTCGTCGCCGCGTCGCTGCGGCTGCACAAGGCGACCGCGGACCTGCCCCCGCCGCGGTTCCTCGCGTTGCGGGCCGACGTGTTCGCGATGGCCGACCGCGCCGCCGCCGGTGAGGAGGAGGCGCCGCTGAACCCGTCGCTGGGCGGGCGGTTGTTCGACGTGATCTCCGGTGCCCGCAAGCCGATGAACCTGCGCGCCCAGGTGGTGCACGGGGACCTGTTCGGCAACGTGCTCTTCGCCGGGAACGCCGCACCGGGCATCGTCGACTTCACCGCGTTCCACCGCCCCGCCGAGTGGGCCGCCGCGGTCGTGGTCGTGGACGCGCTGGCGTGGGGCGGCGCGGACGAGGGACTGCCGAAACGGTGGTCGCACCTGGCGGAGTGGTCGCAGGCGCTGTTGCACGCGTTGCTGTTCCGGCTCGCGGTGCACGCGCTGCACCCGCACTCGACCGACCGTTCGATGCGTGGCCTCGAGCGGGCCGCGCGGCACATCACCACGTTGTAGCGGCCGGACCGAACATCATCTGCAGGTACATGACCAGCAGCGAGAGCCGTCCGTCGAGCAGCACGTACCCGGACGGCAACGCGATGGCGGCGAGTCCGGCGGCGGCCAGGTTCATCCGCTTCGGTTTCGCCAGCAGACCCGCGACGAGCGCGAACGGCAGCCCGCCGCAGGTGTAGGCGAGGACCAGTTGCGCGGTGTGCGCGAACTCGGCGTGAAAGGTGACCGCGGCCGCGTACCCCCAGCCCGCGAGCCCGCCGCCCGCGACGAGGACGGTCCAGAGCAGCACGCCGCGCCCGCCGTTCGGGAGCCAGCTCGCGTGCTGGGTGCGCCAGCCGATCGCGAGGGTGGCGACGCCCAGTGCGAACAGCAGCACGGCGAGCGTGAACACCGACGTGGCCGACAGCAACCAGAGCGGGATGAACGGCAGCCCGCCGGTGCCGGTGGTGAACAGGATCGCGAGGGTGCCCGTGACCGCGGAGCCCGCCAGCCAGGTCAGCCCGAGCTGCCGCCACATGGGACGCACTGTACCGGCGCCGGGAATAATTGAACCCGCAACTACCTTGTGGCTGGCGTACCGTTCCCTCCCAGGAGGCGCGACATGCCTGCGATCACCGCGGACACACTGACCCTGCCAAGACTCTCCGTGCCTGCCGACCCGGCGTGGCGCGAGCCGTACAAGGTGGTGACGGCGCAGAAGTTCATCGAGGGCGAGGGGTTCCAGGTGCGCCGTCCGTTCCCCGGCACCGACCTGGCGCTCGCGGACCCGTTCCTGCTGCTGGACCACATGGGTGCCGTCGAGTACGGCCCCGGTGAGGCCAAAGGCGCGCCGTGGCACCCGCACCGCGGCTTCGAGACCGTGACCTACATGATCGACGGCGCGTTCCAGCACACCGACTCGATCGGTGGCGGCGGCCTCATCACCGACGGCGCGACGCAGTGGATGACCGCGGGCGCCGGGATCCTGCACAACGAGGTGCCCCCGCAGGAGATGGTCGCCCGGGGTGGCCTGTTCCACGGCGTGCAGCTGTGGGTGAACCTGCCGCGTGCGCTGAAGATGACCACGCCCCGCTACCAGGACATCCGCGCGACCGACGCGGCATTGCTGTCCAGCGACGACGGCGGCGCGCTCGTCCGCGTCATCGCGGGTTCGCTCGCCGGGCACGACGGTCCCGGCGTCACGCACTCGCCGATCACGTACCTGCACGCGACGGTCAGCCCCGGCGCACGGCTGGCGATGCCGTGGCCCGCCGACTACAACGCGCTGGTGTACGTGCTGTCCGGCCGCGGCACGGTCGGCGCCGCCGGTCGCCCGCTGGCCGAAGGTCAGCTGGCCGTCCTCGGCCCCGGCGACGCGCTGTCGATGCGGGCGGTGGACACCCAGCCGTCGAACTCGCCGACGGGGTGGGAGATCCTCGTGCTGGGCGGTGCGCCGATCAACGAGCCGGTGGCGAGGTACGGCCCGTTCGTGATGAACACCCGCGAGGAGATCGTGCAGGCCTTCGAGGACTTCCAGGCTGGCCGCCTCGGTCAGATCCCCGCGGAACACCTGGCGCACCGTTCGACCGCGGACGACCCGCTGTCGCGGTGAGGGGCCGGTCCTCGGGCGCGCGTGTTGCCGGAACGGCAACGGGGTTGTGCCATTTCGTCGTGGGGCGCGCACGATGTGGCCGGAGGTGATCGACGAATGGCAGCCGGAGCGGGAGACGTCGCGCCGGGGTTCGGCCGGGGGTTCTGGGAGCAGCGTTGGTCGCAGGTGCTGCGTGAGCACGCGGACCAGGTCGCGCGGCGCCCGCCCAACGCGCACCTGACCGCCGCGGCCGCCGACCTGCGGCCCGGGGTCGCCCTCGACGCGGGGTGCGGGCACGGGGCCGAGTCGCTCTGGCTCGCCGCCCGTGGGTGGCGGGTGACCGCGGTCGACTTCTCCCCGGCCGCGTTGGCGCACGCGCGGACGACGGCGGCGGCCGTGGGGGCGGACCTCGCCGGGCGCATCGGGTGGGTCGAGGGGGACCTCGCGGTCTGGACCCCGCCGCCCGCGCACTACGACCTCGTGGTCTCGCTGTACGTGCACGTGGCCGGGCCGGTCACGGAGATGGTCCGGCGGATGGCTTCCGGGGTCGCGCCCGGCGGCACGTTGTTCCTCGTCGGTCACCGGCCCGTCGATCCGGCCACCGGGGCCGAGACCGCGGCGGCCGGGCAGGTGCAGGTTTCCGTTGCCGCCGCGGTCGCCGCGCTCGACCCCGCGCACTGGGAGTTCGCGGTCGCCGAGGACCGGCCGCGGGCGGTGGCGGGGACCGGGGTCGACGCCGTGATCCGTGCGCGGCGCCTTTCCTGACCGGTGCGGTCTACGGCTGCCAGCGGTACTCGCGCATGCTGACCTTCTCGCCGTCGGCCAGAACGCCTTCCGCGCGCAGCAGTTCCAGCTGCCTCCTGGCCAGGCCCGCCGCCGGGGTGCCGTTCGCACGCAGCACCCGGTGCCATGGCAGGTCGTGGCCGTCCTCGGACAGGATGCGGCCCACCAGGCGCGGTGTCGGCGCCGAAGCCAGCGCCGCGATGTCACCGTACGACGCGACCCGGCCACGTGGAATCGACCTGATGATCTCTCGTACCCGCTCGTGCAGCTCCTCGGACACCACGGGAGTCAGTATGACGGCGTGCCGCTCGCGACCCCGCGGGCCCGGCGTGGTTCCATCGTCGGCGTGGTCGTCACGAGCATGCCGGCTCCCCGGCTCGTTCGCCGGCCGGTTGCACCCCGCGTCGAGACCCGGTGGGAACCGGCCGTGCGGCGCGTGCTCGACGGCGCCGACGGGTTCGTCCGCGTGCTCGGCGGGCCCGGCACCGGCAAGACGACCCTGCTCACCGAGATCGCGGCCGACCGCATCCTGCGTGGTGGGGTCGACCCAGAGCAACTGCTCGTCATCACCGCCAGCAGGCGGGCCGCGATCGAGGTGCGGGCCGCGGTCGCGCGGCTGATCACCGAGCACGACGACACCGGCGACGTGCCACGCACGGTCCGTGAACCGCTCGTGCGCACCGTCCACTCCTACGCGTTCTCCGTGCTCCGGCTGCACGCGCAGCTGCGGGACGTGCCGGGGCCGCGGCTGCTGTCCGGGCCAGAGCAGGACGCCGTCGTCCGTGAGCTGCTCGCCGGGGACGTCGAGGACGACGCGCCCTACTGGCCCGACCGGCTCCGGGCCGCGCTCACCGTGCCCGGGTTCGCCGAGGAACTCCGGGACCTCATGCTCCGGGCCGCCGAGCGCGGCCTCGGGCCGGAGGACCTGATCAGGCTCGGGCGGGAGACCAGACAACCGGAATGGGTCGCCGCCGGGCGGTTCGCGTTGCAGTACGAGCAGGTCACGCTGCTCGCCGGGGCCGCGGACAGCGCCGTCGCGCAGGAGTCGGCACCCGCGCTCGACGCCGCCGAGCTGGTCGCCGGCGCGGTGCTCGCGTTCGAGACCGACGCCGCGCTGCTCGCTTCCGAGCGGGACCGGGTGCGGTACCTGCTCGTCGACGACGCCCAGCACCTCGACCCGCTCCAGTACCGGCTGCTGGCCAGGCTCGGGCTCGCCGCCAAGGAGTTCGTGCTCACCGGGGACCCCGACCAGGCCGTGTTCTCCTTCCGCGGCGCCGATCCCCGGCTGCTCGCCGACACCGAACCCCAGGGCGGCACCGTCGTCCTGCGGGAGTCGCACCGCATGGCGCCCGCGGTCCGCGCGGCCGTCGGCAGGCTCGCCGCGCGGCTGCCGGGGGCCGCGCCGCAGCGGCCGGTGGCGGGCGAGGAGGCCGAGAACTCCCACGCGAACGGGAGCGTCGAGGTCCACCTCCACACGACGGAGGCCGCGGAGGCGGCGTGGATCGCCGACCAGTTCCGGCGCGCGCACCTCATCGACGGGGTGCCGTGGTCGGAGATGGCGGTGTTGTGCCGGTCCGTCACCCGGTCCGCGCCGGTGCTGTACCGCGCGCTGACCACCGCGGGCGTGCCGGTCGCCACCGACGCCGACGAGCTGCCGCTGGCCAGACAGCCAGCGGTGCGGCCGTTGCTGGAGCTGCTGCGCGTGGCCACCCACCCGCGCCTGCTCGACCCCGAACGCGCGGAGATGCTGCTGACGAGCCAGTTCGGCGGCGCCGACCCGCTCGCGGTGCGCAGGCTGCGCCGCGGGCTGCGCAGGCTCGACCTCGCCGCCGGGCAGGACCGGCCGTCCGACGAGCTGATCGTCGAGGTGCTCAGGTCCGGCGACCTGCTCGCCGCGCTCGACGACGTCGAGGCCACCAGCGTCCGCCGCGTCGCCGGGCTGCTCGCCACCGCACGCAAGGCCATCGCCGAGAACGTCGGCATCGAGCAGGTGCTCTGGCTGGTGTGGCAGCAGAGCGGGCTCGAGCAGCGCTGGGTCGCGCAGTCGCAGCGCGGCGGCACCCTTGGCGCGCAGGCGGACCGCGACCTCGACGCGGTCGTCGGCCTGTTCCACGCCGCTGCCCGCTACGCCGACCGGCTGCCCGGTGCCGGGGTCACCGGCTTCGCCGACTTCCTTGCCGCGCAACGGATCGTGGGGGACACGCTCGCCCCGTCCGCGCAGCGCGACAACGTCGTGTCCGTGCTCACCGCGCACGGCGCCGTCGGTCGCGAATGGACAGTCGTGGCGGTGCTCGGTGTCCAGGAGGGCACCTGGCCGGACCTGCGGCTGCGTGGCTCGCTGCTCGGTGTCGAACGGCTCGTCGACCGGCTGTCCGGCCTCGACGACACCGCGGGGGCGCAGATGTCGGCGACCGCGCCGCTGCTCGCCGAGGAACGCAGGCTCCTGCTCGTCGCCGCGAGCCGCGCCCGCCGCAAGCTGCTGGTTTCGGCCATCCGGGGCGAGGACGAGCAGCCGTCCCGGTTCCTCGCCGAGCTGTCCGGGGTGGACATCGAGGAACTGGCGGACGCGGGCAGGCCCACCTCGCTCGGCGGCACCCGGCGCGCGCTCGTGCTCGCGGACCTCGTCGGCGACCTGCGCCGCGCGGTCTGCGACCCCGGCGGGACCGAGGAACGCAGACGCGCCGCCGCGCGCCAGCTCGCCCGCCTCGCCGACGCCGGCGTGCCCGGCGCGAGCCCCGAGACCTGGTACGGGCTGGCCGGCCTGTCCACCGCCGATCCCCTGCGCGCCAAGGAAGACCTCGTCACCGTCTCACCGTCGAACGTCGAGATGCTGGCCAAGTGCCCGCTGCGCTGGGTGGTCGAGCGGCACGGCGGCACCGACCCCGCCGAGCTGGCGTCGATCACCGGTGTGCTCGTGCACGCGCTCGCGCAGGCCGCCGCGACCGGCGCCGACGAGGTACACCTGCGGGCCGAGCTGGACCGCGCGTGGGACGCCGTGGACGCGGGTGCGCCGTGGTTCTCCCGCAGGGAGCGGCAACGGGTGCACGCCATGCTGGACACGTTCCTCGCCTGGGTCGCGGCGACCCGGGGTGAGCTGACGCAGGTCGCGGTCGAGCACGACTTCACCGTCGACCTCCCGGAGACCGAACCGCCGGTGCGGGTCCGGGGCCGAGTCGACCGGCTGGAGGCCGACAACGAGGGCCACCCCGTCGTGGTCGACGTGAAGACCGGCAGGAACGCGGTCACCGAGGCCGACGCCCGCGAGCACCCGCAGCTCGCCGTGTACCAGCTCGCGGCGGCCTACGGCGCGTTCGTCGAGCTGGGCCTGGACACCGAACCCGGTGGCGCGCGGCTGTTGTACGTCGCGAAGGCCAACCGCAAGAAGGCCGCGACCGAACGCAACCAGGCCCCGGTCGGCGAGGACGGCGTGAAGCACTGGACCGGTGTCGTCGCCGACGCGGCCGCCGCCGGCACCGGCCCCGGCTACCTGGCGAAGCAGAACCCGGACTGCCCGCGCTGCCCGGTGCGCGTGAGCTGCCCCATGCACACCAGCGGGCGGCAGGTCACCGAGTGATCTCCGCGGTGATCTCCCCCCGGGAACTCGCGAAGGAACTCGGCCTGCCCGCTCCGACCGCCGAGCAGGCCGAGGTGATCGCCGCACCCACCGACCCGGCGCTGGTCGTCGCGGGTGCGGGTGCGGGCAAGACCGAGACCATGGCCGCACGGGTGGTGTGGCTCGTCGCCAACGGCATCGTCGCCCCGGACCGCGTGCTGGGCCTGACCTTCACCCGCAAGGCCGCGCGCCAGCTCGCCGACCGGGTCCGCTCGCGGCTGCGCAGGCTCGCCGGGTCGCGGGTGCCCTACCGGCTCGACCCGGGCGGGCAACTGCTCGCCGACCTGTACGCGGGTGAGCCGACCGTGCTGACCTACCACGCCTACGCGGGCAGGCTCGTCGCCGAGCACGGGCTGCGGCTGCCGGTCGAACCCGGCGCGCGGCTGCTGACCGAGACCGCGTGCTGGCAGCTCGCGCACCGCGTCGTGTCGACGTGGACCCAGGACCTGGAGACCGAGCGGGTGCCGGTCACGGTGACCAGGTACCTCCTGGAGCTCGCCGGTGAGCTGGCCGAGCACCTCGTCGACACCGACCGGCTGCGCGAGTACAGCGAGGACCTCGCGGCGACCGTCGAGAACGCGCCGCGCGGCCCGCGCCAACGTGCCGAGCTGTCCCAGGACCTGAGAGAAGTCGTTGCCACGCAACGGTTCCGACTCGCGCTGCTGCCGCTGGTCAAGGCCTACGGCGACGCGAAGCGCAAGGAGGGCGCGCTGGACTTCGCCGAGCAGATGGCACTGGCCGCGCAACTCGCGAGCACGCAACCCGAGGTGGCGGCCGGGGAGCGGGCACGGTACGGCACCGCGCTGCTCGACGAGTACCAGGACACCGGCCACTCGCAACGGATCCTGCTGCGGTCGCTGTTCGGCGGCAGGGACCCGATGCCGGTCACCGCCGTGGGCGACCCGGTGCAGGCGATCTACGGCTGGCGTGGCGCGAGTGCCGCGAACCTGCCCCGCTTCGCCACCGACTTTCCCAAGCTGGACAACGACGAGCTCGTGCCTGCCACCCGCTACGGCCTGCTGACGAGCTTCCGCAACCCGCCCGAGGTGCTCGCGCTCGCCAACGCGATCTCCGGCCCGCTGCGCCGCGCGGGCCTCGACGTCGACGAGCTGCGGGCCCCCCAGGGACGGGGCTCCGCCGACGTCCGTGTCGCGTTGCTGCCGGACGCGAACGCGGAGGTCGGGTGGCTCGCCGACGAGATCGCCCAGCGGTGGCGGTTCATCAGCGACGAACGGGACCGGCCGCCGACCGCCGCGGTGCTCGTGCGGCGGCGCGCCGACATGACCGACATCGCGGCCGCCCTGCGCGCCAGGGGGTTGCCGGTCGAGGTCGTCGGCATCGGCGGTCTGCTCGACGAACCCGAGGTGCGGGACCTGGTGTCGGCGCTGCGTGTGCTCATCGACCCGCTCGCGGGCGCGGCGGCGGCCCGGTTGCTGACCGGCGCGCGGTGGCGGCTCGGCGCGGCCGACCTCGCCGCGCTGTGGAAGCGGGCAGCGGAACTGGGCCGGGACTACCGGCCCGACGGCGACGGCGGACTTGTCGACGTGGTGCCGGGGGAGAGCGCCGAGCAGGCCGGGCTGGTCGACGCGATCGACGACCCTGGTGACGCGCAGCGGTACTCCAGGGAGGGGTACCGGCGGATCCGGTCGCTCGGCGGCGAGCTGCGGATGCTGCGGCGGCGGCTCGACCAGCCGCTGCCCGAGCTGGTCGCGGACGTCGAACGCGCGATGCTGCTGGACGTCGAGGCGACCGCGCGGGTCGGCGGCGCCCGGCGGGCCCACCTGAACAAGTTCGCCGACGTGGTGTCCGACTACGCACAGGCCAGTCCGTCGGCCAGCCTCGGCGCGCTGCTGGACTACCTCGCGGCGGCGGAGAGCGCGGAGGACGGGCTCGAACCGGGTGAGGTGGAGGTCGCCGAGGACCGCGTGCAGATCCTGACCGTGCACAGCGCGAAAGGTCTCGAATGGGAGATCGTCGCGGTGCCGCACCTGGTCAACGACGTGTTCCCCAGCAGGAAGCGGACGTCGTGCTGGCTGCGTGCCGTGACCGAGCTGCCTGCCGCGCTGCGTGGCGACTCGCCCGACCTGCCCGTGCTGGACCTGTCGAACGCGGGCAACCGCAAGGAGGTCGAGGTCGAGCTGACCAACCACGCGGAGGCGTTCGCCGAGCGCGACCTCGTCGAGGAACGACGGCTCTGCTACGTCGCCCTGACCCGGTCGGAGCGGACGCTGCTGGTGTCCGCGCACTGGTGGGGCCGCACCGGCGCCAAACCGAAGGGGCCGTCGGACTTCTTCACCGAGGTCGCGGCCGCGGTGGGACCGATGGACGAGGGGGTCGCTTCGGTCGAGTTCATGGCGCCCGAACCGCCCGAGCACGAGGAGAACCCGCTCGCCACCGCGGAACGCGCCGCGCTGTGGCCCGCGGACCCGCTGTCGTCCGCGCGCGGGCACGTCGAGGACGCGGCGGCACTGGTCCGTGCCGAGCTGGCAGCGCTGCGGTCGGGTGAGCAGCTGGCGCTGGAGCCGGACCCGGAGGGCTGGGTCGCCGACACCGACGTGCTCCTGGCCGAACGCGCGGCGGCGGCGAACCGGCGCGAGGACGTGACGCTGCCCGAGTCGATCTCCGTGAGCCAGCTGGTGGAGCTGGCGCGGGACCCGGCGTCGCTGGCACGCAGGCTCCGCCGCCCGCTGCCGTTCCCGCCGAACCCGGTGGCCAGGCGGGGCACCGCGTTCCACGCGTGGCTGGAGAAGCGGTTCGGCTCACGCGCGCTGCTGGACCTCGACGAGCTGCCCGGCTCGGCCGACGCGGACGCGGCGGCCGACGCCGACCTGGCGGCGTTGCAGGAGGCGTTCCTCGCGTCGGACTGGGCGGAACGGTCGCCTTCCGCGGTCGAGGTGTCGTTCACCTGCGACGTCGACGGGATGACGTTGCGCGGCAGGCTGGACGCGGTGTTCACCGACCGGGACGGTGGGTGGACCGTGGTCGACTGGAAGACCGGCGCGGTGCCGTCGGACGATGAGCTGCCCGCGTTGTCGGTGCAGCTGGCGGCCTACCGGCTGGCGTGGGCGAGCCTGAACGACGTGCCGGTGTCGCAGGTGCGCGCGGCGTTCCACTACGTCCGGACCGACGTGACGCTGCGGCCGGTGGACCTGATGGACGCGCCCGCCCTGCGGACACTGCTGCGGGGGATCCCGACCAGCTGAGGGCGGCGCGAACGACAAGGTCGTCGTCGTGCCCCCGGTGCGGGGTGGCCGGGCGTTCCCGCACCTCACCCGCGGCCGGACGGAAACCGCGGGTCCGCCACGCGTGCGGCGGCCACCACGGCTAATCTCCCCACGTGACCAGCCAAGACGAGCCGGCGGTGCGGCGGCTGCGCAAGCTGCGCTTCGCCGAGCGGCTCACCGACCGGCCGGACCACTCCCTGGTCGGCGTGATCCGCATGCCGGAGTCCACCGTCAGCCCGATCACGTCGATCGTGCGGCGGATCGTCTGGGCGCTCGTGGCCCTGTTCGTGGCCGTGCTCCTCGTGTACTTCGGCCGGGACGGCTACCGCGACAGCAACGGGGACGGCCTGTCGTTCCTCGACGCCGTGTACTACGCGACGGTGTCGCTCTCGACCACCGGCTACGGCGACATCACGCCGGTCAGCTCGTCGGCCAGACTCGTCAACGTCCTGGTCATCACCCCGCTGCGGGTCCTGTTCCTTATCGTCCTGGTCGGCACCACCCTCGCGGTGCTCACCGAGCGCTCCCGCCAGGCGTTCAAGCTGCAACGATGGAGGTCGAAGGTGCGCGATCACGTGGTGGTCGTCGGGTACGGCACCAAGGGCCGGTCCGCCGTGCGTTCCGTGCTGACCGACGGCGTGGAGCCGGAGCAGATCGTGGTCGTGGACACCGACCACGCGATGCTGGAGACGGCCTCCGCGCTCGGCCTCGTCACCGTGCACGGCTCCGGCACGCGGTCGGACGTACTGCGGGTCGCCGGGGTGCCGAGGGCGCGGGCGGTCGTGGTGGCGGCGAACCGGGACGACTCGGCCGTGCTGGTCACCCTCACCGCCCGCGAGCTGGCGCCCAAGGCACAGATCGTGGCCGCGGTGCGGGAGGCGGAGAACGTGCACCTGCTGCGCCAGTCCGGTGCGAACCAGGTCGTGGTGTCCAGCGAGACCGCGGGCAGGCTGCTCGGCATGGCGACGCACACGCCGACGGTCGTCGACATGGTCGAGGACCTGATCACGCCGGAGTCCGGGCTCGCGATCGCCGAGCGGGACGTCGAGGAGAGCGAGATCGGCGGGTCGCCGAGGCACCTGCCGGACATCGTGCTCGGCGTGGTGCGCAACGGAAAGCTGTACCGCGTCGACCACCCGGAGGCGGACGCGCTGGAGCCAGGCGACCGGCTGCTGTACGTCAAGAAAGTGACCCGCGCAGGCAAGGACTGACCTGTCGGACCGCCGCCGGTGTCTGGGACGATCGCCGCGTGCGGATCTGGGGCGTGCTCATCCCACCCGACTACCTGCGGTTGGCGGCGGCGGGCACCGGGGTCGTCGTGCTCGGGGTGCTGATCGCCGTGCTCGTCGACACCGTCGGCCTGTTGGGTACGTCGGAGGAGGACGAGGGCAGCACGGCCCGCGCGACAGTGGTGACGGGGGTGCCGTGCGACCGTGCCGGCGCACCGGAAACGGTGGCGTTCAAGGCAGGCGGCAAGGACCACCGGGTCAGGTTCGACGGCTGCGGACACGCCGAAGGCGAACCGGTGGAGGTGACAGTGCCCCCGGGCCCGCTGAACGACGACCTGCTGGTCCACGCCGCCGACGCGACGGTGGGCGACACCAAGGACGGTGAGGGCCTCGGCCTGCTACTGCTCGTGCTCAGCAGCACAGCAGGCGCAGGCTACGCCTTCCTACTACGCCCCACCCGCCACCCGACCTAACCCCCGCAAGCCCCACTCAAACCCGCGAGTCCCCGGTTCAGAACCCGCGAGTCCCCGGTTCGGGACCCGCGAGTCCCCGGTTCGGGACTCGCGAACTGACGGTTCGCCCTGATTGGCGACAGAGCCGAACCGTCGACTTGTCCGTCGTGAACCGACAGCTCGCGAGTCCTGAATGGGGAACTCGCGGGTTCTGAACGGGGGACTCGCGGGTCTTGAACGGGGGACTCGCGGGTTCTGAACGGGGGACTCGCGGGTTCTGAGCGGGGGACTCGCGGGTTTGGGTGGGGTTGGGGGTTAGGAGACGTCTTCTGGTGGGGACAGCCAGGTGTTGCACTCGTAGGTGCGGTTTCGTTGTGCGCCTTGTTCCCACCACGCGATGGCGTGTTCGTCGCTGCCGTGGTCGCGGGGCATGCCCGGGTTGTGGTCGCCGCGGTCCTGGGTGGTGCGGGCGTCGGTGAGGATGTCGTCGTCCACCGAGCCCCGGCCGTACGTCGCGGCGAGGAACATCCCCGAGAAGCACTGCGCCTGCAGCTCGAACCGGCGGGACAGCTCCAGCCCGGCCTCGCTGTCCGCGCCCGCGTCGTACCTGGCGTCCCAGTAGGTGTCCATGACCCCGCTCATGGCCTGCACGTGGTGGCCGTACTCGTGCGCGAGCACCGCCAGGTACACCCCGGGCCGCGCGCCGTACATCTCGGTCTGCAGCCCGGCGAACGGCATGTACAGCGTGTTGTCGTAGCTGCAGTAGAACGCCGCGACCGCACCGCCCCCTGCGGACACGTCACCGCACGGGCTCGACCACTCCGTGCCCTCCGGGAACGCGAGGCCCGGCGTGAAGAACGGCAGGCCCTGGTACTCCATGACCGGCTGCCACGCCGCGTCCAGGCACGGCAGCGCGCTCTGGAAGAACGCTGCCGCACCGGCGGGGCTGGTCTCCCACCCGGCCAGGTCGCACGTCACCGCCGGGGTGCCGACGTCGCCGGCGAACAGCGGGTTGTCCTCCAGCGCGTACACCGGCTGGGGCCCCGCCCGCGTGGTCTGCGTCGGGCTGTCGTCCGTGGTCTCCTCGTCGGTGGTGGTCGTCGTGGTGGTCGTCGACGTCTCGTACGAGGTGGACGAGTGGTCCGCCGACGTGGTCGTCGTCGTGGTGGTCTCCTCGTCGCCGTACCCGGTGTCGGCGACGCTGTCCCCCTTGCCGTTCATGGCGATCACGCCGACCAGCGCGACCGCGGCGAACAGCACGACCACGATCAGCGTGCCGACCAGAGCGGCCGTGTTCGACTTCTTGCGGGGCGCCAACAGGTGCTGGTGCCCCGGGTACTGCGACCACGGCGGCGGGTACGGCGGCGGGTACTGCGGCGGTGCCCCCGGCGGCATCGGGTACGGCCGCGTCGGCGGCCGCTGGAGGTGCTGACCGGGTGGCGGGCCGTACCCGGCGGGACGGGGTGGCAGCGGCCGCGCCTGTGGTGGTGGCAGCGGCCCGGTAGGTCGCCACGGACCAGGTGGCGGCTGCGTCATCCCCGTCTCCCCCTGCTTGTGTCAGACAGCCGGTGAGCATATGGGCCCTCGGCTATCCTCCGCAGGCGTGTTGGCGAAGTGGGGGATTCCCGCGGCGGCGTTGGCCGCGTGCGTGCTGGTGGGACTGGCTTCCGGGGCAGGGGCGGAGGAACAGCCGACCCTGCCGTCGGTCCCCGTGCCGCCGTCGTCCGTGCCGACGCTGGAGTGGCCGGGAACGGCCCCGCCGAGCGGGGATTTCGGGGACCTCAAGCCGACCAGGCCCAGCGAACCGGCCGAGTCCACCGGCGCGGGCGGACCACCCGTCGGCCATCCGCTGCTGCCGGAGAGCGTCAACGTCGCGTTGAAGGTGGAGCGCGACGGCAGTCTTTCGGTCACCGAGCAGGTGTTCGTGCGGGCACGCGAGACGATGACGCGCCACGCGCCGCTGCGGATCAGGGCCGGTGACGACCGGGACCGCGTGTTCACGATCCGGGACGTCGAGGTCACCGGCAACGGCACGACCGAGGTGACCGGCGACGAGTTCGTCATGCGGCTCGGGGAGGGCGCCACCACCGTCACCTACCAGGTGGACGGTGCGGTCACCGACGTCGCGGGGCACCAGGAGGTGCGGTGGCAGGTCGCGAGCGGATGGGACACCGACGTGCGGCTGCTGCGTGCCTCGTTCATCGCGCCGGCCCAGCCGGCGGCGGTGGTGTGCCTCGCCGGGGCGTTCGGCACCGACTCGCCGTGCCGGTCCGCGCTCGCCGACTCGTCGCAGGTGCTGCGGGTCGTGCAGGAGAAGCTGCCTGCCGGGCAGCGCGTCGACCTGACCGTGCACCTGCCTGCCGGGACGGTCGGGGCGAACGCCAGGTTCGACGACATCGGCACCGCGAGCGCGTTCGCGCTGACCACGGCCGGCGCGATGGGGCTCGGTGCGCTGGTGCTGTTGCTGACCGGCGGTTTCGTGGTGCTGTGGCTGGCAAGGGGCCGGGACGCCCGTGCGCTCGCCGGTGCCGCGGGCCAGGTCGAGCTGCTGATGACCGGCGACGGCGGCCGGGTCGCGTTCGCGTCCCCGGACGGGGTACTGCCAGGGCAGGTCGGCACCGTCGTGGACGAGCGCGTGGACGTCGCGGACGTGACGGCGACCGTGGTCGACCTCGCCGTGCGGAACTACCTCTCGGTGCGGGAGAACGGGCCGGCCGAGTGGGTCCTGGTGCGCCGCAACCCGCCGGACGCCGCGCTCACCGACTACGAGCGGGCGGTCTACCAGCAGGTTCTGGGGGATGTCGCCGAGGTGCCGCTCACCGCACTGCGGGTGGATGTCGGCGCGGTCCGCGAGTCGCTCTACACCGATGTCGTGAAGCGGGAGTGGTTCGCGCGGCGGCCAGACCACGACCGGTCGCTGTGGTCGCTGGTCGGGGTGTTGCTGGCGGTGGCCGGGGTGGCCGCGACCGTCGTGCTGGCGCTGACCGTCGGGCACGCGCTGCTGGGGCTCGCGCTCGTCGTCGGCGGGCTCGGGCTGGCGCTGGGCGCGCGGATGATGCCCGCCAGGACCAGACGTGGTTCCGTTCTGGTGCAGCAGATCCGCGGGTTGCTGAACTACCTGCGCACCACCGAGGCCGCCGCGATCCCCGCCGAGGACCGGGAGATGGTGCTGTCCCGGTCGCTGCCGTACGCGGTGGTGCTCGGTGAGGCCGACGGGTGGATCCGCCGGTTCGCCGGCCTCGACGCCGCCGCGGACGGGACACCCGGCATCTACTGGTACGAGACGGGCGATCCCGCCGGGTTCCCCGCGCGGTTCGCCGCTTTCCTGTTGGCTTTGGACGGCGCCCTGGGGCGGTAGCCGCGCGGCACTCGCGCGGGTCGATGAAGTGACAGGTGCGCTGACCGGTTCCTCGGGCCGATCCGGTGGGGTGATCAACCGGCACGAGCCGGGCGCCGGGTGTCGGTGGGGACACGTAGGCTGCGGGCATGCCAGGAAATGAGCTGACCCGGTTCACGCTTCCCAACGGACTGCGCGTGGTGCTCGCCCCCGACCCGACGGCACCGGTCGTCGGTGTCAGCGTGCACTACGACGTGGGGTTCCGCTCCGAACCGGAGGGCCGCACGGGCTTCGCGCACCTCTTCGAGCACCTCATGTTCCAGGGCAGTGAGAGCCTCGAGAAGCTGGCCCACTTCCGGCACGTCCAGTCGTCGGGCGGCACGTTCAACGGCTCGACACACCCCGACTACACGGACTACTTCGAGGTGCTGCCGTCCGCGGGGCTGGAGCGGGCGCTGTTCCTCGAGGCCGACCGCATGCGGGCGCCCAAGATCACCGCGGAGAACCTGCGGAACCAGATCGACGTGGTCAAGGAAGAGATCCGGCTGAACGTGCTGAACCGGCCGTACGGCGGGTTCCCGTGGATCCTGCTGCCGCCGGTGCTGTACCAGACCTTCCCCAACGCCCACAACGGTTACGGCGACTTCACCGAGCTGGAGTCGGCGAACCTGGACGACTGCGCGCAGTTCTTCGACACCTACTACGCGCCGGCCAACGCGGTGCTGACCGTCGCCGGTGACCTCGACCTCGTGCGCGCCCGCGACCTGATCGAGAAGCACTTCGGCGACGTGCCGGCGCGCCCGGCGCCGGACCGGCCCTCGTTCGGGGAGCCGAGGCCCGCAGGCCAGCTGGAGTCCGAGCACGTCGACCCGCACGCGCCGCTGCCCGCGCTCGCGATCGGCTACCGCATGCCCGACCCGATCGCCGAGATGGACGGCTACCTCGCCAACCTGGTGCTCGCCTCGGTGCTCGCCGAGGGCGACGGGTCCCGGCTGCAGCAGCGCCTGGTCCTGCGTGAACCGCTGGTGACCGACGTCAACGCGGCCTGTGGCCTGTTCGGCCCGTTCGAGGCACGCGACCCGGACACGTTCACGATCACCGCCGTGTACTCGCCGGACGTCACCCGCGACCGGGTGCTCGCCGCGGTCGACGAGGAGCTGGACAAGCTCGCCACCACCGCACCGTCCGACCAGGAACTGGCGAAGGTCACCGCCCGCTGGGTCGCGGGCCTGCACCGCGAGCACGACCGGCTGGTGTCCCGCACGCTGGCGCTGGGCTCGTTCGAGCTGCTCTACGGCGAACCCGGCCTCGTCTACCAGCTCACCGACCGGCTCTCGGCGGTCACGCCGGACGCCGTGGCCGCCGCCGCCAAGGCGTTGCGCCCCGACTCGCGCGCGGTCCTCACCGTGTCCCCGGCAGGAGGAGAGAAGTGACTTTTCGTACGGCTGCCGAGATCGGCCGCACCGAGCGGGGTCCCCGGCCGCTGCCCGAACTCGGTGAGCAGCGTTCGGCCACCGGCCTCGAGTCCGTGGACACGGTGCTGGACAACGGTCTGCGGGTCATCGCGGTGCACCAGCCGACCGTGCCGATGGCCGAGGTGCGGCTGCGGATCCCGTTCGCGGGCACCGACCGGCGGCACGCGGCGGTCGCCGAGGTCCTCGCCGCCACGATCCTCACCGGCACGCAGCGCCGCGACCGCGTCGCCATGGACACCGACATCGCGCTGGTCGGCGGCGAACTCGGCGCCGGGGTGGACCCGGAGCGGCTCGCGATCGGCGGCAACGCGCTGGCGAGCGGCCTGGACACGCTGCTGGACGTGCTGGCCGACGCGCTGACCGGCGCCGCGTACCGCGACGAGGAGGTCGAGGGCGAGCGGGCTCGGCTGGTCGAGCGGATCGCCGTCGCCCGGTCGCAGCCGAGCGTGATCGCCCGCGAGGCGCTGCAGCGGCACCGGTACGGCGACCACCCGTTCACCCGCGAGACGCCGGAGGCGGCGGACGTCGCGACCGTCACCGTCGACGAGGTGCGGGCCATGCACCGCGCGTCGGTGCTGCCCAGGGGTTCGGTGCTGGTGTTCGTCGGCGACGTCGCGCCCGACACCGTGATCGCGAAGATCGGCACCGCGCTGGCCGGCTGGTCGGCGCAGGCCAGTGCGGTCGAGCTGCCGGACCTGCCGGACGTGGCGGGCGGCGACGTGCTGTTCGTGCCCCGGCCGGGTGCGGTGCAGTCGCAGCTGCGGCTGTCCGCGCAGGCCATCCCGCGCAGCGACCCGCGCTACCCGGCGCTGCAGCTCGCGAACCTGGCCTACGGCGGGTTCTTCTCGTCGCGGCTGGTCGAGAACATCCGCGAGGACAAGGGCTACACCTACCACGCGCGGTCGTCGCTGGAGTTCACCGTGCGCGGCGCGACGCTGCTCGTGGACGCGGACACGGCGAGCGAGGTCACCGCGCCCGCGCTGCTGGAGATGCGGTACGAGCTGGGCAGGCTCGGTGTGGTGCCGCCGAGCGCCGAGGAGGTGGACACCGTCCGCCAGTACGCGATCGGCTCGCTGCTGATCTCGACGGCCTCGCAGACCGGGCTCGCGTCGCAGCTGGCCGCGCTGGCACCGCTCGGCCTCGGCGCCGACTGGCTGGTCGAGCACCCGGACCGGCTCGCGCAGGTCACGGCGGAGCAGATCGCGCAGGCGGCACGGGAGTTCTTCTCGCCGACCAGGTTCACCGGTGTCGTCGTCGGCGACGCGGCACAGTTCGCGGCGCTGCGATCCCTTGGCGGCGTCGTCGAGTGACCGTCCCGTTCCAGCTCGCGGAGGTGCCCCGGCTCTCGCGGTCCACCGTGGACCGCAACGAGCCGGTGCGCACCGACCCGGAACGTCTGGCGAAGCTGTGGCAGACCGGGCGGGTGATCGTCGTCGACCGCAAGGGCCGTACCCCGGTCCACTCGGGCGCGACCGAGCTGGCCCACCGGCCGGCCGTTGGCGAGCTGCCGCCGGACGCGATGCTGCTCGGCGAGGCGGACGGCGTCGGCTACTGGGTGTGCGGGACCGACGAGGAGCTGCGCGAGGGAGTGCCGTCGCCGGACTCGGCGTGGGGGCTGTGGACCGGCGCGTCGAAGGACGGCGAGGAGTGGCACGACCTGCGCACGACGGGCGCGCTGCTGTCCGACACCGCGGCCGGCCTGTTCACCACGGCGGTCGCGCTGGTGAGCTGGCACGCCAAGGCGAAGTTCTGCGCGAACTGCGGCACGGCCGTCGAGCGGCGCAACGCGGGCTGGGCCACGCACTGCCCGAACTGTGGCCGTGAGGAGTACCCGCGCACCGACCCCGCGGTGATCTGTCTCGTGCACGACGGCGTGGGCGGCAACGGGTCGCACGTCCTGCTGGCACGCCAGCCGATCTGGCCGCCCGCGCGCTACTCGGTGCTGGCCGGTTTCGTCGAGGCAGGCGAGTCGCTCGAGGCGTGCGTGGCGCGGGAGATCGCCGAGGAGGTCGGCGTCGAGGTGTCGGACATCCGGTACCTGGGCAGCCAGCCGTGGCCGTTCCCCCGTTCGATCATGGTCGGCTTCGCGGCCGTCGCCGACGGCACGGTGCCGGTGCACCCGGCGGACGGGGAGATCGAGGAGGCGATGTGGGTGTCCCGCGCGGTGGTCCGCGAGGCACTGGCCACGGAGTCACCCGACCTGAAGCTCCCCGGCCCGACGTCGATCGCCTACCAGATGATCAAGGGCTGGGCGCTGGCCTAGGCCGCCTCCCGGAACTCGAGGCGTTGGTCTCGGCCCGGCGCCACCGGGGACCGCAGGTGGTTGGGGCTGAGTGCTGTCATGGCAAGCACGGCCCACCCCTGTTCCCCTCCGGTCTGCCTCGCGGGGAGCCGGTGCGGCTGCGCTACGGTGTCGACCGCACGGAACGGGGGGGGGAGCCGGTTTGGTCAACGTGGCGCGTGCGGTGGGGCTGCTGCTGGGGGTGGCGGCGGACGGCACGTTCGGCGACCCGCGGCGACGGCATCCGGTGGCCGGGTTCGGTCAGGTGGCGCAGCGGGTCGAGAAGGTCCTGTACCGCGACGACAAGGTCGCGGGCGTGGTGCACGCCGCGGTGTGCAGTGGTGGCGTGGTGGCCATGGGCGTCGCGATCGAACGGGCAGGCAGGCGCAACCCGGTGCTGCAGGCACTGACGACGGCGGCGGCGACGTGGCTGGTGCTCGGCGGCCGCTCGCTGGCGGTGCAGGGCGCGGCGATCGGCCGCGAACTGGACGCGGGCGATCTCCCGGCGGCCCGTGACCGGCTCCCGCACCTGTGCGGCCGCGACCCGGAAACCCTCGACGCGGACGGCCTCGCGCGGGCGGCGGTCGAGTCGGTCGCGGAGAACACGTCGGACGCGGTGGTGGCCCCGCTGTTGTGGGGCGCGGTCGGCGGCGTGCCCGCACTGCTCGGCTACCGCGCGGTCAACACCCTGGACGCCATGGTCGGGTACCGCTCACCGAGGTACCGCAGGTTCGGCTGGGCGTCGGCCCGCCTCGACGACCTGCTGAACCTCGCCCCGGCCCGCCTGGCCGCGGCACTGACGGTGGCGGGCGCCCCGGTGGTCGGCGGCTCGTGGCGCGGCGCGTGGCAGGCATGGCACCGCGACGCCCCAGCCCACCCGAGCCCGAACGCGGGCCGGGTGGAAGCCGCGTTCGCGGGCGCGCTGGAGGTCCGCCTCGGCGGCCGCACGGTCTACCGCCACGGCGTGGAGGAACGCCCCATCCTGGGCGAGGGCCGCACCCCGGACTCGGGGCACGTCACACGAGCGGTGGAACTGTCCCGCGTGGTGGGCGGCCTGACCGCGGCGGTCACCGCACTGCTGGCCCTGCTCCGCGGCCGCGGCCGCCGCCGCTGAGCAGGCGCCGAGGGAGCCGGGATCAGGCGCCGTGCTCGCTCAACGCTCGTTCGCGGGCCTCTTCGTCCGCGATCTGCTGTGCCACCGAGACCCGCCTGCGCTGGTGGTCGGGTTTCGGGGTGGCCAGCACGCCGCCCGGTTTGATCTCGCGCCACGTGAAGTACAGCCAGGCGAGGATGGCCATCGTGCCGAAGGCGATCCACTGCAGCGCGTACGACAGGTACGGACCGGCCTCCAGGCTGGGCAGCGGCAGCGCGCTGAGCACGCCGGGGCTGCCGTCCTCCAGTTGCAGGTAGCCGGGACGCAGGTCGAGGCCGGTCGCGCGTTCGACCACGCCGGAGCCGACCGCGTACACCTGCGGGCGCCCGCCCTCGGACTCCGCGCGGCGGTCGCGCGGGTCGCGTTCGTCGGCGCGGACGCGGGCGGTCACGGTCACGGTGCCCGGCGGCGGGGCCGCGAACTCGGGAACCGTCACCGACTCGTCGCCCTGCGCAGGCCGCACGTAGCCGCGGTCGACCAGCGCCACCGTGCCGTCCGCGAGCCGGAACGGGGTGAGCACCTCGAACGCGGGCTGGCCGAGCACGGTCCGCAGCCGCGCGACGACCTCCGCGTCGGCCAGGTACTCGCCGGTGACCCGCACGGTGCGCCACTCGGTGGTCGCGTCCGGGCGGGCGGCGCCGGGGAGCAGTTCGGTGAGGTCGGCCGGGTTGGCGTTCGCGGCGTGGGTGATGGCGGCGTTGGTGGTGGCCCGTTCCTCGTGGCGGGTGAACTGCCACGGCGCGAGCAGCGTGAAGCACACACCGGCGAAGATCAGCACCAACGCCGTCAGCGCCAACCATCCCGGGCGAAGCAACAACCGCAACCGCACACCACCCATGCTAGAGACCGGCCAGCGCCGCCCTGGCCGCCGCCACCGCCTTGGCCCCGTAGCCGCCGCCGAACAGCACGGTGTGCACGAGCAGCGGGAACAGCTGGTGCAGCGGGAGCCGGGCCCGCCAGCCGTCGGCGAGCGGGTCGGCCTCGTCGTACGCGGTGACGATCCGGTCCAGGTGGGGGCACCCGAACAGGTGCAGCATGGCGAGGTCGGTCTCGCGGTGCCCGCCGTGCGCGGCCGGGTCGATCAGCCAGACCCGGCCGTCGGCGCCCCACAGCACGTTGCCGCTCCACAGGTCGCCGTGCAGCCTGGCGGGCGGCTCGGCGGGCCCGGCCAGTTCGGCGATCCGCTCGCACACCGCGTCGACGGGACCGTGGTCGTGGAGCACGCCCTGGTCGACGGCGGTCCGCAGGTACGGCTGGACGCGGTGTGCGGTGTACCACTCCGGCCAGTCCGGCCCGGTCTCGTTCCGCATGGGCGCGAGCCCGATCCACGCGTCGACGGGGCCACCGGGTGGCGGCGCCCCGAACCCGTCGGCCCCGGCCCGGTGCAGCGCGGCGAGCCCGCGCCCGAACGCCTCGGCGGCGGCCACCGCCGGCGACCCGGCCGGCACGGCCTCGATGACCAGCCATTCCGCGTCGTACGCGATGACCTGCGGACAACGGAACCCGGAACTGCCGGCCAGCCACCGCAACCCCGCGGCCTCGGCGAGCACGCCGCTCTCGTGGTCGTGGCGCTTCGCGACCACCTCGGTGCCGTCCGCGAGCCGCAGCCGGTACGCCCCACCGAGCGGCACCGACCCGGTGACGTCCTGCCCGAGCAGCCCGCTCAGTCGAGGTGCGCGCGGATCCACTCGACCAGTCCCGGCATCGCGGCCTCCACCAGGCCGAGCACCTCGACGAAACTCGTGAACTCGCCGTAGTACGGGTCCGGCACGTCCTGCCCGGTGGCGTCCGGGTCGAACGAGCGGAACATCACGAGCCGCTCGTCGCTGTCGCCCTGGTGCTCGAGCAGGTCCCGCAGTGCGGCCTCGTGCCCGGCGTCCATGGCGAGCAGCAGGTCGGCCGACAGGTGGTCCTCGTTCACCTGCGCGGCCACGTGGGTCGTGGGGTAGCCGTGCTCGGACAGCACCCGCCGCGCTCTCGGGTCCGCGGGCTCACCGACGTGCCACGGGCCGATGCCCGCGCTCGTGACCCGCACCCGGTCGGCGAGGCCGGCCCGGCGCAGGTGCCCGGTCAGGACCAGCGCCGCGACCGGCGAGCGGCAGATGTTGCCGGAGCAGACGAAACACACGTGCACGTGGACGAGTCTAGGGGTGCATCCGCGCGCCCCTCACCACCTTGTCGACGGCGTTGCGAGGGCCGTGCACCGCGAGTCCCACGAGGTCGAGCCGGTCTCGTGGGACGGCGCGGACGGCCGCCCGGTTGTCCGCGTCGTTGCCGGTCGCGAACAGGTCCGCCGTGAACACCGACATCGGCAGGCCCCGCGACAGGGCCCGCCCGTGCGCGGCGGTCAGCACCTGCGCCGGTGCCTCGAACACGAGCACCGGCCGGCCGAACATCGCGAGGTACTTCGTGCCGTCCGCGTCCTCGTAGGGTTCGCCGATCAGCTCGGGCACGGCGGCCGCGACCCCGCTGACCAGGAAGGCGCACACGTTCAGCCGCTGCCACACCGGCAGGTCGTCCCGGACGACCACGGCGATCTTGGTTGGGAAGCTCACCGCGTCACGATCCGCCGCCGCCGTGGCCGCGGTCTTGTACGTTCCTAACCATGCGCCCCGAGATCACGGCGTGGCGCCCGGACGTGCCCGGCATCCACGAGGTGTTCCACGCGCGGTTCACCACCCACGCGTACCCCTCGCACACCCACGACGCCTGGACGCTGCTGATCGTCGACGACGGCGTCGTGCGCTACGACCTGGACCGCCACGAGCACGGCGCGCTCCGCGAGCAGGTCACGCTGTTGCCGCCGGGCGTCCCGCACGACGGCCGGTCCGTGCGGCCGGAGGGCTTCCGCAAACGGGTCCTGTACCTGGCGAGCGACACGCTGACCGGCGTCGGCGCCGCCGTGGACCACCCGTCGCTCGCAGACCCGCTGCTGCGGCAGCGCGTCCACCAGCTCCACCTGTCGCTGCGCACCGAGGACCTGGAGGCGCAGAGCCGGTTCGCGCTCGTCCGCGACCGCCTGCGGCAGCACCTGAACGGCGCCGACGCGCCGCCCCCGGTGCGGGCCGCCACGGCGCACCGGCTGCGTGAGCTGCTCGACGCGCACCTGCCGGGCACCCCGACCCTGGACGAGGCGGCGCGGCTGCTGGCGGCGCACCCGGTGTCGCTGGTGCGGGCGTTCAGCCGCGAGTTCGGCATCCCGCCGCACCGGTACGTCACGGGCCGCCGCCTCGAGCTGGCCCGCCGCCACCTGCTCGCCGGTCACCCGCCCGCGGCGGCGGCGACGATGTCCGGCTTCTACGACCAGGCACACCTGACGCGCCACTTCACCAAGCTCCTCGGCGTGGGGCCCGCGCGGTACCGCCTAGGATCCAGCACGTGACTGACCTGCGGCATCACGGCGACGTGGACGCGGAGCCGGGCCTGCAGGACTTCGCGGTGAACGTCCGGGGCACGGCCCCGCCCGCGTGGCTGCGCGAACGCCTGGTCGCCGCCGTCGACCGGCTCGGCACCTACCCGTCCGCCGCCGACGACCGGCGGGCGCGGGAGGCCGTCGCGGCCCGCCACCGCCGCGACCCCGACGAGGTGCTGATCCTGGGCGGTGCCGCCGAGGGTTTCGCGCTGCTCCCGGCGCTGCGGCCGAAACTCGCCGCGCTGCCGCACCCGTCGTTCACCGAGCCAGAGGTGGCGCTGCGGGACGCGGGCGTGCCCGTCCACCGCGTCTTCGGCGGCCTGGGCGATGGCAGCGTCCCGGACGACGCGGACCTGGTCGTCGTCGGCAACCCCACCAACCCGACCAGCGAACTGCGGTCGGCGGCGGAGATCGCGCGCCTCGCGCGGCCCGGCCGGGTGCTGGTCGTCGACGAGGCGTTCATGGACGCGGTGCCTGGCGAACGCGAGTCGCTCGCGAGCAGCGGCCTGCCCGGGCTGCTCGTGCTGCGCAGCCTCACCAAGACGTGGGCGCTGCCCGGCCTGCGTGCCGGGTACGCGCTCGGCGCGCCGGAGTTGTTGCGGCGCCTGGGAAAGCACCGCCCGCACTGGCCGGTCGGGACGCTCGTGCTGGAAGCGGTCGCCGCCTGCTCCGAGCCGCACGCGGTCGCCGAGGCCGAACAGGCGGCGGTCGAACTGGCCGCGCACCGCACGTGGCTCGTCGCCCAGCTGAACCGTTTGCCCGGGGTGCACGTGTTCCAACCGGCTGCCGCGCCATACCTGCTGCTACGGGTGCGCGACGGCGAACGGGTCCGCGCCGGACTGCGAGATCGGGGGATCGCGGTCCGGCGCGGCGACACCTTTCCCGGGCTGACCGCCGACCACCTGCGGGTGGCGGTGCGCGCACCGGCCCGCTGCCAGGACCTGCTCACCGCGCTCGCGGAACTCACCAGCGACACCGACCTGGAGGTACTGACACAGTGACGACCGTCGGAGACGTCGTCGAGGTGCTCGACGCGGCCTACCCGCCCGCGCTGGCCGAGTCGTGGGACGCGGTCGGGCTCGTGTGCGGGGACCCCGAGGAGCGCGTCGACCGCGTGCTGGTGTGCGTCGACCCCGTCGAGTCCACGGTGGACGAGGCACTCGCCATGGAGGCCGGGCTGGTGGTCGCGCACCACCCGCTGCTCCTGCGTGGTGTGCACGGGGTGCCCGCGAGCACCCCGAAGGGCGGGCTCGTGCACCGGTTGATCCGTGCCGGTGCCGGCCTGTTCTGCGCGCACACCAACGCGGACTCGGCCAGCCCCGGCGTGTCCGACGCGCTCGCCGGCGCACTCGGCCTCACGGTCGTCGGCCCGATCGCTCCCGCCGAGGACGGGGTCACCGGCATCGGGCGGCTCTGCGAACTGCCGGAGCCCGAACCGTTCGGCGCGTTCGTCGAGCGGGTCGCCGCCGCGCTTCCCGCGACCGCGGCCGGGGTGCGCGGCGCGGGCGACCCGCATCGTCCCATCAGGACAGTCGCGGTGTCCGGCGGCGCGGGCGACTCCTACCTCGGTGCGGTCGCGCGGCTGGGCGTGGACGCCTACGTGACCGCTGACCTGCGCCATCACCCCGCCAGCGAACACGCGGCGGTGGCGGGCGCGCCCGCGCTCGTCGACGTCGCGCACTGGGCCAGCGAGTGGCCGTGGTGCGAACAGGCGGCGGCGATCCTGCGCGATGCCTTCGGCGGTAACGTCGACATCACCGTGTCCACTCTTCGCACCGACCCCTGGACCGTCGCGGCGGCCAGGTAGAACCCGGAGGTTTCCAGGGTGAAAGCCGATCCCGCAGTGCAGCGCAAGCTGCTCGAGCTCGCCGACGTCGACGCCGAGCTCGCCAGGGTCGACCACCGGCGCAGGACGCTGCCCGAGCTCGCGGAGATCGCCGAGGCCGAGAAGTCCGTGCAGACGCGCAAGGACGCGAAGGTCGCGAACGAGACCACCCTCGGCGACCTCGACCGCGAAGTGAAGCGGCAGGAGAAGGAGATCGACGCGGTGCGGGCCCGTGAGGACCGCGACCGCGCGCTGCTGGCCGGTGGCACGGTCAACGCGAAGCAGATGACCGACCTCGAACACGAGCTGAACACGTTGGAGCGCAGGCAGGCCACGCTCGAGGACGAGCTGCTGGAGCTGATGGAGCGCCGCGAGGCGGTCGAGCTGGACGGGCAGCACGCGGCGGTCGAGCTGGCGAAGGCGCAGGAGGCCCTGTCCGACGCGGCGAACCGGCGCGACCACGCCCTCGCCGACCTGGAAACCGTGTGGGCGCGGCGGACCGAGGAGCGGGCGAAGCTGGTGCCGGTGTTCCCCGAGCAGCTGCTCGCCCTGTACGAGCGGGTGCGCGCGCAGCGGGGGATCGGCGCGTCGCTGCTGCGGGCACGGCGGTGCGGCGCGTGCCGGATCGAGCTGGACCGCAGCGCCATCTCCCGCATCTCCGGCACCGCGGCCGACGAGGTCGTCACGTGCGACGAGTGCGGCGCGATCATGGTGCGCACGGCGGAAAGCGGCCTGTGAGGGTCGTCGTCGAGGCCGACGGCGGCTCGCGCGGCAACCCGGGTCCCGCCGGGTACGGCGCGGTGGTGTTCGACGCCGACGGGAACGTGCTGGCCGAACGTGGCGAGAGCATCGGTGTCGCGACCAACAACGTCGCCGAGTACCAGGGCCTGATCGCCGGGCTGAGCGCCGCGCGGGAACTGGGCGCCACCGACGTCGCGGTCCGGATGGACTCGAAACTGGTCGTCGAGCAGCTGTCGGGCCGCTGGCAGATCAAGAACGAGGCGCTCAAGGCCCTCGCCGCGACGGCACACGAGGTGGCGGCCGCGTTCGGCACGGTGACCTACACGTGGATCCCGAGGGCGCGGAACGCGCACGCGGACCGGCTGGCCAACGAGGCCATGGACGGCAGACCGTCGCGGTCGGAACAACCCGCGCCGGTGGACACGACCGCGCCGGCGCGGTGGATGGGGGCGACGGGCACCCCGACGAGGTTCCTGCTGCTGCGGCACGGGCAGACGGAGCTGTCTGCGGAGCGCCGCTACTCCGGGCGCGGCGACGTGTCGCTGACCTCGACCGGGCAGCAGCAGGCGAAGGCCGCGGCGGCCCGCCTCGCGCCCGTCGACTTCGCCGCGGTGGTGTCGTCCCCGCTGGCCAGGGCCCGGCAGACGGCGGCCGTGATCGCCGACCACGTCGAGGTCCACGACGGCCTGATCGAGACCGACTTCGGCGAGTGGGAACGGCTGACCTTCGCCGAGGCCGCGACCCGCGACCCCGAGCTGCACGGCCGCTGGATCCGCGACCCGAGCGTGGCGCCGCCGGCCGGGGAGAGCTTCGACGCGGTGCTCACCCGTGTGCGGGAAACCCGCGACGACCTCCTGCGGCGGTACGCGGGGGAGACCATCGTGGTGGTCAGCCACGTCACCCCGATCAAGTCGCTGCTGCGGCTCGGGCTCGACAGCGGCCCTTCGTTGCTGTTCCGCCTCCACCTGGACCTGGCGTCGCTCTCGGTCGTGGAGTGGTATCCGGACGGTAACGCCTCGGTACGCCTCGTGAACGACACCTCGCACCTGGCTGGCCCGCCTCCCCGGACTTGAAAGTGTTGGTTCCCCTGAGGTAACTGCCGATCAGGCCAGGACGCACCCGCAAAGATCCACAGAACACGCCTCGTCCTGGTGTCGGGCCTCTGGCCACCATGATCCACTTCGGCGTTATCCTGGTGGACGCGGACGAGTCGGCAGGGCGGTCGCGGCGGGCGCATGCCCGTCGAGGAAAGTCCGGACTCCGAAGGGCAGGGTGGTTGCTAACGGCAACCCGGGGCGACCCGCGGGACAGTGCCACAGAAATCAGACCGCCTGGCTTCGGCCAGGTAAGGGTGAAACGGTGGTGTAAGAGACCACCAGCACCCCGGGTGACCGGGGTGGCTAGGTAAACCCCACCCGGAGCAAGGTCAAGAGGGAGTCCCCAGGGGCTCCTGCGCAGGCGTTCGAGGGCTGCCCGCCCGAGTCTGCGGGTAGGCCGCTAGAGCCTGCCGGCGACGGCAGGCCCAGATGGATGACCGCCCACCGGCCGCGAGGCCGGGGACAGGATCCGGCTTACATGCCGGCTCGTCCGCCCCGAAAGGGCCGCCACAGCACACTGTGCGCGGCTTTTCGATCACGATCGACTGCCCCCGCGAAGGATGTCCGATTGTGTATGAGTGACACAGGCTGCGCCGAACGGAGCAATGTGCATGGCGATGTGGCGAACACACCATTGCCAGTTCCGCTGGGCCGAACGAGTTAACGCAGGACAGTGCCGGCAGGTTGACCACACCCGTTTCGTACCTACAGTTATGGGTCTCCGCCGCAGGCGGGTGAAGATCCGCGCAGATTGGTCCGGACGAGTGGTCGACGCGACTTACCGCGCCTTTGAGCCGCATCATGTGTGTGGTCAGATGGCACGTCCAAAAGCGCCGAGGAGAATGCGAGTGCACCAGATGTGGATCTACGGAGCGCGGCCCCGTCACTACACATCGTGATGCGGGCGTGCTCTACTCGTCTACGTACGCACAACAGCGGGCCGCTCCGCGCACACAGGAGTCAAGAACATGATCGCCATGACCACCCTCCAGCTCGCCCAGGACACCGGTGGTTTGGGCACGAACAACGTCCGCGACTGGATCCTCAACAACATCATCCCGTTGCTGCTGCTCGTGGTGGCCATCCTGCTCCTGTGGCTCGGCGGCGGGAAGGGTGACAACGCGGGCGTCATGCGCCGCCTCGGCGGAGTGATCGTCGCGCTGGCCATCATCGGGTTGGCGGTGACCACGGACGCCGGCAAGAACATCGGCACGTGGATCGCCGGCCTCTTCACGGGCTGAGCAGAGGGCACCAGTGCGTATACGTACCGACGACGAGGTCTACCGCGTCGACGCCGTCTGGCTCGGGCCTCCTCGGGCCACGATGCCGTGGCGGGCCCGCTACGTGGCGTGGGGCGTCGGAGTGTTCGTCTTCCTCGTCGTGCTCACCGTCGAACGCCGTCTCGGAATCGATCTGTTCTGGTCGATCGCGTGGGGCATCGTCGTCACCGTCCTCCTGACCAGGATGATCACCTCGAAGATCAGTCACGAACGGCCGCTGTCCGCGGTGTCGGCGATGTGGCTGCGGGAACTCACCGCGCCGCGCGAGGCAACCTCCGGGCAGGGTGGTGCCGTCAGTGCCACGAGGGTGCGGGTGAACACCGACCGGCCGAGGAAACAGGCGAAGCGGCCGAGACAGACCTCGGAGAAGAAGGCCCAGCGGAACCGGGAACGGGCAGACCGGGCCAGGGCCAAGGCCCGGCAGCGGAACCAGCGGCGGAACCGGCCCGGGAGGCAGGAGACGAAACGCGGGAGGGGTGGCGGTGTTCGCACGTCGACGCAAGCACGCGCCTGAGACGCACGCCCCGTTCCCGCCGGTGCCACAGCACGCCGGCACCACGGGCATGCCCCCGGCCCCGCACCGGCAACCACCGGAACTCCACCGTGGCCGTCACGCGGCCCCGGAGCACGGGCTGCCCGACCAGGTGAGACGGGTGAGACAGCCGGCGCAGTACCGACCCGCCGCCGACAACAAGCGCAACCGACGTCTCCCAGGGGAGCAGTCCATTCCCACGTACACCCCGTCGATCGCCGCGCGGAGCATCGACGGTCACCTGCTGCGCAACGGTTCCGACGTGTTCGCGTGGTACCGGCTCGCGCCCCAGCGCTGGTCGTTCCGCTCGGACTCCCAGCGCCAGGACCTCATCGCGGCCATCGCGGGCCAGTACGCCGAGCTGCACGGCCGGTGGATGCACCTGCGGGTCACGAACCGGCCCTACCCGATCCGCATGTGGGCCGAGGCGCACGTGCACAACGCGGTCAACCGCCTGCCCGACGCGCCGGGGGCGCTGTCCTTCGACGACTACCTGATCGGTGAGCAACAGCAGCTGCTGGGCCGGTCGATGGCGGAGAAGGAGGTGTACCTGGGCGTTCAGGTGCAGACCCGCAACATGGTCGACCGCGCGGTGGAGCGTGCCGCGCCGCTGCTGCGCAAGGTCTTCCCGGCCGCGGTGGACGCGGAGCTGCTCGCGATCGACTCCGAGGTGGAGCACCTCGACCAGGTGATCGCCTCCGCCGGGCTCGAGGGCCGGCCGGTGACGGCCGAGGAGATGTCCTGGCTGATGCACCGGTCGTGCTCGCTTGGCCTGCCCGCGCCCCGCAACCTGCCCGCGGTGCCGGGTGCCGCGTGGGAGCCGGAGGACCTGGCGTCGTTCACCGACGCGGCCGACTTCCACCAGGAGCCGTACTCGCCGACCCTCACCGTGCGTGGCCGCACCGGTTCGAACGCGGGCATGACGCGGCACGTCGCGGTGCTGACGGTCGGCCAGATGCACGGGCTGCAGATCCCCGAGGTCGACGACCCGTGGGTGCAGCACAGCGACCGGCTGGCCGCCGCTGTGGAGTGGTCCGCCCGCATCTACGTGCGGCGGCCCGAGGAGGTCTCGGGTGAGCTGCAGCGGCAGATGAACAAGGTCCGCTCGCAGGTCCGGCACTACACCGACGAGCACGAGCTTGAGCCGCCGCAGTCCCTTGCCCGGCAGGCGTCGCGGGTGCTGGAGATCGACGACGAGATGACGTCGGGCTTCACCGCGCTCGCCACCCGGGTGCGGTCGTGGTGGCGGCTCGCGGTGTCCGGCCCGACCGAGCGGGACGCGCTCCGGCTCGCGCAGCAGGTGCTGGAGCTGTACAAGCCGAAGGTGGCCATCGAGCACCCGGAGGCGCAGTACGCGCTGGCCCGCGAGTTCATCCCCGGCGAGTCCCTCGCCTCGGCGGCGTACATGCGCCGCGGCTCGGTGATGTGGGCGGCGGCGTCGGTGCCGACCGCGACCGCCGAGGTGGGCGACCGCCGGGGGATCCTCCTGGGCGAGACGTGCACGGCGACCCGGCGTCCGGTGGCGTGGGACCCGTGGATGGCGCAGGAGATCCGCGACGGGTCCGGCCTGACCGCGATGGTCGCCGGTCTCGGTGGCGGCAAGTCGTTCCTGGGTGGCGGCATCGTCTACAAGACGCTGCGCGCGGGTGCCCACTGGACGATCCTCGACCCGTCCGGTCCGCTGACGAAGCTGTGCGACCTGCCGGAGCTGCGGCCCTACGCGCGGCCGATCAACCTGCTGAACGCGCAGCCCGGCATTCTCAACCCGTACCGGGTGGTGGCGGAGCCGCAGTACGAGCACTTCGTCGAGGAGGAGGACCCGGAGCGGGCATGGCGCAGGGAGAAGGCCCTCGCCGCCGCCACCCGCCGCCGCCTCGCACTGGACGTGCTGACCGGGCTGCTGCCCTACGACATCGCCAGGATGCCGCAGACCAGGATCGTGCTGCTGCGTGCCGTCCGCATGGTCGGCGGCCGCGCGGACGCCGACCCGAGCCTGGTGTTCGAGGCGTTGCGGCGCGACGCGTCGGAGCACCACGAGCACGCGGTGGTGGTCGCGGACTTCCTCGACGAGATGCGTGAGCGGATGCAGCTGCTCATCCCGGAGAAGGACGCCGACCCGTACAACGAGACCCGCGACGACCGGCTCACCGTCATGACGATGGCGGGCCTGACGCTGCCGAAGGACGGTGTGGGCCGGGAGCACTGGACCGACGCGGAGTCCCTCGGTGTCGAGATGCTGAACCTGGCGGCGTGGCTGACGCAGCGGTCGATCTACGAGCGGCCCAAGGACACCCGCAAGGGCGTGTGGATCGACGAGGCGTTCTTCCTTTCGGAGGTGCCGACGGGCCGGGTGCTGATGAACCGGTTCGCCCGTGACTCCCGCAAGTGGAACGTCCGGGTGCTGCTGTCGTCCCAGATCCCGTCCGACTTCCTCCGCATCCAGGGCTTCGTCGCGCTGCTGGACTCGGTGTTCGTCGGCAGGCTCGACGACGACCAGGCGCAGGAGGACGCGCTGCGCCTGCTGAAGGTCCCGGTCGGCGCGGGCTACGAACAGGTGGTGGCCTCGCTCGGCCGCCGCCCCGGCGGCCACCGCGACGCGGTCCGCGACACCGCGCCGAGACAGTTCATCTTCGCCGACGGCGCTGGTGGGGTGGAACGCATCCGCATCGACCTGTCCGGCTCGCACCTCGACCACCTGCGTTCGGTCATGGACACCACCCCGGACGCGTTGCGCGACGCGGCCCCCGGCACGGTGCTGCCCGCCGAGTCGCACGCCCCGCAGATCCCGTCGGAGGAGGAGGACGAACCGCCACGCGACGGCTCGGTCGACGACGAGAGCCGTTACTCCGACGACGAGTTCGAACTGGAAGCGGAGTTCGAGCTTGGCCTCACCGACGACGATCCCAACACGGACGTGGACCCGGCCGGTCCCCCGGACGGTTCCGGCAACGGAAAGAAGGCAGGCAAACGCGGGCGGGTCGATGCCGCATGAGCGAAGCTTGCGAAGCGAGTCATCTTGTCGGCGGAGCTTGCGAAGCAAGTCATCTAGTCGGCGGAGCTTGCGAAGCGAGTCATCTTGTCGGCGGAGCTTGCGAAGCGAGTCATCTAGTCGGCGGAGCTAGTCAAGCGAGTCATCCTGTCGGCGGAGATCGCGAAGCGAGTCGTCCGCTGGACGGTCATAGTCCCGTGAGCATTCACCCTCCCCGGAGCTCGGCCGGGGCCGGCGAAAGCGGCGCAACATGATCACGATGCTGGTGGTGATCGCCATCGTGCTGTTCTACACGGCGCGGCGGCGAAAAAGACGCGGCACAGCGAACCCGGCCAGGCGCAGAGGCCGGGTGGCCTCGCTCGTGGTCGTGGCGGGAATTCTCGGCATGCAGGCGATCTTCGGCTCGCCCGCGATGGCGCAACAGCAGGACACGAGCTGTGCGCCGTTCCCGGAGCGACCGGGTGCGGGCATGGTCGGCGCGATCGACCCGTCGCAGGGCAACGGTGAGGCCGGCGGCCCGTACACCAACGAGAAGTTCCCGAACAGCCCGTACCTGGACCACGGCTACGCCGGCATGGTGTGGCACGTCTACGACCCGAACTGCCAGCAGCCTCTGTCGATCTCGGACCCCAGCGTCACGATCGACACGTGGGCAGGCAACGAGCTGTTCAACCTCGGCAAGAACATCGTCGGTGCCACCAACTCGCTGCACTACACGCTCTACAACGGCGGTGTGCTCGGCGGGTTGAACCAGCAGATCGGCGCGGCCGCGAACGCCATCTTCGACAACATCTACATGCAGCTGTTCAGCATCTTCATGCTGGTCCTCGCGGTGTTGATGTTCCGGCAGATCTGGCGTGGCGACCTGGCGGCGGTCTCCAAGCGCGGCCTCTTCGCTCTCGGCGGGATGTGGCTGGCGGCGTCCACGCTGGTGCTGGTGAGCAACTACGACGCCGTGGACCGGTTGATCGTGGAGACCACCACCGGCATCCAAAACGGGTTCCGCAGCCCGGACGAGGACCGGATCCAGCGCGACGTGCTGCCAACGGAGCTGCACACCAGGATCGTCTACGAGAACTGGCTGCGTGGTGAGTTCGGGCAGCCGAACGCGCCGCAGGCGGAGGAGTTCGGGCGTCCTCTCCTCAACGCGCAGGCGTGGACGTGGGAGGACCTCGCGTCCGGGAACGACGCCAACGACCAGGCGGAGGCGGCCAAGCGGGCCGAGTACCAGCGGATCTACAACGAGCTGGGGTCGGCGCAGGGCTATTTCAGCGGCACGGAGGGCAGTCGCACCGGTTCGGGTTTCCTGGCGTTCTTCCAGTCGCTGGTGTACTCGCTGTTCCAGTTCCTCGCCAAGCTGGCGGTTCTGCTGGCACAGCTGCTGCTGAGGATCTTCACCCTGGCCGCGCCGGTGATCGGCCTGGTGGCGCTGGTCCACCACGACATCCTCCGCAAGGTGGGTCGTGCCGTGGGTGCGGTCGTGCTGAACGTGCTGGTCCTGGCCATGCTGGCCGGTATCCACTTCAAGTTCCTGCAGCTGATCTTCGGCCCGGACGTCGAGCTGTCGATGCTGACGCAGATGCTGCTCGCGGGCATCGTGACGTTGGTGTTCCTGCTGGTCGGGCGGCCGGTGAAGCGGATGTGGCAGATGGTGGAGCTGTCCGTCGGCGCGGCCGGGGCCTCGGTGCCCTCCGCCAGCCGGGGCGGGCTGTTCTCCCGGTTCCGGCGTGGCAAGGGCGCGGACGAGCGCGGCCCGCAGGACGAGTTCTGGGACAACCTGCGTGACGAGGAACTGGCCGGCGACACGGTGGCCGCCACGAACCGCGGTGGTCGCAGGTCGCGGCCGGAGGCGGCCGGGCCGGTCATGGCGACGGCCGAGCGGCTGGACACGCGGCGGCAGCCGATCGGGCAGAGCGCGCTGGGGCTGCCGCCCGCGCGGGGCGACGGTGAGGCCGTGCTCATGCCGGCCGGTCCTGGTGGGCGCAACGATCCGGCCGGTGCGCTGCCGCCGCGGCGCAGCAGGGTCGTCGACACGACCCCGGTGTACGACCGGGACTGGGGCGAGGACGCGATGGTCGTCCCGTCGCAGGTCAGCGGCGTGCGCAACGAGAGCCGGTTCGACGCGGCGTCGATCGGGGCACCCAGGAGCAACCAGCCGGTCCCGCGGCCCGCGGACGTCGAGATGGTGGCGGGCCGTCCGGTGCACGTCGTCTACCGGCCCTCGCGTGGGCTGGAGGTGCGGGAGCCCGCACCGAGGCGGATGCCGTTGCGGGACGGGCCGCGCGAGACCGACGCGGCGGTGAGATGACATGCCGATCCGCACCAACCGCGGGCGCGCCGCGGTCTACCGACGCCTGTGGGGCTGGCCCATGCGCTCGCCCCGCCACCTCACCGTCGTGGTGTTCGTGGTGGCCGTGCTGGTCATCACGCTCGGCATCCTCGTTCCGCAGCTGACCGGCGGGAACAAGCCGGGCGGCGGCGCGGCCGCCGAGTCGTCGGGCAACACGACGTCGACGTCGAACGTGCCCGGCACCACGAACACGCCGGGGGTGACGGGGTCGGCGAGCGCGTTGCCGACCCGGATCACCGAGGTCCCGTCGGCGCCGACGTCCGCGCCACCGGACCCGGCCGCGCTGGAGGTCGCCGACTCGTGGGGCAGGGCGTGGGTGGACCACCCGGAAGGCATCACCGCCGAGGAGTGGCTGGCGGAGCTGGCGCCGTTCACCACGGAGGAGCAGCTCACGGAGATGGCGACGGTGGCGCCGGGCAACATCGGCGCCACGGAGGTCACCGGCGAACCGGAGGTCGTCGAGTCCTTCACGAGTTCCGTCAAGGTCGAACTGCCGACCGATGACGGCAACCTACTCATCACGGTGATCGACACCCCCGACGGCTGGCGGGTGGCCTTCTACGAGCAGGTGAGCTGACATGAGCGGAGCTCGCGGAGTGAATCATCGAGCAGAGCGGCGAGCGCCGCGGTGCCCCGGCGCGGGTGCGGTGGTGCCGCGATGAAGAGCGCGTTGGTCGTCGGGGGACTGGTGGTCGTGGTGACGGTCGCCGTCGCGGGCGTCAGTGCCGTCACCCAGGTGGTGTCGCAGGACCAGGCCGCGGAGCAGGCAAGGGCGATGGGGGTGTCCCTGACCTGCAACGCGAGTCTCGGCCCGATCTCGGCGGGGCCCGCTGGCAGCGGTGCGGCGGACGCGGCGAAGCTGAACGAGGATCAGCGTGAGAACGTCGCCATGATCATCCAGATCGGCAAGGAACGGCAGCTGCCGCCGCTCGCGTGGCAGGTCGCGATCCAGGCGGGCATGACCGAGTCGGGACTGCGCAACCTCGACTACGGCGACCGCGACTCGCTCGGCATGTTCCAGATGCGCCCGTCCATGGGCTGGGGCTCGCCGGAGCAGGTCAAGGACCCGAACTACTCGATCAGGAAGTTCTACGACGTCCTGGAGGAGGTGCCGAACTGGGAGCAGCAGCGGCCCGGCGAGTCGGCACAGGACGTGGAGCGGTCGGCGTTCCCGGACCGCTACCACAAGTGGGAGCCGATGGCGGCTCACCTGATCGGTAACGTCGGCCTGGTGCCGGACCCGACGGGCTGCGGCGAGGGCACTGGCCTGCTGGTGCCCGCCCCGACCAAGGCGGCCGGCGCGGCGATCCAGTGGGCGCTCGGCCAGCAGGGCAAGCCCTACCAGTGGGGCGCGGCGACCACGCACCAGAACTCGTTCGACTGCTCCAGCCTGATGCTGCAGGCGTACCGCTCGGCGGGCGTCACTCTCCCGAGGGTTTCTCGGCAGCAGTACCGGGCGGGCGCGATGCTGCCCGTGGAGGAGGCGCAGCCCGGTGACCTGCTGTTCTGGGGTTACGACACCAGCAACCCGGACACCATTCACCACGTTGCGATGTACCTCGGGGACGGCAAGATCGTGGAGGCGCAGCAGACTGGTGTGCCGGTGCACATCCGTCCGGTCCGCTGGGGCGAGCCGGAGCTGATGGGCCAGGCCGTGCGGCCTGGCGTATGACCAAGGGGGCGCGATGACCATGTACACGCCAGAACCGATCCAGCCCCACATGGGCAGGCCCGCGTCGAGCACGCCGCTGCAGGACTATCTGCGCACCCCGCACCCGGGTACGCCCGCCAACTACGTGGTGCTCCCGAAGTCGCTGGTGGAGGCGATGCCGCTGCCGTGGCAGCACGCGATGACGCAGATCCTGGCCGAGTTCCACCAGGCGTTCGGGCACCTGGACTGGCCGGAGTACCGGGTCGTCCCGTCCCGCCGGGAGAAGCTGGTGAACCTGGACGAGGAGCAGCTCGCCGAGGTCGGGTACCTCGTGGAGATCGATGTGGACGGTGAGCTGGTGTACCGCGAGCGCAGCGGTCGGCGCATCGACAACCCGGAGGACACCGAGGTGCTGGTGTCCGTGCTGGACCCGATCCCGGCCGACCACCGCAACGCCAACGAGGACACGCCGCCACGCGGTTTCCCCGCGCAGCAGATGGGTCCCTGGTCCCCGGCACCGCACTAGTGCCCCGCGCCGGAAATCCGGCACATAATTCGGCGGCCCAGCTTCCTGCTGGCGGCGTTGCCGATCCACCCAAGTACAACCCGGTACGAGGGAGGATCGGCGCCTTGCCAGCAGAAACCTGGATCCACCGACTTACGCACCGCATTTCCGGCGCGGGACACTAGGCTCTGTTCATGGCGGACAACAATCCGGACCCCGGCTGGTACTTCTGCACGAAGCACAACACCGTCGAGCACGGCGAGGTCTGCCCGGCGATCGACCGGCTGGGTCCGTACCCGGACCGCGCGACCGCGGAACGTGCGCTGGACATCGCGAAACAGCGCACTGAGGCGTGGGACAAGTCCGAACGGGACTGGGACGAGAGTTAGGTCCCGGTAGGGTGCCGGGCGTGGTGATTCGTGCGAACAGCGACCGGATCGGGTTCGGGAAGGTCCGGGAGGAGTTCGCGCTGTCGCCGGGCTTCCCCTCGGCGGTGCTCGCGGAGGCGGAGCGGGCGGCGACCAGGTCCCACGGCGGGCACCGGGACGCCACCGACCTGCCGCTGGTCACCATCGACCCGCCGGGCGCGAAGGACCTCGACCAGGCCATGGCGGTGGAGCGGCGCGGCACGGGTTTCCGCGTGCACTACGCCATCGCCGACCTCGGCTCGTTCGTCGCGCCGGACGGCGCGCTGGACCGCGAGGTCCGCGGCCGGGGACAGACGATCTACCTGCCGGACGGCAAGATCCCGCTGCACCCGCCGGTGCTGAGCGAGGGCGTGGCGAGCCTCCTGCCGGGACAGGTCACGCCCGCGGCGCTGTGGACGTTGGACTGTGACGCCGACGGCGCGCTCGAACAGGCCCACGTCCGCCGCGCGCTGGTCCGCTCGCGGGCCCGGTACGACTACGACGGTGTCGACGCCGCACTGAGGAACGGCACCGCGCCCCCGTCGCTGGCGGTGCTGCCGGAGATCGGCCGCCTCCGGCGTGAGCGTGCCGTGGAACGTGGCGCGGTCGAGCTGGCGCTGCCCGACCAGGAGGTGGCGGCGGACGGCGACGGTTGGCGGCTGGCGCTGCGGCCCCGCAGCGAGGTCGACGCGTGGAACGCCGAGATCTCCCTGCTCACCGGCATGGCCGCGGCGAAGCTCATGCTCGACGCGGGGGTCGGTGTCCTGCGCACGCTGCCCGACCCGGAGAGCGGCGCCGTGAAGTGGCTGCGCCGGTCCGCGCGTTCGCTTGGTATCGCGTGGCCGGGGCACGTGGACGCCGCCGAGCTGCTCGCGGGCCTGGACCCGGACCGCCCGGAGGCGCTGGCCCTGTTCATGGACGCCACCCGCCTGCTGCGCGGCGCCGGCTACACGGTGTTCGACGGAAACCACCCCGAGCTGGCCACCCACGCCGGGATCGCCGCCCCGTACGCGCACGTCACCGCGCCGCTGCGGCGGCTGGTCGACCGGTTCGGCACCGAGATCTGCCTCGCGGTCGACGCCGGCGAGGAGGTGCCGGACTGGGTGCGGGAGGCGCTGCCGGGCCTGCCGGAGGTGATGGCCGGTTCCGACACGCTCGCCAACAAGGTCGACAAGGCGTGCCTCGACCAGGTCGAGGCGTGGGTGCTGCACGACCGTGTCGGCCAGGAGTTCGACGCGATCGTCCTGCGGTCGGAAGGCAACTCCGCCGAGGTGTTCCTGACCGACCCGCCGGTCGTCGCGAAGTGTGCGAATGCCGACTTGCCGGAAGGCGAGACCATCCGGGTGCGGTTGACTCAGGCAGACGCGGAAGCTCGCAAGGTCGTCTTCGAGCGCGCGTAGCCACGAAGGAGATATGCGTTGACCGACGTGACAGGCCGGACGATCGGGGTGCTCGGCGGCACCGGACCGCAGGGCAAGGGTCTCGCGCTGCGCTGGGCGAAGGCGGGCCTCAAGGTGATCATCGGCTCGCGGAGCGCGGACCGCGCCGAGGCGGCCGCTGCCGAGCTGGGTGACGGCGTGACCGGCGCCGACAACGCGACCACGGCGGCGGCCGCGGACATCGTGCTGGTCGCGGTGCCGTGGGAGGGCCACGGCGAGCTGCTGGCGACGCTGCGGGACCAGCTCATCGGCAAGATCGTGATCGACTGCGTGAACCCGCTCGGTTTCGACAAGCAGGGCCCGTTCGCGCTGCCCGTCGAGGAGGGCAGCGCGGCACAGCAGGCCGAGGGGCTGCTGCCGGAGTCACGGGTGACGGCCGCGTTCCACCACGTGTCGGCCGTGCAGCTGGCGGACCTGTCGATCGCCGAGATGGACACCGACGTGCTGGTGCTCGGCGACGACCGCGAGGCGACCGACGTGGTCCGCGCGCTGGCCGACGCGATTCCCGGCATGCGGGGCGTGTACGGCGGCAGGCTGCGCAACGCGCACCAGGTGGAGGCGTTCACCGCGAACCTGATCGCGATCAACCGGCGCTACAAGGCCCACGCCGGGATCCGCGTGACGGACATCTAGGGATGCGCGCGTTGCCACCGGGGGCGTGCCACGCGGACGTGCCGGCGGAGGAGGTCCGGCGTGCTGGTGGATGACCTGGGGGAGCCGGTCCCGCTGACCGGTGCGCCGACGCGGGTGGTGAGCCTGGTCCCGTCGCTCACCGACGCGATCGAGGCGAGCCGTCCCGGTCTGGTCGCGGGTGCCACGGACTACTGCACCCACCCGGTGGCGCTGGAGGTCCCGCGGGTCGGTGGTTCGAAGTACCCGCGCGTCGACGCGGTGCTGGACCTGCGCCCCGACCTGGTGGTGGCGAACGCGGAGGAGAACCGGCCGGAGGACGTGGCCCGCATCCGCGTGGACGGTGTCCCGGTGTGGGTGACGGCCGCCGCGGCGACGGTCCCGGCGGGGCTCGGTTCGGTCCGCAGGCTGCTCACGCAGGGGCTCGACCTGGCGGAACCGGACTGGCTGGTGGCCGCGGAGGACGTGTGGCGCACGCCGGAGCCGGTGTGGGCGCGGGCGGTGGTCCCGGTGTGGCGCCGCCCGTGGGTCGTGGTCGGCCGCGACACGTTCGCCGGGGACGTGCTGCTGCGGCTGGGCGTCGAGAACGTGTACGCGGGCCACGCGGACCGCTACCCGCGGCCGTCACTGGCGGAGCTGAACGACGCGGGCGCGGACCTGGTGGTGCTGCCGGACGAGCCGTACGAGTTCACCGCGGACGACGGCCCGGAGTCGTTCCCCGGCCTGCGGTACGCGCTGGTCGACGGCCGTCACCTGACGTGGTGCGGTCCGTCACTGGTCGAGGCGCACGCGGCCCTCAGCCACGGAATTCGTCCGTAGCGGCGATCAGCGCGTCGAGGATGCCCGTGTCGGTGACCGCGTGCCCGGCGCACGGGACGATGGTGAGCGCCGAGCCCGGCCACGCTCGGTGCAGGTCCCACGCGGTGACCGGCGGGCACACCACGTCGTAGCGGCCCTGCACGATCCGTCCCGGGATGCCGGCGAGCCGCCCGGCGTCGCGGATCAGCTGGCCCTCGTCGAGCCAGCCCGCGTGGGTGAAGTAGTGCAGCGCCAGCTTGGCGAACGCGATCGCGAACCCGGGGTCGGCGTACGTCGCGGCCAGGCCGGGGTTCGGGGTGAGTGACACGATCGACCCCTCCCAGTTGCTCCACGCCGCGGCCGCGTCGGCGGCGCGGGCGGGGTCGTCGAGGAGCCGCCGGTAGCCGTCGAGGACGTCGCCGTCGGGCACCTGCGCCGCGAACGCCGCCCACTCCCGCGGGAACAGCGCGCCCGCGCCGCCGCGGTAGAGCCAGTCCAGCTCGGACCGCCGCAGCAGGAACACGCCACGCAGCACGATCTCCGTCACCCGTTCGGGGTGAGTTTGCGCGTAGGCCAGCGCGAGCGTGGCGCCCCACGATCCGCCGAACAGCTGCCACCGCTCGATGCCGAGGTGTTCGCGGAGCGCCTCCATGTCGGCGACGAGGTGCCAGGTGGTGTTGTGCTCGTCGGGGTCGCGGGTGGCGACGTGCGGGACGCTGCGGCCGCAACCCCGCTGGTCGAACAGCACGATCCGGTACGCGGCCGGGTCGAACAGCCTGCGCTGCTGCGGGGACGTGCCGCCGCCGGGACCGCCGTGCACGAACACGACCGGTTTGCCGTCGGGGTTGCCGCTCACCTCCCAGTACACGGAGTGCCCGTCGCCGACGTCGAGCATGCCCTCGGCGTGCGAGTCGAGCGGCGGGTAGGACAAGTGCATGCGTGCAGCCTAGATTCGGTGGCATGGCAACCGTGCAGTTCGGCAAGGAAACCTCGGCCCGCGGCGAGTTCGTGCGGCAGAAGAACCGGTTCACCGACCGCATCACGGCCGACGGCTCGTCGGGCTGGAAGGCGGAGCCGGGCCGGTACCGCCTGGTGGTGTGCCTGGCCTGCCCGTGGGCGCACCGGGCGCTGATCGTGCGTGGCCTGCTCGGTCTCGACGACGCGATCTCCCTCGCGGTGGTCGACCCGGTCCGGGACGAGCGCGGCTGGCGGTTCACCCTCGACGAGGGCGACCGCGACCCGGTGCTGGGCATCGAGTACCTGTCCGAGGCGTACCACAGGGCCGACCCGGAGTTCGACGGGCGGTTCACCGTCCCGGCGATCGTCGAGGTCGAGTCGGGCCGGGTGGTCACCAACGACTATCCGCGGATCACGCTGGACCTGTCGACGCAGTGGCGCGAGTTCCACGCACCCGGTGCCCCGGACCTGTACCCGGAGCACCTGCGCGCGGAGATCGACGAGGTCATCGAGCCGATCTTCCGCAACGTGAACAACGGCGTCTACCGCTGCGGGTTCGCGGGCAGCCAGGAGGCGTACGAGGAGGCATACGACGCGCTGTTCGCCGAGCTGGACCGGCTGTCGGCGCGGCTGGAACACCAGCGCTACCTGGTCGGCGACCAGCTCACCGAGGCCGACATCCGCCTGTTCACCACGCTGGTCCGGTTCGACGCGGTCTACCACGGCCACTTCAAGTGCAACCGGAACAAGCTGACCGAGATGCCGGTGCTGTGGGCGTACGCGCGGGACCTGTTCCAGACCCCCGGTTTCGGCGAGACGGTCGACTTCGACCACATCAAGCGCCACTACTACTACACCCACGACGCCATCAACCCGACGCGGATCGTGCCGAAGGGCCCGGTCACCGACTGGACCGAGCCCCACGGCAGGGGCTGATCACACCCCGAACGTCCCGTACTCCGGCGCCCCCGTCGGCCGGTACACGCAGGCGACGACGCCCTTGTCGACGGGCTGGGCCGACACCAGCTCCAGCCCGGTGGGCGCGGCGCCGTCGAACAGCCGCTTCCCGGTGCCCAGCACGACCGGGAACACGGTCAGCCGGAACTCGTCGACGAGCCGGTGCCGGATCAGCGTCTGCGCGAGGTCGAGGCTGCCGATCACCTGGATCTCGCCGAGGTCCCTGGCCTTCAGGTCGGTCACGGCCGCGACCAGGTCACCGCTGAGCACCGTCGTGTTGGTCCATTCCGCCGTCGTCAGCGAGCGCGACGCCACGTACTTCGGTGTCTCGTTGAAGATCTTCGCCATCGGGTAGTCGTCGTGGTCAGGGCCGATGTGCGGCCAGTACCCGGCGAAGATGTCGTAGGTCTTGCGGCCGAGCAGCAGCGCGCCGGGGTTCGCGTGCCACGGCCCGACGATCTCCTCGCCGAGCTGCCTGGAGAAGTGCGGGACCTGCCAGCCGCCGTGCTCGAAGCCGGAGGCGCGGTCCTCGTCCGGTGCGCCCGGGGACTGCGCGACGCCGTCGAGGGTGAGGAACATGTTGATCGCGATGGTGCTCATGCCCGTGCGTCGGACGAGCGCGACGCGGATCGACAAGGAATGCCCGCGACTTTCGGGAAGTCGCGGGCATCCCGGTGTCGGATCTTGTGGCTGACCGTGAAGCCCGGGGAGGCGGACTAGTGGAACACGTGCTCCGGCGCCGGGAACTCACGTCCCCGCACCTCGGACGCGAACTGCTCCACCGCGCCCTTCATGATTCCGGCCAGGTCGGCGTACCGCTTCACGAACCGCGGTGCCCTGCCGCTGCGCAGCCCCATCATGTCCTGCCACACCAGCACCTGCGCGTCGCAGTCCGGGCCCGCGCCGATGCCGACGGTCGGGATCGCGAGCTCGTGGGTGATCCGCTTCGCGGCCTCGGCGGGCACCATCTCCATGACGACGGCGAACGCACCCGCCTCCTGCAACGCGATGGCGTCCTCGAGGAGGTCACCCGCCGCGTCGCCGCGGCCCTGCACGCGGTAGCCGCCCAGGTTGTGCTCGCTCTGCGGCGTGAACCCGATGTGCCCCATGACCGGCACACCCGCCGTGGTGATGGCCTTGACGTGCGGCGCGAACGCCCGCCCGCCCTCGAGCTTGACCGCGTGCGCGCGGCCTTCCTTCATCATCCGCACCGATGTCGCCAGTGCCTGTTCCGGTGACAGCTGGTACGAGCCGAACGGTAGATCCGCCACGACCAGTGCCCGTTTCACCGACCGGGTGACCGCACGTACGAGTGGAACCATCTCGTCGACGGTCACCGGCAGCGAGGACTCGTAGCCGTAGACGTTGTTGGAAGCCGAGTCACCGACCAGGAGGACCGGGATCCCGGCCTCGTCGAACAGCTCGGCGGTGTACATGTCGTACGCGGTGAGCATGGGCCACGGCTCGCCGCGCTCCTTCATCTCCCGCAGGTGGTGGACGCGTACGCGCTTCGCAGGCTTGGCAGGCGCGCTGGGGCCGGTGCCGTACGGCGCGGCCACCTCAGGGTTCGATGCTGACGTCATTGTCGACCGTCCTTCCCTCGAAGCCCACGTGGTGTGGGTCCCCGGGTGTTCATGGATGGCTTACCAAACCAGCCTGACACCAACCGGGCGGTCGCACAGCGGCGTGCGACGAGCTTCACACGGGCGCACGGGGCACCCGGTCTGCTGCCGGCTACTTGCCCTCGCGCCACGCGTTGGTCATGGGCAGCCGCCGGTCGCGGCCGAACGCCTTGAAGGTGATCTTCGTGCCGGGCGGGTACTGGCGCCGCTTGTACTCGGCCCTGTCCACCATGCGCAGCACCCTGTCGATCAGCTCCGGTGCGAACCCGGCGGCGACCAGGTCCGAATACCCGCGGTCGCCCTCGATGTAGTCGTCGAGCACGCGGTCGAGCAGGTCGTAGTCCGGCAGCGAGTCGGCGTCCATCTGCCCAGGCCGCAGCTCGGCCGACGGCGGCTTGGTGATGGAGTTCTCCGGGATGGGCGGTGTCTCACCCCGTGCGGCGGCGGCCTCGTTGCGCCAGCGCGCCAGCTCCCACACGAGCGTCTTCGGCACGTCCTTGATCGGCGCGAACCCGCCGACCGCGTCGCCGTAGATGGTCGAGTAGCCGACCGCCAGCTCGGTCTTGTTGCCGGTCGCGAGCACGAGGTGCCCGTGCTGGTTGGACAGCGCCATCAGCGTCACACCGCGGCAGCGGGCCTGCACGTTCTCCTCGGCGAGCCCGGTCAGCGCCAGCTGGCTCACGAACACCTCGACCATGTTCGCGATCGGCTGCTCCTGGTAGTGGCACCCGACCCGCTCGGCCAGGTCGGCGGCGTCGGACTTCGAGTGGTCCGACGAGTACACCGACGGCATCGACACGCCGTACACGTTCGAGGCCCCGAGCGCGTCGACGGCCAGCGCCGCGGTGACCGCGGAGTCGATACCGCCCGAGAGGCCGAGCACCACCGAGGTGAACCCGTTCTTGCGCACGTAGTCGCACAGGCCGAGCGTCAGCGCGCGCCACATCTCCTCCAGCTCGGACAGCGGCTCGAACGCGTCGGGCAGCGGCCGGGCCGGGTACGGCGCCAGTGGCGCGTCCGACAGCGGCACCCGCCGCACCGCGAAGCCCGCGAGATCACCGGCCAGGGTGGGCGCGCCACCCGGCAGGTCGAGGTCCATCACGGTCAGGTGCTCGACGAACTGCGGCAGCCGCGTCAGTAGCTCACCCGATTCGGAGACCACCATCGAGTCGCCGTCGAACACGAGGTCGTCCTGGCCGCCGACCTGGTTCACGTACACGAGCGGCGCGCCGGCCTCCGCGGCCCGCCGCGCGACGAGGGGCTCCCGCTGGTCGTCCTTGTGCCGCTCGTACGGGGACGCGTTCGGCGCCACCACCAGGTCGACCCCGGCGGCGCCCAGCGCTGCGATCGGCCCGCCCTCCTGCCAGATGTCCTCGCAGATGACCATGCCGATCTCGAGCCCGTGCAGCCGCACGATGTCGAGCGTGTGGCCCGGCTTGAACAGCCGCCGCTCGTCGAACACCCCGTAGTTGGGCAGGTGGTGCTTGAACTGGGTGGCGGCGACCCGCCCGTCGTACAGCACGGCGACGGCGTCGCGCGGACCGACGTCGTCGCGGTCGAGGTAGCTGACCACGGCGGCGACGGAGCCGTGCCCGTCGGCGTCCAGGCGCGCGGCCAGTTCGGTCAGCGCCTGCCGCGACGCCGACGCGAACGACTGCCGCAGCGCCAGGTCCTCGACGGGGTAGCCGGTCAGCACCATCTCGGGGAACACCACGACGTGCGCGCCGTCCGCCGCGGCCCGCGCGGTCCACGCCGCGATCAGGGACGCGTTCCCCGCCAGGTCCCCGACGGTGGCGTTGACCTGCGCGAGCGCGATCCGAAGCTGTGGCATGTCCCTATCCTGACACGTTTTCGCCCATCAGGCGAAAAGTCAGCGGCGTGACCCGCCTCGCACCTTCTTGACCATCGCGCGGACCCGCTGCAGCGCCTGCTCGGCGTCGGTGTCGAACGGGTTGTCGTGGACCATGTACGTCCAGGTCGACGACGGCCTGCGCAGCCCGCTCTCGGCCAGGTCCACCCCGTCCGGCCCGATCTCGATCTCGGCGAAGGTCGCCACCGCCCGCTCCGAGATCTCGTCCGGCATCTTCCGGAACTCGGGGATCGCGGTCCGGTGGAACTCGTCGATCGGCGTCTCCTTGGCGAGCGCCCGCAGGTGGATGGTCTCCCGCACGTCCGCGAGGAACGCCAGGTGCTCGGTCCACCGCTGGTCGAGGTGGTACAGCGTGATCTGCCGTGCCGCCTCCTCGAGCACCTTCTCGTCCAGCTCCTCGGACAGCTTCTCCCACCGTTCCGGGCACAGCGCCGCCAGCTCCGTCGCGGCGAGGTCGGTGCGCAGCAGCTCGTCACGGTGTTCGAGCAGCGCCCTGCGCTGGTGCTCGATCAGCCGGGTGTACCGCCAGGTGTTGCGGTGGATCTCCAACTGGACGCCCTCGGCCACCTTCTGCGCGTGGTCGACGAAGCGCTTGGTCGTCGGGTCGGTGAGGCGGCCCTCGTCCTCGTCGTCGTCCGGTTCGGCGCCCGCCGTCGCGTCCGGCGCGTACTGGATCACCTGGTCGTCGCTCAGGCTCGCGAACATGACCGACCCGCCGGGGTCGCCCTGCCGCCCGGACCGGCCGCGCAGCTGGTCGTCGAGGCGGCTCGACGGGTAGCGGCCGGTGCCGATCACCAGCAGCCCGCCAAGGGCGGCGACCTTGTCGTGCTCCTCGGCGTCGTGGCTCATCTTCTTGCCACCGAGCCGGATGTCGGTGCCACGGCCCGCCATCTGCGTGGACACGGTGACCGCGTCGTACGCGCCGGCCTCGGCCACGATCGCGGCCTCCTGCGCGTCGTTCTTCGCGTTCAGCACCACGCACGGCACGTCGGCCTCGTCGAGCAGCTTCGCGAGCCGCTCCGACTCGGCGACGTCGCGGGTGCCGATGAGGATGGGCCGCCCCGTCCTGTGCACGGCCGCGATCTCGCGGACGATCGCCGCTTCCTTGTTCTCGATCGTGTCGTACAGCCGGTCGTCCTCGTCCTCCCGGACACACGGCGTGTTCGGCGGGATGACCGCGACCCGCAGCTCGTAGAACTCGCGCAGCTGCTCGGACACCGCGACCGCGGTGCCGGTCATGCCGCACACCGTCCTGTAGCGGCCGATCAGGCCCTGGACGCTGATCGAGTCCAGCACCTCGCCGCTCTCGGTCGGCCGCAGCCGCTCCTTGGCCTCGACCGCGGCCTGCAGCCCGTCGGGCCACCGCTGCCGCAGCGCGATCCGGCCGCGCGAGGAGTTGATCAGGTGCACCTTGCCGTCGCGGACGATGTAGTCCACGTCCCGCTCCAGCAGCGCGTGCGCGTGCAGCGCGGCGTTCACGGCGGCGAGCCGGTCGCTGTGCTCACCGGAGTACAGGTCGACACCACCGAGCGCCTTCTCGACGGCCTTCGCGCCCCGGCCGGTGAGCCAGGCGTTGCGGCCGTCCTCGTCCTTCTCGTAGTGCTGGCCCGGCTTGAGCGCGCGGACGATCTGGGCCACCTCGGGGTCGGACTGACCCTCGTCGGACGAGCCGGCCAGCACCAGCGGCACCTTGGCCTCGTCGATCAGCACGGAGTCGGCCTCGTCGACGACCACGACGTCGGGTTCGCGGCCGACCATGTCGTCCACGGAGGTGGCGAGCCGGTCCCGCAGCACGTCGAACCCGATCTCGCTGACCGACCCGTAGGTCACGTCGGCCGCGTACGCCGCCCGCCGCTCGTCCTGCGACGAGGTCTGGCTGACCCAGCCGACGGAGACCCCCAGCATCCGGTACACCGGGGTCATCCACTCGGCGTCGCGCTGGGCGAGGTAGTCGTTGACGGACATGACGTGCACGGCCTTGCCGGCCAAGGCGTACCCGGCGGCCGCGATCGCACCGGCGAGTGTCTTGCCCTCACCGGTGGCCATCTGCACGACGTGCCCCGCGAGCAGCTCCATCGCTCCGAGCAACTGCACGTCGTAGGGCCGCTCGTCCAGTGCGCGCCTGGCCGCCTCCCTGGCGATCGCACACAGCTCGACCAGTTCCTTCTCGTCGAACCCCGGCTCGTCGCCTGCCCGGCGCAGCTTCGCCGCCGCCTCGGTCAGCTCCTCGTCGGAGAGCTCGCCGACCTTCTTCTCCCGCCATTCGATCGAGGTCAGCAGCCCCTCGTACCGGGAGATGTCGACGGTGGCCGGCCGGTCCAGGAACCGGCTGAAGCCGGCCTTCACGCGCCGCATGAACGCCGCCACCGACGCTCACCTCCTCGCTCGTTCGTACGCACTGCCCTGCACGGTAACGGTGTACCCCGGCCCGTGAGTTCCGACCGGTAACACCGTGAATGGCAGGATCACTGGCGTGACATCCCGTCGGCACGCCATCGTGACAGCTTCCATCCTGCTCGCATCGGTCGCGGGGGCGTGCACGACCTCCGTCGACGGCGAGGCCGGTCCGCGGCTCCCGTTCGAGGAGCAGAACGAGCCGGCCGGGCCGGTCCCGCCGGGGCTCGAACAGTTCTACGGCCAGCCGCTGACGTGGGAGGGCTGCGCGGACTACGGCAGGACGGACTACGACGAGCAGGCACTCCGCGCCGACGGCCTCCAGTGCACCCACCTCACGGTGCCGCTGGACTACACGAAACCCGACGGCGACACCATCGAGCTGGGCGTTCTCCGCAGGCCGGCGACGGACCGGGACCAGCGGATCGGTTCGCTGGTCATCAACCCGGGCGGCCCCGGCGCGGCGGGCCTTTCGACCGCGGCGGCGCTGGCCGACGTCAACGACACCCTCGCCGCCCGGTTCGACTTCGTCGGCTTCGACCCGCGCGGGGTCGGCTCCAGCGAGCCGACCGTCGAGTGCCTGTCCGACGAGGAGATCGACGAGGAACGCGCCGACGACGACGAGCTCGACGTGTCACCCGAAGGTGTGGCCAACCTGGACGCGGAGGCCAAGGAGTACGCGCAGAAGTGCGCGGCCAACACCGAGTTCGGCACCGCGATGCTCGCCAACCTCGGCACCCGCGACGTCGTGAAGGACATCGACGTCCTGCGCGCCGCGCTCGGCGACGAGAAGCTCACCTACCTCGGCTACTCGTACGGCACCCGCATCGGAAGCACCTACGCGGAGACGTTCCCCGGCAACGTGCGGGCGATGGTCCTCGACGGCGCGCTCGACCCGTCGAAGACCCCGGTCGAGGAGGTCGTCGCGCAGGGCGCGGGCTTCCAGAAGGCGTTCGACGACTTCGTGGCGTGGTGCACCGGCGAGGACGACTGCGCGCTCGGCAGGGACAAGGGGCAGGCGCTGAAGCAGTTCCACGACCTGGTCCGCCCGCTCGGCGAGAACCCGGCGGAGGTGGGCGACGGCCGAAGGCTCTCCTACGAGGACGCCACCACCGGTGTCGTGCAGGCGCTGTACTCCGAGCAGCTGTGGGAGCACCTGAACTCCGGCCTGAACGAGCTGAAGCAGAACGAGGGCGCGACGCTCATGTCGCTCGCGGACCTGTACCTGGAGCGCGACCCCGACGGGACGTACTCGACCACTCAGGACGTGTTCACGGCCGTCCGCTGCGTCGACGACCCACGCGTGACCGACCCGGACGAGGCCCTCGCGGTCAACCGCGAGTACAAGGAGGCGGCGCCGTTCCTCGACGACGGCAACCCGCCGACCGCGGTGCTGGACGCGTGCGCGTACTGGCCGGTGCCCAACACCGGCGAGCCGCACGTGCCGGACGTGCCCGGCCTGCCCGCGGTGCTGGTCATCTCCACGACGGGCGACCCGGCCACCCCGTACGAGGCCGGTGGGGCCCTCGCCGAGGGCCTCGGCGGTGTCCTGCTGACCTACGAGGCGACCCAGCACACGGTGTTCCTGCAGGACAACGAATGCGTCGACGGCGCTGGCGTGAAGTACCTGACCGATCTGGAACTCCCGGCGGAAGGCACGCGGTGCAGCCCTTGAGACAGCACATCCTGATCACCGGCGCGAGCGCGGGCATCGGCGCCGAACTGGCGCGGCAGTTCGCGTCGGAGGGCCGGTCGCTGGCGCTGTGCGCACGGCGTCTGCCCGCACTGGAGGACCTGCGGGCCGGGCTGCCCGGCCGCGTGCTGGTCAAGGAACTGGACGTGACCGACGCGGACGCCGTGTTCCGGGTGTTCGGTGAGTTCGCGGACGAACTGGGCAGGCTCGACCGGGTGATCGTGAACGCGGGCATCGGCAAGGGCCGCCCGATCGGCACCGGTGGCCACCGCCAGAACCGCGAGACGGTCGAGACCAACCTGCTCGGCGCGCTCGCGCAGTGCGAGGCCGCGATGGAGATCTTCCGGCGCCAGAACTCCGGGCACCTGGTGGTCGTGTCGTCGATGGCCGCGCTGCGCGGCCTGCCCGGCTCGGTGACCGCGTACGCGGCGAGCAAGGCGGCGGTCTCGTCGCTCGCCGAGGGCATCCGGGTGGACGTGACCGGCACCCCGATCAGGGTGACGACGATCCTGCCCGGCTACATCCGTTCGGACATGAACCCGGAACCCGGCAGGCTGATCGCGGACACCGTCCCCGCGGTCCGCGCGATGGTCGCCGCCATCGAACGCGAACCGAGACGGGCGGTCATCCCGCCGTGGCCGTGGCGCGTGCTGGGGCCGGTCCTGCGGCAGCTGCCCGCGTGGGCGCTGAAGAAAGCGACCTGATCAGAACCTGTCCCGTGGATCTTTGTGCTGAGGCCATGCCTGGTCAGCAGTTACCTCAGGGGAACGTGACGGCACTCAGCCATCAACCACCTGCGGTCACAGGTGGTTGATGGGTCGGGACCAACACGTTCAAATGCGGGGAGGCGGACCAGCCTCGGTGCGCCGCCCGCCGACCAGCAGCGCGAGCGCCGCCCCGGCCACACACACCACCGCGGTGATCGCGAACGTCTCGCTGTACTGCGTCAGCAGCGCGTCGTTCACCGCCGCCCGGTAGGCGGCCATCTCCCGGTCGAACTGCGCCTCCGGTTTCCCGAACGGCAGCGGCGTGTCCAGCGACGCGGTCAGCGAGTGGAACCGGTGCAGTCCGAGCGCGGCCAGCGCGGCCACCCCGACCAGCATCCCCGTCATCCGCGCCACGACCACGCCCGCGGCCGCCACCCCGTGCTGCGCCGACGGCACCACCCGCAACGCGGCAGCGGACAGCGGCGCGATCACCAGGCCGAGCCCGAATCCGGTGATCACCAGATCGGTGTCGAGCCGTGGCAGGTCCACGAGACCCAGGTCATGCGGCGACGACAGCACGTCCACCGGCCACAGGGAAACCAGCCAGAACCCGGCCGCGGCGATCAGCAACCCGGCGGACGCGGGCAACCGGTCACCGAACCGGCCCGCCATCCACCCGCCGACCAGCGCGCCGACCGGCAGCGCCACCAGGAACCGCACCAGCAGCAGCACGCTCCCGTTGTCGTCCAGCCCGAGCAGTGTCTGCCCGAACAGGTCCACGTTGACCAGCGTCACCATCAACGCGGCACCCGCGGCGAGGCTCGCCCCGAGTGCGGCGAGGAACGGCCGCAGCGCCACCCCGGAGGTGTCGATCAGCCGTGTCCGCGCCCGCGTCTCCCACACCAGGAACGCCACGAAGGCCACCGCGGCGGCCACCAGCAGCGGCGGCCCCCACGACGGCAGCACCTGGTCGCGCGGGTCCGGGTTGTACAGCCCGGTCACCAGCAACCCGAGCACGACCGCCAGCAGCCCCGCCCCCACGACATCCACCTTCGGACGGTCACCCGTCCGGTCCCGCCTCGGCACCGTGAACTGCACCGCCACCATCGCGGCCAGCGCCAGCGGCACGTTCACCCAGAACACCCCGCGCCACCCGGCCACCGCCGCGAGCGCGATCCCGTACACCGGCCCGAGCACACTGCCCAGCTCCTGCGCGGCGCCGACCGCGCCGAGCACCGCCGACCGCCGGTGCGCCGCCCACAGGTCCGCCGCCAGCGCCATCGTCACCGGCAACAGAGCGCCACTGGCCACGCCCTGGATCACCCGTCCGGTGACGAGCACCGTGGTGTCCCCGGCGGCCGCCGTCACCACCGACCCGGCGATGAACCCCAGCAGGCACACCTGCAGCAGCAGCTTGCGCCCGAACCGGTCCGACGCCTGCGCGAGCAACGGCATCGCCGCCACGTACCCCAGCAGGTAACCGGTCACGATCGGGGTGACCCGCTCCAGCCGGTTCAGCGGGATCCGCATGTCCTCGATGATCTGCCGCAGCACGCTGACCACGACGTACGTGTCCAGCGCACCCAGCAGTACCGCGAGCCCGCCCGCCCCGATCGCGACCGCGCGGCCGCGTGCCCGGACCTCTGTCGTCACTGCGGCGCCGTGATGTCGACCTGCTTGTTGATGTCCGACAGCACCACGTCGACCGAACCCTGCTCCACCTTCACGGTCGCCTTCACCGGCTGGTGCCCGTCGTCGGTCCGCAGCCAGAAGGTGATGTCGACGTCGGAGTCGATCCCCGGCACCAGCGACGACACGACGTCCTTGGTGACCCGTCCGACCACCCGGTAGGTGGACACCCCCGCCACGTCCTCGGAACCCTCGGTGCGCGCGTCCGTCACGTTCTCCATGACGTTCGCGACGCCCCTCTCCGGATCGAGGATCGCGGCGGGGTCGTACAGGCTCCGCACCATCGACGCGGGCAGCTCCTGGTAGTCGCCTGTCGGGCCCTTGATGTACAGGGAGTCGTCGACCAGGACGAACTCTCCCTCGAACAGGTTGCCCATCAGGTCCATGGCGACCGTGCCCTTGGCCGCGCCACCCGACCCGCCCTCCCTGGTCAGGTCGCCCTCGGCGCTCTTCACGGAAAGCTCGGGGAGCTCGCCGTTCACCTTGAGCGCGAAGTGCGCGCTGCCGACGTCGGCCATGGACGCCGCCGCGTCCCGCAACAACTCCGTGCCGTCCGGCAGGTTCCCGTCGCCGGCGGGCGGGTCGTCGGAGGAACAGGCCGTGGCGACCGCTGCGGTGAGCGCTAGCGTGACGAGCAGGATCCGGCGCATCATGCGGGAATCCTAGGACCGCGGTGCTGAGAGATGTTCAGCCCGCCCGGAACGTTTTCCGGTAGGCAAGCGGAGAGACACCGAGCGCGGTGCGCATGTGCTGCCGCAGCGAGGCGCCGGTGCCGAGGCCGGACCGCTCGGCGATCCCGTCGACGGACAGGTCGGTCGTCTCCAGCAGGTGGCGGGCGCGCTCGACCCGCTGCCTGGTCAGCCAGGTGCCGGGCGACATGCCCGTCTCCGCCCGGAACCGGCGGGAGAAGGTGCGCACGCTCATCCGCGCGTGCCCGGCGAGCGCGGCCAGGTCGAGCGGTTCGTGCAGCCTGCCCAGCGCCCACGCCCTGGTCGGCGCCGTGCCGTCGGTGCCGTGCTCCGGGACGTGCCGGTCGATGTACTGCGACTGCCCGCCCTCCCGCCACGGCGGCACCACGCAGAACCGCGCGGCCCGGTTCGCCACCTCGCTGCCGTGGTCGCGCCGCACCACGTGCAGGCACAGGTCCACGCCGGCACCGAGCCCGGCGGAGGTCAGCACGTCGCCGTCGTCCACGAACAGCACGTTCTCGTTGAGTGCCACCTTCGGGTACAGCTCGCGGAACTCGTCCGCGTACGCCCAGTGCGTGGTCGCGGGCCGGTGATCGAGGATCCCGGCCGCGCCGAGCACGAACGCGCCGGTGCAGATCGACATGAGCCGTGCGTGCGCGGGCACCGTGGCCAGCGCTTCCCCGATCTCGGGCGGAAGAACGCCATGCCTGCGCGGCCCCTCGACCTTGGTGCCTGGGACGATCACCGTGTCCGCCTCGGCCAGTATCGAAGCGTCGTGGTCGGGCACCATCGTGTAGCCCGAGGCCACCCGTACCGGTGACCGGTCGAGCCCGCAGATGCGCACCCGGTAGAGACGCTCGCCGTCCTTGCCGGTCGCCTCGGCGAAGATCTGCGGCGGGATGGCCATGTCGTAGCCGATCACCGTGTTCAGCGCCAGCACGACCACCTGATGCACGACCATGGCCAGATTCTTTCAGATATTGGCGATCGGGCCACTCGTCGGCCGGGAGAAAGTGCCGCACGCTGTCCGGCGTGACTCAAGTCGAGCCGCGAGCGCGGCGGGTGCGGCCCCGGATCCACTGGGCGTGGCTGGTCGCCGCGGCCGCCTTCGTGACCCTCATCGGCGCGGCTGGCTTCCGCGCGGTCCCCAGCGTGCTCATCGACCCGCTGCACGAGGAGTTCGGCTGGTCACGCGCCACCATCTCGGCGGCGGTCGCCATCAACCTCGTGCTCTTCGGCCTGATCTCGCCGTTCGCCGCCGCCCTCATGGACCGCCTCGGCATGCGCCGCGTGGTGGCGGGCGCACTGGTCCTGGTCGCCGCGGGCAGCGGGCTCACCGTCTTCATGACCGCGAGCTGGCAGCTCCTCCTCTGCTGGGGCGTGCTGGTCGGCGTCGGCACCGGCTCCATGTCCATGGCCTTCGTCGCCACCGTCACCGGCCGCTGGTTCGTCCGGCACCGCGGCCTGGTCAGCGGCATCCTCACCGCCGCGGGCGCCACCGGCCAGCTGGTGTTCCTCCCGCTCGTCGCCGTCCTGGCCACCGCACACGGCTGGCGCGTCCCCGCCCTCGTCGTCGCGGCCGCCGCACTGGCCGTCGTGCCGCTGGTCCTGGCCCTGCTCCGCGATCACCCAAGCGACGTCGGCACGACCGCCTACGGAGCGACACCCGAAGAGGTGACCACCGCCGGCCCGGTCACCGGGAGCAGCTTCGGCCGCGCCATCCGCGCACTCACCGACGCCGCCCGCACCAGGACGTTCTGGCTGCTCGCAGGCGGCTTCGCGATCTGCGGCGCCTCCACGAACGGCCTGGTCGGCACCCACTTCGTGGCCGCGGCACACGACCACGGCATGCCGCACACCACCGCGGCGTCCCTGCTCGCACTGATCGGCATCTTCGACATCGCGGGCACCATCCTGTCCGGCTGGCTCACCGACCGGGTGGATCCGCGACTGCTCCTCGGCGCCTACTACACACTGCGCGGCCTGTCGCTGATGATCCTGCCGTCGCTGTTCGCACCCGGGACGGAACCGTCGATGTGGGTGTTCATCATCTTCTACGGACTGGACTGGATCGCCACGGTGCCACCGACCGTGGCGCTGTGCCGGAACCGTTTCGGCCTGTCGGGGCCGGTGGTCTTCGGCTGGGTCTTCGCCTCCCACCAGGTCGGCGCCGCCGTCGCCGCGCTCGGCGCAGGCGCGATCCGCGACACACAGGGCAGCTACGACATGGCGTGGTTCTTCGCCGGTGGCCTGTGCGTCGTCGCGGCGCTGCTGTCGCTCGCGATTCGCCCGATCCGTGCTGTCCTCGGCGCCGAAACACGCAGTTAACACGATCTACCTAGGCTGCCGACATGGATCGTCAGCAAGAGTTCGTCCTGCGCACCCTCGAGGAGCGGGACATCCGCTTCGTGCGGCTGTGGTTCACCGACGTCCTCGGCTTCCTGAAGTCGGTCGCGGTGGCCCCCGCCGAGCTGGAGGGCGCGTTCTCCGACGGCATCGGCTTCGACGGCTCGGCGATCGAGGGCTTCGCCCGGGTCTACGAGTCCGACATGGTCGCGCGCCCCGATCCGGCGACGTTCCAGGTGCTGCCGTGGGAGGACCCGCAAGGGCACCACTACGCGGCGCGCATGTTCTGCGACATCTCCATGCCCGACGGGTCCCCCTCCTGGGCGGACCCCCGGCACGTGCTGCGCAGGACCCTCGCCAAGGCGAGCGAGTCCGGCTTCACGTGCTACGTGCACCCCGAGATCGAGTTCTTCCTGCTCAGCGAGGTCCCGCTGGACGGGAGCGAGCCGGTGCCCGCGGACAACGGCGGCTACTTCGACCAGGCGAGCCACGCGACCGCCACCCACTTCCGGCGGCACGCGATCGAGACGCTCGAGGCGATGGGCATATCAGTCGAGTTCTCGCACCACGAAGGAGCCCCCGGCCAGCAGGAGATCGACCTGCGGTATGCGGACGCGCTGACCATGGCCGACAACGTGATGACGTTCCGGTACGTGGTCAAGGAGGTCGCGCTGACACAGCAGGTCAGCGCCTCGTTCATGCCGAAGCCGTTCACCGACCAGCCCGGCTCCGGCATGCACACGCACGTGAGCCTGTTCGAGGGCGACCAGAACGCCTTCTACGACAGCGAGGACCCCTACGAGCTCTCGAAGACCGGCAAGGCGTTCGTCGCCGGGCTGCTCAGGCACGCGCGGGAGATCTCCGCGGTCACGAACCAGTGGGTCAACTCCTACAAGCGCCTGATCGTCGGCGGGGAGGCGCCCACGGCCGTCTGCTGGGGCCATGCGAACAGGTCCGCCCTGGTCAGGGTGCCCATGTACTCACCGGGCAAGGCGTCGTCGCGGCGGGTGGAGATCCGCAGCCTCGACTCGGCGTGCAACCCGTACCTGGCGTACGCGGTGATCCTCGCCGCCGGGCTGAAGGGCGTCGAGGAGGGCTACGAGCTGCCGCCGGAGGCCGAGGACGACGTGTGGTCGCTGACCGAGGCCGAGCGCAGGGCCGCCGGCTACGGCAACCTCCCGCAGAACCTGGGGGAGGCCCTCGCCGAGATGGAGGGGTCCGAACTCCTGGCCGAAACCCTCGGCGAACACGTCTTTGATTTTTTTCTTCGGAACAAGCGCAACGAGTGGGACGCCTACCGCCGGTCGGTCACCCCCTATGAGCTGCGGACTTTGCTTCCGCTGTTGTGAGCGCAAGCCTCTGACCAGGCGATTTGACTTGTGCACCGCGGGCTCTGTAACTTTCTCCTCGTCGCACAGAGCGGCGGACCGGACAGGAACCAGCAAGCCCTGACCCCCCTCCGACGCGAAACTCCGGCCCCTGATACAGTTCAGTGGCTGGATGCGAACGGGCCAAGCGGGTTGACACCGCGAATCGGACCGGATAGCATGTAGCGGCACTGCTAGAGCGGTAAGCCTCCCAAGCGGGACCGTCTAAGGTCTCCCAAGTAGGGATTGGCGCTCCAGCACCCCAAACGCAGTAAACCAACTGACGTCTGTCAGACTGTGTCGCAAGCGCGGCATAGAATGGCTGAGCGTGTGTTGTTTGAGAACTCAACAGTGTGCCGATTCAAAATGCTAGTGAGCTTGTGCCTGGCCTCTTTTGATAGAGCTAGGTATATATTGCTGGGATTTGTTTCTCTTCATACAAAGCATTGTTGGAGAGTTTGAT